>NZ_BJYL01000005.1 GCF_007991495.1 Sporosarcina luteola | reverse complement strand
GGTAAAATATTAGTCCATTATAGACCTTCCACTAATTGCCGTAAAGCAAAGAAAAAACCGCCCCGGTAAAGGAGAGGCCGCTGAAAAACCTACGGTTTTAAGCCTCATAAGTGAGCCTAAATTAAAAAAGACGTTATTTCGTTCGAAATTGAACGAAATAACGTCTTTTTCTTTCATTTTTTCTTACTCTGAGTCCTTCATTAACGTCCTAATCCGTTTGAGATTGACCGCAAATATGGCCAACGCTCCTTGTATCTGCATTCCAAATAGACCCGCGGATGTGGCTACATCATACCCGTGTCTATGTTTCAAGTCGCTATTCTTCGCTTCAATTTTATAGCGGGATTTTGCCTTTTCTTTAAATTCCTCACTATTTTGAAATGCTTCCTGATCTTTATGTTCCGTTGATTTAATCGTCACAGAATAGGTCTTACTTTTAGCGTCTTCCTTATAACAGCCCTCTCTCAACGGGCATACCTTACATTTCTCGACATCAAAATAATACGTCTGGCGTTGATTTTTCCCTACATCCTTTTTATTTGTGCGTGCTTTTCGAATAGCCATATGGCCTGCTTTACAAACATACATCCCTGCATCTTTATTAAATTCAAATTCATCTTCTTTCGCACGACCACCTTGTGTAATTTGCGGATTTAATTTTGAAACTAATTGAAGCCCATTTTCTTTCGCGTAGTGAATATTAACTTTCTCAGAGTAGGCCGTATCCCCAAGAACCGTTTCAATTTCCATGCCCGTAGCATGGCTTTTTTCAATTAACTCTTGCAGATACTTTCCATCACTTTGTTCACCTGTTGTCACGATTGCCGCTGTAATTAATCGTTCATCATTCATCGCAATATGCGTTTTATAGCCAAAGAAAGAAGAGTCTTCTGTCTTATGACCTACTCGTGCATCTGGATCCCTTGAGTAATCAAGCTGTTCCGTATAATCTTCCACAACTTCTTTTAATACATTCAACTTTTCCCTGATCGCTGGAATATTCACTAAGTGGCTCTCTTTTTCAATGGCTGAAATGACCTTTTCACAATACGTTAATTCACCTGCAACTTCGTTAGAAGTGGGTTTCGGTGGGAATTTCTTTTTCATCGATTCATCAATTATGTACACAGCTTTTCGTGCGTTTTTCGATTTCTCCCTTAAAAACTCTACCGGTGATTTTTGATTATAGCGTGCTTTCGTATGTGTAGCGTCCACAATTATTGTTTTACTGTTGATTAACTTTTTGTCCAATGCGATTTCAACTGTCTTTTGAATCAGCAAGTCCAATAACCCCACATCTTGGAGGCGGAGTCTGCGGAATTTCGTTAAGGAACTAGGATCAATCACTGCATCTTCAGGTGCCATATCAAGAAAATATTTAAACGACATATCATATTTAGAACGCTCTACGACATCAATATCCGATAACTCAAAGATCGCTTTTAGTAATAAATATTTGAACATCCGGATCGGTGACACTGCGTTGCGACCGTTATCGGGACAATATTTATTTTTTTAATTCCTCGTACACAAAAGAGAAGTCAACTAGCTCATTGATTTGACGAAGCTGATTATCTTGCGGCACAACAATATCGTAAATCGCCATAAATGGGCTAAGGTTTAACGTTTCTTGGTTTGAAATCATCGGGACACCACCTGAATGTAATACATCAATTATACCGCAGATACAACGAGCCCATCATCAATTTTATTGATGATGGGCTCGTATCATTTCATTTATATAAAGACGATTAGATTCCAAGCAGTCTCCGTTGATTGAAGCGGAAGTCGGCGACTCCAGCGGGATCAGCGGGACAGGTGAGACCCCGCAGGGAGCCAAAGCAAAGCGACGCGGACGAGGAGGCTCACCGCCCGCCCCGCGGAAAGCGTCCGACTGAAGCGGAAATCAACTAATTTGGACTTTTTCAGTGGCCTCGGTAAAGGACGGTCTACATACTTATTTACGTTGTTCAGCTTTCCTTAACTCGACGCGCATAATTTTTCCCGAAGCGGTCTTCGGCAATTCCGTTACAAATTCGATTGTGCGCGGATATTTATAGGGTGCCGTTAGCGTCTTCACATGTTCTTGCAATTCTTTCACCAAATCCTCGCTCTGCTCCAAGTTAGGATCACGCAAGACAATGAATGCTTTCACAATGCTCCCTCGAACTTCATCAGGGCTTCCAACGACAGCACATTCACGGACAGCGGTGTGCTTTGTCAATGCATCTTCGACTTCAAACGGTCCAATTGTATAACCCGAGCTTATGATAATATCATCCCCACGTCCTTCAAACCAGAAATAGCCATCCTCATCCAACTTTGCACGATCTCCAGTTACATAATATTCGCCTCTGAACTGCATGTTCGTGCGTTCTGGGTCGTTCAAATATTCTTTGAAGAGGGCTGGGGTAGAAATATGGACAGCAATATCGCCAACTCCACCAGGGGATACGGGCTTGCCTTCTTCATCGATAATATCTACACGGTTCCCTGGTGTAGGTTTTCCCATCGACCCAGGTCTTGCTTCCATACCGAGCATCGTTCCGACAAGCAACGTATTCTCTGTTTGACCGTATCCATCCCTTACAGGAAGATCAAAAACATTTTTGAAAGTATCAATGACTTCCCTATTCAACGGCTCACCGGCGGATACCGCACTTTTTAACGAAGAGAGATCATATTTCTGAAGGTTATCTGCCTTTGCCATGAAACGGTACTCAGTAGGCGTACAACAAAGCACATTCACTTCATATTTCTTAATCATTTCCAAATAGACCTTCACATCGAAGCGTCCATCATATATAAGACCTGTTGCTCCACTGCCAAGGACGGATAGGAATGGCGTCCATATCCATTTCTGCCAACCGGGTGCAGCTGTCGCCCAAACAACGTCTCCCTCTTCAATGCCAAGCCAGTTCGGTCCCGCTGTACGCAAATGGGCATATCCCCAAGCATGCGTATGGACGACTCCTTTTGGTTTTCCTGTCGTACCCGATGTATAGGATAGAAATGCCATATCCGTTCCATCCGTTTCAGTCCCCTCAAAATCAGATGAAGCCGACTCCATTAAGTGCGTTAATGATTTCTGTCCTTCCTTCGCTTCACCAATAACAAATAATTGAACTTCGTCTAAATTATTGACGGACTCAAACTGATCCATGAATGCTTCATAGGCAACGATCGCTTTTGCACCACTATGCTCCAAGCGGTATTCAATATCGGATGAACGCAACATTTCTGAGCTAGGGATAACTACAATACCTGCCTTCAAAGCGCCGATATACGTAACATAGGCATCAATCAGACGCGGAACCATAACGAGGATTACGTCTCCCTTTGCTAATCCACTCTCAAGAAAAACATTTGCTGCTCTATTAGCAGAAACCATCAATTCGTCATATGTAATTTCCTGCTCTTGCCCTTTCGAGTTAACATAAATAAGCGCACGCTTTCCATCACCAGTTGCATACTTTTCGAATTCAGAAACGAGGTTATACTTCTCAGGTGCCATCAATTGTTCGCGATTCATTCGTCTCTCCCCCTTTTGTATGTCCTAATTATACAAATTCATCGCGGAAAGTTCAAAACATATTTATTTTTCTTGCATATCCTTGAATAATCCAAACGGTGAATGTGAAGACTGTGGGATAATCAAATCACAGAATTCAATCCAGCTCCAGGCGGCAGTCTCGGGTCACTTCGATCTTGAAAGAAAAGGCAAAGAGCACTTTTTTTCAAGCTCTCCAGTGAAAGCCGTTACGAAGAACGGCTTTTGCGAGAAAAAGCGAAGCGTTACGAGCACATCTTTGCTCTAACTGTCGTGGCTAAATGCCTCCTTCCGCTTTATAATGAAAAACTGCCTCGGAAATAAATTTCCGAGACAGCTTTCATGAAATTATTATTGTTGTTGGTAACCGTTCATTTGCTGTTGGGCTTGACGCACTAATCGCTTAGTGATTTCTCCGCCGACGGATCCGTTGGCACGCGATGTGGAGTCCGGTCCAAGGTTAACACCAAATTCTGCTGCAATTTCGTTCTTCATTTGGTCGATGGCTTGTTGAACTCCTGGTACTAGAAGCTGATTTGAGTTGCCGCTGTTGTTGTTTGGCATGTCGTTGTCACCTCCTTGTAACTATAGAATGGTCCGTATCCGGAAAATCATGCAAAGGATTTTGATTTTCTAAATGGTAATTTTTTCAAAAAACTGCCCCGAAGTTAGATTCGGGACAGTTTTCATGCACTTTTATTTTTGGTAACCGTTCATTTGCTGTTGGGCTTGACGCACTAATCGCTTAGTGATTTCTCCGCCGACGGATCCGTTGGCACGCGATGTGGAGTCCGGTCCAAGGTTAACACCAAATTCTGCCGCGATTTCGTTCTTCATTTGGTCGATAGCTTGTTGTACCCCTGGTACGAGGAGTTGGTTTGAGTTGCCGCTGTTGTTGTTAGCCATGTTGTTGTCACCTCCTTGTGACAATAGAATGGTCCGTTTCCGGAAATTCATGCAGGAGGTTTTAACGGGAATTTTTTCCTTACTTACAGCAAGTCGGAAAAATCGGCATCTGCTTGACGCTGTTCGAATGCCTCGATAGTCGTTCTATTTCTAACCGCTTCATCAATCAAAGGCGGAAAATCAAAGAAGCTTTCAAAGTGTTGAACCTTTTCGATTTTAGGTTTTGTTTTAGGATTGGAAGGTGTAAAAATGGTGCAGCAATCCTCATAAGGTCTTATTGAAATATCGTATGTCCCAATTTTTTGGGAGATATCGATAATCTCCAGTTTATCCATCGCAATAAGCGGCCTTAAGATTGGTGTCGCTGTCACTTCATTAATAGCCGTTAAACTGTCAAGCGTTTGACTGGCAACCTGCCCAAGACTTTCACCAGTTATTATTGCTAATGCACCGATCTCTTCTCGTACTTTATCTGCAATTTGAAGCATCATTCTTCTCGTTGTTGTCATCGATAAATTATCCGGAACTTGTTTCACAATTGCTTGTTGCAACTCTGTAAAAGGGATGATATGCAGACGGACGGACGCACCGAATGAACTGAGCTGTTCCGTCAAATCCGTTACTTTTCGTTTTGCCAATTCACTTGTATAAGGCGGACTTGCAAAATGGATCGCATCTATCGATACACCGCGCTTCATCAAAAGATAACCGGCAACCGGACTATCTATCCCTCCAGAAAGCATCAGCAGTGAATGTCCGTTGGAACCGACTGGCATCCCACCTGCACCTTTAAATACTTTTGACGTAAGAAAAGCTCCGTCTTTGCGGATATCGACGAGTAAAAGGATATCCGGCTTTTTCATTTGTACGACAAGTTCCGGAAATTGGCTCAGTACATGCCCACCGATTTCTTGCTGCAGTTCTCCCGTCACATAAGGAAATGTTTTGTCTGCGCGTTTTATCTCTACTTTAAAAGTCCGCCCTGTTGTTTCCCCTGAACCGATGACGTCAATGGCTTTCTTTTTGATAGCATCGAGATCTGCTTCACATTTAGCAACTGGACTGAAAGACTGAATTCCAAAAATATGTGGTAGCCTTTCAATTGCTTTTTTCATATCTTCTTCATCATCTGCGACTAAAAACATTCGATCCCGCTCAGCTTTTAAACGTACTGACTGTAAATCCCGCATCGCGTCTTTTATATTGTTTTTCAATTTACGTACGAACACATTTCGGTTTCGGCCCTTTAAAGATAACTCACCATACCTAATTAAAATTTCATTCCACTCCATCAGTTACATTCCCTTCTCAATCAATTCCATGAAACGGTGTAAGACGTCTATAAATTCTTTCACCTGTTCTTTTGTATTAGTGTTGCCGAAACTTACACGGATGACACCGTTTTTAAACTTATTGTCCAAGCCGATCGTTTCGATGACATGGCTGGCTTTTTTATTTTTCGATGAACAAGCGCTCGAAGTTGAAATGATGATGCCTTGCTCTTGAAAATAATTGACTGCCACTTCTCCTTTTATCGATTTAAACGCAAGTGAGACGATATGTGGTGCACCGTCCAAAGGAGACAGGACTTGGACCTTCTCAATAGTTCCACATGCCTCGACGAGCATATTTCGCCATTCCCGAAAATTGGTTCTTTCTTCTTTCACAGAACTGATTCGCATCGCTTTTGCCATCGCGACAGCATTTGGCACTGATACTGTTCCGCTTCTTATCCCGTTTTCCTGCCCGCCGCCAAAATTGATTGGACTGGGCTTAATACCTTTTTTCAAAAGCAATACGCCGGAGTTTTTTAAACCATTTACTTTATGAGCTGAAATCGTGATCGCATCCACGCCTAACTCTTCCATGCTAACTGGCAATTTTCCGAAACTTTGGACGCAATCTGAATGGAAAATAGCACGACTGTTGCGTTTAATCAATTCAGCACATTGGCGAATAGGTTGAATCGTCCCGATTTCGTTATTGACATGCATAATGCTAACAAGGATCGTTTCTTTTTTCAGCTTCGCTGTTAATTCTTCTATTGAAATCCTGCCCTGTTCATCTACAGCGAGATACTCAACATCAAATCCGGTTTGTTCCAGTTGTCTGCAGGCATTCAAAATGGAAGGGTGTTCGATTTGAGTAGTGATAATATGGTTGCCTCGTGACTTGTATGCTTCGGAGAGACCGAGGATGGCTAAATTATTCGATTCGGTTCCCCCGGAAGTTAATATAGCTTCTCCGTCCTCGTTGTCGACGATGGACAGCATTTGTTTTTTTGAACGGTTTAGTAAAGCCTCCGCTTCTCTTCCCATTACATGTATCGATGCCGGATTGGCATAATATTTTATATTAGCGGCGATGAAAGATTCAAGAACACTTTCATCGGGCTGCGTTGTTGCACTATTATCAAAATAAATCATTACAATTTCCCTTTCTTTAAAAAAGCCTTTCGCCTTTCGCTTTTCGCTGTCCAGCTACAGGCGCTAGATGCTCGGGTCATAAGTCAAAGCTACTCTGTGGCAAAAACCGCCACGCCGTATCTTCGCCTTATGCCTGTCGCATCTGAGCAAGCGCCTTTCGCTTTTCGAATGACAAAGCCACCTGCACTCTATATGCCGGTGGCTTTTTATGTTACTTTGCTTTACACATGCTCTTTCAACATTTCCTCAATCCGTTTTATCGCTCCAGGCTCGACCGCTTCGACTGCTGTGGCGGCTTCTTCTAGAGCTTTGGCATAACGGAATTGCCTGAATGATTCTTCCGCGTCTAACAAACGCTCATGCATCTCCGGATTGGAGGCGCGATATCGGTTTCCATATTGGATGATCCGTTCAATTAGCATAACATTTTCCAACAGCTCTTCCACTTTGCCTTTTACGTCTTCTACGACACGATCGGCATTAGCCAAGTAACTTTCCGCGACTGTGATGTTGAGCGGTACTTCCTGCAAACTTTGGCTGACAAGGTAAAGCTGCTCCTCCGCCTCTTCAAGCCGCGCATCCATTTCGTCCGGAATGCCTGGTATATTTCCACGGTGAAGCATCCTGTCCGTATTTTGAAGATCCCGTGAGAGGTCATTCAATCGATTTCTAACGTTATTTTCATCGATTCGTAAGTTTTTCATACGGTTGGCAAGACTTTCTCGTTCCTCTTCAATTCCTTCAAGCTCATCAGTGATCTGCTTAAGCTCTGCTTGTAGGGAAGAGTAGGCTGATTCCTTATCCTCAAGCAAGATTTTCAATGTATCATATCGTTTTTGGAGAGTTTCAAGCTTTTTTAAGTTCAACTGCGGTAATTTTGCCTCTTTTTCTTCCAACCGATAACTTTGTTGGACATACGCCGCTTCGTTGAATGTCTCTTTCGTCAAACTTGTGATGGTCGCCAACGATTCTTCCACTTCTTCAAAATACATTTCAATGTAATGCCTTGCGTTGACCTCATTTTCTAATGAATCATAGCATGTTTCAATCCGGTCGAACATTTCCATTGCATTTTGGCGCACGGTATCAATATCCAGATCGGACATTTTTTGTAATAGTTCCTCGATATTCATTTCCATTTCATCCATTTGTTTTGGAATCTCCAGATGCGCTAAATTATACGATTGTTCTTCCATTTCCTTTATCCCATTCCGCAATTCCCGAATGGAAGCAGGAATCTTGCTTTGCAGATCCGTTAATAAGGATGGAATATCATGGATAAGCGTCGAGAGATTTTCGCCCTTTGATACAAGGGTAATGACGATTTCACGCGCTTGCAAATAGTTTCCATTAGCCGTCAATTCATCGTACTCTTCAAATTTAGGAGCAAAAGATTCCAGTTCTTTCTCCAATGGTTCAACCGTCATACCGAAAGAGTGCTGATGCGCCAATATCGTCTTGCGCGCCAGGCGATATTGTTCATGCAGTTTTTCGATTTCAATTCGATTCTTTTCTTCGCTGCCTATTAATTCATTCAGTTCTTCCAATATGTCGTTCTTTCTCTTATCACATTGTCGGATTTTTTCTTGGATTTCTTTTTCCGTCAACGTCGCCTTTTTGAAACGGAACCGATCGATCATATCTTCCGCATCAAACAGCATTGAATCGATTTTAGGCATATGTACGTCAACAACTTCTGTCCACTCATTCCGCCAACGTTCGAATTTCTCTTCGGTTTCACCTGTCATATTCAATTGTTTAACTTTCATCATTTCTTCAAAGATCGGCTTGTTTTGAATCTGCATCTTTTCATGCTCTAGCCTGCCGATTTCACTTATATGTTTACGCCTGAATAAAAATGCGATCGTGATAAGCACAATTAAAATTATAATTGGAATGATGAAGTATTTCATCATTGTGATCCCCCTATTCCGAAGTCACTAAATATGAAGTTTTTATCGTTTTCGTTTATATTGATAAGTGATTACAGACGATGTCGACTCTTTGGAAGTTGCAAGTCGTCCCAAAATATATCGATAAATCGTAATCACCCTTATTATTTTCAATTGATGCTAAAATAATATTATCTTATATAGTAACATGTTTAAAGTGTTTTCGTATCGAAAAGGAACGAATTATAGGGAAAAAGGTGTTTTTTCGTCAAAACCAACGAAATTTGTAGAAATACTGCATGGAACGTATACTGTATGTATGACTATTTTAGGGGGTGCTTTTTTTGTATACTGCGATTGATTATTCAAATGTCCCAACAGAAAAATACAGCCAACTGACGAAGCAGCTCGATGCCTTGCTATCCGGCGAACCAAACCGATATGCTAACTTAAGTAACGCATCCGCTTTGCTTAATCAATTTTTCGACCGTATTAATTGGGTCGGCTTTTATTTGATGGATGGAAACGATGAACTTGTCCTTGGTCCGTTCCAAGGCTTACCTGCCTGCATACGAATTCCGCTCGGAAGAGGGGTATGCGGCACTGCTGCTGCAGAGGGAAAAACCATACTCGTTCCGGACGTCAATCAATTCCCAGGCCATATCGCTTGTGATGCGGCTTCTCGCTCGGAAATCGTCGTGCCGCTCGTAAAAGACGGAGAAGTTCTTGGAGTGCTCGATATTGATAGCCCCGAGCTTAACCGCTTTAATGAAGACGATCAAAAAGGTCTTGAAGAAGTCGTGAAAATACTTATTAAACATTTATAACAAAAACATGGCTCGACAGAAAGTTGTCGGGCCATGTTTTTTTCACGCTAATGTTGAACTATTTTGCTCCAAAACAGTAAATGCAGATGTCAAATCGGCAATTAGGTCCTCGGCATGCTCCAATCCTACAGATAAACGTAGTAGTGAATCGGTAATCCCCATTTGCAGACGATCCGCCTCCGGCACTCCTGAATGCGTCATTGTCGCCGGATGTTGAATAAGCGTCTCCGCATCTCCAAGACTTACGGCTATCTTTATTAATGAAAGGCTGTCCATGAATAATTGCGCACCTTTCTTACCACCTTTTACCGTAAATGAAATCAATCCACCGCCGGCCTTCATTTGACGCTTCGCAATTTCGAATTGCGGATTCCCTGCGTCGAACGGATAATAAATATCTTCAACAAATTGTTGGCCTTTTAAATAGACAAGAAGTTTTTCAGCGTTCACTGTATGCCTATCCATCCTTACAGGCAACGTCTTCAACCCGCGTATTAATAACCAAGCATCAAAAGGAGACATGATGGCGCCATAGTCCTTTTGTACAGTCATCCGGATCTTCTCTATTTCATCTGCATCTTTTCCAACGAGTAGACCAGCAATAACATCTCCATGCCCATTAATATATTTCGTTGCACTGTGCAGTACAAAGTCTGCTCCGATATCAATCGGGTTTTGTAAATAAGGGGAGGTGAACGTATTATCGACTACAACTTTCAAGCCATGTCGATTAGCAACATTTACGACCTTTTGTAAATCCACCAATTCCATTGTCGGATTTATCGGCGTTTCTACATAAATACAGACCGTTTCCGGTGTAATCTCTTTTTCAATTTCCTCTTCTGTCGTCATACTGATGAGGCTATGGGTAATATTATATTTTTCTTTCATGATTCCTAGCAGACCGAACGTACAACCATAGATTCCCCTTGAACATATAATGTGATCTCCGGCTTTCGTCAAATGGACGAGAATTGAACTAACCGCAGCCATGCCGGAACCGAATGCGAGTGCACCTGCACCGTTTTCAAGCGCAGCCATTCTTTTTTCAAGCACTTGGACCGTCGGACTGCCTAATCTTGAGTAAATGTTCCCCGCTTCTTCTCCTGAAAATCGCTTTTCCCCTTGCAATGCATTTTCAAATGCATATGTGGATGTTTGATATAGCGGCACCGCCAAGCTTCCATGATGCAAAGAATCATCATAGCCTTCATGTACAACAAGCGTGTCTTTATGAAGTGTATCTTTTTTCATTTCTATTCCACCCTTCTGTTTTTGTAAGCACTTACATTCCCTATTTTCATTCTACTCTTTTTTCTATGAAAGAAAAAGAGTCTCATCAGCAACATTTTTCATTTGCTTGATGAGACTCCATGTATGATGTATTGATTTTTCCCGTTATTTTTGGCACGATAAAGGGCCTTGTCCGTGAATTGGAAAATTTCCTTGTAAGAAGTGCCGTCAGTCGGCGACCACCTGCTCATACCAATTGAAACTGTCACTTGAGGATTCGTCTGCGCAGGAATGCTTTCAACAAGCATTTTTGCGAATTCAATTCCATCTTTCATTTTCATTGACGGCAAGAAAATTGCAATTTCCTCCCCACCCCATCTACTTGCAATTCCAAACCCTTTAATTTTCGATAGGATGA
Organism: Sporosarcina luteola; assembly: GCF_007991495.1. Lineage (GTDB taxonomy): Bacteria > Bacillota > Bacilli > Bacillales_A > Planococcaceae > Sporosarcina > Sporosarcina luteola. Next base: position 48,047 of record NZ_BJYL01000005.1, on the reverse strand, counting down.
AAGATGATATTTGCCGCAAAACCTCATCTCCGGTTGTATGACCGTAACTATCATTAACCATTTTGAAATCATCAACGTCCAGTAATAAAAATATACTTTCTTCCTTTTTATTAATGGCGGCTGCGACCGATTTGTCTAAATACGTTCGTGTGTACAATTTCGTTAAATTGTCTTTATCGACAAGTTCTTGTAATTGATCTCGAAGCAATATATTCGAAATCGCCAATGATGAATGACTAATAAGGGATCGCATCAGTTTGAAGCTATCGAAAGAGAAAAAGTATTCTTCTTTATGCAATAGAACGACAAATCCAATCATATCTCCCCTATTTGTAATAGGAAGTGCGACTAGCGATTTAAATGAATTTCCATCGCCCTCACAGTTTTTAACATTCGCATCAAAGATCGCTTCCTCCCCCATACTGAATCGGGCAAAGATCTTATCCACAAATTCCGCACCTGCATCGTCCTGGAAAAATGAAGTGCTGATAGGTGCTATGTCGTAATCTTCATTAAAAACAAAAGCCATTTCACTCGGTTGAAATGCTTTCTTAAATTGTGTCATAAGAAATGCAATCATCTCTTGAAGATCCAAATTACTGTTCAATTTTCTAGAAGCTTCATTCACTAATTGCAAATCGTTCACAAGCCGATGTGATTGTTCGTAAAGACTCGCGTTTTCAAGAGCACTTCCCGCCGCATTTGAAATCAGCCTAATGAAATTCTTTTGTGTCACTGTAAATTCAGTGTCTTTCGGAGCCATGATCTGCAATACTCCATAAATACCCTGCCTGCCACGAATCGGTGCATTCATCAAATTGCATGATAGATCCAAGGCCTTTTCAACAGTCATCTCCCCTGAAAGGAAAGCATCCACGGCCGAGGCGCGTTCATTTAAATAATCAAATAACCGGTATTCCTTAATTTTCCCTTTTTGCTCATGTGACAGGAGCAGATGTACTTCATACGCGGGAAACGACTTGGATACAGCCCCCATCATTCCTTCAAGGATGACATTGCTTTCCATTGTAGAATTAAAGAGCTCAGTCACTTCAAATAGTCGTCTATAGGTCTTTTCCTTATCATAAAGCTGACGAATCTTCACAACTTGACTAAAAAAAGTTCCAAATACTTTTTTCAATTCCTTCAAGTAAGGAGTTGAGGCAAATTCAAGCCATTTCTCCGTTGACTTAAAAAGTACAGCGCCTAGCGGGTTAAGCTCGTAATCCCGGATTACGAGAGAGTCGTCTGCGTATTCAGAACCAACGTGTGCAACGTTCGATATAAATGAAACATTTAAAATCGGATGATCCTTCATCGAATCATTTGATATGGATGCGCTTTCTTCACCTAGGGATAAAGGTATGAAGCGATTATTATCATACAGAAGTATGTCTGAATTCGGGATTTCAAAACAATTCATGAATAGTTTCTTGAATTCAACTAGCGTAGTCTCCAACTGTAGCTCATCGAAACTGCTGGAAAGTAAATCGAATATTGCACATTTCAATTCATTTAGCATCGATCTATAGTCATTCATCCTATCACCCTCATCTATACGTCCCTTAAAATATATGTCTATATTCATATTCTAATGTATTTATCCTATATTTAACAGCTTTTTGAATAGGACTTTTCGCCGTTTTGATTCAAACAAAAAAACTTGACTCTCATTTGCAGAGTTGGTATGATGGACCTTGTGTAAAATAGTTGCAGCAGTTGTATGATTCATGCTGTCCAGTCTATTCCTTTCAAAAAGGTGTATCGCGTAACCTCGAGGCTGCTGAGGCGAGGATGCAAGAGTATAGAATGGCACAAGAATTGAATGCATCTGGTTCTTATTTTACAACAAAATAAAACCAATTTAAGAGGAGGAGTCTTTCATGGCTCGTTATACAGGTCCATCATGGAAACTTTCCCGTCGTCTTGGCGTTTCGCTAAGCGGTACTGGAAAAGAAATCGAAAAACGCCCTTACGCACCAGGACAACACGGTCCTACACAACGTAAAAAACTTTCCGAATACGGATTGCAATTACAAGAGAAACAAAAACTTCGTTTCATGTTCGGCGTGAACGAACGTCAATTCAAAACTGTTTTCAACAAAGCTGGTAAAATGCCTGGTAAGCATGGTGAAAACTTCATGATCCTTCTTGAAACTCGCCTTGACAACCTAGTATACCGCATGGGTCTTGCACGCACTCGTCGTGCAGCACGCCAACTTGTCAACCACGGACATATCCTAGTTGACGGCAAGCGCGTTGACATCCCATCTTACAGCGTAAAACCTGGTCAAGAGATTTCACTTCGTGAAAAATCTCAAAACCTTAACGTTGTAAACGAAGCTCTTGAAGTGAACAACTATGTTCCTGAGTACGTTACATTCAATGCTGACACTAAAGTCGGTTCATTCGTACGTCTTCCAGAGCGCAGCGAACTTGCTGCTGAAATTAACGAAGCTCTTATCGTTGAATTCTACAGCCGTTAATAACATGCTTAGTTTAAACCCCGGAAATTGCTATTTCCGGGGTTTTTATTTTTGCTCTTGTGTGATAAACAGTTGAAACGAATAAACGAGCCGTTCCGGAGAAGAATGAGCCTTTCCCTGAATAAAGGATCTTATTGTTTTGCCAAAAGTGCTTTTAAGTGCTCGAGAACTTCCATGAACGGCTGCTGATCACCAGTTTCCTGAAAATCACGAAACGGATTGCCGATTGTCTTAATTCTGTCAGGCATCGTCAGAATGGTAAATGACTTCGGGCTCAATGACTGCGTCACCTCTCCCCACTCTAGCGGAGCAGCTACAGTCGCTTCTTCCCTTCCTCTCGGTGAATAAGGCGCTACGATCGTCTTCCCTTCATGATGCTGAACGTAATCCAAATAAAGCTTATTGCCTCTATTCTTTTTCAGACGTTCAGTTGTAAACCAATTCGGTTCTTGATCGCAAAGAAAATCACAAACGAATTTCGTGAAAATCCGGGTGTCTTCATAGTGAAATGTATGGAGCGGCAGAGGAATATACAACTGCAAACCCTTTCCTCCTGATGTTTTAACGAAAGACTGCAACTCAAATTGGTCGAATATCATCTTCATGCGTAAGGCAGCTTCGACAGCTACTGTAAATTCGTCTACTGAAGGGGGGTCTAAATCAAATACAATTTCCGTCGGATATTCAGTTGCAATCGTTTGAAAAGGAATATGGAATTCCAACGCAAGCTGGTTCCCTAACCATAGTAGCGTCTCAATATTGTTGCAAACTATATAGTCGATCTCATCACTTCTTGACGTTCTCACGAAATCAGGCATATAATTCGGAGCGTTTTTCTGATAAAACTTTTCACCCGGGACACCATGGGCATATCGGATAACCGTCAGCAACCGATTGCGTAAAAAGGGGAGCATATAAGGAGATACCGATTGCAAATAAAGCAAATAATCATCTTTCCCAACGCCAAGTTTTGGCCATACAGGCTTATCGGGATGCGTAATTTGTACAGTTTCAGGAATTGGATAAAGTTGTCGAAGCATAAGTCGCCACTGGCAAGCTTCCAAGTCGATTTCAAAATCAAATGATGAAAATCTCGGTTCACGAAGATGCTTTCCATCAAAATCGATGCAATGAATTTTCACACAAATGGATGGCTCAAGTACCCATGCAGATTCATTTATTTTTTTGCCCTTCGTCCGAAACAGCATACTCAACGTTTGCAATTCATCCTCATCGAACCCATGTAAAAATGTGACAACTTCTATAAGTTCTTCATTTTTAAAGACCGCGCCAGTAAAGAATCCATTCGCTTTATCATATTTCGTTACGATAACGTTTACAGTCCGCCAGTTTTTCACTTTGACCCAATGAACAGTTCTCTTCGCATTGTCCCATGGACTCGAGTTTCTTTTAGCGATAATACCTTCCCCATTATTCGTCACGACTAACGGCCATATTTTCTCCGCATCTAAAAACACTTCGATTTGTTGAATACATGCCGAATTTAAGTAATCAATTTTCAATGGCAGCCCGATCTTTTCAAATAACTTTGCCAAACTTTCCTTTCTTTTAAATAATGGAAGTTCGGTTTGATCCCTTTTCTTATATGCAAGAAGATCAAAAACGATATATTTGCATGGAAATGCTTTGGCATGCTGTTCGATAACGTTTTTTTGCCGCATCCTCCCCCGTGTCTGTACAATTGTAAATTCACTTCTGTAATCATTTCGTAAATGCACTAATTCTCCATCAAGAGTTAAAGGGAGAAACTGTGTTATCGTTTCTCCGAGACTTTCGCAAAACCGGATGATTTCAGGATACATATCATTCAGCAGTTTTTCATTTCTGCTAAACAGCTGAACGCCATTTTCCGTCCAGTGCAGGATGCATCGAAAACCATCATATTTCGTTTCATATAACCATTCTTTCCCTGTTGGAATAACGCTTGCGTCTGTCATTAACATCGGCTTCATCCATGATCGCTCCATCGTTTTTCTTTTATTGTTTGGTATTAATCTTTTCATATACATAGGAATGAGCCAGCTTTCCATACTAAGCATAAAAGCGGGTGATTTCATTGCATACAATATGGAAAGGCAGCATCAGTTTCGGACTTGTCAATATTCCGATCAAGCTTCACGCGGCAACGGAAAACAACGACATCAAATTGCGTCAACTTCACAAAGAGTGCCACTCTCCGATCAGTTATCAAAAAGTATGCCCGATTTGTGATAAAGAAGTGAAAACCGAGGAAATCGTTAAGGCGTATGAATATACGAAAAACAAATTTGTCGTGCTCGATGATGAGGAGCTTGAAAAGCTGAAGAAGGAAAATGAGGACAAAGCTGTGCAGATCATTGATTTTGTAAAGTTGGAAGAAATTGACCCGATCTATTTCGAAAGAAGTTATTTCATGGCACCTGATGCGAACGGAGGCAAGGCGTATGCGTTATTGCGGAAGGCTTTGAAGGAATCGGGAAAAATAGGTGTCGCAAAGATTATTATTCGTTCGAAGGAACAATTAGCAGTTGTAAGGGTCTATAAGGACTCTTTATTAATGGAAACGATTCATTTTCCGGATGAAGTTCGCAATGTCGGGGATGTACCGAATATTCCGGATGAAGATACCGTCGTGAAAAAGGAACTCGACACCGCTCTTCTATTAGTGGATCAATTGACGACTGTCTTCGACCCTGACAAATATACGGATGAATATCGAACGGCGCTAATGGAATTGATTGAAGAGAAGAAATCAGGCAATGCTACTGTCGCCACACAAGAAAAACAGCCTATCTCCCCGTCCAACACAACAGATCTGATGGCTGCATTACAAGCATCTCTGGATAAAACAAAAAAGAAGAAGCCAGCACCACGAAAACGCGCCGCCGCGAAGATGAAAGCTTAAGAAAACAGGTGACAGCCACCCGAACAATTCCGAATTGTTTGGATGGCTGTCACCTTTTACATTAAATGAATTTCACCATTTTATAATTTTTCTTACCTCGACGTACGATTGTAAATGCATTTTCCAAACGATCTGCTTCCGTCACTTCATATGCCGTATCTGTCACCTTTTCACCATTCAATGAAATCGCGCCATTCGTCACGTCTTCTCTCGCTTGACGCTTGGAAGGGGAAACGCCCGCTTCAACGATGAAATCGACGATGTTTTTATCCGCCAATTCCATTTCGAATGTCGGAACGTCTTTGAATGCATCTTTCATTTCATCGACTGTTAATGCCTTCAAGTCACCGCTAAATAATGCTTTTGAGATGCGGATTGCTTGGTCTAGAGCGTCCTGCCCGTGAATTAGACGTGTCATCTCTTCCGCCAACATTTGTTGCGCCTTGCGTAAATGCGGTTCTTCTTGAACGGAAACTTCCAATGCTTCGATCGCTTCCCTTTCAACGAAAGTGAAGATTTTCAAGTACTTGATGACATCTGTATCGGAAGTATTAATCCAAAATTGGTAGAACTCGTAAGGAGAAGTTTTCGTCGGATCCAGCCAGACGGAACCACCCGCTGTTTTACCGAACTTTGTCCCATCCGCTTTTGTTACAAGCGGCATCGTTATACCGAATGCTTTCGCTTCATCGCTATGCGTTTTCCTGATGATTTCAAGTCCCGTTGTAATATTGCCCCACTGATCTGATCCTCCGATTTGCAACCGGCATTTGTACTTGTCGTACAAGTGGCTGAAGTCAGCGCCCTGAATTAGCATATAGGAGAATTCCGTGAAGGAGAGGCCTGTTTCCAAACGGGAAGCAACGTTTTCCTTTGCCAGCATATAGTTGATGCTTAACAGCTTTCCGTAGTCACGAAGGAAGCTGATAGCGGACATTTCACCAAACCAGTCTTTATTGTCAACTAAGATAGCCCCGTTTTCACTCTCGAAATCAAAGATATGCTCCAATTGCCCGCGGATGCCCGCCACGTTTTTAGCAATTTGCTCATCAGACAGCAGCTGCCGCTCTTCCGCTTTAAAAGACGGATCGCCAATCATGCCCGTGGCACCGCCGACAAGAACGATCGGACGGTGGCCAAATTGTTGAAAACGGCTAAGTGTCAGAAACGGAACGATGTGGCCAATGTGCAAGCTATCCGCAGTTGGGTCTGTTCCGCAATATAAAGAGATTTTCTCTTCATTCAATAATTTTTCCAGACCTTCCTCATCAGTTTGTTGATATAAAAGGCCTCTCCACTTTAAATCCTCAAGTAATTCATTCGTCAACGTAATCCCTCCAGTAAAATAAAAAAGCCCCTACATGATTCAATGGAATCATGCAGGGACGTTATGAACTTTGTCAAATAACGCGGTACCACCCGGCTTGAGAATCGAAATTCTCCGCTCAAAGACGCATTATCGCCGCGTAAACGTCGCACTCCAAAGCTGTAATTCGTCAACGATATTCTGAGCAGCTTTCACCAACCGCTGCCTCTCTATAACAGATGTATCGCCGCTACTTCGGCTTCTTCAATGTGCAAAAAAATTATATAATCCCTATTGTAGTCTAAAATATCCGATTGTCAAACATTTTATATTGATTCTGCTGAAATGTGCTATAATAGGAAGGATTTTAGGGGGGATTAAAACTTGAGTGGAAAACGAAAAAATAGGATTGATCTAATAGAAGAAAAATTCGAATCGATGAAGGCGAAAGGTTGGGCAAAGGGAGTACGCATCACTTCCGGAGTCATATGGAATCTGTTCCTTCTTTTCCTCGTTTTCGGTTTGACAATCGGTGTTTTTGCCGCCTCTGTCGGAGCTGGATATTTTGCCTCGCTTGTCGCAAAAGAGCCCCTTCGTTCAAAAGCTGAAATGCGGAATGCCATTTTCAACTATGAAGAGACCTCGGAAATATATTTTTCCAATGATATATACTTAGGCAAAGTGAGCGCAGATATCGAACGAAAGGAAACGACATTGAAAGATGTATCTCCATATGTCATCGATGCCGTTCTAGCGACGGAAGACGAATATTTTGAATCGCATAATGGAATTGTGCCAAAAGCAATTTTCCGCGGACTGTTTCAAGACGTTACAAACTCTTCCAGCCAGACTGGTGGTTCGACTCTTACACAACAGCTCATTAAAAACCAGATTTTGACGAATGAGGTATCTTACGAACGGAAGGCTAAGGAAATCCTTCTAGCTATGCGAATTGAACATTTTATGGACAAAGATGAAATTTTGGAAGCTTACTTAAATATCATCCCATATGGTAGAAATGCAATTGGACAAAATATTGCAGGAATTGAAACGGCAGCAGAAGGGATTTTCGGTATTTCTGCCAAGGAGCTCAATCTTCCGCAATCTGCTTATATAGCAGGGATTCCACAGGCTCCCTTTGCGTACACGCCTTTCTTGAGTAGTTATTATGGAGGCGGCGTGAAAAAGGAAGAAAATTTAAAGCCAGGAATTGACAGGATGAAAACCGTTCTATTCAGAATGAAAGAAACTGGCTACATTACGGATGCCCAATATAACGAATCGATAACGTACGATATTACAAAGGACTTCACAGAAAAGACGCAACGCGCGACTGAAAGATATCCATACTTGACCCAAGAGGTCCAAGAGCGCACGAAAGATATCTTAGCGAGAATCATTGCAGAGAAGGACGGAATCGATCCGGACCGCCTCGAGGAAGAGAACAAGCTTAAGGAAAAGTATAAAATTCTAGCGGAACGCGATATGCGGACTGGCGGATACCGGATTTATTCGACGATTGAAAAAGACCTTTACGATGAGATGAATAAGGTCGGACAGGAATTCGAAAATTACGGTTTTACGTATACACGTGACGAGAAGGATTTTACTACTGGTGAAACTGTTTTAAAGGACAACCCTGTTCAAGTTGGGGCTATCATGATTGAAAATAAAACTGGTCGGATTCTTTCCTTCATCGGAGGTCGCGATCACCAACTGATTAACACTAACTATGCTACGCAAACCCATCGGCCAAATGGTTCATCGATGAAACCGCTTCTCGTCTATGCGCCCGCGATTGAATACGGGGTCATCGGAGCAGGAAGCCCGGTCGTCGACGTCAAATTTGAAATCCCGGACGGCAGTGGTACTTGGGCTCCTACAAACTATACAGCATCTGTGGAAAACGGAATTATTCCGGCAAGGCAAGCTTTAGCAGAATCACTGAACCTTCCAACAGCCCGATTGTATAGAGAGATTGTAGAAAAACGTCCTGCAGAGTTTTTGGAGAAAATGAATTTTACCAAGCTCAAACCCGAAGACTACGTAAACTATTCCACATCCTTTGGCGGAATGAGTGAGGGTGTCAGCGTTGAGGAAAACACGAATGCATTCGCCACATTTGCAAACGGCGGAAAGTTCATACAGTCCTATATCATTGAACGGATTGAAGACATGCACGGAAATATCGTTTATCAACATGAAATCGATCCGGTTGATGTGTTCAGTCCAGAAACGTCTTACATTGTGACGGATATGCTCAGGGATGTTCTTAAACCTGGTGGAACTGGACAACAATTATCTAGTTTCATGAATTTCAAAACCGATTTTGCTGCGAAAACGGGAACAACGAATGGGTACGGGGATGCATGGCTCGTCGGTTACAATCCGAACGTTTCACTAGGGTTATGGTTCGGCTATTACGACCAATCGCGCAAATTATATACTCGCGGATCCGGGCAAATGCATCCGACGACCCGGACGACTATGCTCTTCGGCAGATTGATGAATAAAGCGAATGAAGTGAAACCTGATATTGTCGGAGCAGGCAGCACTTTCAAACAACCAGAAGGCGTAGTATCCAAACCTTTCTGTGGCATTTCGGGGCTTGCGCCTTCAGCCGCTTGTACATCAGCAGGCTTGGTCAGATCTGATTTATTCAACTCTAAAGTAATGCTTCCTACCGAACCAGATGATAGCATCATTAATGCTTCCTATGTGTCTGTAAAAGGCAGCCGTTACATGGCACTTCCTTCGACACCTTCCGAATTCATCGTTTCAGGAGGAACTGGAGTGAACCAAGGTTTCATCGATCGAATGCTCGGCCCGTGGGGTGGGGACGCATCCAAACTATTCCCATCGATGTCTGTGTTTGCATCAGGTGTTGTGTCAGGGGCAACTTTCCCTGCCGACGAAGCCGCACCTGCAGGGGTTAGCGCGTCCCTTAGTGATTCTACGCTACAATGGACGGAATCTCCTTCCAACGATGTTATCGGTTATTACGTTTATCAAAATAATGAACGGATTGCCACGATCATTGATGGCTCTTCTCATTCACTAGCAGTAGGACCAGGATCTTATTATGTCAGGGCTGTCGATATAACCGGTCTTTTATCTGAAGGATCGAATATCGTTACGATAGACAGTCCAGAACCGCCAGAGGTGGATGATGATGAAGACGAGGATGAAATTGATCCACCTATCACTCCACCGGGACACAACGGCAATGATAATGGGAATAATGGCAATGGCAACGGGAATAATGGTAACAACGGTAACAATGGCAACAATGGAAATAACGGCAACAATCAAGGAGGCGGTGGAAGTAATAAACCACCTTCCGACGATGATGAAGATGATGACTAATGAAAAGAGGGACTCCCAAATTCGGGAGTCCCTCTCTTTTCAATGAATCAATCTTCCATCGTCGATAAGTCGCCAACGGGCAAATTCAATTCCCACGCTTTCAAAACACGGCGCATGATTTTTCCACTTCTTGTTTTAGGGAGCTTGTCCTTAAACTCGATTTCCCTGGGAGCCGCATGTGCTGCAAGCTCTTTCTTGACGAACTGCTTAATAGCATCCGCAAGTTCTTCTGACGGTTCATAGCCTTCATGAAGCGCGATAAAAGCTTTAATGATTTCACCGCGAACCGGATCAGGCTTCCCAATCACTCCGGCTTCTACAATGGCTGGATGCTCGAGCAACTTACTTTCCACCTCGAATGGACCGACCCGCTCCCCGCTTGTCATGATGACATCATCAACACGTCCTTGGAAAAAGAAATAGCCGTCTTCATCCATATAAGCCGAGTCCCCGGAAACATACCATTCATTATTCAAGAAATAAGAGTCGTACTTCTCGGGATTGTTCCAGATTTGCCTCATCATTGCAGGCCAACCTTTTTTAATCGCTAAATTGCCCATCTGATTAGGCCGTAGAATTTGTCCGCGATCATCGACAATTGCCGCTTCAATGCCAGGGACCGGTTTACCCATCGAACCCGGTTTTATCGGCAACGAGCCAAAATTACAGATTGTTTGCGCGCCAGTTTCAGTCATCCACCAAGTGTCATGGATGCGAAGATTGAACACTTCCATCCCCCAACGGATTACTTCAGGATTCAAAGGCTCCCCGACAGATAGAATATGGCGTAATGAAGACAAATCGTATTTTTCCAATGGGCCAGCTCCGGCCCCCATGAGCATTCGGAATGCTGTCGGTGCACTGTACCAAACTGTTACGCCGTATTCCTGAATAGATTCATACCAACTATCCGTGGAAAATCTTCCACCAAGAATAAGCGATGTTGCGCCCGCAAGCATAGGACCAAAAATCCCGTAGGCGGTGCCTGTCACCCAACCCGGATCTGCAGTACACCAGAAAACATCTTCATCCTTTAAATCCATTACCCATTTTGCTGTCTGCAATTGCTGCACCATTGCCTCTTGTACATGGAGCACACCCTTCGGCTTCCCCGTTGACCCCGATGTATAGTGAAGTAATGTCGGCGATTCCCGTTCAAGCCATTCAACTTGGAAATATGGCGATGCTTCCTTCAAATGTTTATTGAAATCAATGAACTTCGAATCCTCTTCAATGTTATCTCCTACTAGAAAGATTGTTTTTAAATGCGGCAACTTATCAATCGGTATCCTGCTGACCAATTCCGGCGTTGTCACAACCGCTTTCGCCTCACTATCGGAAAGACGATCGAATACCGCCCCTTCCATGAAAGCTTCGAATAACGGCCCTACAATCGTCCCCATTTTTAATGCACCGAGTATCGCAAAATACAATTCCGGAGATCGAGGCATGAATACGAAGAGACGGTCCCCTTTGTCCAATGATGAATGATTCCTTAAAACATTTGCCGCTTTATTTGACATTCTTTTCATTTCATGGAAAGTGTACGTTTCTTTTCGGTTTGCATCTTTATAAAATAACGCCACTTTGTTCTTCCGATAGGAATTCGCATGTCGATCTACAGCTTCGTGTGCGATGTTGATCAACCCGGTCTCATGCCAGCTAAATTCCTTCTCTGCTTCTGACCACTTGAAGTCTTTTGCTGTTTGCTCGTAATCCCGTAACTGATAATCCCCTTGCATTACAGGTAAAGTTTTACTCTCCATTCCTATCACCCTTTCAAAAGACATTTAACCCCTACTATTCTACAGTATTTTCTATATATTCGCTAACATTTTTCCTTATTTGGATTGTTTGATTAGTAGTAATAAATTTCTAATGCCTCGTCAATGATTTGTTGTATACTTAAAGCAGGTCTATTTATAGGGCGGTGAAAAAGTTGGAGCATGTGAAAACGTATAATGCAAAGGAAGTAAAGCATCGGAACGGCAATCTTATAATAGAAGGACCGATTCCCGGCAAAGAACTTGCCAGCCTCGATTTCCATGAACACCTTGTAGCGTTCAGGCCCCCGGCACAACAACATAAGGCGCTAATTGAAATAGCGGATCTTCCGGAAGGCAGAATTTTAATCGTCCGTGACATGAATGTAATTGTCGGTTATGTCACTTATTTGTATCCGGATCCCTTGGAAAGATGGTCACAAGGAAAGATGGAAAACCTAATCGAATTGGGCGCAATCGAAGTAATTCCTAAGTATCGAAGTGGCGGTGTTGGAAAAGCGCTGCTTGAAGTATCCATGATGGATGACGCTATGGAAGATTATATTATACTGACAACCGAATACTATTGGCATTGGGACTTGAAAGGGACTAAGTTAAATGTGTGGGAGTATCGGAAAGTGATGGAGAAGATGATGAACGCCGGCGGGTTAGAATATTATGCAACCGATGACCCCGAAATCAGTTCGCATCCAGCGAATTGTCTAATGGCCAGAATCGGAAAACGAGTGGATCAAGAGTCTATTCAACAATTCGACAGTCTTCGTTTCATGAATCGTTTCATGTATTGATAGGAGGTAATTCATAGATGCTTATCGAGGAAATTATGAAGAGAGAGGTTATAACCCTCTCTCCGGATCACACAATCAACGACGCGTTAGCCATCATGAAGGAACATAAAATCCGGCATCTTCCCATCGTTTCAGAAAAGGGTGAAGTGCTCGGACTAATTACAGACCGGGATTTGAAAGATGCAGTGCCTTCACTATATTCCGACACAAAAAATGAAAACGTTTACAAAAAAACATTAGCTGAAATTATGAAACGCAATGTAATTTTAGGTCATCCAATGGATTTTGTAGAAGAGACCGCGGTCGTCTTCTATGACAACCAGATCGGTTGTCTGCCCATCGTTTCGAATAGCAAATTAGTCGGTATCATTACAGAAACGGATCTTTTGTATAAATATATTGAATTGACCGGCGCTCACCAACCGGGCTCACAAATAGAAGTTCGAGTTCCAAACATTCCAGGAATCCTATTTGAAGTATCCAAAGTGTTTCATGAACATAAGATGAATGTCCTTAGCGTCCTCGTTTATCCTGACAAAGAAAATGAGGATAATAAAATACTTGTCATTCGTATTAAGACGATGAATCCGCTGAAAGTCATTCAAGGCTTACGTGATAGCGGATTTGAAGTCTTATGGCCGAATGTTCCCGGCATAAGTCTATGAAAAAAGATGCTGTGTTCATTTTTTCCGACAAACAACTTGGATACTCATTTTCAGATACACACCCTTTCAATCAAAAACGGATTGTCCTGACGCTTGATCTATTGAAGAAAATTAATGCAATTTCAGAAGAAGATATCATTGCGCCAAGAATGGCGACTGACGATGAACTATTATTAGTACACGATCCAAAGTTCATTAATATTGTAAAAAAAGCTGGAATAGGGCAAATCAGCGAAGATGTCGGGTCTGTCTACGGGATTGGCACTGAAGACACGCCCATCTTTCCAAATATGCACGAAGCGAGTGCAATGCTTGTAGGCGGAACATTGACAGCTGTCGATGAAGTGATGGAAGGACGCACAAAATATGCGGTGAACTTGGGCGGCGGTCTACACCATGGCTTTCAAGGGAAGGCTTCCGGCTTTTGCGTCTATAATGACAGCTCAGTCGCCATCAAATATATGCAAAAGAAATACGGAGCCCGCGTACTTTACATTGACACAGACGCACATCATGGGGATGGCGTGCAATGGACCTTTTATGACGATCCGGACGTTTGCACACTTTCCATCCATGAAACCGGTCGGTATTTGTTCCCGGGGACAGGCAATATTACGGAGCGTGGGAATGGTGAAGGCTATGGAACTTCCTTCAACTTCCCGATCGATGCATTTACAGAGGACGATTCATTTCTCGAAATCTATAAGTCTGCAATTGAAGAAGTTGCAGCTTTTTTCAAACCCGATGTCATTTTGACACAAAACGGCGCAGACGCTCACTACTTCGATCCATTAACCCATTTATATGGATCGATGAGAATCTTTGAAGAAATTCCTAGAATTGCTCGGGAAATTGCTGAGCGGTATTGTGAGGGGCGATGGATTGCAGTAGGCGGAGGCGGATATGATATATGGCGAGTCGTTCCAAGAGCATGGTCTCACATTTGGCTTGCGATGAAGCAAATCCCGATCCCCACTGGCCACCTTCCCGAAGATTGGTTGAATGCTTGGCAAGATGAATCACCAGTCCCGTTCATCCAAACATGGCAAGACCCAAAACCATTATACGAACCAATTCCACGAAAGGATGAAATCACAGAAAAAAACGCCCAAATGCTCAAGAGAGCCCTACATATCATTCGTGATCAGAAATAGTTGTGTAAATGAATGTAAAAAGTGAAGAAATTAATTGTTTTTTCTGGGCTATTTTAAAAAAGATGTTTCAAAATCTGTCTATGCCATCATCTATAATTGGGGTGGTAAAGAGTACATCGAATTTGACCGATGCAGAACTGGAAGAAATCAATGGGAAATTAATTGATGAAGTAGATTAAGATACAATAGATTTCAGCAAATGGGCCGAGATGTTGCGTATAAACTGTTGCTTTACGTTCCGGCGCACGCTTTCCGGAGGGCGTGGCTTGAGCCAATTGAACAGCGAAGGGTTCGATTTGCCGTATTTCTGCGACCTTTGCAGAAATTAAGGCATCCTTCTTTTTGAGGGGTCTCAAGGCTCACGCTAATCCTCCCGGAGTCGGAGCCTGCACTCCAAGCAACGGAGCGTATATTTCATAAAGTTACATTCATCAAACGGGCCATTGTATCGACTCGTAGGAGGGATGATATGTCCAAATATATTAGTGTTTTTTTCTTAACGTTAATTGCTAGTGTGGTTTTATATTTTGTATTTGGTAATTTGTTTGATGGTGGAGATTATGCTGAACAAGCAATATCACCAATATCGCAAACGGGCCATTTTATGGAAGAAATAAGAGACAATAGTATGATTTAGAAAGTAGGTAAATAAATGATTCCATTAGTATATGACCAAATTAATGGCTGGGGCAAAGACGATGAATTCTTTTTAGGGCTCCTGAATAAGATAAATGCTAAAAAAATAGCTGATTTGGGATGTGGAACAGGAAGACTGACAACTCATTTTGCGAAGGCAGGATATCATATTACAGCTATTGACCCGAATGAAGAAGCGATTGAATATGCGAAAAGTAAGGAATATCCAGACGTAGTAACTTGGATTGTTGGTGATAGCACAAATTTACAAACAAATGCGTTCGACGCTGTAATTATGACGGCAAATGTTGCACAAGTATTTCTTACAGAGGATAGTTGGAAGAACGTCATTTCAGATGCATATCGAGCATTAAAATCTGGAGGGCACTTTATTTTTGATACACGTAATCCATTAGCGAAAGTATGGGAACAGTGGGCAAAAGATGAAACTCCTGATGTTGCAACGGATCAGCTGAGCGGTGAGCAGCTTGAAATTTGGACGGAATACGAGGGGTTCGTAGAAGATGTATTTACGTTTTATGAAACTGTGAAAAATGCACGTACGGATGAAGTAGTTATTCATGAAAAAATGCAATTAAGATTCCGAACCCAAGAAGAGATTTATGAATCATTACACCAAGTAGGTTTTTCACAAATTCAAACCTATGGAGATTGGGAATTTGAACAGGCAACAGAGGAAACAAAATCATTTATTTTTCACGGTGTAAAATAAGGGGTTTCTCCGTATAACAGCCGAGCACGCTAACAATTAAAATACAGGCCATTATAAAGCAAATGGGCGCGATTGTTTGATAGCACACTCTTAGTTGATTGGAGTGGAAGACGGCGACTCCGGGAGGATCAGCGAGAGCCGTAACGAAGAACGGCTTTTGCGAGTGAAGCGTAGCGAAAGGAGCACATCTTTGCTTTGACAGGTGAAACAACCAACGGAAGCGAAGCGAACGGGTTGGTTCACCGCACGCCCTCCGGAACGCGTCCGTCTGGAACGGAAATCAACGGTTTGACACTGTTCAAGAATCGGGCGCGATTGTTTGATAGCACACTCTAGTTGATTGGAGTGGAAGGCGGCGAAATGCAAAGATGTGCTCTCAACGCTTCGCTTTTGTTCGCAAAAGCCGTTCTTCGTTACGGCTTTTCCAGCGGGAACAGCGCGAGCTGAAGACCCCGCAACGAAGCGCAGCGTAGTGAGGAGGCTGAAGCCGTGCCCGCGAAAAGCGTCCGCCTGGAACGGAAATCCGATTGACGTTCCTTATCTCAATGATAAAAAGCTGTCCCGGTTCATTCATCCGGAACAGCTTTTTTCATTTAGTCGATTGACGTTCCTCCATACGGTACGGCAAAGCAACATTTGTCTCCTCGACCTCTTCCCCATTCATCAGCTTCGTCAACAATCGCATCGAAACCGCGCCCAAATCATATAACGGAACAACAATCGCTGTCAATTGCGGTCTAACTGCACGTGAAAGCAAAGAATGCTGGAAACAGATCATTTCAAAATCACCCGGCACCGCAAATCCATCATCCCTAATACCGTTCAAGATCCCAACACCAATTTCATCATTGCCCGCGAAAATACCAGTCGGTTTCTCATCTAAATCGCGAAGCAATTTCCACTTCTCATATGCATCATCGTACGTATTATCCGTTTCAACAAAATACTCCTCTATCAGTGGCAAGCCCGCTTCCCGCAATGCCCGCTCATAGCCTACTTTCTTGCATAGACGATTGATGTCCCTCGACATCGGACCGGACACATGTGCAATTCGCTTATGCCCGTTGTCAATCAATTTCTTGACAGCCTCATATGCCGCCTCTTCATGATCGATATTGACTGTCGGTAAGTTTGTATCCGAATCCAACGTACCAGCAAGCACAATCGGAACATTTGCCGTCGCCATTCCTGACTTAATCTCTTCAGAAAGTGAGTCACTCATGAAAATCAGTCCGTCCACTTGTTTGCCAAGATGATCTTCAAATAGTTCGACTTCCCTTGTAGGACGCTTATCGGAATTGGAAAGGATAATATTGTATTCATACATCGTCGCAACATCCGCAATGCCGCGGGAAAGTTCGGCATAATAACTTTTCGAAATATCAGGAACGATTACACCGATTGTTGTTGTTTTTTTACTCGCAAGACCCCTTGCCACTGCATTCGGTCTGTACCCAAGACGCTCAATACATTCAAGCACCTTTTTACGCGTAGCGGGCTTTACATTTTGATTGCCGTTTACAACACGTGAAACTGTGGCCATGGAGACGTTCGCTTCTCTTGCCACGTCATAAATTGTCACTGACATTGTCGAATCTCCTTCTTATCATTATGTACTCGCATACTTACTTCATTATAATCAAAACACCGGAACCTTTAAAGGTCCGGCGTTTTATATTTTCTTTAGACGATCTGGTGCGTATTCATAAACCTTTGCAACTCTTCGTAGAACTCGTCAAACTGTTTAATATCCATTTGCTGTGCAGCGTCGGATAGAGCGACAGCTGGATCAGGATGCACTTCAGCCATTACGCCATCAGCACCAACAGCAATTGCCGCTTTTGCAGTTGGAAGCAATAAATCCTTCCTGCCTGTTGAGTGAGTGACGTCTACGAATACCGGTAAATGCGTCTCTTGTTTTAAAATTGGAACAGCCGAAATGTCCAATGTATTGCGTGTCGCCCGCTCATACGTACGGATTCCACGTTCGCAAAGCATGATTTGGCTATTTCCTTTTGATATGATGTACTCGGCTGCATTGATGAATTCATCAATCGTAGCAGCTAATCCCCGTTTCAAGAGAACTGGCTTATTCGCCATCCCAGCTTCCTTCAACAATTCAAAGTTCTGCATATTTCGCGCGCCGATCTGGATGACATCGATATATTCAAGCGCCTCTTCCAAATGGGCTGGAGTGATGATTTCAGTAACAATCGACAATCCAGTTTCATTGGAAACACGCTTCAAAATCTTCAAACCTTCAAGCCCGAGACCTTGGAAGTCATAAGGGGATGTACGTGGTTTATAAGCTCCGCCTCGCAGCATCGTCAAGCCTTTAGATTTAATGGATTCAGCAACCGCCAATACTTGTTCATAAGATTCAACCGCACAAGGACCGAAGACGAATGACGGTGTACCATTCCCAATCTTTTCACCATTCACATCAACAATTGTATCTTCAGGTTTTCGTTTACGTGAAACGAGCAAAGCATTTCGTTGCTCATCCTCCTGAATTTCCAAAGCGGACATGAAAATACCTTTAAAAATCTGTTCCACAATCCCATTAGGTATTGGACCTTCATTCGATTGCACTAGTGCGTTCAGCATTTCCCTCTCGCGGATTGGATCATATCTGTTCACACCTTGCTTTTCCTTCACTTTACCAATTTCTTGGACAACTGATGTACGTTCGTTAATTAAATCCAAAATTTTAGTATTTAACTCATCTACTTGACCACGCAACTCGTCTAAATCGTTTTGTCTCATCTTAATGTCTCCTCCCCGCACATATCATTCCTTTTCGAAGTAGGAATTCTATGTTACATTTTTATATAATAGTCCTAGTATAATGAAATGTTTTTGAAAAGTCACGTCATTTCTACAAATTGTCTAAAAAACTCAGTATTTGACGATGAAAGGGTGTATTACTCTGTCAAAAAAACTTTTTGCTCTCGATATTGGTACGCGTTCAGTTGTCGGTATTATCTTAACTGAAAACGATGGTATCTATCACGTCGCCGACCTCGTCACAATCGAACATAAAGACCGTTCGATGATTGATGGACAAATACATAATATTTTAAGTGTCGCGAATGTCATATCGGAAATAAAATCAAATTTAGAAGACCGCCACGGCACATTGAGACATGTAAGTGTAGCAGCAGCCGGACGCGCATTGAAAACATCCGAAGGTTCAATGACAATTGATATTTCGGAAAACCCGCTTTTCACTTCCGAAGATATTAATCGGCTAGAATTGGCTGCTGTCCAACAAGCGCAGCAACTATTATTAACGGCCAATCCTACTTCTGATGATTATTATTATTGTGTAGGATATTCGGTTCTTCATTACAAACTAGATGGAGATGAAATTGGCAGTCTCATTGACCAGACGGGACGTACAGCTTCTGCTGAGGTCATTGCCACTTTCCTTCCGCGTGTAGTCGTCGAGTCGCTATTGTCCGCCTTAAAACGGGCAGACTTGGAGATGGAGGCGTTAACACTTGAGCCGATTGCCGCCATCAACGTTCTCATCCCGCCTTCCATGCGGAGACTGAATGTCGCCCTCGTCGATATTGGGGCCGGTACATCCGATATTGCGATAACGGATAATAATACAGTCGTGGCGTATGGAATGGTGCCTGTTGCGGGAGATGAAATCACCGAAGCGCTTAGTAATCACTATTTACTAGACTTTCCAGTTGCAGAGCTTGCTAAACGTTCCTTAGCAACTGAAGAATCCATTGCGGTCACAGATATATTAGGATTTGATCAACAAGTGCCTTCTTCGGAAGTCATTTCAATTATCAAACCGTCCATTGATAAATTGGCATCGCATATCGCCGAAGAAATCAAAAGACTGAACAACACTAAATCTCCACAAGCTGTCATGGTAGTTGGTGGGGGCAGTTTAACACCTGAGATAACAAAGGAATTAAGCCGCCAGCTTGATTTACCGGAGAATCGTGTCGGAATACGGGGTCTTGACGCTTTGAAAGATGTGACGTTATCGGAAGGCATCGTTTCTACCCCCGCCCTTGTAACGCCAATCGGGATTGCAATCGCCGCTAGACGATCACCCATCCATTACATGTCGGTTACCGTCAACGACAAAACGATCCGTTTGTTTGAACTGAAAGAAATGACGGTTGGCGATGCATTGCTTGCTGCAAATATTAAAGCTAGACAGCTTTATGGGAAGCCAGGGCTTGGCATGTCGATAACTTTAAACGAGAAAATGACAACGATACCCGGGGAGCATGGAAACCCTGCAATCATCCTGCTCAACGGCAATCCCGCAAGCACCAAACACCAAATAACTAATGGCGATCAGATTACACTCGTACCTGGGGTTGATGGAAAAGATGCTAAACTAACAGTTCGCGATCTTATTGGAGATTTTACAACAATCCATGTATCGATAAATGGAAAACAACTAACGATAGCCCCACAAATCGAAATAAATAATATGCCTGTCCAGCCAGACACACTTATTAAAGATCGTGATAGTATTCGATATTCCTATCCGTCAAAATTAGGAGATGTGGTTGAAGAATTAGATGCAAAAGTGTCTATTCCCTTTGAAGTGTTTGTCAATAATAAAAGGACTGTAATTGAGGAGCATGCTGCGAAGTTCCTAATCGACGATGTACAGATCTTTGCCGATTATGATTTGAAGGACGGGGATGAAATCAGCTATATCGCTCAAACCCTTCCAACGGTTGGCGAAATAGTTTCTTCTTTAAAAATTGGACATCAGGCTTCTGCACAAGTGACTTTTAATGGGACGGCTGTCACCATTACTCGGAACAGTGCTCAAGCACTCTTAAATGGAAACCCTGCCGACAATGCCACGATTGTAAATAAAGGTGATCGCTTGACGATAACTGAGACTGTGCAAAAACCATTTGTTTTCAGTGATGTTTTCCTTTTTACCGACTATACACTGCCAACAACAGCTTCCTCATACAAATTACTAAGAAATGGAGAGCCGATCGGCTTCAATGATCCGATATACAATGGCGACGAATTGGAAATTAAATTTAGTACTTCAAAGTTAGGTTAATGCCAATGAACGCAAAAGCCGGACAACCTTTTAATGGTTGTCCGGCTTTATATCATTTCTCTTTTTCGACCGAGATATGATTTTGATTTACATTCTTTTCTTCTCCGATATTCTCGCTATTGTCGTAGGAAACATTGCTGTTTTTTGTAGATTGACTTTCTGCCGCTTCTTTATTCTCCTCGGTTTTGCTCTCTACAAAATCGATCGCTTCTTCACCTTCGGAAGAAACAGTTCCATCATCCATTGGAATGGATGTTTTGTTTGCCATCGACTTCACTTTGTCCACGATTTGTTCCGATTGCTCTTGGATTGTTTTCGTCAAGCCGTCTGTTTTTTCCTTAGCGACAGAAGATAGTTCAGTCGCCTTGTCTTTAGCGACAGCGCTCAGTTCGATACTTTTATTTTTGATTTGGATGGCCTGTTCGGAAAGATCGCCACGCATCTCTTTCCCTGTTTTTGGCGCTAAGAATAACGCTGCTGCAGCACCGACCACACCTCCTACAAGTGCACCAAGAAGAAAGCTGCCCGCCCCGGAGCTGTCGTTATCATAGAAATCATCCGTATTGGAACGATATGGATAATTCACAGGTAAATGAGAGGGTTCGCCAAATGTGTTTTTATAATCTTGGCCCCCATAATATTGATGGTCATAAGTTGTGTCATTATAGTTCGGTTTTTGTTTTTCAGTCATGTCCATTCCTCCTAATGTTTTTTATCGTTCATTAGCGGCTGTTAGGGCTAGGTAGCCTTTTTTGAGTTGGATCTGCTTTATAGACCGTCCAACCGGATGATCTTTCTGCTTTCATTTCCTTCACTTTGCCAATGATTCCAAAGGCGACATTGCTCCATTGTACAGCTTGGGCTATTTTATCACTGTTCTTTTCAGCTTCAACCGTGATTGAATTAGTGACTCTGCGAACTGAGCTATTCAGGTTACCGACAGAATCTCCTACCCCTTTCACCGCATCGACGACAGTGTTTAACTTTTCGGATTTCTGTTGAATATCCTCTGCAAGGGCGTTCGTCTTATGCAAAAGTTCCGTTGTCTCGGAAGTAATACCTTCCATCTGTTTTGACAACCCATCCATTGTTTCAGAAACGCTTCGTAAAGTCGTTTTTAATGAACCTAATGTCATTGCAAGACTAATACATAAAATCAAGAATGCAATAGCAGCGACGATCGCTGCGATATACAATAAAACCACCATGGCATTTCCTCCTTCCGATAAGCATCCATAAATAATTTGTACCCTTTAAACTAAGTAAATAAACGCTGCCCTCTCTATCCTTTTTCGACATCTTTTTCAAATTCCCTTCATTTTTCCCGAAATAAAATATTTTATTTCCTAAAAAGACAGCTTTTGGACATTAAAAAAACAGCCGACCCTAATGGATCAGGCTGTTTCCTCTTTTTTTGTATGTTCGGCAAAGACATTCATATATTTCTGTATATCGCCAGCACCCATAAATAAGTAAACGGCATTTCCATGTGCGTCAAGCACATCAATACCTTCAAGTTCCAAGTGCTTGGAGCCAGGAATCTTCTTAACCAAGTCTTCTATCGTCAAATTGCCGCATTGTTCACGAGCTGAACCGAAAATGTCACATAAGTACACATGATCCGCTGCCGATAAACTTTCGGCAAAAGGTTCCAACAATGCCGCTGTCCTTGTAAATGTATGCGGTTGGAAGATCGCAACGATTTCCTTGCCCGGATATTTTTGACGAGCAGATTGCAATGTCGCCTTAATTTCTGTTGGGTGATGGGCATAGTCATCGACAATGACCCTTCCATACGATTCCGTTACTGTAAAGCGTCTCTTTACACCGTTAAATGTAGCCAGTCTTTCCTCAACACCGTCTACCGGAATCCCTTCGTAATGGCAAAGGGCAATGACGCCTAATGAATTCAGGATGGCATGATCTCCCGGTAAAGCGATTGTAAAGGTATGGAAGAATTCATTTCTCACATACACGTCAAAAGTGGAACCCTTTTCCGACTTCGTGATATTTTTGGCGGAGAAGTCATTTGCCTCGTCAAAGCCATAATAGACGACCGGAACATTCGCTTGTATTTGTTGTAAATGAATATCATCACCGCAGGCAATGATCGCCTTCTTTACTCGCAGAGCCATTTGCCCGAATGCATCCATAACATCCTCTAGATCCTTAAAATAATCCGGATGATCGAAATCGATATTTGTCATGATTGCATAATCCGGCTCATAGGCAAGGAAATGGCGTTTATATTCACAAGCTTCGAAAACAAAATAAGAACTTTCTTCCACCCCTCTGCCCGTGCCATCCCCGATAAGATAGGACGTCGGGGAATTGCCGGATAGGACGTGGGCTAACAATCCTGTTGTGGAAGTCTTCCCATGTGACCCTGTAACACCGACAGATATAAATTTTTTCATATATTGGCCTAAGAAATCATGATACCTTATAACGTCAATACCGAGTTCATGAGCTTTGACAATTTCAGGATGGGTATCCGGGAAAGCGTTCCCTGCAATAACCGTCATCCCATGCTTTATATTTTTTTCATCAAAAGAAAATACTGGTATTTTTCGATCATGCAATGGATCTTCCGTAAAGAAATACTTCTCCACATCTGATCCCTGCACGGCATGAGAGGAATCATGAAGAATCTGTGCAAGGGAACTCATCCCCGATCCTTTGATTCCTGTAAAATGGAACAATGTCATAATGCAACCTCCCGGGATCATTTCTGTTCCCACATTCTGAAGGATTGGCATTTCAAACCAATCCTTCATTCATTTTATTTTTCTCTATTCCCTATTCGGGCATGTTAAATCTGTCATTTATTCAAATTATCGTTCCACCGGCTTATCGGGTCCGTTTAGAAATTGACTGAATTCACTTTCTGTCAAAAAGACATCCCGTGGCTTACTTCCCTTTTGCTCAGATATGAAACCGAGCTTTTCCATACGATCCATCAATTTCGCAGCACGGTTGTATCCAATGCTGAAGTTTCGTTGTAATAATGAGGTAGAAGCACTTCCCTGATCTATTATGAAAAGGCAGGCATCTGTAAATAGAGGGTCGGATTCCTCTTCTTCAATTGAGTTGGCCAATAAATCATCTTGACCGAACAGGTAATCCGGATCGGCTTCGTTCTGAACGTGTTCTATTATACGTTCAATTTCCGCATCCGTGACAAATGTACCTTGTAAACGTACCGCTGAAGATTGACCATTCCCCAGATAGAGCATATCCCCTTTACCAAGAAGCCTTTCAGCTCCAGGTGTATCAATAATTGTGCGGGAATCTATTTGAGATGATACAGAAAATGCGATTCGGGTCGGTACATTCGCTTTGATCGTCCCTGTAATGACATCGACGGAAGGGCGCTGCGTTGCAATGATTAGATGGATCCCGCATGCTCTTGCTTTTTGGGTGATCCGGCTTATTGAGACTTCCACATCCGCCGGAGCCATCATCATCAAATCTGCAAGCTCGTCAATGACAATGAGTAAGTACGGCAATTTAAGAGAAAATTTACGATCCTTCTCGGCCATTTCATTGTATCGTTCAATATTTCTAGCACCGACATGCGCAAATAATTCGTAACGTCGCTCCATTTCACCGACCGCCCATTTTAAAGCCGCGGTAGCAGCCTTTACGTCAGTTATAACAGGGCTTAGTAAATGAGGAATGCCGTTAAAAGGAGCAAGTTCCACCATCTTCGGGTCAATGAGCAGCATTTTCAAATCGGTTGGTGCAGCCTTATACAACAAGCTAATTAAAATGGAGTTGATGCACACCGATTTTCCGGACCCTGTCGCCCCTGCAATCATTCCATGCGGCATTTTTCGGAGATCCAAAGTTACCGGCTCTCCTGTTAAGCTAAGTCCGAGAACGGCTTCCAATGGAGATTCCGACTCTTGGAATCGTTTTGTTTCTATTACTTCAGAAATCCTTACAGGGCGAGCCTTACGGTTCGGAATTTCTATCCCGATCGAGCTGGTCCCTGGTATCGGGGCTTGAATACGTATATCTTCTGCGGCAAGGGCCAACTTCAAATCGTCGGTCAAGTTACGCACTTTGCTCACCTTCGTGCCGTGTCCCACAGTCAATTCGAACCTTGTGACAGTCGGACCTTGCACTGCTTCAATGACATTTGCCTGAACCGCAAAATAAGACAGCGCTTCTTCCAATTTCACAGACTGACTTTGAAGCCATTCCGTATCCTCAATATGCTCTTCAGGATGAATTAGAAAGTTTTTCGGCGGGAGAGCATAATGTGGCGGTTCTTCAATTTCCTCAAAAACATCCTCGCGTTCCGAAACATTCTTCACTGTATCTTCATTCTGACTTATGGCACGCCCGGTTTCTTCACGTTCTTCAATCATGCTTGCCTGTGTACGTATTTCTTTTTTGTCATGAGTTTCGTACTTCAGTTTATCGTTTTTCAGCATCAAAACATTGAAGGGAACAATTTTTTCCTTTTTTGGAGGCTCTGCCTCTTCATGTTCTATTGTCTCTTCTTCCATGATTTCAACTGGTTGTTCAACCTTTTGCTCTTCAGTTTCTATAACTGGAGAGGCATCAACACTTTCTTCGATTATAACTTCAGTACGGTCGTCAATCTCTGGCAAATCATCCAGTGGCTTCATAACTTCTACAGATTCCCGTTCATCTGGTTGTTCTTTTTCTAGTGGCGGTGTCAAATTACTTTCACGTTCAATCATTTCAGCATCTTTATCCAAAGTATGTACGGGATCCTCTGATTCAATGCGATATATTTCATTATTTATGATTGAACCAGCTATTTCAGTTTCTTCATTTTCATATTGAAATTCTGTTGCATTTTCAGTTTGAGATTCTTCTACTTTGCCTATCTCATTATCATAGATAGATTGATAATCTTCCATTTTCGGCTTCGGTTTTCGATATCCGTACACAGGGGATGGAACGTTGGTCGGCGTAAACGGCCGATTACTCCGTTTTTGGATAATGGTCGAGCGTTTATCGTCCTCTTCTTTTGAAACACTTTTCTCCGGCATTGGCGTAGTGAGCGGATTATCATTTATCCCAGTCCGGTATTTGGGTGTGGATGTGGACTTGTGAATAGTCACTTTTGTATTGTCGCTCGGCCATCTATCATTCTTGTATAACGGAATGGGTTCAAAATCATCATCGTCTAACTCTGTTACGAGTTGTTCCAATTTCTTTCTGTCACTTTCCAGATCTCGGTCAGCGTCGGGTTCCCAACCATATATTTCAGCATCGGTTATGATTGGAAATCGGAAAGCGGGTTTTTCCCTCCGTGCTTCTTCCATATCATTTTTAGGTTTACTATTTTCCATACCATTTTCAATTTCGATTTCATTCTCAATTTCTTCATCTTTTTCTGTATCAAAGAAACGGTTCATTACTTTTTTAATCCAAGTCATACTATCACTCTTTTCAAGTCGATCATTCTATTTTAGCAGGTTTTCATCAATTAAATCAATCAGATGGCTAAAATAAGAAAAACGTACTGTTTTGGACAGTACGCTTCGGAATACTTATACAATATAGATGATTTCCGCTTCAATCAACGTCTAATGTTACCCTTCAAATGGTTGGCCAATTTCAGCGTCTGCTGGGAGGACTAGGATTCCTTTTTCTGCTGGGGCGTCTGGTAAGTTCAGTTCTTTGGCTGAGCAGATCATCCCGGATGATGCGATTCCTCTTAGTTCTGCATCGCGGATAATCATTCCAGAAGGCATAACTGCACCTACTTTTGCTACAACTACTTTCTGGCCTTCATCTACATTCGGGGCGCCGCAGACGATTTGAAGTGTTTCGCTTCCAACATCAACAGTGCAGATGCTTAATTTATCAGCGTT
Source organism: Sporosarcina luteola (assembly GCF_007991495.1). Classification (GTDB taxonomy): domain Bacteria; phylum Bacillota; class Bacilli; order Bacillales_A; family Planococcaceae; genus Sporosarcina; species Sporosarcina luteola. Next base: position 21,301 of record NZ_BJYL01000005.1, on the reverse strand, counting down.
CGGATGCTTTTCTTTCTTTTTCACATACCCAACAACAAATTTAGGAGTAAGGTCTACATCAAGCTCCAGATCGACTCCGTTATTTTTCAATGCATTCTTTAAAGACCCAACGATTTCTTCAGTTGTTTCCACTTGTCCATCCGCTCCGATTTTCACGTACTCAGATGCATTGAAGACATTGATTGCAACGATTTCACCGGTCGTTGAGTCCTTTATTAATGTAATATCTTTCACTGTTTCAACTTCTGTATCTTGTGGACGGACAGTGGTCAATTGGACCATAAGCACGTCCCCGACGCCGTTTTGATTGTAAAATAGATTCATTTCTTTCTTCCTTCCTTTCTTGCAACTCGATTTTTCGCCATAATGAAAATTGGTTCCATTTTACCTTCTTCGTATATGAATGACAGGGATGTCACAGGAACTGTCCCTACCGTGAAAAACTGCATGGTCATTTGAGCAAGTATATCGTATCCAGTATCGTTTCGGATATCGCCAATGATCAGAACATCTTGATGAGGGACGGAAACAGTCATATGTCCTTCAATCTTCCCTTCCATCTCTTTCAGGAATGCTTGGTTCAAAATCCGGCTTGCATCATAACCGTCATTGTTATTGACGAAGTAGAAGACATTTCCAGCAACTTCATCTTTTTTCATTTCGGTCGGTAAAGACCTTACCTTGAATATGGCAGACTCCATAATTTCGTTTTCTGACATTCCAAGGGAGTCCAGCATTGTTTCATCGATTAATCGATATGTAGTTCCTAAATCCAATGCATAGAAGATTCTTGTTTCCGCAGTATGATCTTTGACGATGAAACTGTCTCCTGCTTTGGATTTTTGTGGGAATGAGGTGGAACGGATGACAGGGTAGATGGAATTGGTTTTTTTGAACCCTTCCTTCTGCTCCATTTCCATCGCGTTGAACGTTTCCGTTATTGTATAGATGACCTCATTGATTGCAGATTCTTTCTTCGTTTCATATTTGGCAAGGATTTCAGGTAATGATATATCCATCCCTTTTTTCAATATGGAATGCTCTAACCGAACTTTATCGGTTTTCCTGTCAAAACGCCATTGCAGGTTTTCGGATGGAAGGCGTTCTTTCAACAATTCCACTAATTGTGCAGAATTCATTTTTATCACCTTTCCTTTCAATACTAAACGGCCGCTCGTCGCAAATGCGTCGGGTGACCGCTTTTTTATTTTTCTATTTAATAATACCGTTGATTTCCGCTCCAGACGGACGCTTTCCAACGAAAAGCGGAAGGCGCTTGCTCAGATGCGACAGGCATAAGACGAAGATGCGGCGTGGCGTCCTTTGCCACAGAGCAGCTTTGACTTATGACCCGAGCATCTAGCGCCTGTAGCTAGACAGACAGGAGTCGCCGCCTTCCGCTCCATTCAACTGACCCATAATAACAGGGTATTAAGAGTCTTGTTCAATGGAGCGTACGATCTCCATCATGCTGGCCATGTTTTTTTCGATGTTTTTATTCTTTGTGATGGTTGTCATTTTAATGCCGCCGACGCTTGCAATCAACTCAACCTGATCCTCGCCCACTTCTGAAATGGATGCAAATCCGAAATACCCTTCCTCGGTAAATACTTCTTCATAGCGATCCGATTCCTTTTCGCCTTCCAATAAGTCATAGAAAAGGCGACTATCCCTATTTTCGTTCGGATTGATGAAAAGGATGAACATTTCATCGCCCTTTTTCATCACTATATTTTGCGCATCGGAATTGTCCTCGATCGTAAATCCCGCCGGCTTATATAATGAAACACCTTTCACTTCGTCATTTACGTTTTTATCATGCAGTTGAAAAGCTTCTTTAGCTGCTGCAATACCGTCCGCAGATCGCTCATCAAGCGTTTTCCCGCAGCCGGCTAGAATCGTTATGGAAAGGAAAGTCAGGAATAGAAATTTCCATGTACGGAACATTCAACTTCCTCCAATCATTCAAGCGTAGTTATATGGATATACCGCTATCTATTTTAAAGATAATAACAGCCATATGCAAATATCGTGTTCATTGATCGTTTTGACTGTATGTTAATTGGCCGATCAATAATTGCATGACATGCTCGAAAAGTAAATCTCGGGTTACGACATGTGCTGTAAACATACCAATCGCCCCTTCGTTCTGGCGGATGCCGCTCGCTTTGAAATACTCATCGACGACGACGCCCAGTTCCCTACCTCGTTGCAATTCCGTTGCAATACGTTTCGGCAATGGAATTTGAGCGCCTGCAGCGGTGAATGTTTTTCCGGAAGGTGTCACGATTGCACCCCAGTTGCAAACGAACATTTCGTCACCAAGCATCCGCACGCCTCCTTCCAGGCCTATGCCAATTGCTCCGTCTATTTCAGCGGAAGCATTCATTGCTCTGTTCAATGCCCCCGTTCTCGTTTCCTCATCACCGAAGGGTTGATCCTTGACTCCTGAAGGCACTTTCACTTCAAACAGTTCACTGCTTGGAAAATGTTCATCGATTATTGTACGTGCTGCCTTCACCTTCGCTTTGTTGGTTGATCCAATTACGAATTTCATGCTTTTCCTCCTCTTCCAAGAAAAGACCATCCTCAACTTTTCGAAGGATGGTCGTCAAATTAATTAAACATTACTTTTGATAGTATCAATGGTTGTTTTATCACACGCTTTCACAAGTTTCACAAGAAGCTCTTTTGCAGCTGCATAATCATCCGTGTGAATGATGGAAGCCGATGTGTGGATATAACGAGAACAAATGCCGATGACAGCGCTCGGTACGCCTTCGTTCGAAATATGAACTTGTCCGGCGTCTGTTCCACCTTGGGAAATGAAATACTGATAAGGGATTTTATGAGTTTCTGCCGTATCCAAGATGAATTCACGCATGCCTCGATGCGTTACCATCGACCGGTCGAAAATACGTAGCAACGTCCCTTTACCAAGCTGTCCAAATTCGTTTTTATTGCCGGAAGCATCATTTGCAGGGCTCGCATCCAATGCAAAGAACAGGTCAGGATTAATCATTCTAGCAGCAGCTTGAGCGCCACGCAGGCCGACTTCTTCCATAACGTTAGCTCCGGAGTAAAGGTTATTCGGAAGCTTTTCACCTTGTACCTCTTTCAGTAACTCTATCGCTAATCCACATCCGTAGCGATTATCCCATGCTTTCGCCAAAATTTTCTTATCGTTCGCCATTGGTGTGAATGGGCAGATCGGGACGATTTGCTGTCCTGGCCGGATTCCGATTTTCTTAGCATCTTCTTTATCGTCTGCGCCGATGTCAATCAGCATGTTTTTAATATCCATCGGTTTATTGCGGACTTCGTCACTGAGCAGATGCGGAGGAATGGAACCGATGACGCCGACGACAGGACCTTCATCTGTAATGATTTGAACGCGTTGTGCGAGCAGCACTTGGCTCCACCAGCCACCAAGCGGTTGGAAACGGATCATGCCGTTGTCAGTGATAGCTGATACCATGAAGCCGACTTCATCCATATGGCCCGCCACCATGATGCGAGGAGCGTCTTCAGGTCCTTTACGGACACCGAAAATACCTCCGAGATTGTCCTGGATCAGTTCATCAGAATATTTTCCAAGCTCTTCGCGCATATAGCTGCGGAGCATATGTTCATTTCCTGGTGCTCCGGGTAGTTCGGTTAAAGTTTTAAACATTGTCAACGTTTCATTGTTCATGAATATTTCCCCCAATTCGATATGTACTTCCCCTATTATAATGCAGTATTCAGAAACTATCCATCTTGAATATTTAGCTTTACGAATTAATTTGAATCAATATGAAAATATATATCGGAATTTAAAATCTTTATGTAAATATGGTACACTTGGGGGAGATTGATTGAGGGGGTTTCTAGGTATGAAAGCAAAAGATTTCGTAGCAGGAATTTTAACGGGTGTGGCTGCCGGTCTGATTGTTAACCAGGCCTTTGAAAAGATGAATCCGAATACACCGGCGGAACAGGTTTTGAATTCGGTGAAGGATGCTTTTAAAAAAGAAGGACCGATCGATGGTTCTTGGATCGTTATGAAGCCTGAGCAGTTTACAAACAATGTATTGTCAATGGAAGTATATCGCGGCGGTATTTCGAGAATTAGAAATGGTGAACTTGAACAGTTTGAATTCGCGGCGAATGCTGAAACTGGCACGGTCGTTGAATTGATTCAGAAATAAAAAATGCCGTCACACGTTTTCGTGTGACGGCTATTTTTATGATCTGGTAAGTTTGACCGATTCGGTGATTTCTTTTCCGGTTTCATCCCATTGGACGAGGCGATAGACCGCATCGTGGTAAAAGATAAAACGGTAGCGGTTCGGCAATGCTTCTTTCATGAGCTTTTCTTTCGCGAAGATCGATGTCATCGGGTAATCGTCGTAAGCGAGTACCCATAATGGGTTGCTATGCGCGTGGGTCGGCATAATATCACCCATATGCAAGATTGTTTCATCGTTTTGGGTAAGTTTGATGACGCTATGGCCATCACTATGGCCTCCTGTATGGATCATTTCGATGCCTGGCAGGACAGTAACCCGGTCTTCGAACGTTTTCACTTGGTGTTGTATGGGCTCCCAGTTTTCTTTCCAGTATGTATTTCTGGAACGGATATTTGGATTCCGCATTTCATCCCACTCCACTTGAGATGCATAAATTTCTGCATTTGGAAAAGTCGATACAAGCTCGTCGTTTTTAAAACATGTCAATCCCGCTGCATGGTCATTATGCAGATGCGTCATGAGGACAATATCAATATCGTCCGGTGTCAAACCGAGCTCTGCCAAGCTTTCCTCCACTTTCGTCTCAGCGCGAACTCCGAGATTCCGCTTCAACTTATCCGACAACTTCCCTTTTCCAATCCCGCTGTCTATCAAAATATTCTTTCCGGCATAAGAAATGAATATGGGGTCAGTTCGAAGTTCAATCAGATTATCGTCATCAACCTCGTATTTCCGTGACCACAACGCTTTTGGCACTACGCCGAACATTGTGCCGCCGTCAAGAAAGTTCACTCCTCCATCAAGCCAAGTCAGTGTCATATCGTGAAATGTATATGTATCCAAAAATATTTCCCCTTTCAACTTCATTCTTTCTAGCACTCTCCGTTGGCTGGAACGGAAGGCGGCGACTCCTGTGGGAAAAGCGAGACAGCTGAGACCCCGCAAGGAGCATGCTTTTCGTGACTGAGAAGGCTCAGCCTCGCCCGCGGAAAGCGTCCGCCTGAAGTGGAAGCCACATTTAAAAATTCCATTTCCCTAGTTGTTGTACATCGCTTCCAATCGATAGATCGGTTGTCCTTTTGCGGAGAACTTCTCTTCATATTCCGTCATAATATTATCTTCCGGCATTTCAGCATGCAAATCGAGTGAAACATCTTGAAGAATCATGCCATAGGCAGAAATGGAAACGAGTGAGTACTCGAATAACTTACGGTTGTCCGTCTTAAAATGGATTTCCCCCTGTTTCCGTAAAACATGTTCATAGCGCGCTAAAAATGATTCATGCGTAAGTCTCCGTTTTGCATGTCGGGATTTCGGCCACGGATCGGAAAAATTCAAATAGATCCGGTCCAATTCCCCCGTTTCGAACAACTCCTCCAAATTGGCGCCATTACCACGGAGCAAGCGCAAGTTCGAAGGCTTGTCCGTCTCGATTGCCTTTTCCAATGCAGAAACGATGACATTATCAAAATGCTCGATTCCGATATAGTTGATGTCCGGATTGGCTTTTGCCATACCAATGACGAATTGCCCTTTTCCAGTTCCGACTTCTACATGAATCGGATTTTCATTGCCAAAGATCTCTTTCCAGTCTTTCACTGTTTTTTCATCTTCATGGATTAAGATATCCGGATGTTCCCCCATGAAATCTTTTGCCCACGGTTTATTGCGAAGACGCATAATTGATTACACTCATTTCTGTTCATTATTCTCGTCAGTCGATTGTTCAATTGGTTCCTCGAACAATCGGCTGATTGCTGTCGTTTGCACATTATCTAAAATCGACTGTGCTGCTTTGAATTGATTGAATTTCATTGGCACCGTCGATTTCCGTAATGCATCGAACCATTCACCATATGTCCGCCGATCAATAACTTTCGTATCAAACGGCGTACTTGGGTAGTCAATATATCCATTTCTTGAAGCGACGATCTTCTTAATCGGAAAATCTATTCCTTGCGCGAGAAAGATTCCTGAAAGGATTTTCTCCATCCGATTCAGCCCAATGAGCGGATTTAGGATTCTCGATTCGCGCTCTCCTGATTTTTTTATCCAAAAACGATCCCCGCTTCCAATGAATGCAGCGACATCTTCCTGCTCCAACATTGTAATGCACAAGCACTCAAGTGGAGTGATGACGATAATATCCAGCTCAACTGGCGCTTTTTTCACTTTCAGGACAGGATAATAAAACAATAGAAAACTATCCGGGAGCTGTTGCGTGAAACTCTTTAGCAAAGGATCACGCATGAATTTTGCATCGAGTCGGGAACTTTCAAGCATTGTAGAGCTTGCCCATTTTAATTGGAAATGGAACAACTGATTCAAATAGAGCCGGCGCAGCTGTTCAAGGTTTGTCGGATTGGAAATGATATTCGGATTAAAATTAAAAAGGTCCGTTTCTTCCTCGCCATCTTCATGTGATTCTATTTCTATCAATTCTTCCGTCTGTTCTTTTCTATTGCCGAATAAACGAAAAAGAGGGGTGTACCATTTCCCCTCTTCGGGTTGTTCTTCAACTTCTTCCGGAATTTGCCGCCAATCAGAAAGATCAGCTCCATTTTCCCATTGAAGTTTCATTCGTTGCCATTGGGAATTTTTCAAACGGACATATTGTGTCGGGTATCGTGATAAGTCATTTTCATAGCGTGATACATAATCAAGCAGTTTGACAAGCTGCGCCAATTTCATCCACTCCGATCAGTTGGCGATTCTTATTCTCCTATTACAGTCACCGGAATCTGACGCGTAAAAGCTTCTTGCAATTTTTTTGTAATAGGACCTGGCGAACCTGAACCTATCGCTTTTCCATCAATTTTAACTACCGGTGTAACTTCAGCTGTTGTAGATGTCATGAAAAATTCATCCATCTTCATAGCTTCCTCAGAAGTGAACGTTTTCTCTTCCACCGGAATGCTCATTTCTTTACATAGTTTTAAAACAACCCGGCGTGTGATGCCGTTAAGGATTAAATTTGTTGCAGGATGTGTATAAACAACGCCATTTTTAATCCCAAACATATTGGACGAAGATCCTTCCATGACAACCCCATCCCGGACCATGATCGCTTCAGCACACCCGTCCTCATAGGCTTCTTGTTTAGCAAGCACATTAGCAAGCAAGTTCAAGCTTTTAATATCACAGCGGAGCCAACGGACATCATCGACTGTTTTTGCCGATACCCCGTCTTCCAAATTTTTATATGGCCTAGGATTCGGAATTGCGTATCCCGTTACGACTGGCGGCACTTCCATTTCTGGAAATTGATGAACGCGTGGTGATACGCCCCGTGTCACTTGAATATAGATATGCCCTGTTTTGATGTCGTTCGTCTTGACCAATTCCTTTGCAATATCGATCAATTGCTGTTCAGAATAAGGGATGGACATTTTAATTTTCGATGCGCTTTGGAATAAACGCTCAAAATGCTCCTCGGCTGTATACAATTCTCCATCGTACACTTTAACAACTTCGTAAACCCCATCGCCGAAATAATATCCTCGATCATCAATCGAGATGTTCAAACTGTCCTTGCTGGTGAATTGGCCGTCAATAAAGTAAATCGTCATTCCTTTTCCCCTTCCTCTTCTTTCGATGCAAGGCGGCTGATTGCCTCTGCGTAAATGGCTGTCGCCTTCAATAAATCCTCTATATATACATATTCATCCGCCTGATGTGCGACATCCTCCCTGCCCGGGAATAGCATTCCGAAAGCGACGCCTTTATCAAGAACACGCGCATACGTGCCACCGCCGATTGACAAAAGCTCGGCCTCTTCACCTGTATATGTTTTATAAATTTCTTGCAAGGTTTTGATGAATGGATCATTTGCATCAACGTGGTGTGGCTTTGAGTTACCCTTTACCGTTAATTCGAACGGGGAGTCCTTCAATCTTTCCAAACACGTCTCAATCTTCTCCTCAAATGGATAAGTGACCGAGTATCGCATACTCACTTCTACTTGCCCTCCTTGTTCCGGAGAGAAAGTAACAATGCCTGCATTTAATGTCGTATCACCTGATATGTGATCATTAAAAGCCAAGCCCAAATAGCTTCCCCTCGTTTCATTTCCAAATGCATCAACAATGAATTGAGTAAAGTCTTTGGACTGTCCCTCCTCAAAGATGCGGTTTAGGAATGTCGCCAATACAACAGCCGCATTCACGCCATTGTCGGGTTCCATCGCATGCGCAGACTTGCCGTTAACACTAAAAGTTGTCTCGGTTTCGTTCCCAACGATTGAATAACCATAATTATGTGTATCCATGAAAGTTTCAAATTGGTCCTTGATCTCTGAAATGCCGATCCCAATAACAGCCTCTGCTAGATCCGGCACCATATTTGTCCGATTTCCCGATTGAAATGCAAGTAGCTGGCCGTCAGTCAATTGTGTTTTCAGTTGAAAACTCAATGAAGCAATTCCTTTTTCTGCGTTGATGATGGGGAAATCCGCATCCGGCGCAAATCCGATTGTCGGCATCTCCTCTTTTTCGAAATAACGCTTAACGCAACGGAATCCGCTTTCCTCATCAGCCCCAATGATGAGTCGCACTCTTTTATTCAACGGAACGCCTGATTGCTTAATCATTTTCATCGCATGCCAAGCGGCTATTGTGGGCCCTTTGTCATCGATCGCTCCACGTCCAAATAATTTCCCGTCCTTAACAACGCCCTCAAATGGACCGTGCGTCCAGCCGCTGCCAGCAGGGACGACATCGACATGGCAGAGGATGCCTACTAATTCATCTCCATCGCCCATTTCAATATGTCCTGCCATATTGTCGACATTCTTGACGGTGAAGCCTGCCTTCCTGCCTTCTTCAAGCATCCATGCAAGCGCACGCTTCGGTTCTGGTCCGAACGGCGCTTCCTCTGTTGCCGCTTCCTCATCCAAAACAGACGGAATGGATACTAATTGCTTTAAATCATCGATTAACATGTCTTGCCCAGCCAACACTTTTTCTTCCCAATTCACCAATCCAAGCACCTTCTTTCTTAATACCCTATTTTTGCACGTTCGGCTAAGAAAATAAAGGACAAAACATTCTACACAAACAATTAACAAAAAATTCATGTACTATCGAACAAAATGAGTTATACTAGTATTGTCAGAACATTGCATCTGACGCAACGTTCTGATGAAAGGAGTGCATTGTCGGAGGCGATTTCAACTAACCTAGGGTACATTCAATAGTCTCATGCCCATCGTTTTTGGAAAATGAAGATGAAGGAGTGGTTCCACAGTTGAATCCAGCTACTGATCGTATGCTTACCCGCATTAAGGACGTCTATATGTATATCCTTGATAAAGGTATTGTCACAACGGAAAATGTGGTCGAAGAATTCGGTATCACCAACCGTACTGCGCAAAGGGACTTGAACGTCCTCGAATATAATGAGCTTATTACAAGCCCCGCTCGCGGTAAATGGACGACAACTCAGAAAAAAGTTAAATTGCCTTCCTAAATTCACTTCAATTCAGCATATGAAAAAGACTGAATCGGATAATCCGGTTCAGCCTTTTTCATTGCGAAGCATAGAGAGCTCTTCATCTGTCAATTCCCGATATTCCCCAAGCAGCAATTTTTCATCCAACTGCAAAGGCCCCATGGAAAGGCGTTTCAAGTAGACAACCCGCTTGCCTACAGCTTCGAACATCCTTTTCACTTGGTGGAATTTTCCCTCCGTAATTGTCAGTTCGATTTCGGATATAGTTGCTGATTTTAAGATGCGAAGTTTTCCCGGTTTTGTGAAATAGCCATCCTCCAGCGTTACTCCTTCAGCAAACCTATTGATATCTTCCTCACTGACAACCCCTTCAATATGGGCATAATACGTTTTCGGCACTTCCTTTTTCGGCGACAATAATTCATGTGTAAGCTTTCCGTCATTCGTTATGAGCAATAAGCCCTCTGTGTCTTTGTCTAGCCTGCCGACTGGGAACGGCTCGAAATGTCTGTATTCATCATCTAACAAGTCGATGACGGTCTGATCACGCGTGTCTTCCGTTGCAGATATAACGCCTTGAGGTTTATGCATCATCAAGTAGATGAACTCCCTATAAACGACCCGTTCACCAAGAATCGTCACTTCATCGATTTGTGGATCAACGTGAAGCGCGGGGTCCTTCACCTGCTCGCCTTGTACCTGGATAGCGCCTTTCTTCAAAAGTTGGCGCACCTCTTTTCGGGAGCCAAACCCCATATTTGCCAATAGTTTATCTAAACGCATTCTTCACCCTCCAAAACCGAGCTTCTTTGTAATCTTCGTTAAACGATCTCCGAATAATTTTTGTGCAAGGCCTGATTTCAAGGACAGAGCCCCATATACTGCCGCCCCGACAAACGCACATATTAGAACGTAAAGCAATGCTTGCATCTTGCCGCCCACTGGGCTGATCGCTAGCAGGCCTTTTAATGTTAATTGAACAGCTACAAGCATAATGACATTGAAAATCCCGATGAGGATGAGTCTTCTGAACACCATTCTCGAACGATAATGAAGGACCCTCGAAATGACATAAATATTAATGGCGACAGCAACTGCATAGCCGATCGCCGTAGCAGCGATTGCTCCATTCACTTCAAAAAGCTTAATAAGAGGGATGTTCAACACCATTTTGAACAATAACCCTGTCAATGAAGTGAAGACGATCCATTTATGCTTGTCGATTCCTTGAAGGATGGCAGCAGTTACGGTGAATAAACCGAACAGAATAGCAACGGGTGCATAAGAGGCGAGGACCTCCGCGCCGGCCGCGCTTTTGCTATATAGGAAAGTATAGGTTTCATTCGAAAGGACAATCAAACCAAGAACCATCGGAACGGTTAGAAACAGCATGATTTGAAACGTTTGGTCGAGTGATCGAGTAATTCCTTTCTGATCTTTCTTTGTATAATAACTTGTAATGACCGGAATCAAAGCCATCGAAAAACCGGTAGCCACCATAACGGGAATCATAACGACTTTATGCGTCAAAAAGTTGAGCATTGTAAAAAAGTCATCTGTTACGTCCGATAGGCCAATTGATTTCATCGCATTGTTGAATGTAATCATATCTACAAATTGGTACAAGGGATTAATGACACCGACAAGGATAAATGGGATTGTGTACCCTATCACCTCTTTATACATATCAAAAAAAGTAATATCGCTTGCCGGTGGACTGCTCGCATACAGTTGATTGAATTCAGGTTTATACTTCATCCAATACTTATATAAGACAGCAAGGCCAGCAAGTGCACCGATGAATGCGGCAAATACCGCAAATTTCACAGCTGTCCTTGGGGATAAATCCAAGATATTAACTACGATGAACGCTCCAAGCAATACGAATACAATTCGGACAATCTGCTCAACAAGTTGAGAAACAGAAGTCGGTTCAAACTTCTGGTTACCTTGCAGATACCCACGTACAATACTCATCAACGGGACAACAAGCAGCGCATAACTCACCCATCGGATCACGGATGTAATTTCTGCTAACGTATATCTTTGGTCATCATCGACTACAACAAGATGCGCTATTGGTTCAGCCAGAAAGAATAATATTAAGAACGACAATATACCTGTAACTACCATGACAAGCATGCCGGATTTCATCAATTTCCGGCCGGTGGCATAATCTCCAACCGCATTATATTTCGATACGAATTTCGAAATAGCCAGCGGTGCGCCCGATATAGCAATCGCCAACGCCAAGTTGTAAGGGATATATGCGTACTGATACAAACCGATATTTTCTTGCCCAACAATCGCATAAAACGGAATAACGTATAATAGACCAAGCGCCTTCGATAGAAAGAGCCCGATCGTTAAAATGGCCGTGCCTTTTACAAGATTTGATGACATATTTGATCCTTCCAATCTTAAGAACTACCCCACAAAGCTACTTATCAGTTTACCCCCAGCCGACATTTTTCACAATGATTATTGAAGACATCATGTATAATGGAGAAAAATCGAAAGTGTGGTTTCATATATGTATGACGTCATAATTGTCGGCGGGGGTCCCTCAGGGTTAATGGCCTCGATCGCCGCAGCTGAAAACGGAAGTAAAGTCCTTCTTCTCGACAAAGGAAAAAAGCTTGGAAATAAACTATCCATTTCTGGCGGAGGCAGATGCAATGTAACAAACCGATTGCCTTTGGAGGAAATCGTGAAAAACATCCCCGGAAACGGAAGATTTTTATATGGTCCGTTTTCCGTTTTCAATAATGAGGATATTATCGCATTTTTTGAAGGGCTCGGTGTGCCGTTAAAGGAAGAAGATCACGGCAGAATGTTCCCTGTCTCGAATAAAGCGAAGGATGTCGTCAATGCATTGCTCACTGAAATGGATCGGTTGCACGTCGAAGTTAGACTGTCGACCCGGGTAAAGAAATTATTGATGGATGATGAACAGATTTTGGGTGTTCGGCTGGAAGATGGCGAAGAAATCCGGGCGAATGCAGTCGTCATCGCTGTAGGCGGCAAAGCAGTACCGCAAACTGGGAGTACAGGAGACGGCTATCCTTGGGCCGAGAAAGCAGGTCATACCGTAACGGAATTGTATCCGACGGAAGTGCCTTTATTATCCAATGAATCGTTCATCCAATCAAAAGAACTACAAGGACTTGCATTGCGCGATGTAGCTGTTTCCGTTTTGAATGCAAAAGGGAAAACATTGGTCACGCATCAAATGGACATGTTGTTCACCCACTTCGGATTGAGCGGTCCTGCGATATTACGATGCAGCCAGTTCATCGTGAAGGAACAGATGAAAAACGGGAGAAAGCCTGTTGAATTGAGGATTGATTCCCTACCTGCGATGAATGAAGAAAAGGCGTTTCAGATGATTCAAGGTTTGTTAAAAGAGGATCCGAAGAAAGCATTGAAGAACAGCTTGAAGGGAATCGCGCCAGAACGATGGCTGTTATTTTTATTTGAACGTGCGGGAATTGACGCAGCTGATATCGGTGCCGGGCTTTCGAATGAAAAGATTCGTAAGTTGGCGGGCTTGTTGAAAGGATTTCCGATGACTGTAAACGGCACGCAGCCGATTGAAAAGGCATTCGTCACAGGCGGAGGCATCTCGACGAAAGAAATCGAGCCGAAAACGATGGCCTCGCGGAAAAAAGAAGGACTTTTCTTCTGCGGCGAGATTTTGGATATACATGGTTATACGGGCGGTTATAATATAACTTCCGCGCTCGTTACTGGTCGAATTGCCGGGATGAGTGCTGGGTCGTTTGCGAAGAGATAAGAGATAGCACGATTAAAACACCAGTTTTATGCGACTGGTGTTTTTCGTTTGGGTTCGAATGGCGGGTATGGGTTTGGGACTACCAGCTTTGGACGCGCGGCGACTTCCTTTGGACGCGATTAAATAACCCGCGGAAAGTAATATACCCTTTCCACGGGTTACAAATATATCTATGCTTATACCGCTACAATATTAACCAGTCTTCCTGGAATCGCGATCACTTTCTTCAATTCTTTGCCATCAATCCATTGCTTTACATTTTCGTCAGACAAAGCAACTTTTTCAAGCTCTTCCTTCGTAATATCCTTCGCAACATTGATTTTCGCACGGACTTTTCCGTTGATTTGAACCGCTACTTCGATCGTGTCATCGGATAGTTTTGATTCATCAAATGTTGGCCATGTGACATAGGTTACTGACTCACTATGTCCAAGTTTCTCCCAAAGCTCTTCTGCAAGATGCGGCGTGATTGGTGAGATCATGACGACGAAGCCTTCGACGAATTCTTTTGGAATTGAGTCGACTTTATAACCTTCGTTGATGAACACCATCATTTGCGAAATCGCCGTGTTATTACGCATTCCTTCGAAGTCTTCGGTCACTTTCTTCACGGTTTGGTGGTATACCTTTTCAAGTGCGCCTCCTGGTTCACCGCCGATTTTCTCGCTAAGCGATCCATCTTCATTAACGAATAGTCGCCAAATGCGGTCCAAGAAACGACGTGATCCGTCCAGGCCGTTTGTTGACCATTCTTTGGATGCGTCAAGTGGGCCCATGAACATTTCGTATAAACGGAGTGTATCTGCGCCGTGTGAATGAACGATATCATCTGGATTGATGACATTGCCAAGCGACTTGGACATTTTCACATGCCCTTCTCCTAGGATCATTCCTTGGTTGAATAACTTTTGGAATGGCTCTTTCGTCGATACGACACCGATATCGTACAGCACCTTATGCCAGAAACGTGCGTAAAGAAGGTGAAGCACTGCATGTTCCGCACCGCCAACATAAATGTCGACCGGCAACCAACGTTCCGCAAGCTTCGGATCGATGAGCATTTCATCATTATCCGGGTCAATATAGCGCAAGTAGTACCAGCAGCTTCCTGCCCATTGCGGCATCGTATTCGTTTCCCGACGGCCTTTCATGCCTGTGACGGGATCAACGACATTGACCCATTCTTCGATATTCGCAAGCGGAGATTCTCCTGTTCCGCTCGGTTTAATGTTATCCGTTTTCGGCAACATTAACGGCAATTCGGATTCATCGACCGTCGTCATGGAACCGTCTTCCCAATGGATGATTGGAATCGGTTCACCCCAATAACGCTGTCTGGAGAATAGCCAGTCGCGAAGGCGGTATGTGATTTTCTTCTCGCCTTTGCCCTTTTCGACGAACCATGCAATCGCCTTTTCAATTGCTTCTTCTTTTCCTAGACCGTCTAGGAAATCAGAATTGATATGGTTGCCGTCTCCTGTATATGCTTCTTTCGTAACATCTCCGCCAGCGACGACTTCTACTATCGGCAATTTGAATTCAACTGCGAACTCATAATCCCGTTCATCATGCGCAGGCACCGCCATAATGGCGCCTGTTCCGTATGATGCAAGGACATAATCCGCAATCCAGATCGGCATTTTTTCGCCGCTCGCAGGGTTGATTGCGTAAGCGCCTGTGAATACGCCTGTTTTCTCTTTCGCAAGGTCCGTACGTTCCAAGTCACTCTTCGTTTTCACTTTATCCAAATAAGCGTCGACTGCACCTTTTTGTTCAGCTGTCGTAATTTGCTCGACCAGCTTATGCTCAGGAGCTAGGACGGCATATGTTGCGCCGAAGATTGTGTCGGGACGAGTCGTAAATGCTTCGAATGAAAGCTCGGTTCCGTCGATTTCGAATGTCAATTGAGCACCTTCAGATCGTCCGATCCAGTTGCGTTGCATATCCTTCAGGCTATCCGGCCAGTCAACGTCGTCAAGATCCTCAAGCAAGCGGTCAGCATATTCCGTTATGCGCAATACCCATTGGCGCATCGGACGGCGTTCTACTGGATGGCCGCCACGCTCGGATTTCCCGTCGATCACTTCTTCATTCGCAAGGACCGTGCCAAGCGCAGGACACCAGTTCACTGGCACTTCATCGATATACGCCAAGCCTTTTTTATACAATTGAATGAAAATCCATTGTGTCCATTTGTAATACTTCGGATCTGTCGTATTCACTTCGCGGTCCCAGTCGTATGAAAACCCAAGGTCATTCATTTGACGTTTGAATGTTGCAATGTTTTTCGCCGTGAATTCAGCAGGGTCATTCCCAGTGTCAATCGCATATTGTTCAGCCGGCAGACCGAACGCGTCCCATCCCATCGGGTGAAGGACGTTATAGCCCTGTTTCCGTTTGAATGAACTTAAAATATCCGTCGCGATATAGCCTAGCGGGTGACCGACGTGAAGGCCCGCGCCAGAAGGATATGGGAACATATCAAGCGCATAGAATTTCGGTTTTGATTCATCGTCAATCATTTTGTACGTCTTATTGTCCTTCCAATACTGTTGCCACTTCTTTTCAATTTCTTGATGTTTATAACTCATGTCGATCCATCCTTCCCTTTACACTCAAATCGCGTTTTGCGGAAATAAAAAACTCCCGTCCCTTATAAATAAGGGACGAGAGGTATATGTACTCCCGCGGTGCCACCCAAATTGACGGCAATGCCGCCCAACTTGATTCCTTAACGCGGAAAACGGCACCGGCTACTATTCGTTCACCGATACAGGCTCAAAGGCGAGTTCATCGTAGTCGTACAGGCTCGCACCAACCGCCTGCTCTCTTTAATCGACCGGACCGATTACTAATTCCTTTTCAACGCCAACGCTATTGAAGTTAGTTTATTGTAGTGTACCCGAAATTGTTCCAAAATACAATACATGAAGAAATATAGATGAAAACGCCAAGCCCTCGCTGAAGGACTTGGCATTTTATATTCAACCTAGATTCACTTTCAATTCCGCATCCGTCGAATTCACAACGTCTTCGACTGTGAATCCTTCGAACACTTCCTTCAATTCCAAACCATCTGGTGTCACGTCGATCAAAGCTCGTTCTGTAATGATTTTATGAACGACGCCTTTTCCAGTTAAAGGCAGTGCGCATTCTTTTTTAATCTTCGCTGAACCGTCTTTTGCGACATGATCCATAATGACGATGATTTTCTTAGCGCCGTGCACAAGATCCATCGCGCCGCCCATCCCTTTAATCATCTTGCCAGGAATCATCCAGTTTGCTAAATCCCCATTTTCGGACACTTCCATACCACCCAAGATTGCCACGTCGACATGTCCACCGCGAATCATCGCGAACGATTCCGCACTGTTGAAAAATGCAGAGCCGGGGATTGTCGTTACCGTTTCCTTCCCCGCATTGATCAGGTCTGGATCGACCTCGTCTTCCGTTGGATACGGCCCAATTCCAAGAAGTCCGTTTTCCGACTGAAGCACGACCGTCTTATCAGCCGAAATATAGTTAGCGACCAATGTCGGCATTCCGATACCAAGGTTGACGTAGTCGCCATCATTGATTTCCTTTTCCGCTCGTCTTGCAATTCTCTCTCTGAAATTCATCGTGAACATCCCCTTCCCTTACGAGAGCGTTAGTCGCTCTATCCGTTTTTCCTGTTTCGCTTGCAATAGGCCTTGTACGTAAATGCTAGGTGTATGAATTGTCGCCGGATCGAGTTGCCCTGTTTCCACGATTTCCTCAACTTCTGCAATCGTAACTTTCCCTGCAGCTGCCATCATCGGATTGAAATTCTGAGCCGTCTTGTTATAGATCAAGTTTCCGATTTTATCTGCCCTCGCTGCGCGAATCAAAGCAAAATCAGCGACAAGCGCTTCTTCCAGAACATACTCCTTGCCGTTAAACACCCTCGTCTCTTTACCATCCGCCACTGTCGTACCTACCCCAGCCGGCGTATAAAATGCAGGAATTCCAGCGCCACCTGCACGGATTTTTTCAGCAAGTGTCCCTTGCGGTGTCAATTCAACTTCAATTTCACCGGATAAGACTTGACGTTCGAATTCCTTGTTTTCCCCAACATAGGAGCCGATCATTTTCTTTATTTGCTTTTCCTTCAATAAAAGACCGAGTCCCCATTCGTCGACACCACAGTTATTTGAAATGACCGTCAAATCTTTGACGCCTTTTTCAACGAGCGCTAAAATGAGTTGTTCAGGAATTCCAACGAGGCCGAAGCCTCCTACCATTAATGTCGAACCATCTTCAATTCGTGAAATTGCTTCCATCGCTGTTGAATAAATTGGTTTCATCTAGCATTCCCCCTTTTGAATCCTCAGAATAATAACAACTATCCTATCTTCATTTAAACAAACTATCATATTGAACGCAATCTTCGTATGAAAAAAACCGGAAAATCCTTATTGGATTTCCGGTTTTTCACCCGACGTTCTAAGTGGCCGATCATATAGCAATGTTGAAACGATTGTTATCGCCATAAGGCTAGTTAGTAGTAAAAGCATTATTTTCATGCCGTAGATTTCCACAAGAACGCCACCCGCAAATGGACCGATCATTCGCCCGATCGTTGCCGCGGAGTTTACAATACCTTGATAAAAACCATCTCTCCCTTTAGGCGCCAACTGACTAGCTATCGTCGGTATGGCAGGCCATACGATCATTTCACCGAATGTAAGAATAACCATGGAAACGATGAACATTTTGAAGGATCCCGCAAAACTGACGACGATGAAAGAGATGATGAAGATTGACGTCCCGATAATCATCTGTGTCTTCAGCTTATTCTCGATCCGCTTAATCAGCGGCTTAATAATGGGTTGACCGATGACAATGAGTAACCCGTTAATTGTCCAAATGGAGCTATATTCCCTCAACGTAACGCCAATCGATAAGGCGTGAGTGGAAATGGTTGTCGACCATTGGGAATAGACGAGCCAAGTGACCAAGTAGCCGGCAACCAATATGAGCAGCGCATAGAAAGGTGCCCTATGTTTGATCCGCCCTGTTTCCCGGATAACATCGGTGTGCCGGTCTGGTGCAATTTCTAATTTCTTATATCCAAAATACGCAATGAGCAGAAAGATAATATAAAAGGCAAGGTTTGCAGAAAAGATATAGTCAATATGGACAGATGCGACAAATCCTGCCAAAGCGGGACCGATCGCAACACCGACGTTCTGAGCAAGGTAGATCGAGTTGAACGCCTTCCTGCCCCCTTCAGGCCAAATTGTTCCGACCATGGCATACATACTCGGAAAAATGATACCGCCACTGAATCCTAATATTGTAAGAAAAATAATATATGGATACCAATCATGGTTGTAAACGAGATAGGCAAGCGCCAAAATCGATAGGATGATTCCACTAATGATTGATTTAAATCCGCCAATCTTATCAAATAAGAAACCACCTAGCAGATTTCCGACTACACCTGCTCCCGCATTTGCCATGAGCACAAGCCCCGCAACCGCCAATGACTTGCCTAAATAATCATGCATATAAATTGTATTTAAAGGCCAAAGAAAAGAGTTTCCGATGACATTCACGAACATCCCGATAACGAGCAACCAAACTTTTTTAGGCATATCCCTGCCTCCGTTCAAGTAATATCGACCCCATACTTGCAGGATATTTTGAGTGTATGCTTTTTTCCACAATCAGACAAGATAAACGGAATATGTTCCGCAATTCAGATGACACCCTTCAAATTGTTCATGATACAATTTAGTCAATCGATACGGAAAGGTGGAAATGTAAATGAGTCAAATCCTTTTGCACCGGGTCCTTCCTTTTTCAAAGCGGCTGATGAGTGCAACTATCCTTCCTGGCGAGTCCGTCGTCGACGCGACCGCCGGGAACGGGAATGATACATTTTTCTTAGCGGAGCTAGTTGGAGAGGATGGAAAGGTTTTTGCCTTCGATATTCAGCAAGCCGCCCTCGAAGCGACTGCCGGCAGATTAGGGGAGTTGACTAGCCGAGTCAATCTCATCTTGGACAGTCATGCGGATGTCGATCGCTATGTCAATCAACCGATTGGCGGAGCGATGTTCAATTTAGGCTACCTACCTTATAGCGACGATAAGTCCATTATTACGAAACCCAAGTCAACAATCCAAGCAATCCACAAATTGCTGGGAATGCTAAAAAAGGGAGGGATCATTACAATATCCGTTTATGACGGCCACGATGGAGGCAAAGAAGAGCGGGACGCACTGCTCGCCTATGTCAAAACATTGCACCAAGCGGATGTGCACGTCATCCGCTATGAACTGCTCAACCAGCGGAACAACCCGCCTTTCCTCGTTGCACTTGAAAAAGTGAGAGACTTTGAAGAAGTTGTGCGGGTCGATTAAAAAGCGCAGGGCGGCGTTTAGCCTCGACAGGTGCTGGATTGAAAAACGCTTGGACCATTTCGGATCCAAGCGTTTCTTTAGTCAATTATCTGGCGTATATCCGCAATCGGTCCGATTTCCTTGAAGTCTTTCCTGTCCAATACGGCAATTAGCTGATCAGCTGTTTGTGCAGCGCTACTTAACTGGCCTTGACTTTTATAGTCAATGAAACGGTCCAGCAGGGGAAAATCATCTGCATCACTCGACCGAATCGTCTCCTGCATGCCTGTGTCAATAATTCCGGGTGCTATCGATACAATTTCAACCGGGAACTCGGCATTTTCCTGCTCCAAGGAAATAACACGGGAAAAATGATCAAGTCCTGCTTTCGTCGCGCAATAGACTCCCCATCCTTCATAGGACTTCCGACCAGCCCCGGATGATATATTGACAATCTTTTTTTGTCCTTCAAATCGCTTCAAACTCGCGATGAATGCATTGGATAAAATCATCGGTGCAGTCATATTAATAGATACAGCCTGCGTTATTTGCTCTGCATTTACACTGCCACTCAACCCGATCGGCTCGACAATTCCAGCATTGTTTATTAACGTGAAGGCTGTTGCCTGATGTATATTTTCTTCGACAATACGCCATATCAATTCCTCTAAATTACTCGTTTCAGTCAAATCAACTTTAATGAAATCGGATGGGTCACCCTGATTCGTACGTGCAACACCAATTACTTTCCCGCCCCTATCCCTCAATTGTTTCATCAATTCAAATCCAATTCCTTTTGAGGCGCCTGTTACAATATAAATATTCATGCTCATTCCTCTTTCATATAAGCTTTTAGCCACTCGTCAATTCCCGGCTCCCCTAGAGGCTTTTGCACTTTCTCCTTAAATACATCCGGTTCTATCAGTGTCCCGAACTCTTCACCAAACCACTCCTCCACATTTTCACGATGGACTATGTATGAATCATCAAGAAACCGCAATTCCACTACTTCCAAGTTTTTCAGCATTAAAAATGCCGCAGTCGTATTATATAGAAATGCCTGCTCCGCCTTTTCCCCGAGTTCCGCAATCGAAGCTTGATAGTGAACGACTAACGAAAAGCGGTCAGGATCCATCTCAATTGACCCTTTATATTCATTCAAAGGCAGCAACTGAAAAAGTGCTGAAGTATTTGAGGCATCTCCCATGTAGTTGCTTTCAAACTCAAGGACCTTTTCGAAATCATGCTTCATCGGGTCTTGTTGGAGCTTTTCCTCTCCAATTCTCGCTTTTCCAGGAATCTCATAATAAGCAATCCATACGTATAGAGGGATTGCAATAATGACAATCAGCCCCATGATTAACCTTTTCCTATCCACTCTATCTCCCCATTCTTCCTCTTTTTCACTAGTTTATCATGATACAAGACAGTTGTCAGAAAATCGAGTAGGAGGGAGTGA
>NZ_BJYL01000004.1 GCF_007991495.1 Sporosarcina luteola | reverse complement strand
TCACTCCCTCCTACTCGATTTTGATGAGGGGAAGTCTAATGGGAAAATATATTAAGAAAATGATAGCTAACTTCGATTATCCACTATTTACTGCCTATATAGTGCTTTGTCTCTTCGGCTTAGTAATGATTTATAGTTCGAGCATGGTGTGGGCTGTTAATCGCTATAACTGGCCACCTGACTATTTTTATAGAAAACAACTGATAAATCTTGCCGTTGCAATTCCTGTCTTCCTACTAGCGGCATTCTTTCCATTTCAGAATTATAAACGGAAGAAATTAATGATCTCCGCTCTTGTTGTAATGTTTCTAATGCTTATACTTGTCCATATCATCGGTACGGGTGGTGGTGGGGCGCAAAGCTGGATTCGGCTTCCTGGATTTGGTACTATTCAACCTTCTGAAATTGCTAAACTAGTTATTATTGTTTATTTTTCCAGTGTGTTTGCTAAAAAATACGAAGCTGGCACTATCAATTCTATTAACAAATCGATTGGGCCGCCGATTACAATTCTTATTCTAGCAATTGGGTCAATCATGATGGAAACTGATATCGGAACTTCATTTATAATTATAACGGCTGCATTTTCAGTGATTGCGGCGAGCGGAATTCAGTTCAGGACATTTACAAAATTAAGCGGAATTGTCGCCCTTGCCATGATACCGGTTACTCTCATAATCGCTATTGCTTGGGATACCATAATGACCGATGGGAGGAAGGGAAGAATTTTTGCTTTCTTGAATCCTTTTGATTATTTGCAAGGCTCGGGCTATCAAATTGCAAATGGTTATATTGCAATTGGTACGGGTGGTGTGAAAGGTCTTGGATTAGGTAACTCCATTCAAAAAATGGGGTATTTGCCGGAGCCTCAGACGGATGTTATCATGGCGGTTATTTCTGAGGAGACAGGTATATTCGGAACAATCATCGTTGTCGGTGGACTGGGGTTCATCGTCCTGCGTGCGCTTTATATTGCGATGCGCACTAAAGATCCGCAAGCACGTATGCTTGCAGCGGGCATAGGAAGTGTGATCGGCATTCAGACTTTCGTGAATCTTGGCGGTTTAACTGGTCTTATTCCGCTGACAGGTGTACCACTTCCTCTTATTAGTTATGGCGGAACTTCACTTATTCTGATATCTTTAGCTTTAGGAATATTGATGAATGTGTCAATGTTCACAAAATATCAAAAGAATAAATAGAAAAGGAAGTGCATCGATGGTGGAAATGGGTCGTATTAAAAAAATCCTTGTAGCAAACCGCGGTGAAATTGCCATCCGTATATTTCGTGCTTGTACTGAATTGGAAATTCCTACTGTAGGAATTTATTCAGCAGAAGATAGGGGTTCGTTCCACCGTTACAAAGCTGACGAATCCTACCTTGTCGGGGAAGGGAAAAAGCCGATTGATGCATACTTGGATATTGAAGGGATCATTAAGATAGCGAAGTCATGTGGAGCAAACGCAATCCATCCGGGATACGGATTTCTTGCTGAAAATGAGGAGTTTGCACGCAGGTTGGAAGAAGAAGGCATTATTTTCATAGGGCCGACATCTAAGCATCTTGATATGTTTGGGGACAAAGTGAAGGCTAGGGAACAGGCGATTCAAGCAGGAATTCCGGTTATCCCAGGAACAGACGGACCTGTTTCTTCCTCGGAGGAAGTTGCCGCATTCGGAGATAACTATGGGTATCCAATCATCATAAAAGCTTCGCTAGGCGGCGGTGGAAGAGGGATGCGAATTGTCAATTCCGCCAGTGAGGTACTGGAAGCATACGAACGCGCCAGATCTGAAGCGAAATCCGCATTCGGCTCCGATGAAGTGTATGTCGAGAAGTACATTAACAAACCGAAGCATATAGAGGTACAAATACTTGGTGATACATACGGCAATGTCGTGCATTTGTACGAGCGGGATTGTTCGATTCAACGTCGCCATCAGAAAGTCGTCGAGATTGCACCGTCCATATCATTGGATGAAGAGCTTCGCCAGCAAATTTGCGACGCCGCTGTCAAATTGGCGAAAAATGTTTCTTACATTAATGCCGGGACTGTTGAATTCCTAGTAGCTGATGGAAGTTTTTATTTCATAGAGGTTAATCCGCGCATTCAAGTCGAGCATACAATTACAGAAATGGTGACTGGAATCGATATCGTCCATGCGCAAATTCAGATTGCCAATGGCGAAAATCTTCACGAAGGAGAATCGGCAATCCCAACGCAGGAAAACATACCACTTTTCGGATATGCCATTCAATCGAGGGTGACAACAGAAGATCCTCTGAATGATTTCATGCCGGATACAGGCAAATTGATGGTCTATCGGTCAGGTGGAGGCTTTGGAGTCCGTCTAGACGCAGGAAACGGCTTCCAAGGGGCCATTATTACTCCATATTACGATTCTCTTCTCGTCAAAGTATCGACTTGGGGAACAACTTTTAGGGATGCCGCAGCAAAAATGGATCGAAACTTGCAGGAGTTCCGGATTAGAGGAATCAAAACCAATATTCCGTTCCTTGAAAATGTCGTCCGCCATGAAAGTTTCCTTACAGGAAATTATGACACCGGTTTCATCGATACAACGCCTGAATTATTTGAATTTCCGGTGAAGAAAGATAGAGGAACCAAAATCCTCAACTATTTAGGTAATGTCACAGTCAATGGATTTCCTGGCATCGGAAAGCAATCAAAGCCGGTCTTCCACTCGGTTAGAAAGCCGATTGTAGACCTTGATGTTCCTCAACCTCCAGGAACAAAACAAATTCTGGATGAGAGAGGGCCGGAAGGGTTGATTAAATGGATTAAGGAACAAGATGACGTCCTTCTCACAGACACTACATTCAGGGATGCGCATCAATCATTGCTTGCAACACGGGTCCGAACTTCCGACATTGCTAATATTGCTTCGGAATCGTCTAGATTACTGCCAGACTTGTTTTCATTTGAAATGTGGGGCGGGGCTACATTTGACGTTGCATACCGATTCCTGAAAGAAGATCCTTGGGAAAGGCTAGCGACACTCCGCGAACAGATTCCGAACGTGCTGTTCCAAATGCTGTTTAGAGGAGCCAATGCGGTAGGCTATTCAAACTATCCTGACAATGTCATCCGTGAATTCGTGAAGACTGCTGCAGAATCGGGAATTGATGTGTTCCGGATTTTCGATAGTTTGAACTGGATCAAAGGCATGGAGGTTGCAATCGACGCGACACGTCAAGCTGGTAAAGTCGCGGAAGCTGCCCTTTGTTATACAGGTGACATCCTGGATGACTCACGGGCAAAATATACAGTGGAATATTATAAGCAAATGGCGAAGGAACTTGAAGCATCCGGCGCTCACATTCTTGCACTAAAGGATATGGCTGGTTTATTAAAGCCTGAGGCTGCTTTCAGACTAATTTCCGAACTAAAAGCGACAGTGGACATTCCGATCCATCTCCACTCTCATGATACGAGTGGGAATGGGATCTATATGTATGCAAAAGCGATTGAGGCTGGAGTCGATATCGTTGATACTGCACTCGGTTCCATGGCTGGTCTCACTTCACAACCATCTGCAAGTTCACTTTATTACGCTTTGCAAAACGGAAAGCGTCAGGTTCGTGCAGACGTGAATGCGTTGGAATCTTTATCGTATTACTGGGAGGATGTCCGGAAATATTACCAGCATTTCGAAAGTGGCATGATAAGCCCGCATTCAGAAGTGTATGTGCATGAAATGCCCGGTGGTCAATACTCCAATCTTCAACAGCAAGCAAAGGCTGTCGGTCTCGGTGAAAGATGGGAAGAAGTTAAGGAAATGTATTCCCGTGTCAATATGTTGTTTGGAGACGTAGTCAAAGTGACGCCTTCTTCAAAAGTTGTCGGGGATATGGCGTTATTCATGGTGCAAAATAATTTGGACGAGGAAACTGTCATCTCTCGTGGCCAAGCAATTGATTTCCCTGAATCGGTGATCGAGTTTTTCGAAGGTTATATCGGTCAACCGTATGGCGGATTCCCGAAAGAATTGCAAAAAGTTATTTTAAAAGGCAGAAAGCCGATCACTGTCCGTCCGGGAGAACTTTTAGAAGATGTGGATTTCGAAAGTCTTCTTGAAAAGACGGAACAGTTGCTTGAACACCCTTCAACAATGAAAGACGCGCTCGCATATGCGTTATATCCAAAAGTGTTCGAAGAATATTCGGCGATGAAAAAGCAGTTTGGAAACATTTCTGTCATTAACACGCCAGAATTCCTTTTCGGAATGCGATTAGGACAAGAGATTGAAGTGGAGATTGAAAAAGGGAAGACACTTATCATTAAATTAGTTTCCATCGGTGAACCTCAATCGGATGGCACGCGTGTCATTTATTTTGAAATGAACGGCCAGCCGCGTGAAGTCATCATCCAAGACATCAACGTTGAATCGGACGTCATCAAAAAGCAAAAAGCAGATCCGACAAATGATTCCCATATTGCCGCGACGATGCCGGGAACTGTCTTGAAAGTTGCTGTTTCTAAAGGCGCCAAAGTTAGAAGAGGCGAACATTTGCTCATCACGGAAGCGATGAAGATGGAAACAACAATTCAAGCACCATTCGACGGTATTGTTAAAGACATCCACGTAGCCGCCGGCGAATCCATTTCGACAGGTGACTTGTTAGTAGAACTCGAGCACTAATATAAAAAAGTGCAGGGGGCCCGACAAGAGTCGACAGGCATAAGGCAAAGATACGAAGTGGCGATCTTTGCCACGCAGTAGCTTTACCTTATGACCCGAGACTCTGGCACCCGGAGCTGGATTAAAAAAGCACTCGCAAGGTTATACGCCTGCGAGTGCTTTTATTTTTAAAAATTATTGTTTACTCCGTGAAATAAGTAGGACCATATAGGTCAGTAATCCAAATAAGAGGGTAACGAATAGTGAGTGCGCTAATGCAAGATAAAGATTCAAACGTGAAATGATGACCGCACCGCCTGCTAAAACTTGCAAAGTTACTAATGAGAAAGCAATGATCCATCCCCAATAGATGACCCGTTGATTTTTATAATGCCTAATTGCATGGATTGCGATAATCCCTAGCCAAATGAAAATCAATGCTGCGGCCGTCCGATGGCTCATTTGCACCCATTCCCAGAAGTTACCCGGAAGAGAAAAGTCACCATTCTTACACATCGGCCAATCCGTACAGCTAAGTTCAGACTCCGTATGACGGACAAGCGCTCCCGAATAGACGACGATAAAAGAATAAATTGTTACGCCAATTGTATGGAATTTTAACGTTTTACCGATTTTAAGCTTATCCGCATCAAATTTCTTATCAACCTCAAATATGAGCAAGGTAAGAAGGAAAACAGCTGCGAAGGAAATGAGTGAAATACCAAAGTGCAATGCAAGAATGAAATCACCTTGCCCCCAAAGAACTTGTGCTGCTCCAATCAAGGCTTGTAAAATCAGAAAGAATAACGCTAAAAACGATAAGAGTTTTGTTTCCCTAATATGTCCAATCGCTTTCCATGACCAAACAGATAGGACGACAATTAAAATACCAACAGCACCCGTAACGAGGCGATGGGAAAATTCAATAAGGACTTCAGCTGTAATTTCATCCGGAATCAATTGACCGTTACAACCTGGCCAATGCCTTCCACAACCCATTCCACTATCTGTTTTTGTAACAAGTGCACCGCCTAAAAGAATCAATAGCATACCTATTGTAGAGGCGACGCCAAACCATTTTAAGTATTTATTATATCGCAAAAAAGACACCTACTTTAACTATTGATGGCCAAATGTATATGGCTCCGCTTGTTGATGATATCGAAAAAAAGGCAAAAAAACAACGTATATTGGTCGAAACTGGGTTTGTAGACACCTATTTCACAAATTGTTCATAAAAAAGACCCTTTAACTTCACAAAAGGCATAGGGAAATGATTTACTATAGATAAGGCGATGTATTTAAGAATGATGATGTACTCTGCACTTTTGTCGAAATTCGCATTATGTATAGAAATTAGTCGTGAATTTCGATATAGTAGAGTATAGCGGTCTTTGCCGACAAGCTTGAAAGGAGGGTACATATGTCAAATGGTCGGGCGATTTCATCATCCGCTGAGCCGGATATCGGATCGACTTCCATAGTGAAAGATTTTCTAGCACTTATTAAAATCGGCATTGTGAATTCAAATCTGATTACTACGTTTACCGGACTTTTCCTTGCTTTCCAATTCACCGGCAAAAGCTTTATCCATAACTTGGACTTACTGTTGTATGCGCTTTTCGGTTCAGGGCTCATTATAGCCGGTTCGGCAGCCTTGAATAATCTGATCGATCGGGATATTGATCCTGTTATGTCGAGAACGAAAACACGTCCTACAGTTACGGGCAGATTTAAAGCACCGGCTGTCTTGGCTCTAGCGCTCGCTTTCATTCTGATTGGAGAAGTAATGTTGTTTGCAGCATCGACTGCAGCGGGATTATGGGGACTTGCGGGTGTATTCAGCTATGTTGTACTCTATTCAATGTGGTCCAAAAGAAAACATGTCAGCAACACGATTGTCGGAAGCATCTCCGGAGCAATACCTCCTTTAATCGGTTGGACTGCGGTTGAACCGTCACTCGGCATGGGTGCGTGGGCGTTGTTCCTTATTATGTTTGCATGGCAGCCTCCACATTTTTATGCGCTTGCAATGCGACGGACTGAAGAGTACAGAGCAGCAGGAATACCGATGCTTCCAGTTGTGAAGGGATTTAAGAGGACGAAGAAATCGATTTTGGCTTGGGTGCTTGTTTTATTCCCATTGCCGTTCCTTCTTGCTGAATTAGGTATAGGATTCATTGTGCTAGGAACTGTATTGAATATCGGTTGGTTATACTTGGCGTTAAAAGGATTCAAGGCAAAGGATGATTTGAAATGGGCGACATCCATGTTCATTTATTCACTGAACTACATGACAATCCTTTTTGTTGCTATGATCATTTTTTCGATATTCATCTAACTGATGGAATTCTTTCTTTTTGACAGGAATTCATGATAGAGAGGTCAACAGTCCTCATTTGAACAAAACATTTTTTTAGAAAGAGAGGTATTAGTTAGCGATGATGAAAGGACTCAAAAAGTGGCGTCTCTTTTCTCTATTGGCTGTACTAACAGTTTTCCTTGCAGGATGTGGTCAGGAAGAACTTTCAACGCTTCTGCCGGCAGGACAAGTCGGAAAAGATCAGTTCAACTTACTGCTTCTATCTTCAGGGATTATGTTACTCGTCATTATCGTAGTTGTAACAATTTATTTAGTAGCGTTAGTACGTTTCAGACGTTCCAAGTTGGGAGAAGACCATATTCCGGAACAAGTTGAAGGAAGTCACAAGCTTGAACTTGTTTGGACGATTATTCCAATTCTATTGATTTTGCTTCTAGCTGTTCCTACCGTTTATTACACATATAAACTTGGTGATGTGGCGGCAATGGGAGCTGTGGATGAAGATGGGAATGCTGAAAATCTTGTAGTAGATGTGACAGCGAAACTTTATTGGTGGGAATTTGAATATCCAGATCTAGGTATCGTCACAGCACAAGAATTAGTCGTACCTATGGATGAAAAGGTTTACTTCAATCTTCTTGCTGCAGACGTCAAGCACTCCTTCTGGATTCCGGCTGTCGGCGGTAAGCTCGATACGAACGTTGAAAACGTGAATAAGTTCTATCTAGTATTTGAAAAGGATTCACAAGATCTTAAAGATGGCGTCTTCTATGGTAAGTGTGCAGAGCTTTGTGGACCATCTCACGCATTGATGGACTTCAAAGTGAAAACGATGCCACGCCCTGAATTCGATCAATGGGTGACAGCTATGCAGAATACTGCTGAAAATCAAGTTGTCGCGAATCAAGACGGTCAAGAGGTATTCCAACAGAGCTGTATCGGTTGTCACGCAACTTCCGGTGTTGGTGAGTCTGGTGCACAAGGACCAAACCTTGCAACATTCGGCGACCGTAACCGTGTAGCAGGATTCTTGGACCATACAGATGAAAAACTGGTCGAGTGGATCAGAGATACTCAGGAACACAAACCTGGCAATAAAATGCCTTCGTTTGACAAGAATCAGATTTCTGATGCAGAGATGGATGCTCTTGTTGAATATTTGATGGGACTATCTGTTGAATAATAATTTTTACTCGATTTTGATGAGGAGGTAAACAAAGTGAGTTCAGTTGCTCAAAAAAAGGGTTTTGGTGCAACGCTGTGGGACTGGTTAACTACAGTCGACCATAAGAAAATCGGAATCCTTTACTTCCTTGGGGGCGGATTCTTCTTCGTTCTAGGCGGTATTGAAGCAATGATGATTCGTTGGCAGCTTCATATACCGAACAACGATTTCGTCAGTGCGGGCCTATTCAATGACTTGATTACGATGCACGGAACGACGATGATTTTCTTAGCAGCCATGCCTATATTATTCGGATTTATGAACGCCATTGTACCGTTGCAAATTGGTGCGCGTGACGTAGCGTTCCCATTCATCAACTCATTAGGTTTCTGGATGTTCTTCTTCGGAGGACTATTCCTAAACATTTCTTGGTTGTATGGTGAGGTTCCTGATGCTGGATGGACATCTTATGCATCGCTTTCACTTGCATCTCAAGGACATGGTGTTGACTTCTATGCAATAGGGCTTCAAATTGCCGGGGGCGGTACGCTGATGGCGGGGATTAACTTCCTTGTTACAATCATTAACATGCGTGCACCTGGTATGACATACATGCGTATGCCATTGTTCACTTGGACTACGTTCGTTGCGTCTGCAATGATCTTGTTCGCATTCCCTCCATTGACAGTTGGTCTATTCTTCTTGACATTTGACCGTATGTTCGGCGGGAACTTCTTTAACCATACAATGGGTGGTAACACCATTATCTGGGAGCATATATTCTGGATTTTCGGTCACCCTGAAGTTTACATTCTTATTTTGCCTGCTTTCGGTATTTTCTCGGAGATCTTCTCGATCTTCTCCCGTAAGCGACTCTTCGGATATCCATCCATGGTCTTCGCGACTGTGTTGATTGGTTTCCTTGGATTCATGGTATGGGCTCACCATATGTTCACTGTTGGTCTAGGACCGACTGCGAACGCCATTTTCGCTGTTGCTACAATGGCGATTGCCGTTCCTACAGGAGTCAAGATCTTTAACTGGTTATTGACAATGTGGGGCGGAAGCATCAAGATTACAACTCCGATGCTATATGCACTAGGTTTCATCCCTTCATTTGTTATGGGTGGAGTTACTGGTGTAATGCAAGGGGCTGCACCACTTGACTACCAATTGCACGATTCTTACTTCATCGTAGCTCACTTCCACTACGTTATCGTTGGTGGGGTAGTACTTGCGATCTTGGCAGCAACACATCTATATTGGCCGAAAATGTTCGGTACAATGTTGAATGAAACACTTGGTAAGGTCACATTCTGGTTCTTCTTCATCGGTTTCCATATGACATTCCTTATCCAGCACTGGTTAGGATTCTGGGGAATGCCGCGTCGAGTATGGACGTATATGGACGGTCAAGGTTGGAACTTAGCAAACCTTATCAGTACAATTGGTGCGTTCATGATGGCAATTGGTGTAATTGTTCTTGTCATCAACGCAATCATGACATCAGTTAAAAATGTTAAGGTTGCAAACGATCCTTGGGGAGATGGGCGTACACTTGAGTGGGCTATCGAATCTCCACCGATTTATTACAATTTCCATGCAACTCCGCTAGTTCGCGGACTTGACACTGTATGGATCGAAAAAATGGAAGGAAATGAGTCAGGGTTAACTCCTGCAGAGCCGATTAAGGACATTCATATGCCAAACGGTTCCATCATTCCACTTCTAATGTCATTTGGTCTATTCATAGCTGGATTCGGTGCTATGTTCCGCACTGAAGAGTCATGGGGTCTGCCTGTCCTGATCTTTGGTCTATTATGGACTTTCGTTTCAATGGCAGCGCGTTCGTTGCAAGACGATACAGGATATTATATTAAGAAAGACGAGATTCTCCGTGATTTAAAACGTAAAGGGGGTCAAAACTAATGGATTTGAACAAAAAATTCACCCCTGAGACGTGGCCTGATCATCCGGAAAGAGCGACACTTGAAGCAAAAAACAAGTTTGTCGGCTTCTGGTTGTTCCTTGGTGGAGAGACAATCCTTTTCGCGACCTTGTTCGCAACCTATGTTGCACTGAAGAACTCCGGACCGAGCGGTTTTGGATTCTCTACTCAAGAGTTATATGAATTACCATTAGTCTTCGTCATGACGATGTTGCTTTTGACATCTTCATTGACAAGTGTGTTCGCGATGTACCACTTGCGTAATTACAACTTCAAGAAAATGCAATTATGGCTCGCTATTACTGCATTTTTAGGACTAGGATTCCTCATGCTTGAAGTGTATGAGTTCTCACACTACGTAGGCCTCGGCTTCACGTATGGCAATAGTGCATTCAGTTCAGCGTTCTTTACGCTAGTCGGAACACACGGTTTCCACGTAGCTGTTGGTCTTGTATGGGTCACATTGCTGATCTTCCGTAATGCGAAACGCGGTTTGAATCTTTATAACGCAACGAAGTACTATACATTTTCATTGTACTGGCACTTCATTGACGTTGTATGGGTATTCATCTTTACTGTAGTCTACTTGATGGGAGTGGTAGGTTAAGATGGCAGACATCCAAGTTTACAAACGTACACCTGCTGAACAGCAGCTTGCACAAAGACGTGCGAAACAATCTATGCGTAATCAGGTTATGATGTTTTCTCTTATGATCTTCCTGACAATTGTCTCATTCTCGATGGTAGTAGCATTTGAAGCAGAAGTTGCAGGATTTTCCAAGTTCTTCATCATTCCGATGATCATGCTTTTCGCAGCTGTTCAAGTTGGGTTGCAACTGTATTACTTTATGCATATGAGTGAAAAAGGACATGGCATTCCTCAAATGTTCATGTACACGGGAGCTCTTTTAGGCTTCTTAATTCCTTTAACATTCGTTACAATCGTTTGGTGGTAATTAATACGAAAGAGCCTGTGGAATGTTTTCCACAGGCTTTTCGGTTTTTCTCAATCCAGCTACTGGAGCCTCTAAGCAGGCCCCCTTCGCTTTATATTATTGTCATACTTCGTTCATTGTGTTCGCGTCGTATTAGCTTTATAATAATGAAAGACACTTTAAAGGAGTGATGGCGATGATGCCTTTAAGCATATTTGGCTTTCGTGCATTATGGAGTCCGTATTTTTTTATTTTTCTTGTCCTCATAACAATTCTTTATTTCTTATTAACTAAAAAAATGAGAAATCGTTTTGATGGGGCTGAGCCGGTTACTGGCAGGCAAATCAGGTTCTTTATCGGTTCAATGGTACTGTTATATATCGTCAAAGGGTCTCCTGTCGATCTATTGGGGCATATATTGTTCTCTGTCCATATGACGCAAATGGCGCTTCTTTTATTAATGGTTGCTCCGTTTTTGATTATCGGTATTCCCAATTTCATCTGGAGAAAAGTTTTTAGTGTGAAAATTATTGATCGGATTGTTAGGTTATTAACAAAACCCGTCATTAGTTTGATTTTCTTCACAATTATGTTTTCATTAAACCATTATCCAATGGTTCTCGATTTCATTAAATTGAGTGTCGTAATGCACGCCATTTTTACGATTACCTTGTTTATGTCTGCATTATTCCTTTGGTGGCCTGTCGTAAATACGATGGAAGACCATCCTCATTTACATGGATTGAAGAAGATCGGTTACGTGATTCTAAGTGCAATCCTTCTTACACCTGCATGTGCACTTATCATTTTTGTCGATGTGCCTGTTTATGAAACTTATAGTAGCGGAGAAGCGTGGTTAAAAGCTATGGCGCTTTGTGTACCGGCGGGTACTTTGTCAGGCCTGTCCATTTCAGGACCTGAACTATTTACGAATATGCCCACAATTCAAGACCAACAATTGGGCGGCATCGTCATGAAAGTCATTCAGGAGCTCATCTACGTTGTTGTCATCGGAAAGATCTTCATTGCATGGTATCGTGATGAACAATTGAATGCAGATGAAATCACTAAAAATGCTCTGTTGGAGAGAGAAAATCTTGAAATGCACGGCTGATTCTATTTTGAAGGGGTATTAGGTATGAATGTTCCTTTTTTACCGACAGTGAGCACGTTTTTCATAGTGTTATCAGCTATATTTGTCGCGATCGGGTGGAAACTGATACGTGAAAGAAAAATCGATGCCCATAAAAAAATGATGATTGCGGCTGCAGTATCCGCTGTTATTTTCTTTATCATTTACGCGTCACGTACGATTATTATTGGAAATACAGCTTTTGGTGGACCAGATCATTTGAAGGTGTACTATACAGTTTTCCTTGTTTTTCACATAATCCTTGCGACAACAGGAGCTGTTTTTGGAGTCGTGACAATCAATTGGGGATTAAAGAATAAGTTGGACAAACATCGTAAAATCGGTCCAGTTACGAGCATCATTTGGTTTTTCACTGCCCTGACCGGCATAGCTGTTTATTTATTGCTTTATGTGTTTTTTGAAGGCGGCGAAACAACTTCGATGATCAAAGCTATATTAGGATTCTAAAAAAACGCGCTTCTGCAAAATGGAAGCGCGTTTTATTTTATACTTTGAAATTCAGTTTGATGATGCCAGCTTCGCGTGCAGTATTGAATAAAATGACGATCATCGGTCCTATGAAGAAACCAAGGACGCCGAACAGCTTTAGGCCAATGAACATGCCGATGAGCGTTGGGAGAGGGGATAAGCCAATCTGGTTGCCCATCACTTTCGGTTCCACTGTTCTGCGGATAATGAGAAGTATTGCAGCCAGTATTGCCAATTTCGTACCCATTCCAATGTCTCCACTTACGAATTGATATAACGACCATGGGGCCAGTACGATAATGGATCCTAGGATTGGGATGACATCAATGATCCAAATGACTATGGACATGACCAAAGCATACTTCGGTGCAATTAAGAGCAGTCCTACAAACGAAACTGCAAGGATGATAAAACTGACTAAAAGCTGTGCTTTCATGAAACCGAAAATAACAGAATTTAGTTTGACCGTCATATAGCGGACCTTTTTTGCTGTTTCATCTGTTAGGTGCCTGAATACCATTTGTTTTAGTTCAGGCAACTCAAGCATAAATAGGAATAGGGCAATCATGAAAACAATAAGACTTACTAAGAAATTTGGAATTTCAGATGCCAATGCGACAATCTTCTCAGAATTGAATAATTTCAACAGTGAATCGCGGAAGGAATTTAAAATATCATTAAAACCGTTTTGCATGGATTTCACTACATCATCCGGCAAGCCGGATGTGTATACAAAAATTTTACTTTGAAAGTCAATCCATACACCGGATAATTTGTTTAAATAATCTGGGGCATCTTTTGTGAATTGAATGATTCTACCAATCAATGAAGTGACCGTATAATAGATAATAACTGCCAATAGCGCTATTATGAAAATGAAAACTGAAATGACGGAAACTTTACGCTTCCATTTAAATTTTGTCTCAGTCAATTTGACAAGTGGCTCAAATAGAAGGGCTGTCAAGAGGGCTAATATGATTGGGATAGAAACAGGGAGAATAAAGATAAAAACTAAAATTGCAATAATCAATAATGCGAAAAGCATAATATTCCTTTTTGTAAGCCAACGGGACAACGGTCATTCCTCCAAATTGTTTATTGCTACCATTATAACCAAAATGAACAGGAATGAATAGGAAAAAAGCCGAAGAATAATTACTTCTTCGACTTTTCTGGAAAACAGGGTCATTATTTTTGAATATACTGGTTCAGGTCTTCCATAACAGCCTTAAGAGTTGCTTTGCAATCTTTTACAAGACCTTCTGGGAAATGCTCATCTTCGCCATATTCTACGCCATGTGGATAATAATGTTTTCCGATAACGGGTTTCTTTAAATGTATGATAGCATCACGAGTATCTACATCCCCGTCAGGTGTGAAACCAAATACGCGAAGGTAGTATGTACCTTCCTTGATGACATATTTTTTATCATAAGTCACCCGCTCATAGTCCCACTGTCCAGCACGTACGAGATCGTGTTTCAGCATAATTTCGTCAAGTAGTGATAAATCGGCTACGACTTCTTCAACGCCTGTATTTTCGATATACATCTTTTAAAGTCCTCCTTCATGATCATCCAGTCAATTGCTTATACTTATTTATCATAGAACAAATTGAGGGGAGTTGCAATGACAACATTGTGTCATGAAAAATGGTGAATTCCGATTTATCCTTCATTACAAATGTCTTTTGTCGAAGTAAGGGGAAAGGGATGACTTTTACATATGAAATTAGTTAAAATAAACTATACATAATGAATTTAAAAGTTTCACAATATCTATAGGAGTGAAGCGGAAATCCGGTTAAATATATTATCAAATATTGAAAGTAGGCGAGAAGGCTTGAGGGTATTATGGAAAATAGCGTTATTACTAGTTGTGCTTCTCGCGGTGTTTTATTTCTTTGATAGTCGAGTTAGGGAAAATGAACCACTTGAATCACCAGTGAAGCATGGGGTAGCCATTCCGGCCCCTGACAAAGATTTAGGAGCAAATCAGTTATCAGGTCCTGCTCGACCCGAAAAAGGACTATCTACGTTTGTGGGAAAACCGTCCGACGAATTGATTGAATCGTTGGGTGAACCTAATCGGATTGAGCCATCTGCTTATGGATATGAATGGTGGGTATATACGAAAGATCGCCATTTAATGGCTGGTGTGAATGATGGGAAAGTCAATCAAATTTACAGTACGGATAAATTTCTGGATATAGCCCCTTTTGAAATCGGTCAGGATATTAATGAAGTATTTCGTTTTTCAATTATCGAGACCGAGGTGGATGTAGTCCTTGGCGAAAATATTTATACTTTTACATTGAACAGTCAGGATATCAAGGATAAAATCTTAATAAAATTCGATAACCTATTTGCACAAGTGTATGTTGATGCTGAAGATGAGAAGATTGAAGCTGTACGTTTCATCGAACCGAAAACATTGGTTGTACATCAACCGTATGATATGGAATATATGGGGGAGCTCGTTACTGCACGTCAACCATCATCGACTGCCCAAATGGAGGTCGATCGATCTATGGAAAGGCAGATCTTTGAGTTGACAAATATGTATCGTGAGAATCACGGCCTGGATCCTGTGATAAATGATTATTGGTTAACGGTGCTCGCGCAGAACCATAGCAGGGATATGGCGATTGAAAATTACTTTTCGCATGAATCTCCATCTGCAGGTAATTTGTCAGAGAGATTGAAGAGCTCTGGAATCGAACATAAAAAAGCAGGGGAGAATATCGCCTCCAATTACGTAGATGCCATCGAGGCAGTCCATGGATGGTTGAATTCTCCTGCTCACCGAAGTGTTTTGCTAGATGCGGATGTTACGGAAATTGGGACTGGGGCGTATGGAAAGTATTATACGCAAGTGTTGATCAAGTCGGATCAAAAGAAAAAACAGGATTCTAGATTTATACAATGACAGGCGTGTTGATTAACCAAATAATGGGCTATAACATAGTCCGATGATTTCAGTTCCGGGCGGACGCTTTCCTGGGGGCGTGCGGTGAGCCTCCTCGTCGCAAAAACCGCTCCTGCGGGGTCTCACCTGTCAGAGCAAAGATGTGCTCCTTTCGCTTCGCTTCACTCGCAAAAGCCGTTCTTCGTTACGGCTTTCGCTAATCCCCAAGGAGTCGCCGCCCTGCACTTCAATCATCTACTGCTTCAATTGGAAGTATGGATAATTATCAGCTCTCTTGTAGATGTGCTTATAACTCTCTATATTGTTCAGCTATCTTCAGTTGACGGAAGTGCAGGCGCCGACTCCTGCGAACGCCGTTACGAAGAACGGCGTTTGCGAGCACAAGTGTAGCGTTGCGAGCAGGTATTGGTAGGATGCCTTAATTTCTGCAAAGGACGCAGAAATACGGCAAATCGAACTCTTCGTGGTTCGATTGGCTGAAGCCGTGCCCGCGGAAAGCGTGCGCCGGAACGGAAGTCAACGGGTTCAGAGTGGCTTTACTGTATAATAATGGTTAATCAACAAGCCTAATACAATGACGCATTATGGGGTGACCCAAGTCCCGTTTTCCTTTGAAGCGATACCCCTTACGTAAAGGGGGATCGCTTTTTTCATTGCATAAATGGCTGCACGTTTTTGAATGACCGGGCGATCTGTATCCAATAAAGGCAGCAACTGATGGATTGTCATATTTTCAATTTTTTTGTAGTTTTCACCGATACGGGGATCGCTTGACATAATTCCCGGTACATCCTTGAAAAATTCCACATGTGATGCACGAAGCGCGGCACCAAGAGCGACCGCTGTTAAATCACTTCCCCCTCGGCCGATGGTCATCACTTGGCCGAATTCATTCATTCCTTGAAAACCTGGAATGATGACGCAACCCGTTTCTGTTAAGCTGTCGGTAATCATTGTCGGATCGATATCACTAATTGTTCCATCTCCAAAATCTCCAGTAGTCCATATGCCTGCTTGGATGCCATGTAAAACTTTGTTTGAGACACCTGCACTTTCCAATTCGGCTGATAGGATTGCAGCTGCGATAAGCTCACCACATGAAGCAGCCAGATCACTTGCTGCTTTAGAAGAACTGAAGGCGTCGGTAAGATGCAACAAACTGTCTGTGGAGTATGGATCATCTCCTCTTCCGATGGCTGAAACGACCACTACAACATTTTGATGTCTTTCCACACCGGATTTGATATGACCGATGCATACTTTTCGCGTCTGTTTGTCTTTCATGGCCACTCCGCCAAATTTTTGAACAATCATTCAAGCCCCCAACTTTCTTCGTGTCGTTCGTTTCAATCTCTTCATACGATAAAGTATGGTTCGCTCTCAATATATTCGGTATTCATGAAAATTGTTCGGGAAGGGGAGAGGGCTTCTGTTACTATCGGAGATCCTGAAAGATTGGCCCTGTACGGTCACGGGAAGCATTGGTGTATGTATCCGCGGGATAACCGAGAGATCGGGAAATGTGGATGACGAATATATTTTCGTCGCTAGAAAAGGTGCTTGCGATGATGGTTTTTTGCATGTACAGGAGGCGATTGAGCGTGGGGCTACAGTAATTGTTGTCGATCGAAACACATATCCGTGCCCGGAAATGCTAAATGGCGTCACACTTGTCACTGTGCCTGATAGTAGAAGGTTCCTATCATATGCAAGTGCGAAACTCGCGGGAAATCCTTCGGAGCTAATGACAATCATTGCAGTGACTGGAACGAATGGAAAGACGACAGTCACTCATTTCATCGGTCAATTATTGGCTATGCTAGGCAAGAAAGCAACTGTTATCGGTACGACGGGAATTTTTATGGATGGAAATAAAATGACCTTTTCATTGCCTGAAATGACTACTTTACCTGCAGAGTTTCTTCACCCATTGCTAAAGAGGTGTGTTGATGCGGGGATGGATTATGTAGTGATGGAAGCTTCTTCATTAGGATTATCCACTTCAAGGCTTGATCATTGCGATATCGATATTGGTGTTTTTCTTAACATCGGTGTTGATCATTATGAAGAGCATGGCAGCAAAGAAGCCTATATAGAAGCTAAGAAAAAACTTGCCACACTGGCTAATACACTCGTTGTGAATTCTGAAGATCATCAGTGTATGGAGCTCGTCAAATCTTCTGAAAGGCCAATCTGCTATTTCAACGAAATGACGGTTGCCAATAGAACTGTTCCGGTCGGATTGTATCCTCATGATTTGCCAGGCAGGCATAATAGAATGAATGCACTTGCGGCGGTTTCCGTGTTATCTTTACTTGGGTATGATTCTATGAACATATTGCCGCTTTGTTCACGACTGACATTGCCGGAAGGACGATTACAAAAGATTACAAAGGCGGGTGTGACAGTTTTTATAGATTATGCCCATACGCCTGACGCCCTTCAAACGGTATTGGCTTCTTTATCGGCTGAACTAAATGGTGGGTTAATTACAGTTTTTGGTTGCGGCGGTGACCGTGATCATGGTAAAAGGCCATTAATGGGAGATGTAGCAGAAACCTACTCGTCAAAAGTTATTATCACATCCGATAATCCAAGGAATGAGGATCCACTCACAATTATTCAAGAAATTCTATCGGGAACTGCCGGCAAGTCAAAGAAGGTGACGGTTGAACCTGATAGAAGAGCAGCAATCGAGAGGGCCGTTCATGAAGCTGAAAGTGGAGATGTAGTTGTCATTGCGGGGAAGGGGCATGAGAAAACGCAACAAGTCGGAAATGAACTTCTTCTGTTTTCGGACTATGAAATTGCGGAAATAGCATTACGTGAGAAGAAACAGTAAAAAAATCGAACAGAATATATGCATCTACAGCACTTTATTTGTTATGATTAGTTGGAATGGAGGGGAACGCCCTATGATGATGACAGATGAATGGATGTCGATCATTGAAAAAGCAGAAACGCTCTCCGATATGTTGCTCTCATCGGAAATCATTCAGGAGTATAGAAGGGCGAATCACGCCGTTTATTCCAACGAATCGTTAGCCAAATTGATTTACGATTTTACGAACATGAAGGAGCGTTACGAAGAAGTACAACGCTTTGGAAGATACCATCCTGACTATAAAACAGTCATGAAAGATATACGTATACAGAAAAGGGAATTGGATATGAATGAGCTCGTCGCCGCCTTGCGTCTAGCGGAAAATGATGTTCAAAACCTGTTGAACGAAGTGAGCGCACTCATTGCAAGGTCCGTTTCCGATTCTGTTAAAGTGCCTGCAGGCGATGGCTTCTTTACGGATTCATCATGCGGGGGAGGCTGCGGATCAGGCGGAAGCTGCTCTTGCTCGGCTTAACTAAATATATGAATAACAAATAGAAACGGTTGCTCTTCGATGAAGGGCAACCGTTTCTATTAGTCTGTATGTTGTTGGATTACTTCTGTCGCCAACTTTGGATTGTCAGTGATGAAACCTGCGGCTCCCTGATGTATAAGCTTTTCGAAAGTCTCTTTATCTTTCACATCGTTATAGTAAATAGAAACATTCAAATTGGATAGGAAGCTTATGAAACTTTCCGTATTCATCGGAAAAACTCCCATTTTCTCAGGAATATTGAACAAATCGGCATGTGGTTTGTATAAATGACCGAATTTGCTAGTGAAGGAAGCATAGGCCTTTTTCACTTCATCATTTCCTGCACCGATTGCTACTTTGTTTTGAGCATATAAATTAAAACGATCTGTTTGCTCGTCGAAAGCACTCATAACGATCACACGATCCTCTGAACCGGTCTCTTCAAGAAGACGCCAAAGCTTGGAAGGAATTAGGCTTCCTTCATAAGTGTCCGGAGAATCTTTCAAGTTAATAGCGATTAACATTTGTGGATAGGCGGATAGAAGTTCCTTCAACGTGATAATCTTTTCGCCTTTATTACGGTAAGGATGGGTTCCTTGTTCATCTAAAAACATATAGCCCGCATCCGCTTGTTTTAATTCATCTAGTGTATATTCGGAAATGTTCCCCGAAAAATCAGTTGTTCGATCAGCTGTTGCATCATGGAAAAGAATGATTTCTTCATCTTTTGTTAACCGGATATCGATCGCAAAACCATTTACACCAAGTTCTGCCGACTTTGAAAATGCCGCCATCGTGTGCTCCGGAGCGTCCGTCGTTCCACCGCGATTCGCCAGAACGACTGGAACATTGAATTCTAGTGCTTTCTTATGTGGTCTGGGTTCAGGCTTTACGACTACTTTGGACGCAGCCCAAGCTGCTACTCCGGCTGCACCTACTGTAAGAGCCACTTTTGTTTTTCTTCCCAATTTCGTATCCTCCTTTACTCTCGTTAACATGTCCTTTCCTCATTATAGGGGAAAAAACGGCAGCTGTCAGCAACGTTCGGTTGCAGCCTATTTCTCACCTATGGTATTGTATGGGGTAGGAAAAGAGGGGAAAATCATGATTGATCGACAAGGGATAATAGTATATCTCCATCATTTAAAACAAGCAAAGTCATTAAGAAAGTACGGTCATGTCCATTATATATCCAGAAAAATGAAATATGTTGTCCTTTATTGTGATCAAGTGGATGTTGAAGACAATATACGCAAAATTGAACGCCTTCCATCTGTCAAAAAAGTGGTGCCTTCCTATCGGCCTTTCGTCAAGACAGAATATGAAAATGTCAAGCCGGATAAAGCGAAAGAATACGATTATAAAATCGGATTATAATCACTATCGCAAAGGGGGGACTAGATTGTTCAACCGAAGGATTCCAGTTATGTATTGATAGAATAATCGTGTGTCAGCGAATTCGGAAGAGTGTTTCAATCCGATGAAGACCGGTTTCTGGCCGCATTGCTCGGAAGCTTCTTCAAACAGCAGTCTCCTTTTCGATTTGCTGTCGTCTGTTTGCTTTATTCCTTCTCTGCATATGTAGATCGGCATGAAATTACTTTCATTCGCTGGATGGAAGGCAGCGGCGACGGAGATCGATTGTTTGCCATCGATCGTCGAGGAAAAAATAAATGACCGATGCAGCCGTTCTCTATTTGTTTTCATCAGTTCGATAAGTTCGTAAATATCACCATAACCTTCTCCAAGTTCAATGAAATATTGTTGCAACATTTTTGACACTACCTTTCTTCAAATGGAATATGTTTCATCATATCATTGAACTTATGTAAACGCAGTTATCATCCCTTGCTAACGAGGTGCAGCAATTGAAGATTATCATTCGGACGGTCATCCTTTTATTCATCATGAACTTAGCTCTCTTATATATGCATTATAGCCAATTAGCGGATGCAAAAGGGGACTCAGAAGAAGTTTTGCAATACGTTCAGGAAATTGAAGTGATCAACAGGAAAGATTCACTTATTGTTAGGCAACATTTCCGTAAATTGGATTCACGGCGCCATGAAATTATTTTGCCGACAGAAGGCAAGGAGTTTACATGTTTCATGGATACAGATTCATCTTGTTCAAGAATCAATGATAATGTAACAGCATTTTTGGAGGGGGATGAAGATCGTCAATCCATATCTTATGAGATTCCTAAATCCGATAGTATGGTGAATCGGAAGTTGTTCAAGGAGCCATTTGCGGCTTTGAAGAATGCCGTTCCTGTATCCACAATGCTTCATGTCACTGATGAAACGGGTATTGGCGGTATGTGGGTCAGCGGGTTGGAATTCGTAGGTAGTAAAAAAATGAATATGGTTGATTATTCATTATTCAAAGGTGAGGGGCAAGTCACTGATCTATATTGGCAACATACGGAATTGCCCATTGCGTATAAGGGCAGCAATCTGTCAATACTGGGACAACCGGTAGATGAAGAGTCCGCAGCGCAATTGAATAATGACCTGATGGCATTGAATGCAGACCATCTTATCATCGCCATAGACCCAAAAGGGAAGCAGCTTCAAACAGATAGATTTATCATTACAAACCAAAAGTTATCGGCCATTGCGAATACAGTTGTTGAAAAGGGTGTGCAGTCTCAGTTTGTACTATCGACAG
Source organism: Sporosarcina luteola (assembly GCF_007991495.1). Classification (GTDB taxonomy): domain Bacteria; phylum Bacillota; class Bacilli; order Bacillales_A; family Planococcaceae; genus Sporosarcina; species Sporosarcina luteola. The sequence goes on along the minus strand of NZ_BJYL01000004.1, from coordinate 213,715 downwards.
CGGAGGATTTAGTTGCTAATCTGATCACTTCCATTCTCATCGACTCTCCGGCAGGGAAAGAAAGCGCTCGACGTGCATTCGGTGAACTAAAAGAGAATCTGACAGTCGATCAGTATGAAGCTTTAAGGAATTTAGTATCTGCACAACGAGGCGCGCCGATGGATGCGGTTAAGTTAGATGGATTGATAGGTGAAGTTAGCGGCTTCAAAACTTCTTTTGTGCAACAGAACAGTATTCGTAAATATCCTTTCCATTTTGAAGATAACCGGCCTGCCGTTATAAATGGTGAATTGCAAGAAGATGTGCAAATTGTCGTAAAGGATGGAAGGACACTCTATCCAGCTAAGCAAGTCCTCACCGCGAACGGCTATACGGTATCATCGAATGAAAGATCGATTTATATTGAAAGTGAAGCAGAGAAATTCAGATTTTCGTTAAGGGATTCTTTCTATGTGCTTAACGAGAAAAAATATACACTGAGAGACTTTCCATTTGAATTGATAGGGGATGACTATTATTTTGAGGAAGATGCATTAAGACGTCTCTTCCATCTGTCTATCCAAAAGCATGAAGACAAAATTAGCATAACCTCGTTAGTGGAAGGAGAATCCAAATGAGGGTAGTATCAGGTTCTAGAAAAGGAACACCATTAAAGTCCTTAGCGGGCAACTTGACAAGGCCAACGTCTGATAAAGTGAAAGAATCCATCTTCAATATGATCGGCCCTTATTTTGATGGGGGAACTGCAGTGGAACTGTTTGGCGGCAGCGGTTCCCTTTCCATTGAATCATTATCCAGAGGGGCGAGTGCCGCCTATATATTCGAGAAAAATCCGAAAGCCGTTTCCATAATCCGTGAAAATATCGAGAAATGCCATTTTACGGATCAAGTACATATTTTCAGAAGTGATGCGAGAAATGCAGTGAAAACATTGCAGCCGTTAACTAAAATCGATTTGCTCTTTCTGGACCCGCCTTACGCGGAAGAAAAATATTATCAGTTAGCCGAAGCACTAGCTGAAGCCGGCTTGCTGACCGAAGATGCGATCATTATATGCGAACATGAAAAGCGATTGACTCTTCCAGACGCGTATGGCGAATATGTAAAGACGAAAAATCCGATTTATGGCAACAGTGCGGTATCCATTTACATGAAATGAGGAAATATCCATGACAAAAATTGCAGTTGTACCTGGAAGTTTTGATCCGATTACGAATGGTCATCTTGATATTATCGAACGGGCGGCAAAAGTTTTTCCGGAAGTGAGAGTAGCCGTTATGAATAACTCTTCGAAACGTTCATTGTTTACTGTTGAAGAAAGGAAAGACTTGATACGAACTGTTACTTCCAAGTTTCCGAATGTCATTGTGGAATCATCGAGTGGGTTGTTAATCGACTATGCTCGCGAGGCAGGTGCCTCCGTCATCGTTCGTGGACTGCGTGCAATTTCTGATTTTGAGTATGAAATGCAAATTACCTCTATGAATAGAATGTTGGATGAGAGTATCGAAACTTTTTTCGTTATGACGAAAAATCAATACTCTTTTCTAAGTTCATCTATTGTAAAAGAAGTCGCGAAGTATGGAGGAGAAATCTCAGCTCTCGTTCCATCGCAAGTTGAAGTGGCGTTGAAAAAGAAATTCCAGGGTTAATCATACCGTTATGCATTAACACAGAGGGGGAGATCACCAATTCTCACCCTCTTTTTTTATTTGATTAAAGAATTAAATATAAAATGAATGGGACCGTGATGATGCTCCACAATCTGCTTATAAGATAGGGCAAAAGCGGAGTGTCTGCTGTTTTTGCAATCACAAAAACTTGCATATGAATGCTTAATCCGTTCATGGAAATGATTGCGGCAATTAAAAATGGGAATACTGGACTCGTAAAGAAATGGTCAGTAGCTGATTGGACGCCTGAAGTCATCTCAAAAATGGCGAGTAATAGTGTTTTTGTAATTCCAAGGTCGACAGTAAAGGCTGATGAAATTGACGATGTAAGTACATTTCCAAGTGCAGAGAAAAATATAACTGTCGTTGCGACTAAGATAATAACATTCGTACTGTCCCTGATTGAGTCCAAAAGTGGCGAGCTACTCGTTTTTGCATTGTTTTTCTGTTTTGGAGTTTCTCTTTTCGTTTGGCTATTTCGCATCAATAGCAATGCCAAAAGGAAAAAGATGATATTCGCAATATGAATTGCAGCTAACAGCTTCCAACCGGACATCGTATTGCCGAAAAGCTCAGTGCCTACGAATCCTAAAATGAACATCGGGCCTGGGGCATGACATGCAGCAAGCAGATAACCACTCTCGCGTCTTGATAATTCACCGTTTTTCACCATTTCTGTAACGGTTACTGCTCCAACGGGAAATCCTCCGAAAGAACCTAAAATATATGCTTTTACATACCGTTTCCAACTTTTGGGTGATCGCGACTCCGTGGGGATTTTTAATAACCACTGCGTTAAGATGATATAGGGCAATAAGTAAGGAAGAAGCGCATGCATAAATAACTGGGCACCAGCTACCGCTCCATCATGGGCGATCCCGGGTTGTAAAATGAATAAGATGATCAGGCACCAAATGATAATTAGATTGATCATGTTCGATTCAAAGGCATAGTATGTATAGTGTTTTTCAAATATGCTCTTCCTTTCAACTTAAGAATAAATAGCCGTGTTTTGCTTTATTATGGATATTTTTGGTGGTACACTATTAAACAATATGGCAGGCTAACGAGCGTCATGCCCGCCAATGCTTTTGTTTATAACTTTTATAACTTATATGCTTGAACTGTACAGGCTATTAATGGAGGTGTGATGGGATGAGATTGAAAAGGGTTGGTTTGTATGCGATTACGGTCCTTTTTTTATTGTTTTTATTTCTTTATCCTCTTGATGCATACGTATCAAAACCCGGTGGGGCTTACGATCTGTCCCCGATCGTAGAGGTTGAAGGCGGAGATATGGATGATGTGGGTACATTCAGTCTCATGACCATTTCAATTGGTAAGGCGACACCCTTTTCCTACGTTGCCTCTCAATTTTCGGATCGGATGAAAATCCTGCCGATTGCTAAAGTAAGACGTGAAGGGGAAGACGATAAGGAATACAATATTCGCCAAAAAAAGCTTATGTCGGATTCTCAGTTTAATGCGATCACAGTTGCATTCTCGAAAGTAGGCATTCCGGTCGACGTTACGTACGATGGCGTTTTCGTCGTTAGAGTATTAAAAGACGGGGCTGCTGACGGAAATCTCGAGGTTGGAGACAAGATTCGTGCAATCGATGGAACGCAATTACAAGAACCCGGCCAATTCGCTGCACTCATCTCTACTAAAGGGAAAGATGATAAAGTGATGATTTCAGTTGAAAGGGAAGCCGAACTTGTCGATTTGGAAATAACATTAAGTGAAATTCCAAGTCCGAATGCAGAAGGCCGAATCGGATTAGGAATAGAATTTCAAGAAGATCGCGAACTTACTACTAACCCGAAGGTGGATATTCATACTGCTGAGATTGGCGGACCCTCAGCCGGTCTAATGTTTACACTTGAAATTATGAATCAGTTAATGGATGAAGATTTGACAAAAGGGTATAACATAGCGGGAACGGGTGAAATGCTGGCTGACGGAACGGTTGGACGAATCGGGGGCGCAGACTTCAAAGTGATTGCAGCAGACCGTGAAGGCGTCGAAATTTTCTTTGCTCCGGACGATGATTTACCCGATGAAGTACGTGAAGCGAATCCAGGGATTATGACCAACTATGAAGAAGCGGTGAAAAAAGCAGAAAAAATAGGCACGAAAATGAAAATCGTGCCTGTCCGGACAGTGGACGATGCATTGGATTACTTGAAAGATCTACCTTCAAAATGATTTATCAAGATTGGTGAAATGGTATAATCCAATCCGGTTAAGGCGCAGCCTGAATCGATCCCTATTGCCAATGCATAGATATCAGATGCACGAATATCCATATCTAATGAGGGGTCTGAATAGGCTGCCACCTTACTAACGAGTGGAATCGGCAAATCTTTTTTTCGTTCATTTAAAAAGGTGCGGCCGTCATTGGTCATTCCGAGCAAACGTAAATAAGCTGGCTCATCCATTTCCGAACGCATGTCATATGTGAACCCGGTCAAAATATGAGTAAGCATACGCTGGATTCTCGTCCACGTATAACGCTTCGATTTCACTTCTTCCATGAACGTTTGGAAGGAATTGTTTTTTTGGGCAGCCCGATAAATCAAATTTTCGATGCCCTCTGAGATATCGGCGATGTGACGCAGTCGATCGGGCCCATCCCGTAAAATGCTATATCTTAAATAGGGATAAAAGGTATCCCAGTTGCCAAATTGACCCCTTTCCGCTTTCCAATGACTGAGCATACTTTTTGTCGCTGGTGGGATGAAGTCGGCTACCTCTTCCAAGGTATTTGTAGAAAAGAAGGATTTTCGGATTCCTGTAGCACTTGCGAACTTTTTTGCAATTAAATCCTTCTCGTGGTAATCGGCGCCGAGTCGCTTTATAGTGGCAGGTTTCATCGTTGAATCAATTGAAAGCGCTGCTTGCATGTAATGGAATCCCAGTATGTTGTTCGGTTTGGACAGATCTGCAAGTGAACGATCTTTTTCTGCGTAAGACTGGATAGAGTGGTAAGCATTATTTAATGCCATTGGATAACTTACCCCGTCCTGAACAGCACTTTTGACAGCGGATTCGTATTCGTTTTTGGAGAGATTAATAAGATCTAAACTGTTTTGAAACGGCTCAATGTCTCCATCTTCGCTCCCAAAGCAGTAAGCAGAACATCCAGCCGCGTCAAGAAGGCTTATTGCGCCAAGCGCAAATATAGGAGCGTTCCCGGTCGCAAAACGGTAGGGCAATTCGAATACAATATCAACACCGCTTTCCAATGCCATCTTCGCTCGCGTCCATTTATCGACGAATGCAGGTTCGCCCCTTTGCAAGAAATTACCGCTCATGACGGCTATGACTATATCTGCTTCGGTTGTCTCTTTCGCTTGATGTGCATGGTATACATGACCGTTATGCAACGGATTATATTCGACTACGATACCTGTTGCTTTCAATATGTTCACCCCTTCGGTATAATCTAATTGCATTATACGTTGCTCTGTTTTAGGTGACAAGAAAATATCTTGACATCCCTTTTTATCCATTATATAATCAACAGTGTTGTCTTGAGGTGATATAGACGTGAAATGGTCCATTCATCAATTACAGAAATACAGGCAAGGAGATATGCCACTTGACGAAGTGGTCAACCTTGACTCCGTCAAAGAACGGAATCCGGAAATTCGGGATATTAAGCCTGTCCACGTAACGGGACGCTGTGTGATCGGTTCTAAGAAACTGACTTGCCATTTTCGACTGGAAGGTGAGATGACGTTACCTTGTTCACGGACATGGGAGGATGTCAAATTTCCATTTTTAGTTGAAACGGACGAGCAGTTCAGTTGGGACGAAGCTACTCTTGCTACGGATGATTCAATTCACCCGGTAGTAGGTGAAGTGATTGACCCAACCCCTGTCTTTGAAGAATTAATTCTTCTGGAAGTGCCTTTGCAAGTCTATAGCGAAAATGCTGATGAAATGAAAAGCGCCGAGGGGAAAGGTTGGTCATATACGACCGACGAAGAATACGAAGCACGGTTAACCGAAGAAAAGGAAAAGAAAGTTGATCCGCGTTTAGCGGGATTGGCTGAATTTTTTAATTCGGACAAGGAATAGGCGATTATAAGGAGGTGCCTCAAATGGCAGTACCAAAAAGAAGAACTTCAAAAACAGCTAAAAGACTTCGTCGTACACATTACAAATTACAAGTTCCAGGCATGACAACTTGCGATAATTGTGGCGAAGTGAAACTGGCACACCGCGTTTGCAAATCTTGCGGTCATTACAAAGGAAAAGAAGTAGTAGGCGAATAAGGTAAGTCACCTACTTAAAGATCACCGTGAGGCCATGGCTCCGGTGATCTTTTTATATTCTATAAAGCGGAAGGCGGCCTGTCGTATCTGATAAACGAAGCTAGACGTCATCATAACAAAGGGGGAATTATAATGTCATATAAAATAGAATTCAATGATGGGATCGCTTTATTTAGAATCAATCGACCGGAAATGAGAAATGCGATCAATTATGATGTAATGGATGGCTTGGAGAAATTCCTAGGAATTATTGAAAAAGATGAAAGCGTTTCCTTTGTCGTTATAACGGGAAGCGGTGATCGTGCATTTTGTTCAGGTGGTGATTTATCGGAGTTTCATGGATTTCGCACCGCAGATGAAGCCTCTCCGATGTTGAGCAGGATGACTGGGTTGCTTTATCGACTTTCGACATTGCCGATGCCTGTCATTGCGCTAGTTAATGGAGCGGCAGTAGGAGGGGGCTGTGAAATCGCTTCAGCATGCGATTACAGAGTCGTCTCTTCAAAAGCGAAGGCGGGCTTCATCCAAGGGACGCTCGCCATCACAAGCGGCTGGGGCGGTGCAACGCAACTATTCGCGAAAATGAAGAACCATGATACGGTTTTGAAATTCCTTTCTGAGGCACAAGTACATACAGCAGAACAATTGAAGGCAATCGGCTGGGCAACCGTTCTATATGAAGGCGATGCACATAACGGCTTGAATGAATTCATCTCAAAGATGAAAAAGATCCATCCGTCTGTACACCGAGCGTACAAAAAAATTGCCATTGCAAATTGGCAAAAGGACGAAATCGAAAAGCGCATGCTCAAAGAAGCTGAACAATGTGCACAACTATGGGAAAGCGATGCCCACCACAAAGCCGTTGCTAACTTCTTTAGTAAAAAATGAAAACTGATATAATATCTTAATATAGGTCAGATAATCAAAGGAATTCAGACAAATAGTTGAAAACGGTTTCATTCTTCGTATAAACTAGAAGTGGGGAAAAGTTCATTTTAGTAGTTTGGGGGTTTTTATATGAAAAAAATTCTTATCGCAAATCGTGGGGAAATTGCACTTAGAATCATTGAAACATGCAAGCGGCTCGGTATTTCAACAATAGCCGTCTATTCAGAAGCGGATGAACATATGCCTTTCGTAAAGCTTGCCGATGAAGCATTTCTACTCGGCCCCGGCCCTGTTCAACAATCCTATTTAAAGGCCGACGAGATCATTGAAATTGCTTTAACTGCCGGCGCGGATGCAATTCATCCTGGATATGGACTTTTGTCTGAAAATGCCGGTTTTGCACGAAAAGTGAGAGACGCGGGACTGACGTTTATCGGCCCTGATGCGGAGACGATTGAATTAATGGGGGACAAAATCGCTTCGAGGATAAAAATGAAAAAGGCTGGAGTTCCTGTCGTTCCAGGTACTGACGACGGTATAGGCTCTTTAGAAGAGGCGATAACCGCTGCCAGTGAAATTGGCTACCCGATTATGCTGAAAGCGAGTGCAGGCGGTGGTGGCATTGGGATGATCCGTTGTGAAAATGAGCAAGCGCTCAGTCAACACTTCCAATCTATTAAAAGCCGTGCGAAAGCCTATTTTGGGGATGACGTCGTTTTTCTTGAAAAATTTGTCGAGAATGCCCGTCATATTGAAGTGCAAGTTTTCGGAGATGATGAAGGCAACATTGTTCATCTGTATGAACGAAATTGCTCCGTGCAAAGAAGAAATCAAAAAGTGATCGAGGAGTCGCCTTCTCCATGTTTGAATGAAGCAGTTCGTAAACAGTTGCACTCATCAGCAGTCGCTGCCGCCAAAGCTGTCGATTATCGAAATGCAGGCACTGTTGAATTTATTTTATCAGAGCAAGATGATTTTTATTTCTTGGAAATGAACACGCGGTTGCAAGTGGAGCATCCTGTAACTGAAGAGGTCACAGGATACGATTTAGTCGAGTGGCAAATTGAAGTTGCTCGTGGAAATGGATTGCCTGTTAAAGAACAGGGGCAAATCAACTTATCGGGTCACGCGATTGAATTCCGTATTTATGCGGAAGATCCGGTTACTTTCATGCCGTCACCAGGAAAACTTAGCAAGATAGAATCGAGCGACACAGATGTGCGTATCGATGCAGGGTATGAAGAAGGCGGCAACGTTACGCCGTTTTATGATCCAATGATTGCAAAAGTAATTGTACATGGGGATACACGCGAGGAAGCCATCCGGAAATCGATGATGTTTTTCGACTCGTATACTATTGAAGGTGTGAAAACGAATATACCCCTTTTCCAAAAGTTTATCGGATCGAGTGAATTCGGAGATGGCGATTATAATACAAATGTTTTGGCGGATTGGTTGAAAACAAATAAGGAGGATATAAAGATATGACACAATTAAAAGCGGCTATGGCAGGAACGGTATTTACAGTAAATGTTGCGGTTGGAGAAGAAGTGCAAGCTGGGCAAGTAATCATTGTACTTGAGTCCATGAAAATGGAAATTCCCGTCGAAACAGAAGTTGCAGGGAAAGTGACAGCTATCAATGTACAAGTCGGAGATTTCGTAAACGAAGAAGACGTATTAGCTGAAATTGAAGCTTGATTGATGATTATAGTATTTTCTATATAATGAATTAAAATGTTTTTACTTGCTCTAGGATTGGAATGGAAGGCGGCGACTCCTGCGGGAATAGCATGAGCTGAAGACCCCGCAACGAAGCGAAGCGAAGTGAGGAGGCTGAAGCCATGCCCGCGGAAAGCGTCCGCCTGGAGTGGAAATCCGGTGTTCGACACTTTGAATTAATTTAACATAAATTTCCGTCTTAGGATCGGAAGGGGTAGAATGATGACGAAACTTACGGGGCAGACAGTCTATAATGAGAAACTCGAAAAACGAATTAATGAAGTTTTTGCGGGTGGTCAACAGAAATATCACGATAAATTGAAAGAACAGAACAAGTTATTTGTTCGCGATCGTCTAAAGCTATTGTTCGATGACGGGCAATATACGGAAGATGGCCGTTTTGCGAATTGCGAGGCGGGCGATCTGCCTGCGGATGGCGTAGTGACCGCAATGGGGAAAGTGAATGGACAAACTGTATGCGTCATGGCAAATGATTCCACAGTGAAAGCGGGCTCTTGGGGCTCTCGTACAGTTGAAAAGATCATTCGTATACAGGAAATCGCTGAAAAAAACCGGGTGCCGATGTTGTATCTTGTTGACTCAGCAGGAGCCCGAATAACGGATCAGCTAGATATGTTCCCGAATCGCCGTGGTGCGGGGCGAATTTTCCATAATCAAGTGAGATTATCAGGCTTCATTCCGCAAATTTGCCTGCTGTTCGGACCTTCCGCTGCAGGGGGAGCTTATATTCCGGCATTTTGCGATATTGTCATAATGGTAGAGGGAAATGCATCCATGTATTTGGGTTCTCCGCGTATGGCGGAAAAAGTGATTGGGGAAAAGGTTACATTGGAAGAGATGGGCGGAGCGAAAATGCATTGTTCCGTTAGCGGCTGCGGTGATGTCCTTGTTGAAAGTGAGGAAATCGCGATCAGTGAGGCGAGACGCTATTTGGAATTTTTCCCTGCAAACTTTACAGAAAAGCCTTCGTTGAAAGGATCAATTGAAGCGAAAGCAGGACGTACGCTCGAAGAAATCATTCCGGAAAACCAAAATGCACCTTTCGATATGTATGAAGCGATTGATGCATTGATCGACGAAGGAAGCTTTTTTGATATTAAGAAACTATTTGCTCCAGAATTGATTACTGGACTTGCGCGTATTGAAGGCCAACCTGTTGGAATTATCGCGAACCAACCGAAAGTTAAAGGCGGTGTTTTGTTTGTCGATTCGGCAGATAAGGCGGCGAAATTCATTAACTTATGTGATGCTTTTTCGATTCCGTTATTGTTCTTGGCGGATGTGCCAGGTTTCATGATCGGAACGAAAGTTGAACGCGATGGAATTATACGACACGGTGCGAAGCTTATCATGGCGATGAGTTCGGCGACAGTGCCTAAAATTTCAGTCGTTGTGAGAAAGGCATATGGGGCAGGTTTGTATGCAATGGCAGGTCCGGCTTTTGAACCGGATGTATGCATCGCATTGCCAACAGCGCAAATTGCGGTGATGGGCCCAGAGGCTGCGGTCAATGCCGTATATTCCAATAAAATTGAAGCAATTGAGGATCCGAAAGAAAAAATCGCTTTCGTACAAGCGAAGCATAAGGAATATAAAGAGGAAATCGATATTTACAAAATGGCTTCCGAGCTGATTATTGATGAAATTATCGCTCCCTCGAATTTACGTGAAGTGTTGGCGGATCGCTTCCGATTCTATTCGACAAAAGAACTTCCATTACCACCTAAAAAACATCCCGTCTATCCTGTATAATTGAATAAAAGGAAAAGTTAAGGGCGCCTTTTCAAAGGCGCCCTTTTGTAAAAAGGGGGATACTGATGGAAGTCGTTATAGCGGGGGCGGGTTCGATAGGATTACTAATTGGTTCGTATTTGGCTGAGGCTGGCTGGGGTGTGACGTTCTTTGTCAGAAGGGAAGAACAAGCAATACTTCTGCGGAATCAAGGAATCAGGCGTGTCGATGGGCAAGGAACTGAAATGGTCTTCAATGTAAATGCCGAAACGGATATAGGAATGTTGCCGGCAACAGCCCCGTGGATTGTTGCTGTTAAGTTTGGAGGTGTCGCATCCATACTTGAATTGGTGAATGGAAGGAATATAAGCAATCCGATGATGTTTTTGCAAAATGGAATTGGACATTTCAATATGGTTAGCGAAACGGAGTTGCCACATCTGTTTTTTGCCTCCGTGGAGCATGGCGCTGGCCGCTTGGATGATCGGACAGTTTCCCACAATGGTGTCGGGCTGTTGAAAGTGGCCCCATTCCGTGGGGATGAGAGGGCATTCGATCAACTAACGCTTGCCCATTCAGCTGCCTTTCCAGTAGAATTCGTAATCGGTGCGAGAGAATTGGTATTGCGAAAAGTACTTATTAATTGCATGATTAACCCATTAACCGCGATTTTACAATTGAAAAATGGTGAATTGCTGGAGAATACATATGCCAAAATGTTATTTGATGAATTGTTTAACGAGATCATAGGCGCTTTTCCTGAGATGCAAGATCATCTATCGAAAGAGGCTGTTGAGGATATTTGCAGAAAAACCGCGTTGAATCGCTCATCGATGCTAAAAGATCGGCAAGAAGGAAATCCGATGGAAATAGAAACGATTGTGTCAGCGGTAATCGGTATGGCTGAACGAAGAGGATCCGCCTTGCCGTTGCTGAAGATGCTTGAAAAAATGCTGTTAGTACTAGATGGGAGATGATCGCTGATGATCAATGGAATCCTTTCAATCGTTGCTGGGATCATCGTATTGTTTCCGTTTCTTGTGACTGTTGTCTACCTTGTGACAATGAGAAAAATGGGGAAGGCTCCAGCAGTTGTTATCGGTAAGGCGGCGGATTTTACAACTCCCTTTCTTTTCCTATCCATATATATCACTTCATTAACGGTTTTTGGAAAAGGAACAGGTTTTTACATTATCGGAACTGCTATATTGATTGCGATTATTCTTGCTGTTTTTGAACGAATAAAAGAAAAAGAGTTTCAAATTACTCGCTTTTTGCAAAAAACATGGAGGGTGTATTTTTTAATGTTAAGTTTGGCGTATGTTCTTTTAATTGCAACTGGTGTTTTCTTTAAAATTTCGGAATATGTAAAATGAAGCTTGCTAATCTGCGGTGATAAGCGTATATTTTTCAATCTGAGGAAATTCAATGATATACTCTTTTCAAACCAGTAAAAAGGGGCATCAACAATGGATATTGAAACATTTGAATTGCGAAATGGAAATAAAGTAATGCAAGCATACAATCAAGATGAACAGTTCATACATACTTTTTTTGATTATAAGAATGAGAATGATGCCTATCCGGAAAGGTTGAAAGAGCTTTCCGACCGACCGTTTCTGAGGAAAGAGCTTGCGGAAGTCATTCATACTTTTATGGAGCCTTTTGGCATATCGGACAAAGCTTCAGCATATATCAACGAGCTTTCCGATAACGGGGTCGTCGTAATCGGTGGTCAGCAGGCCGGTATCATGACGGGCCCTCTCTATTCGATCCATAAAGCGATTACCGTCATTCTGTTAGCAGAGATGAAACGGAAAGAGTTATCCGTTCCTGTCGTCCCGGTTTTTTGGGTTGCTGGAGAAGATCATGATTTGAATGAAATCAATCATGTCTATACAGAGTCTTCCGGAAAAGCGACAAAGCAAAAATATCGAGAAAAATTCATTCTGAAATTAATGGCTTCCGATGCTGAATACTCCGAAACGCAGATGGAAGCGTTCGTGAATGACATCTTCCGCCAATTCGGAGAGACAAGCTATACAAAAACGTTGCGGAATGACGTCCTTCAGGCTGTAAAAGCTGAAAAGACATTTACCGGTTTTTTTGTTAGACTGATGAACGGTATTTTCAGTGAGCAAGGACTTTTGTTCATCGATTCAGCATATAAGCCTTTACGTGAAATTGAAAAGAACCATTTTGACCGATTTGTTAGGGAGTCTGGTGAACTTGCAAAATTGATTGCACAAAAAGAGAAGGACTTTGAGGCATTAGGTTTTGGTCGACCGATACAAGCGGAGGAAGATGCTGCGAACCTTTTCTACGTTCATGAAACGGGAAGGGTCTTATTATCAAGGGATAATGAGGATTTTGTAAATAAGAGCACCGGCATTCGTTTTACATATGACGAATTGTTGGATGTGGCGAATGAAAAGCCTTGGTTGCTCAGTAATAATGTTGCGACGCGTCCGATGATGCAGGACTTGGTCTTTCCAGTACTTGCATTCGTCGGTGGACCTGGCGAAATCGCATATTGGGCTTTATTGAAAGAAGCTTTCCACCACATGGAAATACGCATGCCGATCCTTGTTCCGCGTATTTCGATCACTTTAGTTACTTCTGACGCAAAAAAAGCAATGGATGATGTTTCATTGACGATAGGCGATGTGTTATCCGGCAACGTACAAGAAGAGCGTGAACGGTATATCGAATCCCTGCAAAATGAACACTTCGAAGGTTTACTCCAAGAGACGGAAACGCTTTTGAAGGGCCAATACGAGGAATTGGCAAAAGAAGCAGATCCCACAATGAAGGATTTGCTACAGAAAAACCTTGAATTTCATAAAAAGCAATTTAATTACTTGAGAAAGAAAGCGGAAGAGGAACTGTTAATCAAGCATGAGGTGGCACTTCGGAAGTATCGGATCCTCGAAAATGAACTTCTGCCTGAAGAATCTTTGCAAGAACGAATCTATACACCATATTCCTTCATGAATCAGTATGGTCCCGGATTGGTCCAAGACCTTCTCCGTCAGCCGTTGAAAATGGATGGCACCCACCAAATCGTATATCTTTGATGTTTTTCCGCTTTTCCAGTCAAATTCCGACTGGAAAAGCGTTTTTTTTAGGTCCTACATTTACTTTATGATTGATGGGATATCTCAATAAAACAAGTACTATCGGCACATTTTAAAATGAAGTATTAATATTGGTGGAGGAATGTGGAGGGATGTGGTACATTTAAAACATATAGTGGGGTGAAGAGTATGTTCATGGGTGAATATCAGCATACCGTCGATGCAAAAGGCCGCTTAATCGTCCCTTCGAAATTCAGGGAATATTTGGCGGATGGCTTCGTGCTGACTCGTGGATTGGATAACTGTCTCTTCGGTTACCCTATGGAGGAATGGAAGCGACTCGAAGAAAAACTAAAAGCCTTGCCGGTTACGAAAAAAGATGCCCGCGCATTTGCCCGGTTTTTCTTTTCAGGAGCGACAGAAGTTGAGATTGACAAGCAAGGACGTGTCAATATTCCATCCTCATTACTGGAATACGCAAAAGTTGAAAAGGATTGTGTCGTCATCGGAGTTTCCAGCCGGATCGAAATTTGGTCGAAAACGTCATGGGATTCCTATTATGACGAGTCGGAGCAATCATTTAATGAAATTGCGGAAAATATTATTGACTTTGATTTCTAAAAACACTTAAAGAAAGAAGGCGGTTTCAATGTTCGACCATACAACAGTGTTACTCCAAGAAGCCGTCGAAGGTTTGGCTATTAAACCGGATGGTGTCTATGTCGACTGTACACTTGGAGGCGCTGGCCATAGCTTGGAAATTGTAAAAAGGCTGTCGCCTGCAGGTAGATTAATTTGTTTTGATCAGGACACGACAGCAATCGAAGCAGCAAAAGAGAAGTTGAAAGACTATCTATCGCAAATTACTTTCATCCATTCGAATTTCAGGAATTTGAAAGATGAACTGGCGAAAATCGGTTTGTCTTCCGTAGATGGTATTCTTTATGATCTTGGTGTATCTTCTCCGCAACTTGACACTCCGGAACGGGGATTCAGCTACAATCATGACGCCGCGCTGGACATGCGCATGAACACAATGGCAGAATTGACAGCATTCGAAGTCGTCAATGAGTGGTCTTATGAAGATTTGGTACGCATCTTTTTCAGATACGGCGAGGAGAAGTTCTCAAAAGGGATTGCACGAAAAGTTGAAGAGGCAAGAAAAACAGCTCCGATACAGACGACAGGAGAACTAGCAGAACTGATTAAAGAAGGAATTCCTGCTGCTGCTCGTAGAACAGGAGGCCATCCTGCAAAGAGGGTATTCCAGGCAATACGAATAGCAGTTAATGATGAACTCGGGGCTGCGGAAGACTCCTTGTCCGAAGCATTGACGATTTTGAATTCCGGCGGACGCATTTCTGTCATCACATTCCATTCATTGGAAGACCGGTTATGCAAAACAATCTTCAAAGAAGCATCTTCATTACCTGAACTACCACCCAACTTGCCTGTCATTCCTGAAGGCATGGATCCCGAATTTAAATTAGTAACAAGAAAGCCGATTTTACCAAGTGCAGAAGAAATAGAAGTGAATAAAAGATCAAGATCTGCAAAATTGCGGATCATAGAGAAAAAATAAAAGGGGGAATTGTTAGATGGCATTGGAACAGAGAAAATTCCAGATGAATACGATTCATGAAATTGAAACACCGCAATCACCAAAAACAACTGAGATTCAACCGGTACGCCGTTCCAGGAAGCTTATCTCCAAGGGAGAAAAGTTCTTGTTCGTGCTGTTTACAGCAATTCTCGTTATTTTCTCTACAATGATTTTGCATACACAAGCACAAATTAACGACACGAACAAGGAAGTACAAAAAATCAACAATAAAATTGTAGAAACTACAAAACAGAATACAGAATTGTCCATCCAAGTGAGCGAGAAATCTACATACGAAGTGATTTGGAATAAAGCGAAGGAGCTCGGCTTGAATCTAAACGAGAAAAACGTAAAGGTCGTGCCTGGACGATGAAAAAGAAGTTTCGATTTCAATGGGGAGCCTTTCTGATGTTTGTATTTTTCGGAGGGCTTTTTTTTCTTTTATTCACCCGATTACTGAGCATCCAAATAACGGGACAGGCAGAGGGAAGACCAATGGCTGTCATGGCAGAGGCCAAATATGCGAGGGAAGCAGTTTTAAAGGCGGAGAGAGGTAAAATTATCGACCGTAATGGAGAGTTGATCGCCTCTGATACATTGAGTTACCGGCTAATTGCCATATTGAGTGAAAAAGCGACTGAAAAGGGAGCGAAAGAGCCTAGGCATGTCACTGATTTCAATAAAGCTGCGGAATTGTTGAGCAAGTATATCCCGATGGAGAAAGAAAAGATGATAGAAATCAGGGATAAGGCAGTGAGCAGGAATACAGACACATATGAGACATATCAGATCGAGTTCGGGAAAGCTGGACGGGATATAAGCCATGAAACGATGTTAGCCATCAAAGAGGCTGCTGAAGAAGAAGGAGTTACTGGCCTTCAGTTCATCGAAGATAAAAAACGGTTTTATCCAAATGGGAATTTCGCTTCGTATTTGATCGGCTTCGCGATGCGCGAAGAAGATAAGGACGGGAAAGTATCGACTGTCGGTAAAATGGGGCTTGAACAAACCTATAACGAAGCATTGACCGGGGTCGACGGTAAAATGGATTATAAAACAGATATTTGGGGCTATATTTTGCCGAAAACTGAAAAGCAAATTGTTGCGGCCCAAGATGGCAAGACGATTCAACTAACGATCGATAAAACGATTCAAAACTTCGTAGAAGATGCTATGAACCAAGTCAATGAGAAATACTCGCCAGAGAAAATGCTCGTTGTTGTTACGAATCCGAAGACTGGTGAAATCTATGCGATGAGCCAACGACCTTCATTTCATCCGGCAACTCGCGAAGGATTAACGGAAAACTGGCTGAATGATGCGGTGCAAAACACAATTGAACCAGGTTCAACAATGAAAATGTTCACATTGGCTTCAGCAATTGAAGAGAAAAAATGGGATCCATTCGCAGAATACCAGTCAGGGCAGTATACGATTTATGATAAAACGATTCGAGATGTCAATCGTACGGGCTGGGGTAGAATTTCCTTCTTGGAAGGTTTCCAAAGGTCTTCGAACGTTTCCATGGCCTATCTTTTGGAAAGGATGGGCGATCGAACATTCATCGAATATTTGCGTGGCTTCGGGTTTGGTGAAAAAGTGGGGATTGATTTACCAAATGAAGCTTCAGGCATTATATTGGATATAAATCCAAGTGAGAGGCTAACAACGTCATACGGCCAAGGTTCTACAGTGACGCCGATCCAAATGATTCAAGCGGCAACAGCGATTGCAAACGATGGCAAGATGATGAAACCGTATGTCATTGATAAAATTGTAAATCCGAATACAGAGGAAATAGAAGAAGACCATAAATCGGAAGAACGGAAATCGCCTATTTCAGCGGATACTGCAAAGCAAGTCCGGGAAATTTTAGCTTCTACTATAACTTCTGAGGCAGGAACGGGAAAAAAATTCGCATTGACTGGCTACTCCGTCGGCGGAAAGACCGGAACTGCAGAAATACCTAAGAAGAATGGTGGCTATTTGTCCGGGGATGGGAATTATCTTTATTCATTCCTCGGAATGGCGCCTATCGACGATCCCCAGTTATTAACATATGTAATTGTCCAACAACCTAAACTGGAGATGGGTCAGTACGGTTCTGATCCGGTTGCCGAGCTTTTCACATCCATTATGGAAAGCAGCTTGAAATACATGAATATTGTACCCGAGGACAACGAGAGTACGATGACGATTCCTTTAGCAGACTTTGTCGGGAAAGATTCCACCGACGCAATTGAGTCGCTTAAACAACAAGGATTTTCCCCAGTATTAATTGGTGAAGGCGGAGAAGTGAAAAGCCAATATCCGGGGCAGGGCACGAAATTAAATAAAGATACCATTGTTCTTTTGGAAACAAGTGGCAATACGACCCTTCCAAATTTTTCCGGGTGGTCGAAAAAAATGGTATTATCATTTAGAATGTTATCAGGGCTTGATATCCGTTTGAATGGAGATGGATATGTAGTTGAACAAAGTTTATCCGAAGGGGCAAACGTCACTAAGGATGATCCTGTTGTACTCCAATTACAATCACCTGCCATTCAACATACTCCTGTTGAAACCGTGGATGAAGAAACAGAAGGCGAAGAAACAGAGGAGATAATCGGAGGATGATGTATAGCTGTCCGCATCAATTCATAGGTTGATAGAAAAACGAAAGGTGTGGGGCGCTGCGTAAATTTGCCGATTTGCAATCAAAGAAGAGATTGCGGGCAGTTTTTGTTATATTTCTAATTTCAATTGCCATGCTTGCAGCAAAGCTCTTCCATGTACAAATCATCAAACATGAATGGTTGAAAGCGCGTGCGGAAGAGAATTGGGACAGAGAAATCCCTTTTGGGGCAATACGAGGAGAAATCCAAGATCGAAACGGTGAATTGATCGTTGGCAATCAACTTGCTCCGACGCTGTATTTTATGCCATCCCAGAATAAGGAACCGGAAAAAGCGGCAGCGGCAATAGCTGGCATTTTGAATGCCGATGCTGACGAGCTCCTTGAAAAGATGTCGAAGAAAGAGTATATGGTCAAGTTGGCGCCGGAAGGCAAAAATATCACACAAGAACAGGCAGATGAAATTTCAAAGCTCCAAATCGAAGGTCTGTATACCGGTGTGGATTATATGAGAAATTATCCGAATGGCGAGTTGTTGTCCAGATTGATTGGATTCACGGGTTATGATGGCCTTGGATTGGCAGGGATCGAGTACGCCTACGATGAGATTTTGCAAGGTACCGGCGACAAAATCCGTTTATATACAGATGCAAAAGGAGTTACCTTGCCACATGTCGATGACGGTTTTCAAACTGGGGATAACGGTGCGTCTATTGAATTGACAATCGACCTTGGAATGCAAAAGGTGATGGAGCGGGAACTCCTCCAAGCATTGGAAAAATACGATGCCACGCAAGCGCTCGGCATTATTATGAATCCCAAAACAGGAGAAATTCTATCGCTCGTTTCGATGCCGACTTTCCACCCCGCTGAATACCAGGATACGGATCAAGCAATCTATAATCGGAACTTGCCGGTGTGGATGACATTTGAACCCGGTTCTACATTCAAAATCGTTACGCTTGCAGCAGGGTTGGA
Organism: Sporosarcina luteola; assembly: GCF_007991495.1. Classification (GTDB taxonomy): domain Bacteria; phylum Bacillota; class Bacilli; order Bacillales_A; family Planococcaceae; genus Sporosarcina; species Sporosarcina luteola. The sequence continues at coordinate 195,120 of NZ_BJYL01000004.1, read as the reverse complement.
AGAGGGTGTTGTCGACCTTCATAACGACCATTTCAATGACCCAGGTTATACGATGGTTGCAAATGCACGGCTAAGGTGTTGGAAAAGAGAAGGACATGGCCATCAATCGTTTTTGGAAGTCGTAGAAAACTCGTGCAACCCAGGCTTTATTGAAATTGGTCAACGATTGGGAGGCGACAGGCTCAACAAGTACATTCGCGATTTCGGGTTTGGTGAATCGACCGGCTCTGGTATTGCGGGTGAAGCGAAAGGGATCTTATTCTCAAAAGAGGCATTCGGACCTGTTGAACAAGCGACCACTGCTTTTGGCCAAGGGATTTCAGTTACGCCGATCCAGCAAGTTCAAGCAGTCGCAGCAGCCATCAATGGCGGTAATTTATATCGTCCGTATATTGTAAAGGAAATAAAGAATGATAAGGGAGAGACATTACAGTCTTTCGAACCGGAGATAAAACGCCGAGTCATCAGCGAGGAAACTTCCGCCCAAGTTAGGGAGGCACTTGAGTCAGTTGTTGCCAATGGTTCTGGAAGGAATGCGTTCAATGATGGCTTACGAGTTGGTGGGAAAACCGGGACTGCACAGAAAGTCGTGGATGGAACTTACCGTGATGGAGATTATATTGTTTCTTTCATAGGGTTTGCACCCGCTGATGATCCTGAATTACTCGTTTACATTGCGGTCGATAGTCCGAAAAACTCTGTTCAATTTGGTGGCGTCATCGCAGCGCCGATTGTCGGCAGGATCATCGAAGAGGTCGCGCCGCTGGCAGGAATAGAAAAAAGAGATGGACAGCTTGAAAAGGAGTATCGTTGGGGAGACCCCATTACACATCGCGTGCCTGATTTGACTGGCATGACAAAAGGAATGGTCGCCCGCCAACTTCACACATATCGTATACAGTGGCATGGTGAAGGAGAAGTTATCAAATACCAAATGCCAGTCCCTGATTCAGTAATGTCAGTAGACGACATTATACATGTTTATACGGAAGAATAGAAAAGCGAAAGGCGCTTGCTCAGATACGACAGGCATAAGGCGAAGATGCGGCGTGGCGATTTTTGCCACAGAGCAGCTTTGACTTATGACCCAAGTATCTAGCGCCTGTAGCTAGACAAACTAAAACAGTTTCAAAACAGTTAAGGAGAACATACTATGACACTCGTCACGACAATTACGGTTATCGCCGTTTCATTCGTTATAACTGCACTTATCGGCGCCGCCATCATACCTCTGCTCAGAAGAATGAAATTCGGGCAAAGCATCAGGGAGGAAGGTCCGGAAGCGCATAAGAAAAAAGCGGGCACGCCTACAATGGGCGGCCTTATTTTCCTGGGATCCATTATCATTACGATGCTTGTCCTATCATACATACTAGAAGACGTACTAACAACTCAGACAATTGTATTGATGATTGTACTAGCCGGCTTTGGTATCATCGGCTTCTTGGATGATTTCATCATCGTCGTCATGAAAAGGAATTTAGGATTGACGTCTATTCAAAAATTGATCGGCCAAATCATCATCGCGATTCTAGCCTTTTTCCTATTAAAAATGGGACCTTTTGAAACGACCATCCTAATCCCTTTTACGAATTTCACTGTGGATCTTGGTATTTTCTACGTCGCATTTCTCATTTTTTGGCTTGTCGGATTTTCAAATGCGGTCAATTTATCCGATGGGTTGGATGGGCTTGTTGCTGGAACTTCGACAATCGCTTTCGCGGCTTTTGGAGTGCATGGCCTCGTATACGAGCAATATGATATTGCGATATTCTCATTTGTCGTAGCAGGCGCGATGCTAGGCTTTCTACTGTTCAATATGAAGCCTGCGAAGGTGTTCATGGGGGATACAGGTTCTTTGGCGCTAGGAGGCACGCTTGCAATGCTTTCAATCCTGGTGAAGCAGGAACTTCTCCTCCTGATCATAGGAATTGTATATGTAATTGAAACCTTATCCGTCATGATTCAAGTGACCAGTTTTAAATTGACAGGAAAGCGGGTTTTTAAAATGAGCCCGATCCACCATCATTTTGAATTATCCGGCTGGTCGGAGTGGAAAATCGTTATTGTATTCTGGGGAGTCGCTCTCTTGGCTGCAATCGTCCCCGTACTTTGGGAGGTGATGTAATTGAGGAATCAAAATGAATTCGTGGGTAAAAAAGTGCTAGTGCTTGGTCTTGCTAAAAGTGGATTTGCTGCAGCAGAATTGCTTCATTCACTAGGCGCGAATGTTTTAGTCAATGATTCGTCTCCCGAAGAAGGAAACAAGGAAGCCGAAGTTCTTCGTTCTAAAGGAATTGAAGTTATTTGCGGTGGACATCCAGAATCAATTTTGGATAATGGGTTTGAATTAATTGTGAAGAATCCCGGTATCCCTTATAATAATCCAGTTCTTCAACAGGCGGTTCAAAAAAAGATACCGATTTGGACTGAAATTGAACTTGCTTATTTAGTAAGCGAGGCCCCTATCATAGCGATTACCGGGTCGAATGGAAAAACAACTACAACGACCCTTCTTTATCATATTTTGAACATTGGCGGAAAAAAGCCACTTATCGCTGGCAATATTGGCACAGTTGCTTGCTCGGTGGCAGAAAAAGCAAAAGAAGATGAGCTTATCGTTATGGAGGTTTCTTCATTCCAATTGGCGGGAACTGAAAAATTCCGTCCTAAAATTGCTGTTTGGACAAATTTATATGATGCCCATATTGACTATCATGGAACCCCTGAAGACTATGCGATCGCAAAGTCGAAGGTGACGAATAACCAGACAAAAGAAGATTTCTTCATTTACAATGCCGATCAACCGGAAATGCGGCCGTATATCGATCAGTCAAATGCTACTAAAATCCCATTTTCCTTAAAGGGAAAATCGGCAATCGGCATTTCTGCGGATGATGAAATGATCTATTGGCAAGGAGAGCCGTTCGTGAAGCGTTCCATCATCAAGTTGCTAGGTCAACATAACTTGGAAAATATATTGGCGGCAACAGCATCGGCCATTTTAATGGATTGTGATAAGGAAACTATCGAAAATGTTTTAAGTTCTTTTACGGGTGTCAGGCATCGGATGCAGTTTGTGAAAGAATTGAAAGGCCGGACTTTTTACAACGATTCCAAAGCGACGAATACGCTGGCTACGAAAAGTGCTTTGTCTTCTTTCCAGCCACCTGTCATTCTAATTGCGGGCGGGTTGGATAGGGGACATTCATTCGAAGAACTCCGCCCATACATGGGAAGATTAAAAGCCCTTGTGGCACTTGGTGAAACTGCCGATAGACTTATCGAGTTTGCTGAATCATGCGGGGTGCCAATTGTCAAAAAGGTACAAACGATGGATGCTGCGGTACAAGAAGCTTATGGAATATCGATTCAGGGTGATCAAATACTTCTTTCTCCTGCATGTGCGAGCTGGGATCAGTTCCCGAACTTTGAAGAACGTGGAGATGCTTTTATTGAAGCTGTAGGAAGATTATAAATCATCGTTTACTTCTTGAACACTAAGACGGAAGGATGCGTTCACTGGAACAGAAATTAAAGACTGCCTTCATCATTTCGGCAGTGGCACTGTCAATCATTGGATTAGTGTTTGTACATTCGGCTGGTTCCTATTGGGGGCAAGTCCATTATGCGGATTCCTCCCCGTTCATTGTCAAACAAGGCATTTATATGGCGGTTTCGATATTTGTGGCATTCATGTTGATGAAAGGATCGTGGACGTCCAGTCAGTCGTTTTGGACCGCCTTTTATTACATAACAATCATTATGTTGGTTGCTGTCATGATACCGGGAATTGGTGCTGTCAGAAACGGTTCACAAAGTTGGATTGCATTAGGTCCATTCAGCATTCAACCGGCGGAGTTCGTCAAAGTGGCATTGATAGGAAAACTGGCTTGCAATATGAAGCAGTCTGCTGGGAAAAGCCCATTCAGATTGAGCCATTTCACGCTTATCCTTTTACCGGCCGCATTGATTATGATGCAGCCCGATCTTGGTTCTGCAGTCATCATGATTGTTTCAGCGTTTGTTATTCTTTTTTTGGCAGGATATCCATTATCTTTTTTCGCTGTTCTGGGCTTTACAGGTGTTGGTGCCTTCATTGCATTAATTGCGGCAGCACCTTATCGGCTTGAACGGATCAAATCCTATATAGACCCTTGGAATGATCCGCTTGGAACAGGTTTTCAAGCGATTCAATCATTGTTTGCAATAGCACCGGGAGGATTATTCGGTCACGGGTACGGCAATAGCCGACAAAAATACTTGTACTTACCCGAACCGCAAAATGATTTCATATTTTCCATCATTGCGGAAGAAACAGGATTTATCGGAGCTGCATTTGTTCTACTCTTATTTTCAATATTGCTCATTTCTGCATTTGGAATTGCCATCCGTACACATGATTTTAAAGCTTTTCTAATTACTGCGGGAATGGCTTCCATGATTATATTTCAAACGTTTCTGAATGTCGGTGTTGTCTCGGGTTTACTGCCAGTTACGGGGGTAACATTGCCATTTATCAGTTATGGCGGGTCATCATTGCTTACTACTTGGATGGCTGCCGGGATCATATTGCACTTTGCATTTTTGAAAAAAAGAAGTTGATCGGAGGGTTGGCACATGGATAAAGTGATAGACATCGAAGAACGTATACCATCCATGAGAGAAAAACGACGAAGGAAGACGAATAAAAAATTTCTATTCATTATTGTCGTTTTTTGCGCTGCCCTTCTCGTATTGTTATACTTTCAATCCCCGTTAAGCAAAGTTGGAGAGATTGTTATCCGTGGTGCCGAGTTGCATGATGAGCAGTTTTACTTCGAAAAAAGTGGGATTCTTGAAGGGAGCTCTTATTGGGGGTTCGACACGGAAGACGTGGAAAATGAACTTTTGAAGATTAAAGGCGTCAGTAAAGTCTCTGTCAAAAGGAAATGGTTAAGGGACATCGATATCTCGGTAAGTGAGTGGAAGACGGTAGCGTATGTGGAGGAAAAAGGTCAGTTTGTTCTTTTGCTCGAAAATAGTGACATCATTTCAAGCAATATCAACTATCCGAATGTCCCTATTTTGAATAATATGGATAACCTGAAGGTAAGGAAGAAATTGACATCGCAGTTGTTGAAAATGTCTGATGATGTTCGGAGCCTTATATCTGAAATTATCTATACAGGGACAGAAAATGACCCAGACACGATTACTGTTTATATGGATGATGGATACGAAGTGCATGCCATTATACAGACATTTGCGGAGAAGATGGATTATTACCCAGAAATTACATCACAATTAGGGGATGTAGAAAAGGGTATAATCGACATGGAAGTCGGAACGTTTTTTTCACCCTACAATGAAGTTTACGGAAATGGAGGGGAAGAGGAAGGGGAAGGTGATGAGGATGGCGAAGAAAATGAGTAAGGATAAAAAAAGGGGCAACTACCTTTTATATTCACTAGTTTTCCTCGTGCTCGGTTTCATCTTTGCATTTTCTTATCGCACTTTAGGGAAAGACAATAGCGAATCAGCTCAGTCCCCGACTTTCCAACAGGAAGAACAATACCGTGGCGAATTGATTGCTCAAAAGGAAAGAAATAAAGAACTAGCTGATGAAATCCAGTCGAAACAAGTTGAAATCCATAAATTCGAAAAATCTTTTTCGGAAAATGAGGACAACCATTCTTTCCTAGTGAATGAAGCAAAAGATCTTCGTTTACTTCTAGGGGTTATCCCAGCAGCTGGATCGGGTGTCCGTGTCACATTAATGGATGGAGATTATGATCCTGTAGAACAGAACCCAAATGATTATATCGTCCATGAAAGTCATGTATTGAGGGTTGTGAATGAATTGAAAATTTCAGGAGCGCAAGGAATCGCAATAAATGGCCAAAGAATTTCTTCGAATTCGTATATAAAATGTACGGGCCCTGTCATAAAGATCGACGGCCGGACATTTCCTGCTCCATTTGTCATTGAAGCAATTGGGGATTCAGAAGTTCTCTCATCGTCTTTAAATTTGAGCGGGGGAGTGATTGACGGCCTAGTTTACGAAAATATCGTCGTTACGATGGAACCGATGAGGGATATCAGGCTACCTGCATTAAGGGACGAGTCATAAGCAATCATTGAAGAAGGAGGGTGTTTGATGAATAAGGCAATCAATTGGAAATTTACAGTTGTCCTCCTGCTAATCGGATTTATGATTGCCGTTCAATATAACACGATGGAGTATCCTGAGACACGTGATACAAGGGATATATGGGCAATTCGACAAGAATTGGCAGAAGAGAAAAAACTCCATTCTGAGCTTCTTTCTGAAATACGTGATTTGGATAATACAATATCTTCCTATCAATCACTAAGTGAAGCGAGCGCCGGAAAAGCCTTGAACGATACTGTGGACAAGTTACGCCGAAAAGCCGGTACTACAGATATTACTGGCCCGGGTATAGTTATCGAAGTTCGGCCATCAGCAGAAAGTATCGCGTATGGAATACCAATCACGAGTATTTCATCCGATTTATTAACGCGTTTTGTCAATGATGTGAATCGCTTTAAAGGGATCGACATGGAAATTGATGGAAAACGTTATACAGTGATGAGCTCGATTAGAGTCATTAATGGGTCGACATCAGTAAATGGGCTTAATGTTTCGACACCACCATTTAAGATTAAAATCATTTCACCAACTATGTCAGAAAGTGAAAAGCTTTATAATTATTTATTAGCTTCGTCCATCCATGATGATTTCTACCTTGACAACCTTGTACTGGACATCAATCAACCGGTAAAAGATTTGATGATACATGGTTGGCCGGAAAAATTTGAAAATCTGTACTTGGAAGAGCAGACGAAAGGGGAATGACAATGTGGTTGCCGTTGCTTGGTTTGATACTTGGAGTTTCGCTTGGTCTGTTATCAGATATTCAAATTCCACAAATATATAGCAATTATTTATCCATTGCTGTATTAGCTGCTCTAGATACGCTTTTCGGAGGGATTCGAGCACATCTCCAACAGATTTACGATGATAAGGTGTTCATATCAGGTTTCTTTTTCAATATAGCGCTAGCTGCTGGATTAGCCTTCCTTGGGGTACATCTTGGAGTAGATTTATACTTAGCTGCCGTTTTCGCGTTTGGCGTGAGATTGTTTCAGAATATCGCTGTCATTCGACGGGTTTTACTTTCAAAGTGGTCGGAGCGAAGTAAAGTTTCTGAAACGAAAGTGCAGGAATGAAAGGAAATGAGCAATGTATGGAGAAAATATTTAGACAATACGACTATAATACAATAGAATGTAAGATAAGGACTGCAATGGGAGGTGCCGGAAATTGAGTCAATCTACAACATATGTATCACTTGATATAGGATCTTCGTCAGTCAAAGTGCTGATCGGCGAAGTGGACGGCGGATCTCTCCACGTAATTGGAGTCGGAAACGTCCAATCGGCGGGTATTCGTAAAGGAACCATTATTGACATTGATGCCACTGTCCAATCTATTCGTAAAGCGATTGAACAAGCTGAACGGATGACAGGCATGCAAATCCGAGAAGTCGTCTTAGGCATTCCTGCAAATGGAGTCCTGCTGCAAGACGTTAAAGGTGTAGTAGCTGTCAATTCGGAAAACAGGGAAATCACGGACGATGATTTAGGACGCGTAATGAAATCCGCTCAAGTCATGTCAGTTCCCCCGGAAAGAGAAATCGTCAATATCATTCCGAAACAATTCATTGTGGACGATTATGATGAAATAAAAGATCCACGCGGTATGATCGGTGTTCGACTTGAGATGGACGGAACGCTTATCACTACTTCTAAAACATTGGTGCATAACATTTTACGCTGCGTCGAAAGGGCAGGCTTAGTCATTCGTGAAATCTATTTGCAGCCCCTTGCAGCAGGCACATTCGCATTGACTGAGGACGAGATGAATCATGGTACTGCGTTTATCGACATTGGCGGTGGTTCAACAACGATTGCCATTTTCGGTGATAATCGTTTTATTTCAACCTCTGTAATTCCAGTAGGTGGAGATCATATTACAAAAGATTTGTCGATCATTTTAAAGACTCCAACCGAACAAGCCAGGAAGATAAAACATCAATATGGACATGCTTTCTATGATGATGCATCAGACGATGACCTTTTTGAAGTTCCAGTTATCGGGGCTGATTCGAAAGATCAATATAGTCAGAGATACATATCGGAAATCATTGGAGTACGATTAGAAGAGTTATTCGATTTGGTTCTTGAAGAACTCTTCCGTATGGGAATCCATGATTTACCGGGTGGAGTCGTACTGACTGGCGGTACGACGAAACTTGAAGGAATCTTGCAACTTGCAAGACATGTGTTGAAGACGAGGGTCCGCATCCATACACCTGAATATATTGGCATCCGGGAACCGATGTATTCGACTGCTGTAGGTCTTATCCGGTATGCTAATATGGAAGATACTTATTTTGGCTTTACAGCTGAAACTCAAACTGCAGCAACAACTAGTGATCTGGATTATCAAGCCTCACCTAAAAAGAAGGTTGTTACAAAGGAAAAAGAAAGAAAAACTAGCTTCATGAACAAGACTAAAAGATTTTTCGATGGATTTTTTGAGTGACCAGATAAAAACGGTCAGATAGGGATTAGGAGGAGAGAAAATGCTGGATTTTGATACGAATGTCGATGCACTCGCAGTCATCAAGGTGATTGGAGTTGGTGGTGGTGGTAATAACGCCGTCAATAGAATGATTGAACACGGTGTACAAGGTGTAGAATTTATTGCAGTCAATACAGATGCTCAAGCATTAAACTTATCTGAGGCTGAAGTGAAGTTGCAAATTGGAGCGAAATTGACTCGAGGCCTGGGTGCTGGTGCAAATCCTGAAGTGGGGAAAAAAGCAGCTGAAGAAAGCCGTGAGCAAATTGAAGAGGCTCTTCGCGGAGCTGATATGGTCTTCGTAACGGCAGGCATGGGTGGAGGTACTGGTACTGGTGCCGCGCCTGTCATCGCACAGGTGGCGAAAGATCTTGGTGCCCTTACAGTAGGTGTTGTGACGCGCCCATTCACATTTGAAGGCCGGAAGCGTTCCACACAGGCTATCGGTGGCATCGCAGCAATGAAAGAATCTGTGGATACGTTAATCGTCATACCGAATGATAAGTTGCTGGAAATCGTTGATAAGAATACGCCGATGTTAGAAGCTTTCAGAGAAGCTGATAATGTTCTTCGTCAAGGGGTTCAAGGCATTTCAGATTTGATTGCCGTTCCTGGTCTTATTAACTTGGACTTTGCAGACGTGAAGACAATCATGTCCAATAAAGGTTCCGCTCTAATGGGAATCGGTATGTCGACCGGAGAAAACCGTGCTGCAGAAGCTGCCAAAAAGGCAATTTCCAGCCCGCTTTTAGAAACATCGATCGATGGCGCTAAAGGTGTATTGATGAATATTACCGGCGGATCCAATTTAAGTCTGTTTGAAGTGCAAGAGGCTGCGGATATTGTAGCTTCTGCCTCTGATGAAGACGTCAATATGATATTTGGTTCTGTCATCAATGATGATTTGAAAGATGAAATCGTCGTGACTGTCATTGCAACAGGGTTTAATGAAGAACAGTTAAATCCAACAAAGGCTTCAAGAAATCCTGGATTCGGGGCTACGCGCCAACGTGAATCTCAACCCGCTCAACCGGTTCATAGTCGCAGGGAAGAGTCCGGGCAACAGTTCCAACAACCCGAGCCGACAAGACAACAACAAGGAAATCAACAAGACGAAGCGCTGGATATTCCGACTTTCCTTCGCAATCGTAGGAGATAACACTAGTACTGAATTTAAGAAGCACCACGGCAGTCCAATGGACAAGCCATGGTGCTTTTTTTGCGCCCTTTGCTTTCGATATCATCCAGCTACGGACGCCAGAGGCTCGGGGTCATAAGTCAAAGCTGCTACGTGGCAAAGAACGCCACTTCACATCTTCGCCTTATGCCTGTCGCCTCTAGGCAGGCGTCCTTCGCTTTCGATTATTGTCGTTTTTTTACTAATTATTCATCCTTATTCCGACAAACATTGCAGATTTGGCATGTTATCCTTACGTTCAAGGAGGGCAGGCCGATGTATGGGGAAATCATTATCGGAATCAATACCGTATTTAATTTTGCGATTTTGTCTTTTGCCAATCGAATGGGCAAGGCACAAGCTAAGAAGAGCCGGTTATTATTGGCTTCCTTCATTGGAGCGTTACCAGTCACCCTCTTTCCTAGCTCTCCTCTCGCCATCGTATTCGCTTTTCTCCTAATGGTGATTTGCGCCTTTGGTTTGTCCTTTTCTTCATGGGGTAGTCCTTCACTCATTGTACTGATTGGCGCGCTTTTTGCTGGCGGTGCATTGACGGTATTCACGGATATGTTCATGTTTTCGAATGCTTTGGTCACCGTCTTCATTTGTGCACTTCTTGCTTATCTTTTTTTAAATTTGTTGAAGACGAAGTGGTTGGATGTACGAACGGCCCGACAATTATCGTCATATTCGACCGAATCCGTATTGGCAATTTGGAATGGTTCAATCAATATTCCGACATTCATTGATACAGGAAATCGATGTACCGAACCGATAACAGGAGATGCTGTACATTTCGTATCATTGAAAGCAGTGGAAAAGATTCTTCCTGCTCAGTTGAAAGAACCATTGCAAAAATGGAATAGCCAAAGCATGCCACAACTTTCTGCAATTCCGAAGCCGTACCAGAAAGATACGCGTCTCATTCGGTTACAAACTGTTCAAGGCACATCATGGGCAGTTGGGTTTAAATTTGAAAAATGGGTCATTGGGAAAGGGAGTGAGTTGCCATCTGGTTATATTGTTCTAACAAAACAAGATAATCGTTATCCTGAAGGCGCGGGTGCCATATTGCATGCCTCCGCATTGGAAATAATTACGAACGAAAGGGGAACGGAACATGTGGCATGAAATGAAAAAATGGATATCGATCATTAAAAGCTTCTTTAGGAAAAGAAGTGGTACTTATTATATCGGAGGTCATGAATCTCTTCCGAAGCCATTATCCAGGGAAGAGGAGGCAAAGGCAATCAGGGCATTCATGGAAGGGGATATGGATGCGAGAGATACACTGATAGAAAAAAACTTAAGACTTGTTGTATATATTGCAAGACGTTTTGACAATACGAATACCCATATTGAAGATTTAATTAGCATTGGTACAATCGGACTTATAAAAGCGATCGAAACATTTAAAAGCGATCGAAATATTAAATTGGCGACTTATGCCTCTCGTTGTATTGAAAATGAAATTCTGATGCATTTACGAAAAACTAATCGTACTAGATCGGAAATCTCTTTTGATGAACCGTTAAATTCAGATGCGGATGGAAATGAACTACTGCTGTCGGATATATTGGGGACGGATGAACATATTATTATTGACGACGTTGAAAAGAAATTAGAGAGACAGCATATGATTGAGGCAATTAGCACTTTGGATGAAAGAGAGCGTTATATTATGGAATGTCGCTTTGGTTTAACAGGAAATATTGAAATGACGCAAAAAGAAGTTGCAGAATTACTGGGCATTTCACAATCCTATATATCACGTCTTGAAAAGAAAATTATCTCGGAATTACGAGATAGATTAAATCATCCTATTGCCTGATGGTTGAAATTGGCGATTCAAATTCCGCATATTCTGCAATACAGAGGACAAACTATTTCGTACAGTCATCTACAGAATGCGGAGGAAAAGCGAATGATGCGTACAAGAGTGGAAATTTGCGGAATCGATACGTCCAATTTGCCATTACTGACGAATGAAGTGATGAAAGAAACGTTTATCCGGCTTCAGAGTGGTGACGAATCGGCAAGGGAAGAACTTGTCATCGGGAATTTGAGGCTTGTCCTAAGCCTGGTCCAAAGATTTGCATATAGGGGGGAACAAGCGGACGACCTTTTCCAAGTAGGTTGTATCGGTTTATTGAAATCCATTGACAACTTCGATTTGAAACATAATGTCCGATTTTCGACATATGCCGTGCCAATGATCATTGGCGAAATTAAAAGACATTTAAGGGATCACCATGCTATTAGGGTATCCAGATCGCTTCGAGATATAGCTTATAAAGCGATTCGTGCAAAAGAACAGTTTGTAAATGATCATCAAAGGGAACCAAAGATTTCGGATTTGGCGGAAGTAACAGGTATCCCGGAAGACGATATACTATTTGCCTTGGACGCAATACAAGATCCGATGTCTCTCCACGAACCGATGAATGGAGATGGCGGAGATCCAGTGTACATCATGGATCAGTTACAAGATAAAAAGGTGTCCGAAGAACGATGGCTCACGTATGTGTCAGTGAAAGAAACGGTTTCAGAGATGACCGAAAGGCAACAATTGATCCTTTCCAAACGCTTTTATTTAGGACAGACACAAACCGAAATTGCGAAGGAGTTAGGTATTTCGCAAGCCCAAATTTCAAGGTTAGAAAAAAATGCAATTCAAATCATTCGAGATGGAATGGAAAATAAGTAATGGCAGGAACGCAATGCTCGTGCATTGCGTTTTTTTTTCTTGCCAAAATGCATATCCTGTAAAAAGGAGGAATGGGGATGAAGTTTTCAGATTTACAGAAGAAAGAAGTGATCGAAGTAAAAAAGGGGTCATTTTTAGGTTTCGTACAGGATGCTTCAATTGATATGAAAAACGGGAAAATAGACACGCTCCAAATAGGAGGAGCAGAAAGAACAATGTTTTTAGATACAAAGATAAAGGATTTGAAGCAAATAAAGTATGAAGATGTACTAACAATCGGTAAAGATATCGTTCTAGTGGGCAAAAAGACTGATAAATGAAGACTTATCATTGATATGTGTCCGCTCAATTGATACAATAAAGCAAAGTAAGCAGAAAAGTAGTGATTGTAATGGAAACACTTCAATATTCTTTACAACTGATAGAGGAAGAGATTCAAGCCGCCTGCACTCGTTCTGAAAGGCAACGGGAAGATGTTACTGTCATAGCCGTAACAAAGCAAGTTTCCACGAAAAGAGCGCAGGAAGTCATTGAAATTGGCGTTCTGGATTTAGGTGAAAACCGCCCGGAAGGAATTTTGACGAAACAAGAAGGAATTCAAATGGACAACGTCAACTGGCATTTTATCGGAAATGTTCAGAGCAGAAAAGTGAAGGATATCATTGATAAAATAGATTTTCTTCATTCTTTGGATCGAATGAGCATTGCTAAGGAGATTCAAAAGCGTGCGTCATCTCAGGTTGATTGTTTTGTTCAAGTGAATGTGTCTGGTGAAGCATCCAAATCAGGACTTCAACCCGAGGAACTGGAAGAATTCATCCGGCAATTGACTGAATTTGATAAAATCCGTGTTATTGGATTGATGACGATGGCTCCATTTACACAGGATAAGGAGTTGATCCGTTCTGTGTTCCGATCATTACGTAACCTTCGTGACGATCTCGCAGCTAAAAATATGGACCATGCACCATGTACACAATTATCCATGGGGATGTCAAATGATTATACAATCGCAATCGAAGAAGGCGCAACTCACGTTAGAATCGGAACCGCATTAGTCGGAACGGAGAGCGAGGGAGACGGATGAGCATTAAGAGAAGATTTGAAAAATGGTTCTATCTTGATGAAGAAGAGGAATTCCAACAGGAGCAGCCGGTTCGTGAACAGCAACAGCAGCAACAGCAACCGATTCAAGAGACACAGCCGAGAAGAACGGCCGCAAGGAAGCCGCAAATTGCGGAAACACAGCAACAGCCGGGAACGGTTGTCAGCTTGCAAAGCATTCAGAAGTCTTCGAAAGTGGTCCTTTTTGAACCGCGTGTCTATGCTGAAGCGCAGGATATTTCGGAGCATTTGAAGAATAAAAGGGCAGTCGTCGTCAATTTACAAAGAATTGAAAGGGATCAAGGAATCCGGATTGTTGATTTCTTGAGCGGCACCGTTTATGCGCTTGGAGGAGATATTCAGCGAATCGGTACTGACATCTTCTTATGCGTGCCCGAAAACGTTGAGGTAGCTGGCAACATTTCGGATTTTTTTGAAAGATAGAATTGAATGAGGTGTACAGACAGATATGATACAAGCAGTCGATATATTTTTTGGTATCGTTTTTAGAGCGATAAATCTTTATATGATACTCCTCATTATTTACATTTTAATGTCATGGGTACCAGCGTCAAGGGAAACAAAGTTTGGGATATTTTTAGGTAAAATTACAGAACCGTATTTAGGCTTTTTCCGGAGATTCATTCCGCCACTAGGCATGATTGACATCTCGCCGATTGTTGCGATCTTTGTATTAAATTACTTGATCACAAGAGGCGTATTTGAAGTGTACAGACTAATTATGACCTCACTCATGTGAGGTTTTTTTCAAAGGTAGTAAAATAAGGAGTCGTTAAAGATGGAGTCCATCATACAGCATTTTAGAAGAGACGAGCAGCCCTTTATTGAAATGGTAATTGGCTGGACTCGGGAAGTCGAGGATACGTATGCTCCTAAACTTACCGGTTTTCTCGATCCGCGACAGATTTTCATATTGGGTTCCATTGTTAGAAGCTCCGGCCTGCAGTTTGAGGTTCACGGTGTGTTTACGGAGCCAGAGCGTCAACGGGCTTTGATTTACCCGGAGTATTATGAGCCGGTGCCTGAGGATTTCCAAGTAACCGTCCTTTCAATGAAGTATCCTGCAAAATTTATGTCACTCGAGCACCGGGATATACTTGGATCCCTTATGGCACTAGGCATTGACCGTTCAAAATTCGGAGATATCCGCCTGGAGGAAGGCATCGCACAATTTGCGGCGGCTGAGGAAATGAAGGATTATCTTAAAACGAATTTGACATCGATTGGGAAATCCAAAGTGCGTGTAGAAGAGCTAAGTTCATCTGAAGCGCTAATTATAATGGCGGAAACTTGGAAGGAAGAGCTTCACACGATCAGCTCATTGCGTCTTGATACGCTTGTTGCCTCTTTAGTAAACTGTCCCCGTCAAAAAGCTGCCTCGCTCATTCAAAATGACAAAGTGAAAGTGAATCATGTCGTTCGCAATCAGCAAGCATTTGAGGTGAATGAATCGGACATACTCTCAGTAAGAGGATCGGGCCGTTTCAAAGTGATTTCGATAGAGGGCAGGACACGTAAAGACAAAATTCGGTTGCTGATTGGTAAGTTAGAATGATTTTTCAGACAACCAATTGAAAAACTGCTGTTTTATCGTCAGCGTATATGTATAATGGGAGTAAGAAGATTTGAAGAGGAGGAACAGCAGATGGCATTGTCACCGCTTGATATACATAATAAAGAATTCAGCCGTGGATTCCGTGGATATGACGAAGATGAAGTAAACGAGTTTCTCGAGCAAATCATGAAGGATTATGAAAATGTCCTCGAAGAGAATAAGGTTTTGAAAAGCAATCTGAAAGATACTAAGGAAAAGATTTCGCACTTTAATTCAATTGAAGAAACATTGCAGAAATCGATTTTGATTGCACAGGAGGCGGCTGAAGACGTTCGCCGGAACTCGTTGCAAGAGTCTAAACTGATCGTTAAAGAAGCGGAGAAGAATGCAGACCGCATCGTCAATGAAGCACTTTCCAGGGCTAGGAAGATTGCGATGGAAATTGAAGACTTGAAAAAACAATCGAAAGTGTTTAGAAACCGATTCAGAATGCTGATTGAAGCTCAACTGGATTTAATTAAAACAGACGATTGGGAAAAACTTCTTGAATATGAGCCGGTCACAGAACATCTTGAGTCTGCTGCAGATGCAGAATGACGAGGATGCTTGACATTCTATTTCATTCACACATATAATAATGACCATATAAGCATATAAAGGCATTGAAAGAGAGAGTACTTTCCGCATACACGTTTAAGCGAGCCGGGGATGGTGAAAGCCCGGCCGATGAATCGGAAACGAAAATCACTCTAGAGCCGGATTGACCAAAATCAATCCCGGATGCACCCCGTTATGGTGATCTGAGAGGCAGTATGTAGAATTTTGCTGCAACTAGGGTGGTAACGCGAGAATAATCCCTCGTCCCTTTCATAGGGACGGGGTTTTTTTATTTTAAGGAGGAAACAGTATGGAATACAAAGACACATTGCTCATGCCTAAAACGGACTTCCCGATGCGTGGGAACTTGCCGAACAAAGAACCGGATATGCAGGCAAAATGGGAAGAAATGGACATTTATCAAAAAGTTCAAAAGCGTACAGAAGGGCGCCCGTTCTTCGTCCTTCACGACGGTCCGCCATACGCAAACGGCGACCTGCATATGGGCCACGCTTTGAACAAAGTACTCAAAGATATGATCGTACGCCATAAATCAATGACAGGCTACCATGCGCCATACGTGCCCGGTTGGGATACGCACGGCCTCCCGATCGAGCAGGCTCTCGTCAACAAAGGAGTCAATCGTAAAGAACTTTCCGTTGCTGAATTCAGGAAGATGTGTGAGGAATATGCATACAGTCAAATCGAAAGTCAACGTTCACAATTCAAACGTATTGGCGTCCGTGGAAACTGGGAAAATCCGTATATTACGTTAAAGCCTGAATTTGAGGCAAGACAAATCCAAGTGTTCGGCGAAATGGCGAAAAAAGGCTATATTTACAAAGGATTGAAACCAGTTTACTGGTCCCCATCAAGTGAATCTGCCCTTGCCGAAGCGGAAATTGAATATCAAGATAAAAAATCCCCTTCAATCTATGTCGCATTTCCAATTAAAGACGGTTTAGGCATTGTAGACACAGATGTTCGAATCCTCATTTGGACAACGACTCCTTGGACGATTCCTGCAAACCTCGGTATTTCGGTCCATCCGGAATTCACTTACTCGATCGTCAACGTGGACGGGAATAAATTCCTACTAGCGAAAGATCTTGTGGAGTTTGTTGCGAAAGAAATCGGTTGGGAATCATATGAAATTGTAAATGAAATTAAAGGATCGGATCTTGATAAAGTAATTGCGAAGCACCCATTCTATGATCGTGATTCGTTGGTCATGTTAGGTGAGCATGTTACGGCTGAAGCAGGTACAGGTTGTGTCCATACGGCTCCTGGTCATGGTGAGGATGATTTTTACGTTTCGAAGCAATACGGCATCGATGCATTATCCCCAATCAATGACCGTGGTGTCATGACGGACGAAGCTCCTGGCTTTGAAGGCTTGTTCTATGAAGATGCGAATAAAGCAGTGACGCAAAAATTGGATGAAGAAGGCGCATTATTGAAGCTTTCATTCATTACCCACTCGTATCCACATGATTGGCGTACAAAAAAACCGGTCATCTTCCGTGCGACTGCTCAATGGTTCGCGTCCATCCAGTCATTCCGTGAAGAATTGCTGGAAGCAATCCGTAAGACGAAGTTCACGCCTTCCTGGGGCGAGACGCGGCTGTTTAATATGGTGCGCGACCGTGGCGACTGGTGTATTTCACGCCAACGTGTATGGGGAGTTCCGATTCCCGTATTTTACGCGGAGAACGGAGAAGCTATTCTTACAGATGAAACGATTGCGCATGTTGCTGAATTATTCCGCGAACACGGCTCAAATATCTGGTTTGAATGGGAAGCAAAAAAACTGCTTCCAGAAGGCTTCAAGCATGAAGGCAGCCCGAACGGACAATTTACAAAAGAAACGGATATTATGGATGTTTGGTTCGATTCAGGTTCTACACACCAAGGCGTATTGGTGGAAAGAGATGATCTCGTCTATCCGGCAGATTTGTATCTCGAAGGCTCCGACCAATATCGTGGCTGGTTCAACTCTTCCTTGACGACAAGTGTCGCCATCAATGGAATTGCTCCATACAAAGGCCTTTTGAGCCATGGGTTCACATTGGACGGGGAAGGACGCAAGATGAGTAAGTCGCTCGGTAACGTGATCGTACCTTCAAAAGTGATGAATCAATTAGGTGCAGATATTCTTCGTCTTTGGGTATCCTCTGTCGATTATACGGCTGATGTCCGAGTTTCCGATTCGAATTTCAAGCAAGTATCGGAAGTGTATCGTAAAATCCGAAACACACTCCGCTTCCTTCACGGCAACGTGTCAGATTTCAATCCGGCAACCGATCGTGTCGCGTTCGAAGATATGCGTCCAATCGATCAGTATGTTTATGTGAAATTGCAGGATTTGATCAAGGATGTTCTTGAAGCATATGAGAACTATGAATTTGCTGGCGTTTATCATGCAGTAAATAATTTCTGTACTGGCGACCTTAGTTCCTTCTATCTCGATATTGCTAAAGACGTCGTCTATATCGAAGGCGTTGACCATCCACACCGACGTGCGATGCAGACGGTCATGTATGATTCACTTATAGCGTTGCTTAAGCTTTTGACGCCAATCATCCCGCATACAACTGATGAGTTATGGGCTTATCTTGACAATGTTGAAGAGGAAAGCATCCAGCTGACGGATATGCCGCAAGCTCAAGATCTTGGCGAGCAGGCGTCCGCACTTCGTCAACGTTTCAGCAAATTGATGCTTGTACGCGATGACGTGTTGAAAGCACTCGAAGAAGCGCGTAATGGAAAAGTGATCGGTAAATCACTTGAGGCTAAAGTGACGATTGTCTTGCCGGAAAAAATGGCTGGAATATTAGCGGCAGAAGATATCGATTACGCACAATTCTTCATTGTTTCTAAATTCGAGGAAGGTGAAGAAACTAAATTATCGGCAGAAGCTCTAAAACTCGATAATGCTACTGTTCTTGTTGAGAAAGCTGAAGGCGAAAAATGTGATCGATGCTGGACAATTTCAGAATCTGTAGGTACAGACGCTGATCATCCTACTTTATGCTCTCGTTGTGCAGAAGTCGTGAAAGAATATTATCAATAATAAATTTGGTAAAAGCTGTTGCAACGGTGAATTATCACCATCGCTGCAACAGTTTTTTTAATTCAATTGAAGCAATTTCATTGTATGGTTAGTTTTGTGGTAAAATGGAACGGACACTGTCGGACGGGGGTTTTTGGATTGTTACTTTATTATGGATTAGCGATTTTTTTAATATTGCTCGATCAACTGACAAAATGGCTTGTTGTGCAAAACATGAATCTCGGTGAGCGAATTCCTATAGTAGAACCTTATTTCGGGCTGTTGTCGCATCGTAATAAAGGCGCGGCATGGGGAATGCTAGAAGGACAAATGTGGTTGTTCTATATTGTCACAATAATTGTCGTTGGCGGGATCGTCTATTTTTTCCACAAGGAAGCGAAAGGCAGTAAATTATTTGGTATAAGTCTAATGTTTTTATTGGGTGGCGCTATTGGGAATTTCATCGATCGAGTATGGAGGAAGGAAGTTGTAGATTTTGTGGATGTCCTCATTCCGATCATCAATTATGACTTTCCCATATTCAACATAGCGGATGCAGCCTTAACAGTAGGCGTTGTCCTCATCATCATCCATGTCATTATGGATGAAAAAAAGAACAGGAATAAGGTGGCATAATGGAACCATTCGAAATTGTAATAACAGAAGAGCATGCTAAAGGCAGAATCGATAAAGTTCTTTCAGATATCAATGCCGATTGGTCGCGCACACAAATCCAGCAATGGGTGAAAGACGGGGCAGTTCTCGTAAATGATGGAATTGTAAAACCGAATTACAAAGTGAAAACGGGGGATGCAATCGAAGTGATGGAGCCTGAACCCGTTGAACTTGACATTGTTGCGGAAGATCTAGATTTGGAAATCGTCTATGAAGACGCGGATGTACTTGTTGTGAATAAACCTCGAGGAATGGTTGTACATCCGGCGCCTGGGCATGCGACGGGCACGCTTGTAAATGGCTTGATGCATCAAGTGAAAGACCTATCTGGAATTAATGGCATCATGCGCCCTGGAATTGTCCACCGGATCGACAAAGACACTTCTGGTTTGCTCATGGTCGCCAAGAATGATCAGGCACATGTATCGCTTGTCGATCAACTCGTCGATAAATCGGTGACGCGCGTATATACCGCACTCGTGCACGGACACATCCCTCATGATCAAGGAACGATCGATGCTCCGATCGGAAGAGATCAAAAAGATCGGCAAAGCATGACGGTCGCTGATAAAGGGAAGCATGCGATCACCCATTTTAAAGTATTGGACCGTTTTGGTGATTTCACATTGGTTGAATGCCGTCTGGAAACCGGAAGAACCCATCAGATACGCGTGCATATGAAGTATATCGGTTATCCGCTTGCAGGGGATCCAAAATATGGCCCGAAAAAGACAATAGACTTCAACGGCCAAGCATTGCATGCGGGTACAATCGGCTTCAAACACCCGCGCACTGGTGAATATTTGGAGTTTACGCAACCTTTGCCGGAAGAGTTTGAGACATTGATTGAAAAAATGCGTGCATAAAAACGTTGACAAAGTGAAACCCGGCAACTATACTAATCAATGAAATGAATAGCGACACCTTTAAGATCAGTCCAGAGAGGCTGGGAAGGTTGCACGGAAGTACAGTAGAATAGCTGCGCGCTATCCTTCGGTACGTATTTTTCTGCACCTGTACCCTCATGCCATACTGGCAAGAGGGTTTTTTATTGTCTAAAAGGAGGAATTCACATGACGGAAAAAGCAGTTATTCTTGACGAACAGGCAATTTCCCGGGCAGTGACAAGAATTGCCTACGAAATTATCGAAAAGAACAAAGGAATCGATGAATGCATTCTTGTCGGCATTAAAACAAGAGGGGCTGTACTTGCTAGAAGGTTGTCGGAAAGAATCAAGCAAATTGAAGGGAAGCCGATAAAGACGGGTGAGTTGGATATTACGTTATACAGGGATGACCTTCAACTTAAACACGAGAACAAGGAACCTCAAGTTCACCAGGTCGACATCCAACATGACGTGACAGAAAAGAAAGTGATCCTTGTCGATGATGTTCTTTACACAGGGAGAACGGTGAGAGCTGCGATGGATGCGGTCATCGATCTAGGAAGACCAGCTGCGATACAGCTAGCAGTACTTGTTGATAGAGGTCACCGTGAATTGCCAATCCGCCCTGATTTCGTTGGAAAAAACATTCCAACATCAAGTGAAGAGCGGATCGTCGTAAATGTTATTGAGGAAGATGGAACGGACGGCGTGACAATCCATACAAAATAAAAACAAGATAGAAACTGGGAGAGCTAAATGATGAATGACAACAAAGTATTAGACGTACATGATAAACCGGCTCCAGGGAGATGGCTCGCCCTCAGTTTACAACATATGTTTGCAATGTTCGGCGCAACGATTCTCGTGCCACAATTAGTTGGCTTAAGTCCTGCGATCGCTTTATTGACAAGTGGACTAGCAACACTTGTCTTTATACTTGTCACTCGATTCAAAGTGCCCGCTTATTTGGGTTCATCATTCGCCTTCATTGCACCGATTCTGGCAGCTACAGAGTCTGGCGGCATTGGAAGTGCGATGATTGGCAGTATGTTTGTCGCACTTGTATACGGGATTATATCATTGGTTATCTGGAGAACGGGATCGGGTTGGATCATGAAAATCCTTCCACCTGTTGTGGTCGGACCCGTGATCATGGTTATCGGATTAGCAGTAGCACCGACAGCAGTGAGTATGGCAAGCACTATCAAAGTGAACGGCGTAGCGGAATATAATCTTCTACATTTCTCAGCTGCGTTAGTCACACTGGCAGCGGCAATCATCTGCCTTATGTTCTTCCGTGGGGTAGTCAGTCTCATGCCTGTACTAATTGGGATAGTAGTTGGTTACATATATTCTGCGGCTATTGGGATATTGGATTTTTCGAAAGTGCAGGAAGCGGATTGGTTTGCAATGCCGAAATTCTTGCTTCCGGGAATAGACTATGAGTTTGTCATTACACCGGAACTTCTGTTGATCATGGTTCCGATATCCATCGTAACGATTTCGGAACATATCGGTCACCAACTTGTGCTTGGACGTGTTGTCGAAAGAGATTTCATCAAAGATCCCGGGTTGAACCGGTCGCTGCTCGGAGATGGTCTTGGAACACTCATCAGTGGTTTCCTCGGTGGCCCGCCAAAAACGACCTACGGTGAAAACATCGGAGTTATGGCTATCACACGTGTCTATAGCGTCTATGTCATTATTGGAGCTGCGGTGTTCGCGATTCTCTTCTCCTTTATCGGGAAACTAATGGCAATCATCGAAACGATTCCACAAGCTGTACTTGGCGGAATTTCAATTCTGCTATTCGGCATCATCGCATCCTCAGGGCTGAGGATGCTGGTCGATCATAAAGTGGATTTTGGCCAACAACGGAATCTTGTTATCGCTTCGGTCATACTCGTTATCGGAATCGGAGGGGCCTCCATCAATATTAGTGAAACATTCCAAGTGGGAGGAATGGCGCTTGCTGCAATCGTCGGCGTATTTCTTAACTTGATTTTGCCAGGAAGAACAAATGAGAGCTTGGCAGATGATCCAATAGAATAGGAAGACCTTTTAAAATTGTACAGAGAGACAAGGAAGGGTTCTATTGACGAACAGTCATTCGATTGAATGACGGCTGTTCAGTCACGCGCAAAAGACCTTTCCGAACACTGGAAAGGTCTTTTTTCACCTAAATGAGAGGAGATTTTAACATGCAAAACCTATTATCAATGAAGGATCTGACAATCGAGGACATTACTGCAATTTTAGACCGCGCCGAAATACTTAAACATTACGGTATCCGTGAAATGTCTGAGAAATATATGATCAGTAATTTGTTTTTCGAACCTAGCACACGTACAAAGATGAGCTTTGAAGTGGCAGAGCGAAAATTGGGACTTGAAGTCATTCCTTTTGAATCGGGTTTCTCAAGTGTCTTAAAAGGTGAGTCATTATACGATACTCTTCGGACGTTAGAAGAAATTGGAATGGATGCTGTCGTGATCAGACATCCGGAAGAACGCTACTATGAAGAGCTGGTCGGAAATTTGAATTTAGCGATTATCAACGGTGGAGATGGTTCAGGTCAGCATCCAACACAGTCATTATTGGATCTGTTCACAATCAAAGAAGCCTTTGGAGGTTTTAAAGGACTTAATGTGCTAATCGCAGGCGACATCGTTCATAGCAGAGTTGCTAAATCGAACGCGGACGCATTAAAAAAACTTGGCGCCAATGTCACTTTCTTATGCCCTCCTCAGTGGGCTGGAGAATTTGATAGCGTAAGCGAGTGGGAAGGGACAATCGAAACAAGCGATGTAGTGATGCTTCTAAGAGTCCAACATGAAAGACATGATGGTGAAACCGGATTTACAAAAGAAGAATACCATCGGAAATACGGTTTGACAGTTGAAAGAGAGGCAAGTATGAAGCCTGGTTCGATCATCATGCATCCTGCTCCATTCAACCGGGATGTGGAAATAGCGGGAAGTCTTGTGGAGGGACGAAGGTCCAGAATTTTTAAACAAGTAGAAAATGGAGTGTATATCCGCTCTGCGATTTTAGAAACGATACTGAAAGGACGGGAATTGACATGGAGAAAATCATTAAAAATGCCTATGTATTGAATGACGAAGGTGAAATGGTCTTAACAGATGTGCGAATCAAAGGGGAGCTAATAACAGAAATTGGCGACGACTTAAATGCCGGAACTGCAGAAGTCATAGAGGGCGATGGCCTGTTAGTAGCTCCTGGATTCATCGATGTCCACGTCCATTTACGGGAGCCTGGCGGCGAGCATAAAGAGACGATTGAATCAGGGACACTTGCTGCTGCTAAAGGAGGATACACGACGATTTGCGCGATGCCGAATACGAGACCGGTACCCGACACGAAAGAAAACTTGTCGCTCGTCAATCAACTGATTGAAGAAAAAGCTCATATACGCGTTCTTCCGTACGCCTCCATCACAATTAGAGAAGCGGGAAAAGAACGGACGGATTTGAAAGAACTGAAGGAGAACGGAGCTTTCGCATTTACTGATGACGGAGTTGGTATTCAACAGGCAGGAATGATGTATGAGGCGATGCAGGATGCGGCAGAGCTTGGGATGCCGATTGTCGCCCACTGTGAAGATAATACGTTGATCTATGGAGGAGCGATGCATGAAGGGAAGAGGAACAAGGAGCTTGGCCTTCCGGGTATCCCTTCTATCGCTGAGTCGGTTCATATCGCGCGCGATATTCTTCTAGCTGAAGCGGCAGGTGCTCATTACCATGTATGCCACGTCAGTACAAAAGAATCTGTAAGAGTTATTCGTGATGCAAAGAAAGCAGGGATTCATGTAACGGCAGAAGTGAGTCCCCATCATCTGATTTTGTCTGAAGAAGACATCCCTGGAGACGATGCTGATTGGAAGATGAATCCTCCACTTCGGGGAATAGATGACTTGCTGGCGTTGCAGGAAGGTCTGATGGACGGCACGCTCGATTTTATTGCAACCGATCACGCCCCACATACGGCGGATGAGAAAAGTGCAGGTTTTGCAAAAGCTCCTTTCGGCATAACAGGATTTGAAACTGCTTTTCCACTTCTCTATACGCATTTTGTGAAAGAAGGAAAATGGACGTTGAAACAATTGATTGATTGGATGACTGAAAAGCCAGCTGACGTCTTCGGTTTGCCGTACGGGAAGATCGAAGTCGGAGCACGAGCCGATCTTGTTCTCTTGGATTTGAATAAAGAACAAAAGATTGATCGTGAAACGTTTGAATCTAAAGGTAAAAATACCCCTTTTGACGGCTGGAATTGTGTCGGATGGCCGGTAACAACAATTTACAGCGGGAACATCGTTTGGCAAGCTAAGTAAAATTTTCGGATAGGTTCAATGTAAACAACGGAGAGGGGAAGTAAAATGCCAAAACGTCAAGATATAGAAACGATTCTAGTAATCGGATCCGGTCCGATCATCATCGGTCAGGCTGCCGAGTTCGACTACGCAGGAACACAAGCGTGCCTTTCATTGAAAGAAGAGGGGTATCGAGTGATCCTCATCAACTCGAATCCCGCAACAATCATGACCGATACGGAAATTGCCGACAAAGTATATATCGAACCGTTAACACTCGATTTCGTCAGTCGCATCATCCGCAAGGAACGACCAGATGCTCTCCTGCCGACATTGGGCGGTCAAACGGGATTGAATATGGCGATTGAACTTCAACAATCCGGTATTTTAGAAGAAATGGAAATCGAAATACTAGGAACAAAGCTCGAAGCAATACATAAAGGAGAAGACCGAGATTTGTTCCGTTCCTTAATGAATGAATTGGGTGAGCCAGTCCCAGAAAGTGAAATCATTCACAACTTAGAGGAAGCCTACAAATTTGTTCAACAAATCGGCTACCCAGTCATTGTTCGCCCCGCCTTCACACTTGGCGGCACAGGAGGGGGAATTTGCAAAAATGACAAAGAGCTCGAGGAAATTGTAACGAGCGGTTTGAAATATAGTCCGGTCACACAATGCCTGCTCGAAAAATCGATTGCCGGCTTGAAGGAAATCGAGTACGAAGTGATACGGGATTCAGCAGATAATGCCATTATCGTATGTAATATGGAAAATGTTGATGCGGTTGGCATCCATACGGGAGACTCAATTGTTACCGCGCCTTGCCAGACATTGACAGATCAAGAAGAGCAAATGCTCCGGAATGTTTCATTGAAGATTGTCCGAGCTTTAGAAATCGAGGGGGGCTGCAATGTACAGCTTGCACTAGATCCGCAAAATCTTGACTACTATATTATCGAAGTGAATCCACGCGTAAGCCGATCATCGGCATTAGCTTCAAAAGCGACTGGATATCCGATCGCTAAAGTAGCCGCTAAAATTGCGATTGGCCTCACTCTTGATGAAATGAAGAATGTGACTGGAGTAACCAATGCATCTTTTGAGCCGACTATCGATTATGTCGTCACGAAAATTCCACGATGGCCTTTCGACAAGTTCCAGTCAGCAAAACGTAATTTAGGGACGCAAATGAAAGCAACAGGGGAAGTGATGGCGATCGGCAGGTCGTTCGAGGAATCAATACTGAAAGCGGTCCGTTCCTTGGAAACTGGCCAATTCGGATTGGCTTTAAAAGGTACAGCCGATTTGTCCGGTGAATGGATTGAAAAACGGATTCGCGACGCGGGCGACGAGAGACTGTTCTTCATCGGGGAAGCGTTGCGCAGAGGTGTTTCAATTGATACATTGAAGGAATGGAGCCAAATCGATCTATTCTTCCTAGGCAAATTTGAAAAGATCGTCCAATTCGAGAAGGAGTTGGCATTGCACCCGTTTGATGCAAAAGCACTCCGTGAAGCAAAACGAATGGGCTTTTCGGATGTGACCATCGCCCACCTTTGGAATGTAGATGAACTATCCATCTACAAATTCAGGAAAGAACATAGAATCATTCCCGTCTTTAAAAAAGTAGATACATGCGCTGGAAACTATGAATCTGACGCTCCTTACTTTTACGGGACATACGAAGAAGCGAATGAATCCATCAAGTCCGAAAAGAAAAGTGTCATCGTGCTCGGTTCAGGACCGATCCGGATCGGTCAAGGAGTTGAATTTGACTATGCGACGGTTCACTCAATATGGGCGATACAGCAAGCGGGTTACGAAGCAATCGTCATAAATAATAACCCGGAGACGGTGTCAACAGATTTCTCGATTTCGGATAAATTGTATTTCGAGCCGCTTACAATCGAAGACGTCATGCACATCATCGATTTGGAGCAGCCTGAAGGAGTTATTGTTCAATTCGGTGGTCAGACGGCTATCAATTTGGCAGCCGGCTTGGAAGAGCGTGGAGTGAAAATTTTAGGGACTGCCCTTGAAGATATCGATCGAGCTGAAAACAGAGATAAATTCGAACGTGCATTACATGAAATCGGGATTCCACAGCCGCTTGGGAAAACTGCGATGTCCATAACAGAAGCTGTGACAATTGCAAAAGAGATAGGCTATCCAGTTCTTGTTAGACCCTCATATGTTTTGGGAGGGCGCGCAATGGAAATCGTCTATGAGGAAATTGAACTTCTTTATTATATGGAACATGCAGTAGAAGCGAGTCCAGAACATCCGGTATTGATTGATCGCTACCTGACGGGGACGGAAATCGAAGTTGACGCGATCTGTGATGGTAATAGCGTGCTCATCCCGGGAATCATGGAGCATATCGAAAGGGCGGGCGTCCACTCTGGTGATTCGATTGCGGTTTTCCCTCCGCAAAACCTTTCGGCCGCAATGGTCGAGACAATTGTGGATTATACGGAACGCTTGGCAATCGGTTTGAAGATCAACGGACTGCTCAACATCCAATTCGTCATTTCCGATGACCAAGTGTATGTCATTGAAGTGAATCCCCGATCGAGCCGGACAGTCCCATTCTTAAGCAAGATTACAAGCATACCTATGGCAAATGTGGCGACAAAAGCGATTTTAGGGCAGTCCATTTCGAAGCAAGGATATGGTAGCGGCCTTGCAACAGTGCCAACAGGTGTCTATGTGAAAGTTCCGGTGTTTTCATTCGCGAAACTGCGACGCGTCGATACTACGCTTGGGCCAGAAATGAAATCGACCGGCGAGGTAATGGGAAAAGATAAGACCTTAGAAAAAGCATTATATAAAGGGCTTGTTGCTGCTGGAATGGAAATAAAAGAATATGGGTCGGTTCTTATGACCATAGCTGATAAAGATAAACTAGAGGTCGTCGAACTTGCAAGGCGATTTGCGAATAACGGCTATCGCATCCTTGCAACAAACGGAACTGCGAAAACATTGGAGAAAGCCGGTATAAAAGTAAAGACAGTCAGCAAAATCGGCTCAGATGGTACGACATTGATAGATATCATTCAAAATGGAGAAGCGCAGCTCGTCATAAACACATTGACGAAAGGAAAAATGCCTGAACGTGACGGTTTCCGTATCCGACGCGAATCAGTTGAAAATGGTATTCCGTGTTTTACATCGATCGATACAGCTGAAGCGATGCTCCGCGTTATCGAGTCCATGTCCTTCCAAACGGAAAATATGCAAAAACAGCAGGTGATCGTATGATAATCCAAGATCGGATGAAAGTGACCGGGCAACGGAAGATTGCAAAGAATATTTTCGAATTGAAGCTATCTGGCAAGCTGGTAGGGGAAATTAACTCCCCTGGCCAGTTTGTCCATATACGCGTGTCAGATTCATTTGAACCGATGCTCAGACGCCCGATTTCAATCGCGTCGATAAACGATGAAAAAAGCGAAATGACAATTATTTACCGTGCTGAAGGTCGTGGGACTACGTTGCTTTCCAAGAAAGTCGAAGGGGAAGAAGTCGATGTTCTTGGTCCATTGGGCAACGGGTTCCCGGTTGCTGAAACAGCTGAAGGCGAAACAGCGGTATTAATTGGCGGAGGAATTGGAGTTCCGCCATTATATGAACTATCAAAGCAATTGACTGCTAAAGGTGTTAAATGCATTCATATTTTAGGCTTCCAGACAGCGGATGTGTCCTTTTATGAGGAAGAATTTAATCAATTAGGCGATACATATATCGCTACAGTAGACGGTACTAAAGGTGTTGCGGGATTCGTCACGAATGTGATGGAAACAATTAACGACGACTTTGCAACTTACTATAGCTGCGGTCCGATGCCCATGCTTAACGCCGTGCAAACGGTTTACGCCGAAAAGAAGGGCTTCCTTTCATTCGAACAACGGATGGGTTGCGGCATCGGTGCCTGCTTCGCTTGTGTATGTGAGACGACTGATAAATCGGATGAAAAATACGTCAAAGTATGCTCGGATGGTCCAGTATTTCCTGCGGGGGTGGTGTCGATATGAATAGATTGGCAGTGGAATTGCCTGGATTGCGATTGAAAAACCCGATCATGCCGGCCTCAGGCTGTTTCGGATTCGGCAAGGAATATGGGAACTTGTACGATTTATCGCAGTTGGGTGCTATTATGATCAAAGCGACGACTTTCGAGACGCGTTTCGGCAATCCGACGCCCCGAGTGGCAGAAACGGCGTCAGGCATGCTGAATGCAATTGGGTTGCAAAATCCAGGTTTGCAAGGCGTCATGGAAAATGAATTGCCTTGGCTTGAGCAGTTCGATGTGCCGATCATCGCGAATGTTGCTGGGACAGAAACTGCGGATTATATAGAAGTGGCGAAAACCATTTCAACCGCACCGAATGTGAAAGCACTGGAATTGAATATTTCATGCCCAAACGTGAAATGCGGCGGAATTACATTCGGGACAGACCCTCAGCAGGCGCAAGATTTAACGGCAGCAGTGAAAGAGGTATCTGAAGTGCCGGTGTACGTGAAATTATCCCCTAATGTAACGGATATTAAAGAAATTGCAAAAGCGGTAGAGGCAGGCGGTGCTGATGGTATCACGATGATTAATACATTAGTCGGCATGCGACTTGACCAAAAAACGGGACGGCCTATTATCGCAAATGTGACAGGTGGCTTGTCTGGACCAGCTGTCAAACCAGTCGCTATCCGAATGGTCTACGAAGTGAGTCAGGTTGTTAGCATCCCAATCATCGGGATGGGAGGCGTTGCTGAAACAGCCGATGTCATTGATTTTCTTTCGGCGGGAGCAAGTGCCGTCGCAGTCGGAACAGCGAATTTTGTTGATCCGTTCATTTGTCCGACTATCATCAATGAATTGCCTGCAAAATTGGACGAGCTTGGTGTAGAACATATTTCAGAGTTAATTGGAAGGAGCCATCGTTAATGAAGAAATCCCCTATCATTGCATTGGATTTTGAATCCGCAGAAAAAACTTTCGAATTTCTTACTGTTTTCGAAGGTGACGTGAATGTCAAAGTAGGAATGCAGCTTTATTATAAAGAAGGCCCTGCAATTATTGCGAGATTAAAAGAACGCGGGTTTGATATTTTCTTGGACTTAAAGCTTCATGACATCCCGAATACGGTAAAATCGGCGATGGAAGTACTGGCAAGTTTAGGTGTAAATTTGGTCAATGTTCATGCCGCTGGCGGGAAAACGATGATGGAAGCTGCACTAGAAGGGCTTGATAAAGGGACACCAACAGGTATAAAACGTCCTTCAATTATTGGAGTGACTCAGCTTACTTCGACAGATGAGCGGCAAGTGAAAGAAGAACAGCTCATCCAAGCTTCACTTCAACAATCTGTCCTTCATTACGCAAAACTTACGAAAGATGCGGGATTAGATGGCGTTGTTTGCTCAGTGCAAGAGGCGGCAATCATATCGGAAGTTTGCGGGCCTGAATTTCTGAAGGTCACTCCCGGGATTCGTCTGCCGGAGAATGATGTGCAAGATCAAAAAAGAATTGCAACTCCCGAAGAAGCTAGAAAAGAGGGATCAACGCATATCGTAGTCGGAAGAGCGATTACTGGCGCTTCAAATCCCCGTGCTGCATATGAACAAATTAACGCGCTATGGAAAGGAACTGACAGAAATGGGTAAAAAGGAAATCGCAGAAGTTTTATTGAATGTTGGGGCAGTTGAGTTGAGTCCAGAAGATCGTTTCACTTGGGCATCAGGCATCCAGTCCCCAATTTATTGTGATAATCGATTGACGATGTCTGATCCTGTAGGGCGCAAGCTGATCGCTGAAGGTCTTGCAGGATTGATTAAAGAACATTACCCTGAAGCTACACTCATCGCAGGAACAGCAACAGCCGGTATTCCGCATGCTGCATGGGTCGCGGATATATTGGGCTTGCCGATGGTCTATATCCGTTCAAAGGCAAAAGGGCATGGACGCAGTAAACAGATTGAAGGGAAAGTGTCTCCTTCGGACAAAGCAGTCATTATAGAAGATCTGATTTCCACAGGGGGCAGCAGCTTGAATGCCGTTGAAGCACTTCGTTCGGAGGGGATAAACGCTTTGGGTGTCGTATCCATATTTACATACGAGCTTGAAAGTGCGGCTAAAGCATTTGACGAAGCAAATCTGTCTTATAAAAGCTTGACTGATTTCGGCACCCTTACAGAGACGGCAGTTGAAAGTGGTGCGATCACAAAGGAGTCAATGGTCGGTTTATCGGAATGGCATACAAAACTGAAGGCCGGTTTATTATAAATAAAAAGGAAACGACAAAACGTTATGCGTTCAAGTAAACAGCGCATAACGTTTTTCTTTTTTAACGGACGTCTATTATATATGTTAAACTGTTATGAATCATATTTATAATGGAGGAAGCAAACGATATGAATAAGACATTTGCATATGCTGCTCCGATCGTGATAGCAATCGCCATTGCACTGTCTCCAACCGCTTATGCTGTAAACGACAATAGTCAAACGATAGAAAAGAAGATAGAAACAAAATTTACAGATATTGCTCCTGATTACTGGGCGAAAAATGAAATCATGTCGCTCGTTGAGAATGGCTTGATGGAAAGATATCGCGATTTGCAATTTAGGCCTGCGGTGCCGATTACTACAGGAGAAGCTTCATTAGCCTTTTATAAGGCGTTAAAATTGCCAAAACCGGAATCTATATTATCTTATGATGATATTCAAGAAGCACAATTGTTAGAAGCGGTAAATGCAACAATCGCAACGGGGATTCTTAGCGCTCGTTCGACCCGTTCTTTCGGTGTAGACGATCCATTGACTGTTGAACAGATGGTATCAGCGCTTAATAAAGCATTCGGTGTTAACATGACTAAAGATGAACTTACAAAATTAAGCCCTCGGTATTTGGATTTCATGAATCCAGTAAAAATGAATAAGGTGCCACCTATTGTACAAGGATTCGTTCAAGAGAAATTACCTGTAGATCGTGCGACATTTGCTGTTGCTTTGTACCGGTCGCTAGCAGAGAAAGGTGTTCTCACCAACCAAAAAGACTATGTTTTATCAGAACAGATTATTTCAGATACTTACAAACCTGTCCAGTCATCAGTTGATTTAATGAAAGTTTCTTTTGATGAACATCCAATTTATCTTAGATCGACTGAGGAAATTCGTTTTGACTACCATCAACGAATTGATAATGGATTTTCGCGAGACAATATTTATACGTATTCGGTAGGTGAACAAGGGGCACTCATTGAGTTGACGGTACGCTCTTTTGATAATGGTGATTATTTTTTGTTCTCTAAACTCGACAATCCATCGGGGATGTCTTGCAAAAGGAAAATCTCGTGAAATCATATGAGCTATATCGTTTTGATGAAAATGAAATCAAAAGAAACACCGAAGATTTATTCAACACCGACATGACGTCCTATCCGACAGGCGTCCTTCGATTCATCAACGAAGACGGAACTATACAAGAAAGAATGGTCGGACAATCATACCGCTCCCAACAGTTGTCGATGGATTATGCGCATGGAGGCCATAGCCAAATGCGGGAGTTGCTAAAAGAAGATGAAGCTCTTTCATTCGCACAGGTCGATTCGACATTTTTATCCGTGCATACACTACAATCCGATGGACAAGACATTGTAGACCAATGGTATTTAAATTCGGAAAATCTACTTTTTGAAAATGACGAGCATCGTGAAGATTGGATGCTGGAAAGCGCCAAGTATTATAAGAAGCGGAACAGCTGGTACACTGCAATTGGTCCGTTCAATAAAATGGTGACAACGACGGAGCCATTGCCTGAAAATGGACAAGGCTATGGCCGTAGTCTTTTATTGTTGAAAGAAGACCGGGCATTGACGTTGTATCATCAACAGCAAGACCGTTACTTTGAAAACTTGATATTCAACTCATTCGTGAATTTGAAAAATTTCCGTGGCGAAAAGCCTTATTGGGAAACCGAAGTGACGAGCACGTATTTGAAGGACTTATACGGAATTACTGCACCATTCATCGATACGCGCTTCAATGAACAAATCGCCTTATTCTATTACCGCAGTGGTGACGAATTCGGGATAAAGGACTCGAAAGAACCGTTGCGGAGTTATGCAGATCTATTGGTGTCACGTAAAGACGAAGGGCATATAATTCCAATCGCAAAAGATGCATTTTATATTTCGGATTACTTCCCGCTCATCCAGGACGTACAAACCCACTCATCCATGAATCACGTTTTAGGTGGGATGAACATTTTACTCATGGCTTACAATGAATTTGGCGATGAGAAGTATTTGGAGACAGCGAAGTCCATCCAAAAAGCAATCACCATTCAAAAAGATGAATGGATTCGTGATAATAAAGACATTTGGTATCGGATAGCCCCTGATTTAGGCTTTAAAGGTGACGACTATAAGCATCTCACTTTAGAGGATTTGATCAACTCCTACCAATTATGGTCGGCAATCGATCCCACATACTTGCCTGTCCTTGAGGAAATGATTGAGTCAAAAGCGGCTTAATTATCCGATGAGCACCTAGGGTATACGACAAAAATTAAAAAAGGCCTCGAAGAGATCGGCCTTCTACACTACTTACCCGTCGGAGAAGAGCGGACAGATGCATTATAAAAAAGGATTGCCATCTTGATTTGCGATGGCAATCCTTTTTCACTTCCTCAATTTCCTTACTACATCCTCATCAGGTGTAACAAACAACGTCTTCTGCTCAAAATAAATAACAAAACCAGGTTTAGCACCATTCGGCTTCTTCACATGTCGAATTTCCGTAAAGTCGACCGGAACAGACGACGAACCCCTCGCCTTACTGAAATAAGCCGAAAGGACCGCTGCCTCTTCAATCGTCTGCTCATCAGGATTCGTATCATGAATGACAACATGCGATCCCGGAATATCCTTCGTATGCAACCAAACATGATCCCGTGCCGCAATCTTAAATGTCAAGTAATCATTCTGTTTATTATTTTTCCCTACCGAAATCGGAATCCCTGATGATGAAACATAGACTTCCGGAGAAGGCTTTTTCGGCTTCTGCTTCTTCTTGCCTTTTCTTGCCCGCATCAAACCTAACTCTGCCAATTCCTCGCGAATTTCTTCGATATCTTCAGGGGAAGCTTGCATGACCTGCTGTTTGATCATCTCAAAATAATCGATGTCTTCTTTCGCTTTCTCCAACTGCTCTGCAATCATAATCAATGCATTTTTAGCCTTCGTATAGCGGGAGTAATAGCGCTGGGCATTTTCAATCGGGGTTTTTCTCGGATCGAGCGGAATGGTGACAGTCGTGTTTTCCTCATAATAGTTGTCAACTACCGCTTCCGAATCGCCTTTCTGGATGGCATAGCTGTTTGCTGTCAGCAGCTCACCATATAACTGGAACGTATCGAGTTTCTTTGCCGATTTTTGCTCTTTGCCCAGTTTTTCCATCTTCAATTTCAACTTCGCGATTTCATTATCAAGCCAACGTTCCAAATCCGCCGCTTGTGATTTCACACGTTCACGTTCTGCCCGTGCGAAATAGACTTTATCAAGCAATTCACCGAGTGAATCGAACGTTGCGACCGTTTTATCGGCATATGTCAATTTTGCTGCTGAAAAGATGGTTTTATTTCCGACTTCAGCTATCGTCGGTGTTTGAGTTCCACCTTTAAATGAAGAAAGGAAGTTTTTATAGACATCATATGCGTCTTCTTCCGAGATTCCTTTCAACCGATGCAGAAGCTCTTCTCCGTGGATCGGCGAGAAACCAGAAAGTTTGCCGACAACTTTTTTGGCATTCTCCCATTCTGGCAATAATGCTAGAAACTTATGCTCATCCAACTCGAAAGGATCCAATTTCTCTTGCGGAGGGGCAGGGACATACGGCTGTCCCGGCAAAACCGTGCGATAACTGTTTACGGAAGGAGGCAAATGCTTCATGCTGTCGATAATTATATTCCGTTCCGGGTCGATCATAAGTAAATTACTATGCCGACCCATGATTTCAACAATCAGTCGTCGGTGAATATTATCCCCGATTTCATTTTTAGCCCGAATATCGAACTCGATAATTCTGTCATTACCCGATTGACGAATCGACTCGATCATTCCGCCTTCAAGATGCTTTCTTAACACCATACAAAACATCGGTGGTTCCGCTGGGTTTGCAATTGTTTCATCTGTCAGCTGCACACGGGAATACGATGGATGAGTGGAAATGAGAAGTTTATAATTGCTTCTTCCCGCCCGCACTAATAGAACAACTTCCTGTGCATTCGGCTGATGGATCTTTGAAATCCGTCCGTCTTTAATTTGCTGCAGCTCTTGTGTAATCGCTGCTGTGAATAAACCGTCAAATGCCATGATAATTCCTCTTTCAAACGTTTTGTTCCATTTTAGCACTCTCACGGTGTGATATGTTATAATATGAGAAGATTGTTTGCTATGATGAATTAAACAATATATAGAACGAACAAATTAAATATACATTGAGATTTCCGTTGTTTGGAGTGGAAGGCGGCGACTCCAGCGGGAATAGCATGAGCTGAAGACC
The DNA here is from genome assembly GCF_007991495.1 of Sporosarcina luteola. Lineage (GTDB taxonomy): Bacteria > Bacillota > Bacilli > Bacillales_A > Planococcaceae > Sporosarcina > Sporosarcina luteola. Next base: position 159,799 of record NZ_BJYL01000004.1, on the reverse strand, counting down.
CCGCAACGAAGCGAAGCGAAGTGAGGAGGCTGAAGCCATGCCCGCGGAAAGCGTCCGCCTGGAACGGAAAACAACTGTTTAAGTTGATCTCTTTAGTTTGTTTTATATAGAAACTTTAGATTACATAAGAAGAGGGATTATTGCATGTACAAACAACGTGGACTTCTGATCGTCCTTTCCGGCCCATCCGGCGTAGGGAAAGGGACTGTCAGAAAAGAACTGTTTCAACAACCTGATACGAACTATGAATATTCGATATCGATGACGACAAGAAGTCCGCGGGAAGGCGAGCAGGACGGTGTCGACTATTTTTTTAAATCCCGCAGTGATTTTGAAAGACTGATCAGCGAAGGAAAATTATTGGAGTATGCCGAGTACGTCGGCAACTACTACGGTACTCCTCTTGATTATGTCAATGAAACACTTGATGCCGGCAGAGATGTATTTCTTGAAATAGAAGTTGTCGGTGCTGCGCAAGTCCGTGAAAAGGTTCCCGATGGACTTTTCATCTTCCTTGCACCACCGAGTCTGTCTGAACTCGAGGATCGCTTGGTCGGAAGAGGAACGGAAAAAGCAGATGTCATTGCGAGCCGAGTGTTAAAAGCACGTGATGAACTGGAAATGATGAATTTATACGATTATGTAGTGGAAAACGACGAAGTCTCGAAAGCTTGCGATCGAATCAACGCCATCGTCACAGCTGAACATTGTCGTCGTGAACGTGTCGAAAAACGTTACTTACTTATGTTGGAAGGGGAATAATTTATGTTATATCCATCAGTTGATTCTTTAAAAGGCAAGATCGATTCGAAATACACATTAGTCACTCTTGCTGCTAAACGCGCACGTGAAATGCAGGAAAGTAAAAACGAATTACTTTCATCCTATACATCTTATAAAAATGTAGGGAAAGCTTTGGAAGAAGTGGCTGCAGGCGCTTTATCGAAACAGGTGCAAGATGCTTCCATCGTCTACGAAGACGAAATCTGATCATCCACTTTTGTTGGATGCATTTAAATAGGTTCGTGCATGACTCCCTTAGAAACAAACTTTCTTAGGGAGTTTGTCATTTTAACTGATATAACGGTAAAGGGTGGGATTGTTGTTGTTGAATAAAAAAATTCTAGTCTGTGTCACTGGCGGAATCGCCGTCTATAAATCTGTTGCGCTTGTTAGTAAATTATCACAAGCAGGAGCAGAAGTGAAAGTAATTATGACAGCCTCGGCGATGGAATTTGTACAACCTCTTGCATTCCAAGTCATGTCAAGAAACGATGTTTATTTCGATACGTTTGATGAAAAGGATTCTCGAGTCATCGCACATATAGATCTTGCAGATTGGGCAGATCTCGTCATTGTTGCACCGGCGACGGCCAACATCATCGGGAAAATTGCGAATGGAATTGCGGATGATATGGTCACTTCCACATTACTTGCTACAACGTCTGACGTTTGGATTGCTCCTGCGATGAATGTTCATATGTATGAAAATAGATCAGTCGTCCGCAATATTCAACAATTGCATGATGATGGCTTCAGTTTCATTGAACCATCTGAAGGTTTTTTGGCTTGTGGCTATGTAGGAAAAGGAAGACTTGAAGAACCTGAAAAAATAGTTGAACTGGTGAAACAAAGGTTTTTAGGTTCAACGGCAGACTTGCCGCTGTTAGGGAAAAAGATTGTTGTGACAGCAGGTCCAACGAGGGAGCGGATTGACCCGGTCCGGTACATATCCAACTTTTCAAGTGGAAAGATGGGCTATGCCATGGCGGAAGTGGCTGCCGAATTAGGTGCCGACACAGTCTTAATATCCGGACCGGTTGATTTGCCAAAGCCATCCGGAGTTAAACTTGTACAAGTGGAAAGCGCTGCAGAAATGCTCGAATCTGTTTTGTCCTATTATGATGATGCGTCGATGGTCATAAAATCTGCGGCAGTTGCGGATTACCGTCCGAAAGAGCAGCATGCGCAGAAGATGAAAAAGAAGGACGGAGATTCAACAATCGAACTTGAACGGACAACAGATATACTCAAAACGCTCGGTGATAAGAAAGAAAAACAAATCCTTGTCGGGTTTGCAGCGGAAACGAATGATGCAATTGGTTATGGGAAATCCAAACTTACCAATAAGAACTTGGATTATATTATTGTCAATGATGTAACAGATCCAGGCGGCGGATTCGGAAATGATACGAATGTCGTTACGTTATTGACGAGGAAAGGAAACCAATATCCATTCGAATCGATGCAAAAGAACGAGCTTGCAAAAGTATTGCTTAAAACGATCATTGCAGAGGAATGGCCAAATTCAAATGATCGCTGAAATCATCGTTGATGTATCTGCGTATCCAATTGATCGACCTTTTGACTACGGCGTGCCGCAGCATCTTGAAGCTGTCATCGAATGTGGTTCACGAGTAAAAGTCCCTTTTGGCCCACGGAAAATAATAGGTTACGTTACCGGACTGAAAGACGAAAGTGAAGTTGATGAAGGCAAGTTAAAACAAATTGATGAATTGATCGATCTGGAACCTGTATTCTCTTCCGAGCTTCTGACACTTTCAAAACGCTTGGCTAGGGAAACACTTTCTTATGAAATTGATGCTTTACAAGTGATGCTGCCCGCAGCAATGCGTGCAAAATACGAAAAATTCATCATTGTGAAGGAGCCCGAGAAAATCGAAGATGCCGGGTTAATGGCTTTTTTCAATGGACGGACAAGAGTCCCGTTAAAACAGGTGACCGATTCCAATCTGTTGAAAGCGATTAAAATCTATGCTGATAAAGGCATTGTAACGGTCGATACCGCAATTAGCCAACAAACAAAAGTGAAAAAAGTGAGGACCGTCCGAATAATGGATGCCTCCACTTTAACAGAGCTGGAGAAGGCGATTCATCCAAATGCAAAAAAACAGGCAGAAATGATTAAGTGGATGCTCGGGCACGCGGGTAAGACGATGGAAGCCGCTAAGCTTTTGAACGAAACTGGATTGACGAATACCGTTTTGAAAGCTCTAATTGAAAAAGGAGCGGCCTCTGAACGGCATGAAGAAATCTATCGAGAACCTGATGCTCCACGTCTGTTGGATACACCGATTCCGTTGCAACTCACTGATGAGCAGCAAAAAGCTCTTAAAGCTGTGAATGAAGCTTCCGACAAAGATAAGGCGGAAACTTTCCTCTTACACGGCGTAACTGGTAGCGGAAAAACAGAAATCTATCTGCGGGCGATCAAACATGTATTGGATAAGGGGAAAGAAGCAATTGTCCTCGTTCCGGAAATTTCGTTGACGCCACAAATGACATCCCGTTTCCAAGAGCGATTTGGAAGTTTAGTTGCTGTGATGCATAGCGGATTATCTGCAGGAGAGAAATATGATGAATGGCGGAAAATTCACCGGCGGGAAGTGAAAGTCGTCGTCGGCGCCAGATCGGCCATCTTTGCTCCGTTTGAAAACGTTGGGATCATCATTTTGGATGAAGAGCATGAGTCGACATACAAACAAGATGATACGCCACGCTATCATGCAAGGGACGTTGCGATTTGGCGTTCTGAATTTTACGGTTGCCCTGTCATTTTAGGGAGCGCAACCCCCTCACTTGAGTCATATGCTCGAGCAACGAAAGGGGTTTATACATTGCTCGAACTATCAAGACGAGCGAAAAACCAGTCTTTGCCTGCTGTAACGGTAGTCGATATGAGGGATGAATTAAAAGAAGGAAACCGCTCGATGTTCTCCGTTCAGTTGGCGGACGCTGTCCAAAAACGGCTTGATAAAAAGGAGCAGATCGTCCTTTTTCTAAATAAAAGGGGGTTCTCGTCATTCGTTTTATGCAGAGACTGTGGCACTGTCGTAGAGTGTCCAAATTGCGATATTTCCCTAACATACCACCGAGCAAATGAAAGTTTAAAATGCCATTATTGCGGCCATGAAGAGGCGGTTCCGCTCGATTGTCCGGAATGTGAAAGTGAGCATATCCGATTTTTCGGCACAGGGACGCAAAAAGCGGAAGAGGAGATCTCAAAGCTATTCCCGGAGGCAAGAGTAATTCGGATGGATGTGGATACAACCCGCCAAAAAGGAGCGCATGAACGTCTGCTTCGCCAATTCAGTGAAGGGAAGGCGGATATTCTCCTTGGAACGCAAATGATTGCGAAAGGGCTGGATTTCCCGAATATTACATTGGTTGGCGTGCTTGCTGCAGACACGACATTACATTTAGCGGACTTCCGCGCAGCTGAAAAAACATTCCAGTTAATGACACAAGTGAGCGGAAGGGCTGGCCGACATGAGTTAGCGGGGGAAGTATTCATCCAGACATACTCGCCTGAACATTACGCCATTGAGTTAGCGAAAACCCAGCATTACGAAACGTTTTATAATTTGGAAATGTTGGCACGTAAACAATACGGCTATCCTCCGTTCTTTTATATAACACTGATCCAATTTTCACATGAAGATTTATTGAAAGTGGCGGACTTTGCTGATAAAGCGACTCGGTTTATGAAGAGCAATCTTTCTCAAGACACAGTCATCATCGGACCCGCAGCAGCGGCCATCAGTCGTGTAAACAATAGATATAGATACCAATGTTTGATAAAATACAAAAAAGAGCCGAAGTTAATTGAAACGCTTCAACAGTTGATAAAAATGTACCGGACAAACTGGTTGAAGGAAGGCCTGCTTATGACGGTCGATATGGAGCCAGCCTCCATCTTTTAACAGGACACACCATAGACAGCTAGAAATGAGGAATTGATTTGGCAATACTTGAAATCGTAAAAAGCCCTTCACCGCTTTTGACACAGCGTTGTAAGGAAGTAGAGAAATTTGATGAAAAACTTGCGAAATTGCTCGATGATATGTATGAAACAATGGTAGCGGCGGACGGAGTAGGACTTGCTGCACCTCAAATCGGAGAACTTGTCAGAGTCGCGATCGTCGATTTAGGAGAAGGCGACGACGTTATTGAAATGATAAATCCAGTTGTCACTGCCATCGGAGGTTCCGAAGTAGATGTGGAAGGCTGTTTAAGTTTCCCCGGTTTATATGGAGAAGTGGAGCGTCCCTTCTTTGTACGTGTAGAAGCGCAGGAACGGGACGGCTCGTTATATGAGCTGGAAGCAGAAGACTATGAAGCGCGCGCAATCCTCCATGAAATCGACCATTTGGACGGTATCCTCTTCGATTCTAAAATCAAGCGGATTGTTGATCCGGAGGAATTTAATGAAGTCGATGAGGAGGAAAAAGCGGAATGACGAAAATCGTATTCATGGGAACACCGGACTTCTCCGTGCCGGTTTTGACGATGTTGCATGACGAAGGCTTTGAAATCGCAGCAGTTGTCACGCAACCCGATCGTCCGGTCGGCAGAAAGCGGGTCCTTACTCCGCCCCCAGTCAAAGGGGAAGCAGTCCGTCTAGGGTTACCTGTATTGCAACCCGAAAAACTAAAAAATTCGACGGAGTTATCGGAGATCATTCAACTAAAACCGGATCTTATCGTAACAGCTGCTTACGGTCAAATATTGCCAAAAGAATTGCTTGACGCACCTCGCTTTGGCTGCATTAACGTGCATGCTTCTCTATTGCCGAAATATAGGGGAGGCGCTCCAATCCATCAAGCCGTCATCGACGGGGAAACGGAAACTGGAGTGACCATCATGTATATGGTGCAGAAATTGGATGCAGGTGACATTATTTCACAAGTTCGTGTCCCTATTGAAGAAACGGATACTACCGGTATACTTTTTGAAAAGTTGTCCATTGCCGGCATGGAATTATTAAAGGAAACGCTTCCTTCGATATTAGCCGGAACGAATGAACGTATTCAACAAGATGAACAATACGTCTCCTTTGCAGGAAATATTACACGTGAGCAAGAAAAAATTGATTGGTCACGCGGAGGAACTGCGATATACAATCAAATCCGCGGCTTATATCCTTGGCCAGGAGCATACTCGGTTTTCCAAGGGGAAAACGTCAAGATTTGGAAAGCAGAGAAATCTGATATCGATTCGGATCAATCACCCGGGACACTTATTAAATTGTTGAAGGACAGGCTTATTATAAAAACTGGGGATCATACTTCGATTGCTATTACCGAATTGCAGCCAGCCGGAAAAAAGCGATTGTCTGCTGAGGAATTCATGAATGGAGTAGGAGCCAAATGGAGCGAAGGGGATCATTTCGAATGACAAATCCCAAAAAGAAAATTTGGAATGGAAATGTCCGTGACGCAGCCTTATCGATTTTGATGGAAATTAATGATAATCAGGCATATAGCAACTTACTTCTAAACCGGACGATCAAAAAATACGCCATCGATCCTAAAGACAAAGGTTTATTGACAGAGTTAACATATGGATCGTTGCAGCATAGAATGACGTTGGATTATTACTTGGAACCTTTTGTAAAAGGAAAGCTTGATGCTTGGGTGAGGGAACTATTGCGGTTATCCATTTACCAAATTATTTATTTAACGAAGATTCCTCCGCATGCAGTCGTCCATGAAGCTGTAGAAATCGCAAAAAGGCGTGGCCATAAAGGGATTGCAGCAACAGTGAATGGCATATTACGTTCTGTTTTGCGTAAAGGAGTGCGCCCGCTAGAAGACATCAAGGATGATATTGAAAGAATATCAATTGAAACAAGTCACCCAACGTGGTTGATCAACCGTTGGATTGAGCAATACGGCAAGGAAGAGGCATGGGCGATGGCCCATGAAAATAATCATCCAGCCCGAATGACGGCCAGGGTAAACTCTTTAAAATCGACAGTGGAGGACACTTTGATTGCATTGTCGAAAGAGGGAATCGATGCAACTAAGGGAGAAGTTGTTTCCGAAAGCATCCAAGCATCAAGTGGAAGTTTGGCGAATACGGAAGCTTATTCAAACGGACTATTGACTATCCAAGATGAAAGTTCCATGTTGCCAGTTCTTGCACTTGACCTTAAACCGGATATGAAAGTGCTTGACATGTGTGCGGCGCCAGGAGGAAAAACAACATTCATCGCAGAAAAAATGAATGATAAAGGTGAAATTTATGCACATGATCTGCATGAGCATAAACTGGCTTTAATCGAGTCGAATGCACAACGGCTTGGCATCAGTTCCATCAAGACGAAGAGCGGTGATAGCAGGGAATTGGAATCCATTTATGAGCCTTCCTCCTTTGACCGGATCCTTGTCGATGCACCTTGCAGCGGTTTGGGCGTCATTCGTCGAAAGCCGGAAATTAAATATAATAAGACCGAGCAGGATTTGGATAAATTAGTTGGAATCCAAGGACAATTGCTTGATACAGCCTATCGTCTCATCAAAGAGGATGGGATAATCGTCTACAGCACTTGTACAGTCGACTATGAAGAAAATGAAGGAATGGTACGTAAATTCCTTGATAAACATCCCGATATTGAATTAGTCCCGCTGGATGCATTAAGCAATCATGCACCATTAGCGATTAAGGACGATATGTTGCAAGTGCTGCCACAGCATTTTGGAAGTGATGGATTTTTTGTTGCTGCTTTTCGAAAAAGGTGAAGAAGTTGTATTAAAGGGGGGACGAGTGTTGCGATTCGAAGTGCTGACGGATATTGGTCGAAAGCGGACAGTAAATGAAGATTGCGCGGCAGTTTTTACAATTAAAGATGGGCCGACGCTAGCTATTATTGCTGATGGCATGGGGGGGCATCGTGGTGGGGATTATGCAAGCTCAACAGCAGTTCAAATACTTGGGGAAAAATTTTTGAAAGTTGAAAATCCCAAGAGTCTAGATGAAGAAGACTGGAAAGAACTATTGCAAGAAATGATTTTATACGTAAACCGCACTATATTCAATATCGCAGAAAAAGATGAGAATTTTAAAGGCATGGGAACCACGTTGGATGCTGTTCTCATTTATGGCAATAAAGGTCTAGTCACTCATGTCGGCGATAGTCGAGTATACATGATAGACGAAAGGGAGATTTTGCAAATCACGAAAGACCATTCGTTCGTCAATATATTGCTTGATTCGGGGGAAATCACTGAAGAGGAAGCGGCAAAACATCCTCAAAGAAATTGGATCATGAGGGCAGTCGGATCAGAAAAATTCATTACCCCTGATTTTTACAATATTGAATTGAACGGTCAGACCTATTTGTTGATCTGTACAGACGGATTGAGCAATAAAGTCGACAACGAACGGATCCATCGTATCGTCGCAACGGACGGGGATCTTCGAGATAAAGCAATGGAATTGATAAGGCTTGCCAATGAAATGGGCGGAGAAGATAACATTTCCGTCATTTTAGCTGGTCCTTCAGCTTCGGAGGTGAGTCAACAATGATAGGCAAACGAATCGGTGGGCGTTACGAAGTGATCCGAGGAATCGGAGAAGGTGGTATGTCGAAAGTCTATTTAGCGCACGATATCATCTTGGATCGCGATGTTGCAATCAAAGTATTGAATTACGATTTTGCCAATGAGGAAGATTTGAAAAGAAGATTCCAACGCGAAGCACTTTCCGCTACAAGTTTGACTCATCCACATATCGTTAATATATTCGATGTCGGGGAGGATGGAGAGCTTCATTATTTTGTCATGGAATATATTGAAGGTCAGACGTTAAAGAAATTCATTCAGACTAACGGTCCATTAAAAGTTGCTCAAGCGGTTGGCATCATGAAACAATTAGTATCAGCGATTGCAAATGCCCATCATAATGGCATTATCCATCGAGACATAAAACCGCAAAATATTTTAATGGATTCAGAAGGCAATGTGAAAATTACTGACTTTGGAATTGCGATGGCGCTTAGTGCGACGGCTCATACGAAAACGAACTCGGTTATCGGAACTGTTCATTATTTATCTCCTGAACAGGCCAGAGGCGGCATGGCAACAAAAAAATCGGATATCTATTCATTGGGGATTGTCTTTTATGAGTTATTAACCGGTGAGCTGCCATTTTCAGCAGAGACCGCCGTGGCGATCGCTCTTAAACATTTACAGGAGGAAACGCCTTCAGTTCGGCTGACATTTCCTGACATTCCTCAAAGTGTAGAAAATGTCATTTTAAAAGCGACTGCAAAAGACGCTACATATAGATATCGATCTGCAGATGAAATGTATGATGATTTGTTTTCAGTTCTATCTCCCGAGAGGCAGCATGAAGCGAAATTCAACGTACCTTTTGATGACGATAAGACCCGGATCATTCCCGCAATAACGGAAACTTCGAAATTTGATGAGTCGGAGACGACGAAAAAAATTGAACCGGTTGTTCCGGAAGCAAAACCGCCAGTGAAAAAGAAACGTAGAAAGTGGCCAATCATACTAGGTATTTCAATTGGCCTTATAGCCATCGCTTTATTGGCCATCTTTTTGCCTTCCTTATTAGGAACGAAAGAAAAGGCTATCCCGGATGTCGTCGGATATGATGAAGCGGAAGCGATCGATCGATTGACGGAAGCAGGTTTCGTCGTGGAAGAGTCCATAGAAGACTATTCCGATGAATTTGAAAAAGGGCAGGTTTTCCGTACAATTCCTGAGGCGGATAAGAAGCGGAAAGTCGGTTCCCCTGTAACGCTTTATGTGAGTACAGGCAAGAAAACGACAGAAATGACTGACTACACGGGTCGTGACTTTGACGATGAATTTGCAAGTTTTCTCGAAAATATTTTTAAATCCGTCGATACGAAGAACGTTCACTCTGATGAGCCGAAAGGGCGGATTATAGGACAGAATCCGGAAGTCGGGGAGGAAGTTGTACCCGAAGATACGGATCTTCTGTTAACAGTGAGTCTAGGAAAAGAAGTTCAGCTAGTAGACGATCTTACGGGATATAATCAGAACCAGTTAAAGGAATATGGAAAGACATCCGGTTTTGATATACGCGCGATTCGAGAAGAATTCCACGATACGATTCCGGAAGGTCATGTCATTTGGCAAAAGCCTGCCGCTCACACTGAAGTTGAAAAAGGAGCTAAAATCGATGTTGCGATTTCGAAAGGTAAGGAAAAGAAATCTGTTAAATATACGGTGAAACGGATTGACATTCCATATGAGCCTACGGTCGTGGATGATTTTGAAGAAGAACCGGATGAGCCTGAACCGCAAACTGTTAAAATCTATGTTCAAGATAGCAAACATTCGATGGCAGATCCGTTTGATGAATTCGAAATCACTGAAGATACCCGCACGATGGTTCCAATTGAATTGGAAGAAGGGCAACGGGGCGGATATAGAGTCGTCAGAGACAATACCGTCATCAAGGAAGAGATGTTCGATTACGACGATATCGAAGAATAAGAAAGAGGGATTGGATGCCGGAAGGACAAATTAGAAAAGCGATTAGCGGTTTTTATTACGTGAAAAAAGATGATGGGGAAACGGTTCAATGCAAAGGTAGGGGAGTATTCAGAAATAGAGGAATCTCCCCTCTCGTTGGCGATTTCGTAACAATTGTTCGCGAAGGTGACAATGATGCAACGATTACAGAAGTGCATGAAAGAAATAATGAACTCGTCAGGCCGCCTATTTCTAACGTTGACCAAGCATTGCTAGTGTTTTCAATCGTTGAACCGGATTTCAGCCTTCATTTACTGGATCGATTTCTCGTCGTCATCGAATCGGTTGGAATTCAACCGGTGATTTGTCTGACGAAAAAGGACATTGCGGATGAAAAAGGTCTTCAACATGCGGAGGCCGCAATGCAATATTATAAAGGGATCGGATATGAGGTCGTTAAGACCTTTATCGGAGATTCTGGCTTATCATCGACATTGAAACCGTTCTTGCAAGGAAAAACGACCGTGCTTGCGGGTCAATCCGGGGTTGGCAAATCGACGTTGTTAAACACATTAATTCCCGAGTTATCTTTAAAGACCGGTGAAATTTCTGAAGCATTAGGAAGAGGAAAGCATACAACCCGCCATGTGGAACTGATTGAAGTGGAAGGCGGGCTTGTTGCGGATACTCCTGGATTTAGTTCGCTTGATTTCGATCATATCGAAAAAGAAGAGCTTCGCGATTACTTTGTCGATATGGAAAGCGTGGCGCAAGATTGTAAATTCAGAGGTTGCTTGCATCTGAAGGAACCGGGATGTGCAGTAAAAGAGAAAGTAGAGACGGGAGAAATCATAAGTTCCCGTTATGACAATTATGTACAGTTCATGCAAGAGATTACTGACCGAAAGCCGAGGTATCCGAAAAATGATTAAAATTGCACCATCGATTTTAGCAGCTGACTTTTCAAAGTTGGCAGATGAAGTAAAAGAAGTAGAAAAAGCAGGAGCAGAGCTTATTCATATTGATGTAATGGACGGACATTTCGTTCCGAATATTACGATGGGGCCAATTGTTGTCGAAGCGTTGCGGCCCGTTACAGAACTTCCTTTAGATGTTCATCTCATGATTGACAATCCTGATGCATATATTGAACAGTTCGCTAAAGCAGGAGCTGACTACATTACTGTCCATGTTGAAGCTTGTAGACACTTGCACCGCACGATCCAGCTGATACGCTCCTACGGTGTTAAACCGGGTGTCGTTCTGAACCCGCATACACCTGTCGAGCAGATCATTCACATTCTGGAAGATGTCGATCTAGTGTTATTCATGACAGTAAATCCAGGTTTCGGCGGACAGAAGTTCATCCATTCGGTTATTCCGAAGGTGAAACAATTGTCTGATCTCATCAAGGAAAAAGGTTTGGACATCGAAATCGAAATTGATGGGGGCATTAATGAGGAAACGATCATTCCTTGTGCTCAGGCAGGTGCAACGATCTTTGTCGCTGGATCGGCCATCTACAATGCGGAAGATCGTGCTGAAGCATTGAAACGGATTAAATTGGCAGGAGAAAGTGTGCTGAATTGATGAGAAGAGTTGTCGTTTGTGCAGGTGGACCCCGTGAAGAATTACCTGATCTATCAGCAATGCAATCGGATCAAACAATTTTCATCGGAGTGGATAGAGGGGCTCTTCATTTACTGAATGAAGGGATTGTGCCGAAGGAAGCCGTCGGTGATTTTGATTCGGTAAGCGTTGAAGAATTCCAATTGATCCAGTCTTCGGTGGAAAAGGTTGATTCATTCCAATCGGAAAAAGACGAGACGGATACGGAATTGGCGGTCGCGCGTGCCATTGCCTACCAACCTGAGGAAATTATTTTGACGGGTGTTACAGGTGGAAGATTGGATCATTTTGAATCCGCGTTGCAGTTGTTATATAGGTCGCAGCTTGCGAATAAAGATATTGTGTTATTCATTAAAAGCTCCAACAATGAATTATCAATTTTGCACCCAGGAGTCCATCGGGTGAAAAAAATCGTAGAGCTTCCCTATATTTCATTTTTCCCTTTTGGTGAAACGGTAGTAGGCCTCACTTTAACAGGTTTCAAGTATGAAACGGTTAATGCCCGCATAGAAATGGGTATGACCAAATTTACAAGCAATGAAGCAAATGCAGAAGTTTGTACTATCTCTTTCCGGCAAGGCATATGCTTAATGGTAAGGAGTTCAGATTCCTGAAAGGAGCGGGGAATTGCGAGTCTATACATTCACGATGCCGAAGTTTCTCAGTAGTTTTGTCCGAAAATGCATGGTTGTCTTCCAAAAAGATGATAAGCAGAAGAGCCAGGCAGCAGCAAGTGCAAGCCAGCGCAACAGAAAAAAGAAAAAAGAAAAAACGTCAGGCTGAACTCATTCGGCCTGGCGTTTTATTTCTTTTTATTATGGTATTGTCCAGCTCCAACGACCAGTTCCTCGGGTCATAAGCCATATTGGCTACGCGGCAAAGAACGCCACTTCACCAATCCGTCTTATGCCTGTCGGACCTAAACGGTCGTTTCCGCATTTCGTTATACGCGTTGCACTTTACCTGATTTAAGTGCTCTTGCGGATACCCAAACACGTTTTGGTTTACCGTTAACAAGAATACGGACTTTTTGAAGGTTTGCTCCCCAAGTACGTCTGTTAGCGTTCATTGCGTGTGAACGGGCATTTCCAGCACGGGCTTTACGTCCAGTAATTACACATTCTTTAGCCATTTTTATGACCTCCTCGCTAAAATTGATTAAGCGATTCACTATCTAATTCGCATACCATAATACTTTATCACAGGAAATAATGGCTTGCAACCTTTTTTACTGAACCTTTCAAGGGAAATGCCTTTACAGATTTCATTTGTATATCGGGTAGTTCTTCTTTTATAATGATTACTTGTATAGTACAATGAGGATAGCGAAAAGGATGCAGGAGGGGAAGCTTTCATGTCAATTGAATTGAAAAACGATTACGGTAAAATAGATATTACGAATGACGTCATTGCACAAGTGGTTGGAGAGGCGGCAATCGAATGCTACGGAATTGTAGGCATGGCTTCACGTCATCAGATCCGGGATGGGCTTACAGATATCCTTGGAAAAGAAAATTATGCAAGAGGAGTTATTGTGAGAAATATCGGCGATGAAACACATATTGATATGTATGTCATCATTGGATACGGCACTAAAATCTCCGAGGTTGCATACCAAGTGCAATCCAAAGTTATATACACTTTACAAAAGACATTATCGTTAACGGTGGATTCAGTGAATATATTTGTTCAAGGAGTTCGGGTGACGAGCTGATAGAAGGAGGAAAACATTTCAATGAATTTTATTGATGGTGTGAAATTTGCCGACATGGTGAAGATGGGGGCTCATCACCTTCATCTGAATGCCGACTATGTCGATTCACTAAACGTGTTTCCTGTACCCGATGGTGATACAGGGACAAATATGAATTTATCTATGACGTCGGGTGCGAAGGAAACGGAAGCGCATGTATCTGCACATCTGGGAAAGACTGCCCAAGCTTTATCCAAGGGGCTCTTAATGGGTGCTAGAGGGAATTCAGGCGTTATTCTTTCTCAATTGTTCCGCGGTTTTGGAAAAGCGATTGAAGATGAAGAGAAATTGGATAGTGTAAAATTTGCCGAAGCATTGAATTACGGAGTGGAAACTGCCTATAAAGCGGTGATGAAGCCGGTGGAAGGCACAATTTTGACTGTCGCGAAAGACGCTGCAAACAAAGGCGTTGAAGCTGCAAAAACAAGCCAAGACATCATTGACGTTATGGAAGCGATAGTGGCTGAATCAAAAGCTTCATTGAAAAGGACCCCTGATCTGCTTCCTGTGTTAAAGGAAGTCGGTGTTGTAGATAGTGGTGGACAAGGCCTTGTCTATGTATATGAAGGCTTTTTGGCATGCTTGAAAGGTGAAGCGCTTCCTGAACGTTCTGTCGTTGAATCGATGGATGATCTCGTTAATGCGGAACATCATCGTGGTGTTCAAGGTTACATGAATACGGAAGATATCGTATTCGGTTACTGCACGGAATTCATGGTGAAATTCGAAGAGGAAAAAGTGAAGGGAAATCCGTTCGAAGAAGGAGATTTCCGACAAGATCTCAGTAAGCTGGGAGATTCATTACTTGTCATTTCAGACGACGAAATCGCAAAAGTACATATTCACACAGAAGAACCGGGTGAGGCCCTGAATTATGCACAGCAATATGGTTCTCTTATCAACATTAAAATTGAGAATATGCGACAGCAGCACATCAATATTGTCGGTGAAGACCATTCCGCTAAAAAAGATGAAAAGATTGCGCATCCTTATGCTATCGTTACGGTCGCGATGGGGGATGGAATTGCGGAACTGCTGAAGAGCATAGGTGCATCCGCGGTGATTGAAGGCGGCCAGACAATGAATCCTTCAACTGAAGACATCGTCAAAGCGATAAAGGATGTCGGTGCTGAACGAGTCATCATCTTGCCGAATAACAAAAACATTATTATGGCAGCGAAACAAGCGGCTGAAGTGGTCGGTATCGAAGCAGCTGTCGTCGAAACAAAATCGGTGCCTGAGGGATTGGCAGCTATATTAGCCTTTAATCCAGAAGCAGAAGTTGCCGAAAATGAAAGAAGTATGTCTAAAGCTGCATCGAATGTAAAGACTGGACAAGTCACACATTCGATCAGAGATACATCCATTGATGGAATTGATATTCAAAAAGATGATTTTATGGGCCTTGCCGGAAATAAGATCATCATCTCCGAGCCTTCTTTGGATGAAGTAATTAAAACATTGCTTAGTTCATTAATTGATGAAGATGATGAAATCGTAACGATTATCTATGGTGAGAACGTCGCGGAATCTGAAGCATCTGAACTTGCAAGCTTTGTGGAGTCAACTTATGACCATGTTGAAGTAGAACTATATAACGGTAAACAACCACTTTACCCATATATCCTATCTGTAGAGTAATCAGAATTAGAAGACGGTACGCACTTATAGGCGTGCCGTTTTCTCTATTTTGTCTTTATTAATGTTTTATTGTAAAATGAATGATAGCTTGTCTTTTAAATAGGGGGTAGTTTGGTTGAAATACAGATCCGTTTTTGAAATTATTGGTCCTGTTATGATCGGACCTTCATCTTCCCATACCGCTGGCGCAGCAAGAATCGGGCGTGTCGCTCGGGATTTGTTCGGCAGGCAGCCGGAATGGGCTAAAATATATCTTTATGGTTCATTTGCAGAAACATATAAAGGACATGGAACGGACGTAGCCATCATTGGCGGCCTACTGGACTATGACACTTTTGACGAAAGAATTAAAACTTCTTTCGAAGATGCGGCTGCGCTAGGAATGACATTTGAATTCATTCCGGAAGAGGAAGAAGCCGACCATCCGAATACAGCAAGAGTTGTCATTGGGGATAGCCAAGGTGAAATGGAACTTGTTGGCATTTCAATTGGCGGAGGGACAATGGAAGTCACTGAACTGAATGGTTTCCCGCTACGCCTATCCGGTCATTTCCCTGCTTTGCTTGTTGTGCATGATGACCGTGCAGGTGTCATTGCAAGCGTTTCAAACTCGATTGCTTCCCAAGGCATGAATATCGCCCATATGGAAGTAGGTCGTAAAGAAAAAGGGAAGATGGCGCTTATGGTCATTGAAGTCGATCAAATGTTTGATGAAACGCTCATAAATGAATTAAAATCTCTGCCGAATGTCACACAAGTATCGACGTTGGCGAACTAAGGAGGAATATATCGATGGAAGTTCTATTCGGTACGGTTAAGGAACTCGTTGCGCTTGCCGAAAGTCAAAATAAACCGATCTCAGAAATAATGATTGAGCAGGAAGTGCTAATTACACGTCGTTCACGTGAAGAGATCATTGCACAAATGGATAACAATCTCACAGTGATGGAAAGTGCAGTAGAGCAAGGCCTGCAAGGTGTGAAATCTACCTCAGGTTTGACGGGCGGAGATGCTGTGCTTATTCAAAATTATATAAAGTCCGGTAAATCATTATCAGGCGATCTCATCTTGGATGCAGTGAGCAAAGCAGTCGCTACAAATGAAGTAAATGCGGCAATGGGTATGATTTGTGCAACTCCGACCGCAGGGGCTGCGGGCATTGTACCTGGAACACTTTTTGCAGTAAAAGAAAAATTAAACCCGACAAGGGAACAGATGGTGAATTATTTATTCACATCAGGAGCTTTCGGATTTGTAGTTGCGAATAATGCATCCATCTCAGGAGCTGCTGGAGGATGTCAGGCTGAAACAGGATCTGCTGCCTCGATGGCTGCAGCTGCCATTGTTGAAATGGCAGGCGGAACCCCTCAACAAAGCGCTGAAGCATTTTCGATTGTCATGAAAAACATGCTTGGACTTGTTTGTGATCCGGTTGCGGGTCTCGTTGAAGTACCTTGCGTGAAACGTAACGCGATGGGTGCTGCAAAAGCGCTTGTCGGAGCTGATATGGCTCTCGCGGGAGTTGTAAGTAGAATTCCTACGGACGAAGTGATTGAGGCGATGCATCGGATTGGACAAACAATGCCTTCCGCTTTAAGGGAGACTGCGAAAGGCGGACTAGCAGCTACACCTACTGGGAAGAGATTGGAAGCCGAGATTTTCGGGAAGGATAAAACGGTTCGTGACACCGTCAATTCATGACGCTGTAACAACGCTTAAAGGTGTAGGCAAGGCATCCGCCGAACAACTGCAAAAATTGGGTATTGAAACGATAGAAGATTTAATCAATACATTTCCGTACCGGCATGAAGATTTCAGACTGAAAAACTTGGCTGATACGCCGCATAATGAACGGGTTACTGTTGAAGGAAGGGTCGAAAGCGAGCCTTCCGTTCTTTTTTTAGGCAGAAACAGATCTCGCCTTCAAATTCGACTGCTTGCAGGAAATCATCTAGTAAAAGCGGTTTTCTTTAATCAACATTATTTAAAGGAGCGTCTCACGATAGGAATGATTGTAACCGTGACGGGGAAATGGGATCGGGGCAGGCAAGTGATCAATGTCAGCAATTTCAGCGATGGTCCGAAAACCGATCAAGCCGACTTTGAACCGGTCTATAGTTTGAAAAACGTCATGCATCAAAAAACGTTCCGAAAATATATGAGGCAAGCGTTGGATTTATGTGGTGGCGAGATGGAAGAAGAGTTACCGGGTTCGTTACGCGAATCATATAAGCTGCCCACAATCAGCGAAGCGTTGGAAATGGTTCATTTCCCTAAATCACCTGTCGACGTCAAGCAAGCGAGAAGAAGGTTCGTCTATGAGGAATTGTTGAAATTCCAATTGAAAATGATCGGGATGAAGAAGATTCGTAAAGATGCAGAAAAAGGGATAGCCATTCACTATGATATTGAGCGGTTGAAATCGTTCATTTCATCTTTGCCGTTTGAATTGACAGGTGCACAAAAAAGAGTTGTGAATGAACTATGTGCAGAAATGAAAAGCCATCAAAGGATGAATCGCCTTTTGCAAGGTGATGTGGGTTCAGGGAAAACTGTCGTTGCAGCGATTGCGCTTTATGCTGCCATCACCGCCGGCTTCCAAGGAGCACTGATGGCTCCGACTGAAATCCTTGCTGAACAGCATGCTGATTCGCTTTCATCTTGGTTTGAACCATTTGGTGTGAGGGTCGCCTTTCTGTCCGGATCTACAAAGGGTAAGGCGAGAAAGAACATCCTTGAGCATTTAGCTAATGGAGAAATCGACCTGCTCATCGGTACGCATGCCCTTATCCAACCAGATGTCAGTTTCGCTAAATTAGGTCTCGTCATAACAGATGAGCAACACCGGTTTGGTGTAGAACAACGTCGTATCCTAAGGGAAAAAGGGTTGAACCCGGATGTGCTTTTCATGACGGCGACCCCCATTCCAAGGACATTGGCGATTACGGCATTCGGAGAAATGGATGTTTCAATTTTGGATGAAATGCCTGCGGGTCGTAAAGAAATTGAAACATATTGGTTAAAGGAAGAGTCATTGATGCCTGTCTTACGAAAGATGGAGAAGGAGTTGCAAGCTGGTAGACAGGCGTATGTAATTTGTCCTTTGATAGAAGAATCGGACAAACTCGATGTGCAAAACGCAGTCGATGTACACGCGCAACTCTCTTCACATTTTTCGGGCAAGTATACTGTGGGACTTATGCACGGGCGCCTTCATTCTGATGAAAAGGATGAAATCATGCGTGATTTTAGTGACGGGAATATCAACTGCCTCGTTTCTACAACGGTTGTTGAGGTTGGTGTGAATGTCCCGAATGCTACATTTATGCTCATTTATGACGCAACCCGCTTTGGGTTAGCCCAGCTCCATCAATTAAGGGGACGTGTCGGTCGTGGTGCCGATCAATCGTATTGTGTTCTTCTGGCAGATCCTAAAAATGAAGAGGGGAAAGAACGGATGCAATCGATGACTGAAACGAATGATGGATTCTTGTTAGCTGAAAAGGATTTGGAGTTGAGAGGCGCAGGCGACTTCTTCGGTAAAAAACAAAGTGGAATGCCTGAATTTAAAATGGCAGATCTCGTCCACGACTATCGTGCTCTTGAGACGGCACGTAAAGATGCTGAAGAGATGCTTTCATCCAATCGTTTTTGGACTGATTCTGAGTATGCTTTGCTAAGAGAAGGCCTGGAACAATCCGGTGCACTCTCGCAGGAACGAATGGATTGAAGAATAGAAACGATCAATAGAAGGATTACAAGCGAAGTTATAACTTGTAATCCTTTTTTGATTTTTAAGGGAGAATCATTGAATCAGGTTTTTGTAGAAATCAATCAAGAACTATGATAATATACTGGTATTAGTACCAAGTGCTAATCCGGAAGGGTGAAATCATTGAGAGTTCCAAAAAGGGAGAGGCAGCGCCAGCTTGGAATAAGCCTTGAACAGAATCCTTTTCTGACAGATGAAGAATTATCCAGGCAATTTAACGTAAGTGTACAAACAATCCGATTGGATCGATTGGAATGTGGCATTCCTGAGTTGCGCGAAAGGTTGAAAACTGTCGCCGCAAGGACGATGGAAGCCGAAGTGAAATCACTTCAATCTGATGAAGTAATCGGAGAAATTGTAGATATCGAATTGGATAAGCGTGCAATTTCAATATTTGATGTATCGGAAGAACATGTTTTTCAGCGGAATGGAATAGCTCGGGGACATCATTTATTCGCACAGGCGAACTCATTAGCTGTTGCGGTTCTCGATGACGATCTTGCCCTGACTGTCACTTCGACACTCCATTTTCTGAGGCCTGTCAAAGCAGGCGATCGCGTTATTGCCCGCGCTATCGTCGATAAGGACCGTTCGAACGACAAAAGGACTTTCGTTGAAGTTTTCTCGACTGTAGAGAACGAAACAGTCTTTACTGGGGAATTTGAAATGTATCAGACGACGGATCAGAGCAGGAGGAAATCATGATGATCATAGCTTTAGATGGAATGGGCGGAGACCACGCGCCCGGAGAAATAATTGCCGGCGCTATTGAAAGCCTTGCGGAATTTGATGATATACATATACATATTTATGGAAATGAAGAGAAGATGGCTCCTTATATGAAGGGGCATGACCGTTTAAAAGTGATTCACTGTACGGAAATCATCGAACCGGATGATGAGCCTGTCCGTGCAATTCGAAGAAAGAAAGATGCTTCCATGGTGCGGATGGCGCAAGCTGTAAAAGACGGGGAAGCAGAGGCATGTGTTTCTGCCGGGAATACCGGTGCATTGATGGCTGCCGGGCTATTCATCGTCGGTCGAATTGAAGGCATTGACCGTCCAGCGCTATCACCAACACTTCCGACGATTGATGGAAAAGGTTTCGTCTTTTTGGATGTTGGTGCGAATGCGGATGCAAAACCAGTGCAATTACAGCAATACGCTATTATGGGAAGCATTTATGCAGAAAAAGTTCGAGGCATAAAAAAGCCGCGTGTTGGACTTTTAAATATTGGTACTGAGGAAGGCAAAGGCAATGAATTGACAAAAGCCGCTTTCGGCCTCCTTTCAGAAGCGCCGATTCACTTTATCGGAAATATTGAGTCAAGGGAATTATTGAGCGGACAAGCCGATGTTATCGTTACGGACGGCTTTACAGGAAATATGGTTTTAAAGACGATCGAAGGTACTGCTTCCGGCTTCTTTACGATGTTGAAAGAAGTATATGGCGCTTCATTGAAATCCAAGTTGTCGGCAGCAATGGTCAAAGACGGCCTTCGCGGATTAAAGAAAAAAATGGATTATACAGAGTATGGTGGTGCAGGCCTTTTCGGTTTGAATTCCCCTGTTATAAAGGCGCACGGCTCATCCAATGCCAATGCGATTTTTAATGCCATTAGGCAAGCAAGAACGATGGTTGAATTCGATGTATGTGGAACGATTAGAGAAACGGTCGGAAAGGTGGGTTCGGAATGACGAAAGTTGCTTTTATTTTTCCGGGACAAGGTTCACAATCTGTCGGGATGGGTGTGGAGCTTGCGGAACATGAGGATAGTAAACGTTTTTTTGAACAGGCGGATGATGTGCTTAACTTTAAGTTAAGCGGCTTAATCTCAAATGGGCCGCAAGAAGAGCTCACATTGACATATAACGCGCAACCGGCTTTATTGACAGTCGGGGCCATGATCGCTTCCCGGCTCGTCCAAGAGGGGATTACACCTGCATACACAGCAGGACATAGCTTAGGGGAATACACAGCCCTTGTCGCTTCAGGAGTTTTATCATTCGAAGACGGAGTTTCAGTAGTCCGTAAACGCGGATTATTCATGAACGATGCAGTTCCAGCGGGGCAGGGTGCGATGGCAGCCATTCTTGGGCTCGACGGCAAAAAGTTAAAGGAAGTGACAGATTCAATTACGGCAGAAGGGTATCCTGTTCAACCGGCAAACTTGAACTGTCCAGGACAAATTGTCATTTCAGGTACGAAAAATGGGGTCGAAAAAGCCTGTATTGATTTAAAAGAAGCGGGAGCCAAAAGGGCGATTCCGCTTGACGTCAGCGGTCCGTTCCATTCGTCACTTATGAAACCAGCAGCAGAACGACTAAAAAACGCATTGGATGAGTTGGAAATGAAAGAAGCATCAATTCCTGTCATTGCGAATGTGAATGCCGCAGCAGTTACAGATCAGGAGAAGGTCAAACAACTCCTCGTTGAACAATTGTATTCTCCGGTTCTCTGGGAAGATTCCGTCCGCCAGTTGATCAAACATGGAGTGACGCATTTCATTGAATGTGGACCTGGTAAAGTACTTAGCGGACTTGTGAAGAAAATCGATAGATCCGTCACAGTGATTCCTGTTTATGATGAGGAAACGTTGCAAGCGGCGATTGAAGCATCGAAAGGGTGGTAAGGAATGGGTAGATTTGATGGGAAGACGGCAATTGTTACGGGGGCATCCCGAGGGATTGGACGAGAGATTGCGATCCTGTTAGGCAAAGAAGGGGCTAGAGTTGCTGTGAATTATAGCGGCAGCAAAGAAAAAGCCGATGAAGTAGTGCAAATCATTAAGGATTCGGGTAGTGAAGCCTTTGCAATCCAGGCAAATGTTTCGGATGCGGATCAAGTGAAACAAATGATTGACGCTACAATGGAAAACTTCGGTTCAATCGATTTCCTAGTAAACAATGCCGGAATTACAAGGGATAATCTTTTGATGCGCATGAAAGAAGACGAATGGGATGATGTCATCAACATCAACTTAAAAGGTGTCTTCCTATGCACAAAAGCTGTTACGCGGCAAATGATGAAGCAACGTGCGGGGAAAATCGTCAATCTAGCATCCATTGTCGGCGTCATCGGCAACCCGGGACAGGCGAACTATGTAGCCGCGAAAGCGGGAGTTATCGGATTGACGAAGACAACTGCAAAGGAATTGGCAACCCGTAACATTACGGTTAATGCAGTCGCCCCTGGATTTATTACGACCGATATGACAGACGCGCTTCCTGAAGAAGTGAAGACGCAAATGCTGTCAGCAATTCCATTAGGAAAACTCGGCTCTTCAGAAGACGTTGCAGGAGCTGTTGCATTCCTGTTGTCTAACGATGCAAATTATATAACCGGGCAGACAATTCATGTTGATGGCGGTATGGTGATGTAAGTATCGTTGTATTTTTAGTGTCCAGCTTCAGCGGCCAGGTGCTCGGGTCATAAGCCAGTCCAGCTGTGCGGCAAAAAGCGCCGCTTCGCCGGTCTGTCTTATGCCTGTCGCACCTAAGCAGGCCGCTTACGCTTTTCTTGTTGTCCAGCTTCGGGCGCTAGCCCCTCGAGTCGCTTCGGTCTTGAAGATAAAGGCAAAGAGCGCCTTTATTTCAAGCCCTCCAGCGCTTGTCGGGGCTAAGCAAGCGCCCTACGCTTTTCGTTTTGTCCAGCTGCGGGCGGCAGCTGCTCGGGTCGCTTCGGGCAGAAGGTAAAGGCAAAGAGCGCCTTTAACTTCTGCCCTCCAGCGCCTGTCGCATCTAAACGCCGCCCTACGCTTTTCTTGAGGGGAGGTGAATGTTTTGTCAGTACTTGAACGAGTAACGAAAGTGGTTGTCGACCGTCTTGGTGTCGATGAAAGCGAAGTGAAACCTGAAGCTTCTTTCCGTGATGATCTCGGCGCAGACTCTTTGGATGTCGTTGAGCTTGTAATGGAATTAGAAGATGAATTCGATATGGAAATTTCCGATGATGACGCTGAAAAGATCGGAACTGTCGGTGATGCTGTAAAGTATATCGAAGAAAAAGTGAATTAATCTTATCGTAATCTCCAAAAAAGAGTTCAATTACGCTTCATGCGTATGTAAACGAACTTCCATCGAGATGCTTTCATCCTTTCTTAATAGAAAAGGTATGAAAGTATCTCTTTTTGGTTTTGCATGTATGGCGCGAACCGTGTAAAATTAAAGGAACTACGAAGTGAAAGGCAGAATCTTGATGAATCCAAAACCGAAGCAAAAAAATAAAAATGTAAACATGCCCCTTCCAGCTGAAGTGCGAAGGAAATTTGAAGACCTACAAAAACGCTTGAATATATTCTTTAAAGATGAGTCATTCCTCTACAATGCATTTACCCATTCTTCTTACGTAAATGAACATCGTCGAAAAAACTTCTCTGATAACGAAAGACTGGAATTTCTAGGCGATGCCGTTTTGGAACTTGGAGTTTCACGTTTTCTTTATGCAACCGAGCCGAATATGAGCGAAGGTGAACTGACGAAGCTAAGAGCGGCAATCGTTTGTGAACCGTCACTTGTTAAGTTTTCCAATGAACTTCATTTTGGAGATTACATACTACTTGGCAAAGGTGAGGAGCAAACTGGCGGCAGGATGCGACCTGCACTGCTAGCGGATGTTTTTGAAGCCTATATTGGAGCCTTATTTTTGGATCAAGGGATGGAACCGGTCACGGGCTTCCTTGAAAAGATTGTGTTCCCGAAAATTGGAGACGGTGCTTTTTCGCATGTGATGGATTATAAAAGTCGCTTGCAGGAGATTATTCAACAGACAAACAGCGGCAACTTAAATTATGAAATCATCGAAGAGAAAGGTCCAGCGCATGCGAAAAAGTTTGTCACCGTCGTGAGATTGGAAGACCGCGAATTAGGTATGGGAATCGGAAGGTCAAAAAAAGAAGCCGAGCAGGAAGCGGCCCGTCAAGCCATCCAAGTATTAAAAGGAATTGAGGCCGAAGGGGAGAACTGATTGTGTTTCTTAAAAGAGTAGAGATTATCGGATTCAAATCATTTGCCGAGCGCATTGGCATTGATTTTGTACCGGGTGTGACTGCTATTGTCGGACCTAATGGCAGCGGAAAAAGCAATATTACTGATGCAATCCGTTGGGTACTAGGAGAACAATCGGCTAAATCTTTGCGTGGCGCCAAAATGGAAGACGTGATTTTCGCAGGCAGTGATTCTCGCAAGCCACTGAATTTTGCCGAGGTGACACTCATCCTCGATAATACAAATGGGCTATTTCCGCTGGATTATACGGAAATAAGTGTTAGTCGGCGTGTTTTTCGCTCAGGTGAAAGTAATTATTTGTTGAACGGTCAGCAATGTCGACTAAAGGATATTAATGATGTCTTCATGGATTCGGGATTGGGAAAAGAGGCCTTTTCCATCATATCCCAGGGCCGTGTTGATGAAATTTTAAACAGCCGACCTGAAGATCGAAGAAGTATTTTTGACGAAGCGGCGGGTGTATTGAAATATAAAACCCGGAAAAGAAAAGCCGAACATAAGCTTTTTGAAACGGAAGATAATTTGGATCGTGTCCTTGATATTTTGAAGGAATTGGATGTAAGAATCGGTCCGCTTGAAAAAAATGCAGAGGCTGCCGAAAAATATAAAGTTCTATCCGCTGAAATTAGGGAAGCGGATGTACGTCTACTTAATTATGATGGAGCCAAATTTCGCGAATCATTACTAGCGAAAACAGCGCTTCTCGATGAAAAAAAGAGACAGCGAAGTGGAATTGAATCAGAAATTGCAAAGGCCGAGCAAAATTCAAATGTGCTGAAAAATCAATTGGCAAATACTGATAGAAAAATTGAACTACTTCAAAAGCAATTGGTTGAACTAAGTGCTGAAACTGAAAAGTGGGAAGGTCGGCGCCTTTTAACAATTGAAAAGCAAAAGAATACCGAGCAACATATAATTCGCATTAACAAAGAGTTGGCTGCTGCCCAAAAGGACAAAGACGTTTTCTTAGTCAAGTTATCGGCTTTGAAAGAGAAGATGGATAGCACTAACTCCAAGCTGGAGATAATCCAAACCGAAATGAACGAGATTTCACAAATTCTTAAAAGGTCAGTGAAAGAGACTGAAAAAGAAATTGATGAATTAAAATCAACATATATCGACCTTTTGAATGAAGAGGCGACAATTAGAAACGATTTGAAGCATATTGAAGAACGGTTGCAGGGCGAAAAGAATTCAACCGACAGGATATTGGAACAAACCTCTGTTTTAAAAGCGAAACTTCATGAAGTGAATGAAAAAAGATCAATGCAACTAAAAGTAATTGCGTCTTTGAAGGCTAAAAGGGAGCAAGTGGAAGCCGCATACAGAAACTCAGAAAAATGTTATGAGGAATCGGATAAGGATTTAAAAAACCAACAGCAGTTCATGCAAAACGCTTTGAATAAACAATCTGAAATGCAAGGAAGATTGCGTGCACTTAAAAGTTTAGAGGCGGAATTCTCAGGTTTTTATTCTGGGGTAAGATCTGTACTCATTGCAAATAAGGAAGGAAGATTGCGTGGTGTGGACGGTGCTGTCGCTGAGCTGATTACGATAGCGGATCCTTACATCAAAGCGATAGAAACGGCTTTAGGTGGTGCGGCACAGCATATAGTCACATCAACAGAGGCGGAAGCAAGGAATGCTATCGGTTATTTGAAGCAAAGGAATGCGGGCCGGGCAACATTCCTTCCTCGGGATGTCATGAGACCAAGGAGGCTTCCATCTGCATCTCTTCGCATCGCTGAACAACATCCCGAGTTCGTGGGAACGGCTGAGCAACTTGTACAAACCGATAATGCCTTTAAAATCATAACTGAAAACCTACTTGGTATGACTGTCGTCGCAAAGTCGTTGGCTGGCGCCTCGGCAATTGCAAAAACGTTGGATTATAAATATCGAATCGTTACACTTGACGGCGATGTCGTGAATGCCGGCGGTTCTCTCACTGGCGGAGGGGCTAAAGGACAATCATCCGTTTTTTCTAGAAAGGCGGAACTGGAAACGTTAAGCGCCCAGATTGAACGCATGGCGACATCGATTGAAACCGCGACGAAAAAAATGGGTGATTCAAAAATGGCTGTCGCCCAACACATGCATGATACGGAAAGATTCCGCCAACAGCTAGAGGGTTTTCGTGAAGAACAATCTTCTGTAGATTCGGGTCTTCGTGAAATGGATATGGAAGTGAGAGCACTTGAATCACAAATCTCACTGGCGGAAAAAGGCAAGGCTGGTGCTGAAAACGTCGGTGCAGAATTGGCAAATAAGAAATCGGCATTGCTTGAGGAACATGCAATGGTAAAGTCAACACTGGCTTCCACACAAAAGGAAGTTGAGACGTTAGAACGCCTAGCTGCCGATAGACGTAATGAGGAAGCTGCCCTAATGGCTAGAAATAGTGAGCTAAGGGAGCAAGCGGCAATCCATCGGGAACAGAAAGGTCATCAGCAGTCATCTATTGCGGAGATGGAAGAAACGCTTGTTCATCTTGAACAAAAGATATCCGCTTTAACGGCCGATCAACTGTTATATTCCGAACATGAAGATGGAATAGAGCTTACACCGGAAGAAATTACAGCCAATATCGAACGATCAGCATCTGAAAAATCATCGATTGAAAAATCGCTGATGGATGAAAGGGCAAATCGGAATCGGATTGCAGATACTCTGGATGAACAGGAATATTCATTGAAGCAACTACGGATCGACGAGGGGAAGGCCGTTTCGGCTTTAAACGAAATCAACGTAACCGTTTCACGACTTGAAGTGAAATATGAATCTATTACAAATCGATTGTTAGATGAATATGGACTTTATCCAGACTTTAGCAGTGAGATTGAAAATAATTTTGATGTTGAACAGACAAGAAATCGGGTGACACACCTGAAAGAAGAACGGGAATCGCTAGGTTCGGTTAACCCAAGTGCTATCCAGGAGTTCAAAGAAGTTTCTGAACGCCATGCATTTCTTACTGAGCAACGAAATGATCTGCTGGAAGCAAAAAACACATTGAACGAAGCGATGTCTGAAATGGATAAGGAAATGGAAATGCGCTTTGGTACGACTTTCAATGCTGTTAGAAGTCGATTCCATACGGTCTTTAAGGAGATGTTCGGCGGGGGAGATGCAGATTTGATTCTTACGCAGCCTGATAATCTACTGGAAACCGGTGTGGAAATAGTTGCCCGACCACCTGGTAAAAAATTGCAAAACTTAAGTCTGTTATCCGGCGGAGAACGTGCGCTTACGGCGATTACTTTACTGTTTTCAATTATAGAAGTCCGGCCAGTCCCTTTCTGTATTTTAGATGAGGTAGAGGCGGCGCTCGACGAAGCGAATGTCATCCGGTACAGTAAGTATTTGAAGAAGTTCTCGGACAATACACAATTCATCGTCATTACTCATCGTAAAGGTACGATGGAAGGAGCGGATGTTTTGTATGGTATTACGATGCAAGAATCGGGCGTCTCGAAGCTAATTTCAGTAAAACTGTCAGAAGTTCCGGCAGAGATGCTTGGATAGATGAATGAGGATAAAAGGAGAGAATTGGATTGGCATTTTTCAAGAAGCTGAAAGAAAAAATTACAGGTACTAACGAAACGGTTACCGAGAAATTTAAAGATGGTCTTTCGAAAACACGAAATTCCTTCACTTCAAAAGTAAATGATCTTGTTGCCCGCTTCCGGGAAGTGGACGAGGACTTTTTTGAAGAGCTTGAAGAACTTTTATTACAGGCTGATGTTGGTGTAGAAACAGTGATGGAACTCGTTGATCAGTTGCGATGGGAAGTCAAAAGGAAGAACATTAAAAATACGGACGGTATTCAATCGGTCATATCTGAAAAGTTAGTTGAAATATACAAAGCTGGCGAGGAACTTGATACGGATCTGAATATGCAAGATGAACTGACAGTGATTCTGATGGTTGGCGTGAATGGTGTCGGAAAAACGACGACAATCGGTAAGCTGGCGGCTCGTTTGAAAGAGGAAGGGAAGACAGTCATGCTTGCGGCGGGGGATACTTTCCGTGCAGGAGCGATTGACCAACTTGTCGTTTGGGGCGAACGGGTCGGTGTTGAGGTCATTAGACAATCGGAAGGGTCTGATCCTGCAGCAGTTATGTATGATGCGATCCGCGCAGCGAAAAATCGTAAGGTGGATGTCCTTATTTGTGATACTGCCGGTCGATTGCAAAACAAAGTGAACTTGATGAACGAATTGGAGAAAGTCCACCGTGTGATCGGAAAAGAGATTGAAGGCGCTCCGCATGAAGTTCTTCTTGCACTTGATGCTACAACTGGACAGAATGCATTGATCCAGGCACAGACTTTCAAAGAAGCGACGAATGTTACTGGAATTGTTCTTACAAAACTTGATGGAACTGCTAAAGGCGGAATTGTTTTAGCTATCCGCAATAAACTGAACATCCCCGTAAAATTCGTAGGGCTTGGAGAAGGAATGGATGACCTTCAACCATTCGATCCAGAAAAATATGTGTACGGGCTATTTGCAGAAGGACTGGAGAAGGAAGCTGAAGAATAAATCACACCTTCGCTTTCGGTTAGACAAGTATTATTACTTGACAGTTCATGCTCGCCATACTAAGATTGGCAGAGGGGGCGAAGCGGGATGCTTGAAAAAACGACACGCGTCAACTTCCTCTATGATTTCTATCAGACGTTGTTGACCGAAAAGCAACGCATTTATATGCAACTGTATTACTTGGATGACCTTTCTCTCGGCGAAATTGCAGAGGAATATGGGGTTTCCAGGCAAGCGGTCTACGATAATGTCCGAAGAACAGAAGCAATGTTGGAAGACTATGAAGATAAATTAAATCTTTTTTCGAAATTCCAAAAAAGGATGGAAATGATCGAAGAGCTTGAACAGCTCTTACCAACAATGAATCATGGAACATCCGAAAAAATGCAGATCCTATTGACTGCATTAAAAGATCATGAGTAGGGGGTTCTATGCATGGCATTTGAAGGTTTGGCCCAGCGCCTGCAAGGGACGCTTCAGAAAATAAAGGGCAAAGGCAAGATCAGTGAGGCTGACGTCAAAGAGATGATGCGCGAAGTGCGATTTGCACTTATAGAAGCGGACGTCAATTTGAAAGTCGTAAAAGAATTCGTTAAAACAGTGAGCGAGCGGGCAGTCGGCCAAGACGTTATGAAGAGCTTGACGCCTGGCCAGCAAGTCGTGAAAATCGTCAAGGATGAATTGACGAATTTAATGGGTGGGGAACAGAATCCGATCCAATTCGCAAGGAAATCCCCTACCGTCATTATGATGGTCGGTTTGCAAGGCGCGGGTAAAACGACGACTACCGGAAAACTAGCGACGGTACTTCGTAAACGGCATAATAAAAAGCCGTTGCTCGTCGCTGCTGACGTTTATCGTCCAGCCGCGATTCAGCAGCTCGAAACCCTCGGCAAACAGTTGACGATGCCGGTATTTTCTTTAGGGACGGATGTATCTCCGGTTGAGATTGCGCGACAAGCGCTTGCAGAAGCCGAAAAGGAACACCATGACGTCGTCATCATCGATACGGCGGGCCGTTTGCATGTCGATGAAAATCTTATGCAGGAATTGAAGGATATCCGGGAATTGAGTAAGCCTGACGAAGTGTTCCTCGTCGTCGATGCGATGACAGGACAGGATGCCGTCAATGTAGCTAAATCCTTTGACGACGCTATCGGCATCACGGGGGTCGTATTGACCAAACTTGATGGCGATACTCGAGGCGGTGCCGCATTATCTATCCGTTCCGTTACGCAGAAGCCGATTAAATTCGTCGGTATGGGCGAAAAAATGGACGCGCTTGAACCATTCCATCCTGAGCGGATGGCATCCCGGATTCTAGGGATGGGCGATGTCATGTCCTTAATTGAAAAAGCGCAAGAAAATGTCGATGAAGAGAAGGCGAAGGAGCTTGAACAAAAGTTCCGGACGCAAACATTCACACTCGACGACTTTTTAGATCAACTCCAGCAAGTAAAGAAAATGGGTCCTTTGGATGAGATTTTGAAAATGATGCCCGGAATGAATAAAATTAAAGGCCTTGAAAACGCTCAAGTCGATGAAAGTCAGATGGGACGCGTAGAAGCTGTCATCCGATCGATGACAATAGCAGAACGTACGACCCCGGAAATCATCAATGCCAACAGGCGAAAGCGGATTGCAAAAGGATCAGGAACTTCCATCCAGGAAGTGAATCGACTTCTTAAGCAATTTGAAGAAATGAAAAAGATGGTCAAACAGATGACTAACATGCAACAAAAAGGCAAAAAGAAGATGAAAATGCCTGGATTCGACTCTTTATTCAAGTAACTACTTGATTTTGTTTCTAGGAAGCTCCGTTGATTGCAACGAAAGGCGGCGACTCCTGCCGGAATAGCATGAGCTGAAGACCCCGCAACGAAGCGAAGTGGAGTGAGGAGACTGAAGCCATGCCGGCGGAAAGCGTCCGCCTGTAGTGGAAATCAACATTGATTTTTAGGTGTTAAGAAAAAACACTTTACAAACATGAAAAACCTTGATAATATACTATCTTGTGTGAAACTATTCGGAGGTGCAAGTAAAAATGTCAGTAAAAATTCGTCTTAAACGTATGGGAGCAAAGAAAACTCCTTTCTATCGTATTGTAGTAGCAGATTCACGTTCACCACGTGATGGCCGTCAAATCGAAACAGTTGGTACTTACAACCCGCTTACAAAACCAGCGGAAGTAAAAATCAACGAAGAATTGGCGCTTAAATGGCTTCAAAACGGTGCAAAACCATCTGATACAGTTCGTAACCTGTTCTCAGACCAAGGCATCATGGAGAAATTCCACAACGCTAAATACGGTAAGTAATCATATCAGGAGGGGTGGACATGAAGCAGCTGATTGAAACGATTGTCAAACCTTTAGTCGATCATCCCGGGGATGTTCAGGTCGACAAAGATGAACAACATCATCGAGTCACTTACAAACTTTCCGTGAACCCTGAAGATATGGGGAAAGTGATCGGAAAGCAAGGGCGTGTTGCGAAAGCGATACGAACTATTGTTTATTCAGCAGCAGGCAGTCACCACGGTAAGAAAATTTACCTTGATATCATTGACTGATTAAAAGCGAAAGCGACAGATCAGACTAACCAACAGGCTACCCGCAAGCATACTTCTTGCTTGTTTGAAACCTGTGCAAAAGGAGGGAGCTTATGTTCCCTCCTTTTTTTGTCTATATAGAATAACTAATAATTTGTTCTTTGTGATTAATTGATACTTATTTTAGTTTATTCCAGATCTATCATGCTCGAAATGAGAAAGGAAGGTGTATTGCATGCAATGGTTCAATGTAGGAAAAATTGTCAACACACACGGAATACAAGGTGAAGTGCGTGTCATCTCGCGCACTGATTTCCCGGAAGAAAGATATGCGATCGGGAATGAACTTACTTTATTTATGCCCAATGAAAAAAAACCGATCAAGCTCATTGTGGCAAGTCACCGACGCCATAAAAACTTCGACCTTCTGACCTTTGAAGGCCATATCAATATCAATGATGTGGAAAAATACAGGGACGGCCTCTTGAAGGTTTCTGAAAAACAGCTCGGGGAGCTCGAAGAAGGCGAATTTTACTACCATGAAATCATTGGTTGCATCGTACTCACGGATACGGGTGAAGAAATCGGAGAAGTAACGGAAATATTAGCAACAGGGGCGAATGATGTTTGGACAGTTACACCTAAAGCAGGGAAGCCACAATATATTCCATATATCGACGACATTGTCAAAGAAGTGGATATTGAGCAGAAACGGATTATCATCGAACCGATGGAAGGGCTTCTTTCATGATGAAAATAGATGTGCTCTCTTTGTTCCCGGAAATGTTCAAAGGGGTGCTGCACTCTTCCATCATGAAAAAAGCCCAGGAAAACGAGGCGGTAACATTTAAAGTGACCGACTTCAGAGACTTCTCAGGCAACAAGCACCATAAAGTGGACGACTACCCGTACGGCGGAGGGGCAGGAATGGTTTTAAAGCCTGAACCGCTCTTTGCTGCCGTCGAATCGTTGGCTCTCGATGAATCGAAAAAGCCACGTGTCATTCTGATGTGTCCCCAAGGGGAGAGGTTCAATCAGCAAAAGGCTGAGGAACTTTCCAAGGAAGAACATCTTGTTTTTCTATGCGGCCATTATGAAGGCTATGACGAGCGTATACGTGAGTATCTAGTCACGGACGAAATATCACTCGGAGATTTCGTGCTGACCGGTGGAGAAATTGCCTCAATGGCGATCATCGACAGCGTAGTCAGGCTGCTTCCAAACGTCTTAGGCAACACAGATTCCCCCGTCCATGATTCATTCTCAACAGGGCTTCTCGAACACCCTCAATATACAAGACCAGCCGATTTCAGAGGAATGAAAGTCCCTGATGTCCTGTTATCAGGCAATCATGCAGAAATCGAAAAATGGCGACAAGAACAATCACTAAAACGGACATTCAAGAGAAGAAAAGACCTTCTAGTGGATGCCCCATTGACAGAACATCAACAGGCATACTTAAAACAGCTTCGTAACGAAGAAAAATGACTTGCAGATGTGCAATATTTATGATAACATCTACTATGTACTTCTATGGGGAGTACATACTGACTGGTGTTCCGCTGCAAAGGTAAGCAATGCATGAGCATCTGTGAATAAGGAGAGAAAACCATGCAAAACATTATTGCAGAAGTAACAAAAGACCAACTTCGTACTGATATTCCTGATTTCCGTCCTGGGGACACTGTCCGCCTACACGTGAAAATCGTTGAGGGTACGCGCGAACGTATCCAAATTTACGAAGGTGTTGTTATCAAGCGTCGTGGAGGCGGAATCAGTGAAACATTCACAGTCCGTAAAATCTCCAACGGTGTAGGTGTTGAACGTACATTCCCTGTACACACACCGAAAATTGCTAAACTTGAAGTAACTCGTCGCGGTAAAGTACGTCGTGCTAAATTGTACTACCTACGTAACCTACGCGGAAAAGCTGCACGTATTAAAGAAATCCGATAATATTGGAATGGTGGGGACCAAGTCTCTGCTGTTTCCGATTGAAAGTAAAAGGAGACCTGAAAAATGGTCTCCTTTCTTTTTGCATCCAGCTCCGGGTGGCAGCCTCTCGGGTCATAAGTCATCTCCGCTGCACGGCAAAAAGCGCCGTTTCGCAGATCTGTCTTATGCCTGTCGAGGCTAACCGCCACCCTTCGCTTTTGTTCTTTGATTCAAATAGGAATAGACTGTACAATAAGGATAGTAGTTAGGCGGGAGGCTTTGGCGATGAATGAAGAAAAAAAGAAAAATGAAACATGGGAATGGATTAAGGCGCTTTTAATCGCGTTTGGTTTGGCGGCAATCATTCGGATATTTTTATTCACACCAATTGTTGTAGACGGCATTTCGATGATGCCGACGCTCGAACATGGCGATAAAATGATCGTAAACAAAATCGGTTATACGCTAGGTAAACCTGATCGGTTCGATATCGTCGTCTTCCATGCCCCCGAAAAGAAAGACTATATTAAAAGGGTCATCGGTCTCCCGGGAGATAAGGTTGAATACCGGGATGATATTTTATATATCAACGATGAGCCGTATGAAGAATCTTATCTGGATAAGTACAAAGCGGAAATTGCGGATGGGCCATTAACGGAGGATTTTACACTCGAAGAAAAGATCCAACGTGAGACGGTTCCGGAAGGCTATGTCTTTGTCATGGGCGATAACCGCAGGAAAAGTAAGGATTCCAGACATATCGGAGCTGTCGCGATAGACGAAATCATCGGAAGTACGAAATTCGTATTTTGGCCGATTAAAGACTTCGGCACGGTGGAGTGAAGAAAGGGAATGAGTAACAATGACCATCCAATGGTTTCCAGGCCATATGGCCAAAGCAAGACGTGAAGTGACAGAACAACTGAAGCTGGTTGATATTGTATTTGAGTTAATAGACGCAAGGTTACCCCTTTCCTCAAGAAATCCGATGATTGATGAAGTGATCCAGCAAAAACCAAGGTTAGTGATTTTGAATAAAATGGATCTTGCTGATGATAAAGAGACAGAGCGTTGGATTAAACATTTTGAAACTGAAGGCATCCGAGCGGTCGCTATCAATTCATTCGAAGGAAAAGGAATGCAAACGGTGACAAAAGCGGCTAAGGAAATACTGGCCCCGAAAATCGAGCGCATGAAAAAAAGAGGTATTAGACCTGGGGCGATCCGCGCAATGATCGTCGGGATTCCGAATGTCGGAAAGTCAACATTGATTAATCGGTTGGCAAGGAAAAATATTGCTAAGACGGGAAATAAACCGGGAGTGACAAAAGCCCAGCAATGGATCAAGTTCGAAAAAGAATTGGAGTTGCTTGATACACCGGGAATTCTTTGGCCGAAATTTGAAGACCAATCCGTCGGGTATAAGCTTGCATTAACAGGCGCAATCAAAGATACGGTCGTCAACATGGAAAACTTGGCGGTCTATGGTCTTCGCTTTTTGGAAGAGCGTTATCCTGATCGGCTTGAAAAGAGATATGGCATTCAAACTGTAGGAGACGACATCCAAAAAGTATTTAATACAATAGGAGAAACCCGCAAGACTTATACGCAAGGCGGGGAAATCGATTATGACAAAGTGGCTGAATTGATCATTCAGGACATCCGCAGTGAACTGCTTGGCAAGTTGACTTTCGATTTCATCTCCGACAATAAAGAAAAAAAGGTCGATGAAGTTACGGAATAATTCCGTGGCATCGACCTTTTTCAATTGAAGGGCAATAATTTTAGCCGATATAAAGACTAATGCAGATATACATATAGAAGGTGGAAAAATGAAAACCATTAAAGAAATAGCTGAACAGCTTCAAACGACGATGACTCCCGAACCTTGGATGGAACAGCTTAAAGCGGATCATCGCGCAGGGGTGAAAAAAGAACTTGCACGTTGGAATCGCAATTACGAGAAAAAAAGACAAGTGAAACAAGCGTTTGAAGGAAAAATAGCCTTTGATGCCA
The DNA here is from genome assembly GCF_007991495.1 of Sporosarcina luteola. Lineage (GTDB taxonomy): Bacteria > Bacillota > Bacilli > Bacillales_A > Planococcaceae > Sporosarcina > Sporosarcina luteola. The sequence continues at coordinate 124,679 of NZ_BJYL01000004.1, read as the reverse complement.
GCTATAAACGAACACAAGATGCTTTAGTGTGTGGGGTCGATGAAGCAGGAAGGGGACCGTTGGCTGGTCCGGTTGTCTGTGCAGCTGTCGTCTTGCCTGAGCGGGTGGATGACCTTCTAGGGCTGGATGATTCAAAAAAGATATCAAAACAGGAAAGGGAACGGCTGGCAACCCTCATCAAGGAGATTGCGGTAAGTTATTCCGTTCATATTCAATCTGCTGCACGGATTGATGAATTGAACATTTATGTTGCAACAATCGAATCGATGGAAGCTGCAGTTAACGCTCTCTCAATCCGCCCGGACATCGTCTTGGTCGATGCAATGACGCTCCAAGTCAACTGCGAGACAGAATCGATCATCAAAGGGGATGAGAAAAGTTTAGCGATAGCGGCAGCTTCCATCCTTGCTAAAACTACGAGAGATGAGTTGATGGAAAAGCTCGACATTCATTATCCGATGTATAAATTCAGAAAGAATGCGGGTTATGGCACATCAGAGCATGTAGAGGCTCTATTGAACCATGGACCGTGTGAACATCATAGAAAGACATTTGAGCCTGTAAAATCCATGTTGGAAAGGACTGAAGCCAATTGAGTCATCCGTCGATTCCCCGGTTAACAGCGCAGTCCACAATGACGTCCCAAAAACCCTTAACATTGCGTGAAGGCCAGATGTTTCATGGACAAATCAAACAACTTTTTCCGGGACAGATGGCTGAAGTCCAAATCGGCGGGCAAAAGTTGATGGCGAAGTTGGAAGTGCCGATGAAGGCGGGAGATGCCTACTATTTCCAAGTTAAATCCACAGAACCGGAGCTGCAGCTAAAAGTAGTTTCAGGACCTTTGCAAGAGTCTGTTGGCCAATCAAAACAATTACTGAACTTGATGGAATCCATGCAGTTGCCAAAATCACAGGAAATGCAAAGTTTATTAAACCATTTCATGAAACAAAAACTCCCGATATCCCGTGAAATTCTTTTGGAAGCAGAGCAACTTTTGAAAACAGTTCCATCAGCTCTCCGCAACGAAGCGCTGAATTCTCTGCAAAAATTAGTTGAAATGAAGCTGCCGCTTAATGACGTTAATTTCAAATCCCTTATCGGAGTTGAAGCGAAAGAAGGGTTACATACTGTTATTGACACTTTTAAGGCTGCGTTAGGGAGCGATGAAGGTGTCCAGCCGCAACTGAAGGATGCCATTTTGAAGACGTTAGCGGAAATGGGCAAAAGTATGACAGCCACTTCGGAGAGGATGCTTTTTAGTGGTGCGATGCAAAAGCTCCTTGATGATAATGCCCCGCAGATGGAGAGGTTCCATGTATTACAGCTGATGAAAAACAGTGGAATTCTGCCTTCTACATCATCGCTTGCCAATTTGCAACATGTGCTTCATTCATCACTTGTCGAACAGTCGAGCTCCACGGCTCTAGTTAGCAGTCCTGAAGTACGTCCTGCAACGATGACTTTGGAATCATGGCAAGACGTCTTGAAAGCCGTTGTAAATGCGAAGAGCGAAGTTGCAGCTGCACGTCTTGATCAAATGAAAATTTCGGTTCAAAATGATCCTGTCATACAACAGCAGTTTAAATCCCAACTGATAGGGCTTCTGAATGAAATGGAAAAGCTTCCTCTTAGCGAAATGAGATTTTCAACCGTTAGCGAACAGATAAGCAAATTATTGTTTCGTGCAGTAACGGATCAATCTAATTCCATGCAAGCCAAGACAGAGGCTGCAGTTACTATGATGAGAGTATTGCAACTGGAAAACGCTGATGCTAAGCTTCCTGAACTGTTCCGTACGATGGAGCAGTCTCAACTTCCAGCTGTCAAGGAACTTGTACAGGCGTCGCAAATGGCTGTTGAACAAGCGATTGATGGAAAGGCAATGAAAGAAGCGATGCAAACCCTTTTCAAAGTTTTGGGAATGAATTATGAGGCAGGATTGTTACATCGGGAAGCGGATTTCTCGAAGACTGCAGAGATGCTAAAACCCCAGTTAGTTGCACTGTTGCATGACAGCTCGATTTCACCAGCAGTGAAGGAAGCGGCGGAAATGGTCGTTGCGCGAATGAATGGATCAATGCTTCATTCAACCGAAACGGGCATGAATCAACAGATTGTCATGCAACTTCCCCTGGAATTACTAGGGAAGCGGATTGATGCAACTTTGCAATGGAACGGACGAATGAAAGATGACGGAAAAATTGATCCCGATTATGCAAGGATCCTCTTTTATCTTGACTTGGAATCTATCAATAAAACGGTAGTCGATATGCAAGTTCAAAATCGAGTCATTGCTGTCACGATCTATAATGAGAATGAAATGTTGAAAGTTGTTGGAAATCGTCTCCAAGATAAGTTGAAGAAAGGTCTGGAAGCATTGGACTATCAACTTTCAGGTATCTCTTTTAAAAATTTCTTGGAAGAAGAAAAGGGTTTAAAGCAGCCAAAGCTTATGACTGATCACCAGGGAGTTGACTTTCGGATATGACAGAAAAAAAGCATATGAGAAAAGAAGCAATTGCTCTCTCTTACGATCCAGAGGCAGGAGAAGCTCCTAAAGTCGTCGCGAAAGGCAAGGGTAAGATTGCAGAAAATATTATCGGAAAGGCATTGGAGCATGATGTTCCAATACAAGAAGACCCGACTTTAGTGGAGTTGATGGGTCAGTTGGATGTGAATGAAACAATTCCTGAACAACTGTACCAAGCGGTTGCTGAAGTCTTTGCCTATATTTATCACGTTGATCGGGAGCATAATTCATTAAAACGAACAATCGATAAATGACGAACGTTGTCAAAAAATGCACATTTACCAAATACAATTGTGGACATTATTTGACATGTTTACTACAATGGATACGGCAGTAAATTATGAGCTACAAGTTCGATTGGAGGATGTAAGATGAATATCCATGAATATCAAGGAAAGCAGCTGCTCAGAGATTATGGCGTTGCTGTTTCAAACGGTCGGGTAGCATTCTCGCCCGATGAAGCTGTAAAAGCGGCAAAAGAACTCAGCACGGAAGTTGTCGTCGTCAAAGCGCAAATCCATGCAGGCGGGCGTGGTAAAGCGGGCGGTGTTAAAATCGCGAAAAATCTTGACGAAGTGCGCGAATATGCGAAGGAACTTCTTGGTAAAACCCTTGTTACCCATCAAACAGGTCCTGAAGGAAAAGAAGTGAAACGACTTCTTATCGAAGAAGGGTCAGATATTAAAAAAGAATATTATGTAGGTCTTGTCGTAGACCGCGCTACAGATCGTGTCACTTTGATGGGTTCTGAAGAAGGCGGAATGGACATCGAGGAAGTTGCTGAAAAGACACCTGAAAAGATCTTTAAAGAAGTAGTAGATCCGGTTGTTGGACTAACAGGCTTCCAAGCAAGACGCATGGCATTCAACATGAATATCCCAACTCATCTTGTGAATAAAGCTGCAAAATTCATGACAGGTCTTTATCAAGTATTTATTGAAAAAGACGCTTCAATCGTAGAAATCAACCCACTCGTCGTAACCGGCGATGATAATGTATTGGCATTGGATGCGAAATTCAATTTTGATGACAATGCATTGTATCGACACAAAGATATTGTCGAATTGCGCGATTTCGAGGAAGAAGATCCAAAAGAAATCGAAGCATCTAAATACGACTTGAGCTATATCTCCCTTGACGGAAATATCGGCTGCATGGTCAATGGTGCGGGACTTGCAATGGCTACGATGGATACAATCAATTACTATGGCGGAACACCCGCAAACTTCCTTGACGTTGGGGGCGGCGCGACTGCTGAGAAAGTTACAGAAGCATTCAAGATCATCCTTTCCGACGAACATGTTAAAGGGATTTTCGTAAATATTTTCGGCGGAATTATGAAATGCGACGTTATCGCAGAGGGTGTTATTGCAGCTGCGAAAGAAGTCGGCCTTGAAGTACCGCTTGTTGTTCGTTTGGAAGGTACAAACGTAGACAGAGGTAAAGCGCTATTGAACGAATCAGGTTTAAATATCATCGCTGCTGACACAATGGCGGACGGTGCACAAAAGATTGTTGAACTCGTAGGCTAAGAAAGGCAGGGACAAACGATGTCAATTTATATTAATAAAGATACAAAAGTGATTGTACAAGGTATTACTGGCTCAACTGCGCTTTTCCATACGAAACAAATGCTTGAGTATGGCACAAAAATCGTCGGCGGTGTTACACCGGGCAAAGGCGGCACGGAAGTTGAAGGAGTGCCTGTCTTCAATACTGTTGAAGAAGCTGTTAAAGCTACAGGAGCAAACGTTTCAGTCATCTACGTTCCGGCTCCGTTCGCGGCTGACGCAATCATGGAAGCTACAGATGCTGAATTGGATATGACGATCTGCATCACAGAGCATATTCCTGTTATCGACATGATTAAAGTGAAACGCTATATGGAAGGCAAAAAGACTCGTCTCGTTGGTCCAAACTGCCCAGGCGTCATCACGGCTGATGAATGTAAAATCGGCATCATGCCAGGATACATTCATACAAAAGGCCATGTAGGTGTAGTTTCACGTTCTGGAACATTGACGTATGAAGCGACTCACCAATTGAGCCAAGCAGGCATCGGTCAAACGACAGCTGTCGGTATCGGTGGAGACCCTGTAAACGGCACGAACTTCATCGATGTATTGAAAGAGTTCAATGAAGATCCTGAAACATATGCGGTCGTTATGATCGGTGAGATCGGCGGTACTGCTGAAGAAGAGGCTGCTGAGTGGGTAAAAGCGAATATGACGAAACCTGTTGTAGGCTTCATCGGCGGACAAACTGCACCTCCTGGAAAGCGTATGGGCCATGCTGGCGCAATCATTTCAGGCGGTAAAGGTACTGCTGCAGAAAAGATCAAAGCGATGAACGCTGCAGGTATCGAAGTTGCTGACACGCCTTCTGTCATTGGTGAAACATTGATTAAGGTTATCAAAGAAAAAGGTCTATACGAAAAATGTAAAACTCATTGATTTATATAGATGCGGCATGCGGGTAAAACTGCATGCTGTTCTTTTGCATATTCAGAAATAAAAGGAGGAAAAGATGGAGCTTACGAGTGTCGACCGAAGATTGCTAGCTTTGCATTATGTATACCCGGTTCCGTTCAATAAATTATCGTCAATTATGAAGATGGACCCCGATCTTCGACATCTGTTCAATCATCGCACAGGCGATCTGGCGAAACTGCTACAAATCCCCGAACGTAAAGCAGTCCGACTGAATGAACAGCTTAAACTGCATGAACATACCCCTTTTCATCTACTTTTTCATCATGAAAATATCATTCCTTTACCAATAACAAACAAAAACTATCCTGAATCATTAAAATGGCTCATTGATCCGCCGACAGTCCTTTATTTGAAAGGTGTTCCGTCTTTATTGCAAACATCCTTAAAGATCGCAATCATCGGTTCAAGAAAGGCAACCGACTATTCACGGAAAGCGTTAGACTTTATAGTCCCCCCGTTCGTCGAAAATGGAGCGATTGTTGTATCGGGACTTGCAAAAGGTGCTGATGCAATGGCGCATGAGTCGGCAATTCGGTATGGGGGCAAAACCATCGCCGTCCTTGGACATGGCTTATTCCACTTATATCCGAAAGAAAATAGGAAACTTGCCGAGGAAATTGCGAAAGAACATTTATTGCTAACTGAATATCCACCCTATATGAGGCCGGCAAAATGGACATTCCCAATGAGGAATCGAATTATTAGCGGTTTGTCTGAATCCGTCATTATTACGGAATCAGAAGAAAAGAGTGGTACGATGAGTACAGTGGATCACGCACTTGAACACGGAAAGTCCATATATGCCGTTCCTGGCCCGATTACATCGCCATTATCACTGGGGCCGAATAAATTGATTGACCAAGGGGCAAAACCTATATGGAACGGCTTTCAGGCGTTTGAAACACGTTCGTAAAAAACATGTAAAAAACAAACCCTGTATTGAAAAGGTTGATTTTAATTCAAATCTGTTATACATTTTGCAACAGATATTCTTTTATGTCCGTATTCACCGTCGAGCAGAATGGGCATGAATAAAACAACAATGTCCATCAGGTGGATAAATAGGAAACCTCTATGAGGAGGAACATAGCATATGGCAGATTACTTAGTGATTGTTGAGTCGCCGGCTAAGGCGAAAACAATAGAACGTTATTTAGGAAAAAAGTATAAAGTGCGTGCGTCCATTGGGCATTTAAGGGATTTACCCCGCAGTCAAATGGGTGTCGATACTGAAAACAATTATGAACCGAAATACATCACAATCCGTGGAAAAGGACCGATCCTTCAGGAATTGAAGAAAGATGCTAAAAAAGCGAAAAAAATCTTTCTGGCGGCTGACCCCGACAGAGAAGGAGAAGCAATTGCCTGGCATTTGGCACATCAATTAGGAGTAGATACGGAGTCGGATTGCCGCGTTGTATTCAATGAAATTACGAAAGATGCCATAAAGGAATCTTTCAAAAGCCCGCGACCGATCGATATGAATAGAGTGGATGCTCAGCAAGCGAGAAGGATACTGGATAGACTCGTAGGCTACAATATTAGTCCTATCCTTTGGAAGAAAGTTAAAAAGGGCCTGTCCGCCGGGCGCGTACAGTCCGTAGCAATGCGTCTGATTATTGATCGTGAAAATGAAATAAAGGCATTCATTCCTGAAGAGTACTGGAGTATCACAGGGAATTTCAGTAAAAATGGAAAGACGTTCGATGCCTCTTTTTACGGGGACGCGTCGAAAAAAATGAAACTTGAAAACAAAAAACAGGTCGATGAAGTATTGTCCAAAATGTCGGGCGATGACTTTGAAGTAGTAAACCTGGTGAAGAAAGAAAGAAAAAGGAACCCTGCTCCGCCGTTCACTACTTCTTCTTTACAACAGGAAGCAGCACGGAAACTTAATTTCAGAGCTCGTAAGACTATGATGCTTGCACAGCAGCTGTACGAGGGTATCAATATAGGAAAAGAAGGTATTGTTGGTCTTATTTCGTATATGAGAACCGATTCAACGCGGATTTCAGAAACTGCAAAAGGTGAAGCTGCTAATTTCATTGAAACGATGTATGGCAAGGAGTTCATCGCGACAACTAAGTTGAAGGCGAAGGAATCGACCAATGCCCAAGATGCTCATGAAGCAGTGAGACCTACGTCCGTTATGAGACCGCCAGAGGCGATGAAAACATTTTTATCGCGCGATCAACATCGACTGTATAGGTTAATTTGGGAACGTTTCGTCGCAAGTCAAATGGCACCTGCTGTACTTGATACGGTGACTGCTGATTTGATGAATGGCGATGTGAAATTCAGGGCGACTGGATCTGAAGTGAAATTTCCTGGATTCATGAAAGTCTATATCGAAGGTGAAGACGATAAGGAAGAAGAAAAGGACCGTATTTTGCCGCCGTTGGAAAAAGGCGAAAGTGTAAAAGGCAGCGATATCGATCCGAAACAGCATTTCACTCAGCCGCCACCGAGGTACTCGGAAGCTAGGCTTGTAAAGACGCTGGAAGAGCTTGGAATTGGAAGGCCGTCGACCTATGCGCCTACACTTGATACGATTCAAAAGCGGGGCTACGTCACGTTGGATGCCAAACGTTTCGTGCCGACAGAGCTTGGCGAAATCGTCCATCAAGCTATGATTCAATACTTCCCAGATATCATCAATATCGAGTTTACTGCTGAGATGGAAAAAAGCCTCGATAATGTTGAAGAAGGGGAAATCCAATGGGTCCAAGTAATTGATGAATTCTATAAAGAGTTCGAAAAGCATCTAAAAGTGGCCGATGAGGAAATGGAGAAAATTGAAATTAAAGATGAGCCGGCCGGAGAAGACTGTGAAAAATGCGGATCTCCGATGGTATTCAAGATGGGACGCTATGGTAAATTTATGGCATGCTCGAATTTCCCTGATTGCAGAAACACAAAAGCGATCATCAAACCGATTGGAGTCACTTGCCCGACTTGTAAGGAAGGGCAAGTTGTCGAGAGAAAGAGCAAAACAAAAAGGATATTCTTCGGTTGCGACAGATATCCGGAATGTGAATATGTCTCTTGGGATAAACCGATTGCAAGACCGTGTCCGAAATGTCAAAATACGCTAGTCGAAAAAAGATTGAAAAAAGGTGTGCAAATTCAATGTACAGAATGTGATTATAAAGAAGACGTGCAAGAATAATTTTTCTTTGATCCTTGTTTGAAATAAGGATGCACACTGTTAGCCGATTGTACATTTTAAAAACAGAGGCTGCCCAGGTTGGAGATGATCCATAATGGCGCAGCTTTTTCCGTGTTATAAAAAGAGAAATTGAACAAATTGTGTCAAAAACAGATAAAATTTATCAGATGTCAGACTTCCCGAGACGATTCTGTTGCCGTATCGATATCAATTCATGTATAGTGAATCGTGGATGACTTTCGAATTTCCGGATTAGTCCTCCTATTCGATTAATGGGAAGTATTACCTTTAAAAAAAGAATAAAAATCCACTATTCAAACATGTTCCAATTTTGTTATAATTGACGAAGTGATTCATTTATGGGGGTGAAGCACTTGCAACAACAAATTGAACCGGCTGTCGTTCTTGACGAATACATATCCTATATACGCCTTGAAAAGAACTATTCATCACGGACGGTTTCAGAATACAGTAATGACATTCAAGAGTTTTTCTCCTTTTTGAAACAGGAAGAAATAACGGAACTGAATGATATCGAATATCCTGAAGCAAGATTGTATGTGACAAGAATGTACGATAAAGGATTATCCAGGAAGACTATTTCACGGAAAATTTCATCCATTCGTTCTTTTTATAAGTTTAGCAATGCTCGATTCGGGATAAATGATAGTGCATTCCGTTTATTGCATCATCCAAAGAAGGAAGAGCGGCTTCCGGCTTTTTTTTATGAAGAAGAATTGGAAGCGCTGTTCAATTCATGTCAAGGTGATGACCCGAAGTCGTTGCGGAATAAAGCTCTGCTTGAATTGTTTTACGCGACCGGGATACGGGTAAGTGAGTTGACCTCCATCGAGTTAAGCGACATTGATAATTCACTCGGTATTGTCAAAGTGATGGGGAAGGGAAGAAAAGAGCGTTATGTTCCTTTCGGCAGCTTTGCCCAATCCGCCCTTGAATCCTATATGAAAAACAGTCGTCCTTTATTGATGAAGAAGAAAAATCATCAGTCTCTGTTTGTTAATTTGCGCGGTGACCCAATCACGGATCGGGGTGTCCGTCATGTACTGAACATGATGATGGAGGAAGCGGCAATCGACGGTAAAATTTACCCGCATATGATTCGCCATTCCTTTGCGACACATATGCTGTCAAATGGTGCAGACATGCGTACTGTTCAGGAATTGCTTGGCCATAGTCAATTATCTTCGACACAAGTGTATACGCACATTACAAAAGAACACTTGCGGAAAACGTATATGAATACACATCCGCGAGCGTAGGAGGATGAAGCTGATGGAATTTCATGCTACCACGATATTTGCCGTCCGGCATAATGGTGTTTGTGCAATGTCGGGTGACGGGCAAGTGACGATGGGGGAATCTGTTGTCATGAAGCATACGGCGAAAAAGGTGAGAAGGTTATTTGGTGACAAGATACTTGCGGGTTTTGCAGGATCGGTTGCCGATGCGTTCACTCTTTTCGAGCTGTTCGAGGGCAAGTTGGGAGAATTCAATGGAAATCTAGAACGAGCTGCTGTAGAGCTGGCGAAGGAATGGCGGGGAGACCGTATCCTGAGAAAGCTTGAGGCGATGCTGCTAGTAGCAGACAAAGAACGGCTGTTACTCGTTTCAGGGACCGGTGAAGTGATTGAACCCGATGATGGCATTCTTGCGATCGGTTCAGGTGGAAACTATGCTTTGGCCGCGGGGCGTGCGTTGAAAAAGTATAGCGGCTCAACACTTACTGCTGAGCAGATAGCCAGAGCGGCGCTTGAAACTGCTGCCGAGATATGTGTCTACACAAATGATCGTATTATTGTGGAGGTACTCGAATGAACAAAAAACAAGAGCTGACTCCTCGTGAGCTGACAGCCTACTTGGACCGTTATATCGTAGGACAGGACGCTGCCAAGAAGGCAGTGGCGGTTGCCATGCGGAATAGGTACAGAAGAAGTCTGTTAGCGGATGAAGAGAAAAATGAAATTATCCCTAAGAACATTTTGATGATCGGTCCAACAGGCGTTGGTAAAACGGAAATTGCGAGAAGGATTGCAAAACTTGTTAATGCTCCTTTTATCAAGGTGGAGGCTACAAAATTCACCGAAGTTGGATACGTCGGTCGAGATGTTGAATCAATGGTGAGAGACCTTGCTGAATCAGGCGTACGTATCGTTCGTGAAGAAATGCGGGAGTCTGTCAAGGAACAAGCGGAGAAGCTGGCGGAGGAGCGCCTCGTTGAGTTGCTGGTCCCTGTGCGGAAACGTAAAGGCAATATGCAAAACCCGTTTGAAATGCTGTTCGGTCAAAAAGCGGAAGAGGATGACAAAGATTCTGCTGAAGTTGATGAAATCAGTCGGAAGCGTTCTGAAATCGCTCGACGCCTTGAAGCGGGAGAATTGGAAGAGAATATGATTACAGTTGAAGTCACCTCGCAGCAACCTTCCATGTTTGACGCATTACAAGGTTCGGGGATGGAACAAATGGGTGCAAGTATGCAGGATGCATTCTCATCTTTAATGCCGAAGAAAACGGTGAAGCGGAAAATGAAAGTGAAGGATGCGAGGAAAGTCCTTCAATCGGAAGAGGCTGACAAGCTCATTGATCATGATGAAATCGCAAGAAAAGCAGTTGAGCTCACAGAGCAATCCGGAATAATTTTCATTGATGAGATGGATAAGATAGCGAGTCGTGGGAATAACGGCGGCTCATCTGCGGACGTTTCAAGGGAAGGAGTCCAAAGAGATATCTTGCCAATTGTTGAGGGTTCAACGGTAACTACGAAATATGGTGCTGTGAAAACTGATTTTATACTCTTTATCGCTGCTGGTGCTTTCCATATGTCTAAACCGTCGGATATCATTCCGGAGCTGCAAGGGCGTTTTCCAATCCGGGTTGAGCTTGAGAAACTGACAAAAGATGATTTTGTCCGGATTTTAAAAGAACCCGATTTTTCATTAATAACACAATATGAGAAGTTATTGGCGACGGAAAACGTGTTAATCGAGTTTTCAGATGAGGCGATCGAAAGGGTTGCAGAAATTGCCTTCGATGTTAATGACAATACTGAAAATATTGGAGCTCGGCGATTGCATACCATATTGGAAAAATTGTTAGAGGAATTGTCGTATGAAGCCGCTGAAATCGGGCCTTCAACAATTAAAATTACACTTGCGTATGTCGATGAAAAGTTGAAAAACATCGTAAAAAACAAAGATTTGTCACATTTTATACTGTAGCTGAAACGTTTTAGTTTATTTAATGATTAAAAAGCTTTAGAATATTCATAAACCACACAGAAATCTTAGGAGGAAATTAAAATGGCTTTATTAGCGAAAACAAGAGAAATCAATGCAATGTTACAGGAAACGGCTGGAAAACCGGTCAATTTTAAAGAAATGGCAGAAAAACTAAGCTCTGTTATTGAATGTAATGCTTTCATCGTGAGCAGAAAAGGTAAATTGCTTGGTCTTGAAATTCATCACCAAATTGAGAATGAGCGTATGAAGCAAATGTTCGTAGATCGTAAATTCCCGGAAGAATATACAAAAAAACTATTTGAAGTGAATGAAACATCGTCAAATATTGATGTTTACAGTGTTTACTCTGTATTCCCTGAAGAAGAACGCGAACTGTTTAAAAATGGATTGACGACAGTTGTTCCAATCATCGGTGGAGGAGAACGTCTTGGAACGCTTCTTTTAGCTCGTTTGCAAGAAGAATTTACTGAGGACGACTTGATCCTTGCTGAGTATGGGGCTACTGTAGTAGGAATGGAAATCCTTCGTGAAAAAGCAGAAGAAATCGAAGTGGAAGCTCGCAGCAAGGCTGTCGTTCAAATGGCAATCAATTCATTGTCCTACAGTGAACACGAAGCGATTGAACACATTTTCAATGAGCTTGATGGTAATGAAGGTCTGCTTGTTGCATCCAAAATTGCGGACAGAGTCGGAATTACACGCTCGGTTATCGTCAATGCATTGCGCAAACTTGAAAGTGCTGGCGTAATTGAATCCCGTTCCCTAGGTATGAAAGGAACATATATTAAAGTGCTTAACAGTAAATTCTTGGAAGAACTTGAAAACCAAAAAAACTAAATAGCTAAGAAAAATAACACTTTCACCGGTATCGGAGAGAGTGTTATTTTTTTCGGAAGCAAATGGAATAAAAAAACTATTGACTAATGCTAAATTGCTAGCTTGATAGAATAGTCCTATAGTCTATGATGTTCCACGTATTATTGTTTTAAATAGGTTGTTTTGGACTACGATAATTAATGTATTGTTATAGACAAAGTTCGGCAAAATCCGATACAATAGGAGTTGTGTTTTTAGTTGAAAGTTTGATAGAAAAAAACAACCTTAAAATTGTTTTATAAAATAAGAGGTGAAATAGACAATGAACATCTATGGATCGACGATTTCACTACTGGAACGCGGATTGGACTTCTCGTCTGTTAAAGGTAAAGCTATTTCGCAAAATATAGCAAATGTCGACACGCCAAACTATAAAGCGAAAAAAGTTAGTTTCAATGACCTACTAATAGAGGCAAAGACAAACCCGATAAATGCCTATCGCACGAATGAACGTCATATGGACTTCACCTCTAAGGTTTCCCAACCTGGTGTCTCTAATTCCTCTAATTTCCGGTATAGAAATGACGGGAACGGGGTAGATATGGATAAGGAGCAAGCGGATCTTGCTGCAAACCAGATCTATTACAATGCACTTGTGGATCGGTTGAATGGAAAGTTCAATACACTTCAAAACGTCATTAAGGGAGGCCGTTAAGCATGTCAATATTCCATAGTTTGAACACTTCTGCCTCTGCTTTGACTGCACAGCGTCTTAGAATGGACGTCATCTCCTCGAATATGGCGAATGTCGAAACGACGCGTGGAAAAATGGTAGATGGTGAGTGGCAGCCGTATCGAAGAAAAACGGTTAGCTTCCAGCCTCGCGAAGGGCAATTTTCCTCTATGCTTCATGCCGCTATGGGAAGTCAAGGGAAAGGCGGTACGGGTAATGGCGTAAAGGTTTCTAGCATTCTGGAAGACTCCGAAACTCCTTTTAAACTTGTATATGACCCTTCACATCCTGATGCCAATGACGAGGGATACGTACAAATGCCAAATGTAGACCCATTAAGGGAAATGATTGACCTAATGTCTGCCACAAGGTCTTATGAAGCGAATATTACCGTATTGAATGCCAATAAGGCGATGTTGATGAAAGCACTTGAGATAGGCAAATGATGATCAGAATAAGGAGTTGTAAGTGATGCCGATACAATCGATTCTAGGTGCAAGCAACGCTGCCGGCCTCATGAAAATGGACCGGGGTATCCAGCCGACACCTTTTGAAGCGCAGAAAGAATTTGGGGCTTATTTAAAAGATGCCATTCAAGAAGTAAATGTGAAACAGATAGAATCCGACAAAATGACCCAAAAACTTATTTTAGGGGAAAATGTTGATTTGCATAATGTGATGATAACTGCACAAAAAGCATCGATTGCATTGAATGCTACGATGGAAGTGCGCAATAAAGTCGTAGAAGCGTATCAGGAAATTATCCGGATGCCTGTTTAATCCGACAGCAAATATATGAACTCAACGTTCATCATTGAGTACTTGACTACGTAAGCAGACCGGAGGATTAGAATGAAAGAAAGATTGACGAAAATTGGAGCTGACTTAAAACAGTTCTGGTCAAGTCGCACAAAACGACAAAAAACGACATATATCGGCTCTGCGATAGCAATCATTGGTCTCGCTGCATTCCTGACGTTTTTCTTGTCCAGAACCGAGTTTGTCCCGCTTTACAAGGATGTTTCCCGTGCGGAAATCGGTCGGATAAAGGAAGAACTTGACGCACAAGGCGTTCAAAGCCAGATAGCACCAGGAGGCACTTCTATTCTCGTTCCAAAAGAACGTGTGGATGATCTGCTCGTCAGCTTGGCCGCTGCGGGTTTCCCTAATTCAGGAACAATCGATTATTCGTTTTTCTCGCAAAACGCTGGTTTTGGGACGACGGACAATGAATTTAATATGATTAAACTTTCCGCTATGCAAACGGAATTAGCGAATTTAATCAAAGGGATCCAAGGAGTCAAAGATGCAAATGTAATGATCACTTTGCCGACACAAAGTGTATTCCTGAATGAAGCAGTTCAAAGCGCGAGCGCTGCAATTATGTTGAATACAGAACCAGGTCATCAATTTACTGAACCACAAATCACTGCTTTATATAATTTAGTTTCCAAAAGCTTACCGAATTTATCCACTGACGATATCGTCATCATGAATCAGTATTCTGAGTACTTTGACCTGAAATCTGCCGGCACTGCATCTGGCGCTAATGTTGTAGACCAAATGGAATTGAAGAAAACGATTGAACGGGATTTGCAACGAAAAGTACAGATGATGCTCGGTACTATGGTTGGGCAAGACAAAGTAATTGTCTCCGTAACGACCGATATTGACTTCAAACAGGAAAATAGACAGGAAAACCTTGTAGATCGTGTAGACGAAGATCTGGATAGCTTAGCGATCAGCGTCCAAAGGATTACAGAATCATTTTCTGGCAATGGAGCTGCCGCAGGTGGTGTGCCTGAAGCGGAGGACCCGACGGATAATCGCACGAATTATGTGGAAGGTAACACATCTGACGGCGACTATGAGCGATTAGAAGAGACGATCAATAACGAAGTGAATAGAATTCGGAAAGATATCGTCGAGAGCCCCTACAAAATCCGAGATATCGGTATCCAAGTGATGGTAGAACCACCTGATGTGAACGATCTGACATCTGCAGATGCTGTGACGGGAGACATTAGAAGTATATTGCAAACGATCATCAGTACTTCGATCGATAAAAGCTATTTGCCAGCAGATATACCGGAACAATATTGGGACGAAAAAATAGCGATTTCATCACAGGTGTTTAATGGGAAAATGGCCAGTGTCCCAGCGACACAACAGATTGCAATTCCATGGTGGGGATACGTGATTGGTGCCATTTTGCTTGTAGTGATAGTGATATTAGTGATCGCGTATTTCCGCAAACGTAAACGTGAGCAGGAAATGGAAGAATCAATCGTTATCGAGGAACAACGGGAAGCATTGAAAGTGGATGACATAAATACAGAACAGGAAACAGAAGCAACTCTTCGAAAAAAACAGCTTGAGAAAATGGCGAAGGAAAAGCCTGAAGAATTCGCTAAGTTATTAAGAACTTGGATCGCCGAGGATTGATAGGAGGATGAACCAGTGGTTAAGAAAGATAAAGAAATGACCGGTAAACAAAAAGCGGCTCTCCTGCTCATTTCACTCGGTCCGGAAGTTTCGGCGGCTGTCTACAAGCATTTGACTGAAGAGGAGATCGAACGCTTAACGCTTGAGATTTCCGGCGTGAAAAAGGTCGAATCTGTCGTCAAAGAAGAAATCATAGAAGAGTTTCATAATATCGCGCTAGCTCAAGACTATATTTCGCAAGGCGGAATCGGCTATGCCAAGACAGTCCTTGAAAAAGCGTTGGGAAAAGAACATGCACAAGCTATCATTAATCGGCTCACTTCGTCTTTACAAGTCCGCCCATTTGATTTTGCTAGAAGGGCAGACCCGGGACAAATATTGAATTTTATTCAAAATGAACATCCCCAGACAATTGCGCTTATACTGTCCTACTTGGAGGCCGAACAGGCGGGGATGATTCTCTCCTCGCTTCCGCAAGAAATGCAGGCGGATATCGCAAGAAGAATAGCGACAATGGATTCAACTTCACCTGAAGTCATTAGTGAAATTGAAGCCGTGTTGGAAAGAAAACTGTCTTCCACGGTTACGCAGGATTTCACAGAGACTGGTGGAGTTGACGCGGTTGTCCAAGTATTGAACGGTGTAGACAGAGCTACTGAAAAAACGATCTTGGATGCACTAGAAATCCAAGATCCGGAACTTGCCGAAGAGATACGGAAAAGGATGTTCGTATTCGAAGATATCGTCACATTGGATAACCGATCCATTCAACGGATTGTCCGTGAATGTGAGAATGAAGACCTCGTATTGTCGATGAAAGTGTCGAGTGAAGAGGTTAGAGAAATCCTATTCAAAAACATGTCGCAACGTATGGCGGAATCATTCCAAGAAGAGATGGAAGTGATGGGACCAGTTCGATTGAGAGATGTGGAAGAAGCGCAGGCAAGAATAGTTTCCATTATACGGAGATTAGAAGACTCCGGTGAAATCATCATAGCCCGCGGCGGAGGGGATGACGTCATTGTCTAACATTTTTCGTTCGTCTCGTACGATTTCCGAAGAAGGAAAAGTGAAGGAAATCACCATTCGTAACATGAATATGCCAACGAATGATGGAAAAGAGGAAGTTCTTACGAAAGAAATTCTTTTCCAAGAGCGCGATAGAATGCTTATGGATGCCAGGAAATTAATTGAAATCGAAAAGGCCAACTTGGAGCAGATGAGACAAACGACGCTTGAAGATATAGAAGCAATGCAAACAGCTTGGGCAGAAGAAAAAACAGTTTTGCAACAACAGGCATACGATGAAGGCTTTCAAGTAGGTTTTGAAGAGGGAAGAAATAAAGCACTCTCTGAAATGCAAAGCGCTGTAAAAACAGCGAACGACATGACTTTACAATCCCATGAGAATGCCTTGAAACATTTGGAAAACCAAGAGAGGGTCATTTTGGACATTGCGCTGGGCGCTGCTGAACGGATTATTGGCAAGTCGCTGAACGAAAGTGAAGATGTATACTTGTCAATCGTCAAAAGAGGCTTGAAAGAAGCACGCGAAATGAAAGAAATAAAATTATATGTATCCCTTGATCATTATGAAATTATTTCAGCTAATCGTGCAGAGCTTGCAGCAATTTTTCCACCAGATGTTCCTTTCCTTATTTTTGCAAATGATGACTTTGACGTCAATGACTGCATCATCGAAACAAATCATGGGCGGATTGTCGTAAGTGTCGATGAACAATTAAATGAGTTGAAAGAGAAGTTGGTTGAATTGATGGAAAGTGGTGACTGACGATGAAGAGGGCGGAAGAACTGCTGGAAGTCATACCGAAAATGAATACATTCAGGAAATTTGGTCGGGTCGTTCGGGTTGTCGGCCTAATGATTGAATCACAAGGACCCGAAAGCTCGGTAGGGGACGTTTGTCATATCCATTTGAACAATGGAGGTCAATCCGGCTCAACCATTTTGGCGGAAGTAGTGGGTTTCAGAGAAGAAATCGTCATTCTTATGCCTTATACGAACATTACCGACATATCCAGTGGGTGCCTAGTTGAATGTACTGGAAAGCCGTTGGAAGTGAAAGTTGGCATGAATCTGATCGGGAAGGTGCTTGATTCATTGGGCCATCCGATTGATGACAGCCCTTTGCCAAAAGGTCTATCTACTGTAAGAACCGAGCAAAATCCCCCGAATGTTTTGACGCGAAAGCCTATCGACGAAAAGCTGGCAGTTGGTGTTAAAGCAATCGATGGAATGCTTACCGTCGGAAGTGGGCAAAGAGTAGGGATCTTTGCTGGATCGGGTGTTGGAAAAAGTACTTTACTAGGAATGATCGCAAGAAATACGACAGCTGATCTAAATGTAATTGGACTTATTGGTGAACGTGGCCGTGAAGTCCTTGAGTTTATTAAACGGGATCTTGGACCTGAAGGGTTAAGTCGGACAATCGTAGTTGCGGCAACTTCAGATCAGCCTGCCCTCATGCGGATCAAAGGAGCTTTCACAGCGACAGCCATCGCTGAATATTTCCGAGATAAAGGTATGAACGTCATGTTAATGATGGATTCCGTTACACGTGTTGCGATGGCTCAAAGAGAAATAGGTCTGGCAGTAGGAGAACCGCCGGCAACCCGCGGCTATACTCCATCTGTTTTCTCGATACTACCTAGATTGCTAGAGCGGACCGGAACAAATGAAGTTGGTGCCATCACAGCGTTTTATACGGTGTTGGTCGACGGCGATGATATGAATGAACCGATTGCAGATGCCGTCAGGGGAATCTTGGACGGACATATCGTCCTTGATAGAACACTTGCGAACAAAGGGCAATACCCCGCCATCAATGTATTAAAAAGCGTCAGCCGTCTCATGAACCATATTGCGAGTCCGGAACATGTTAAAGCGGCTGAGAAACTTCGAGAAATGTATTATACGTACAACAAATCAGAAGATCTCATCAATATCGGTGCTTATAAGCGGGGTACGTCCAGGGAAATCGACGAAGCAATCGAATTCGAACCTCATATTACAAATTTTTTAAAACAAAGTTATAAAGGAAATGTAAGTATGGACGATACTATTGAAGAGTTGATTTCGCTTGCTCCGGGAGGTGACGTGCGATGAAACCGTATCAATATAGATTTGAAAAAGTTCTCACATACCGAGAACAAGAAAAGACAGAAACTGAAATTGAATACAAAAAAGCGGTCGATTCTTTCGAAACGGTGGCAACAGAGCTATATGATTTATTGAAAAAGAAAGAAGAAGTGACGGCCGAACAGCAGGAAAAAATGAAAAAGGGCTTTTACGTTAACGACATACATCAGTATGGTCGCTTTATGGAAAGCTTGGAAAAACGGATTGATTCCTTGCAGCAAGCCGTCATTAAAGCACGCTCGAAAATGAATTGGTTTGAAGAAAAATTGCTAGAGAAGACGATAGAAGTGAAGAAGTTTGAAAAAATGAAGGAAAAAGATCAAGAACATTATCGTATAGAAATGGAACAAGCGGAAGCAAGTCTTATGGATGAGCTGACAACTTCAAAGTTCCATAGAAAAGAAACAGGGTGGTAAAGTGGCGAAAAACCCAAAAGTAGATAGGAATACGGAAGAAAAAAAGGGCTTTCGCTTTTTTCGGGATATCTTGCTATGGACACTTATTCCGCTGCTGTTCACGACGATGGTGTTGTTAATAATAGCGTATGTGGCTGATGTAAATGTTTTTGATAAAGCGAAAGAATGGACAAACTCACTTCCTTTTATTACGGATGAGCAGGAAAAGGGGGAAGTCACGGACGATTTGGTCATCGAGGAACGCGTAGTCGAATTGCAAGCCGAGATTCAGGAGAAAGAGGCCCAATTATACAAGCTTCAAGATGATTTGACGAAGTCTGAGGAAGAAAAGAAGACACTTTTGGATGAACAAAATAGCCTATTAGCAGAAATAGAAGCATTGAAATTGGAAAAAGAAGATTATAAAAGGGATATGAAAGAAATCATTTCAACCTTTGAAAAGATGTCCGCGAAATCCGCAGCGCCTGTCATTACAAAAATGAGTGATGCTGAGGCTATCCAAATATTGGCGAGTTTAAAGCCCGAAGTGCTAGCTCCCATTCTTGAAAAAATGTCTGCGGAAGATGCCGCAAAATATACAAGTCTTTTGACGAAATAACTCGAAGTAGGGAGTATAATAGACTATGAAGGGAGGTGAAGAAGTGAATATTGGAGCATTGCAGTCGATAATAGGAATGGGTACTCAAACCCCGCTAGGAAATGCACAACAAAGTCAGGCAACATCTCAGTCATTCGGAACAGTATTTGCGGGGATCACTGCATCAGCGCCTGTTGTTGAATTACCGAACACCGATACCAGTATTGAAATTCCAAATGAATTGATACAGCTGTTATACAATGCACGAACACCTGAAGAGCTGGAGCAAGCAATTCAAGCTATTCCAGGTAATGAAGAAATTGAATTGTCAAAGGATTTGAGTGTGACAGGGCCTATGGGAAGTTTGGAGGATCTGTCGATGTCATTATCAATAAATCCTGAGAAACTGCTAGAAACGATTAAAAAATTGCTAGGACAAGCTGGCAAGGTTGAAGAGGAAATAGCGGATATAAGTATGGCAACTGATGTATGGACATTATTGACGATGATCGATGATGTCGGCATGAAATTCTTTGAAAAGCTGAACGAATCCCTTGCTGCGCCTAAAACTGAAGAAGTACATTTACTGACATTCTTAAAAGCAGTAAAAATGGCTGCTTCAAAATCTGATATGGTTGTATCCATGGAACAAAAAGCAACCAGTTTTCAAAGCATGTTGACTGGTGCTGCCGAACAATTTGATCAGAAGGTTCTTGTTTCTGCTAAACAGGATATTCCGCAATTCATTCCACAAAAAACGAATTTCAGAATCGTCTTGGATGCTCAATCATCAACAAATGATAATAGCACTGGGCAAAAACAAGCTGAAACAGCGACTAATCTTATATCAAACGCTGCAAATCCAAGTATAACGGCCGTGAAATCAGATTTTACAATAAGTCAGGCGGAAACAACCCCGGCTAACCGAAGCGAAACGCTAATGAATGAGTTGCAAGCATTATTCAAACGATCCAATTTCGGCCAAGTAGGTGGTTCAAATCGAATGCTCATAAAATTGTATCCAGAGCATTTAGGGCAAGTTCGTATTGAGTTGCATGAGTCGAATGGTGTTATGACAGCAAGGATATTGGCATCCACATCACTTGCAAAAGGAATGCTTGAGAGCCAGTTGCATCAGTTAAAACATGCCTTCAACCAGCAAAATCTTCAAGTGGAACGCATTGATATCACACAATCCATCCAGGAATCATCAAGGAATGAACGTGAGCAGTCTTTCAATGAGCAATATAAACGAGAGCAACAGGAAAATAAGCAGGAAAAAGGAAGATTATCCGAGGATGACATCTCCTTCGATGAATACTTAATTGAATTGGAGGTATAGCAAGATGATAGAAGGACAAAAAGCGATTACGGAATCGATGTATCTAATCAATAAGCAGCGAGATCAACGTCAGACCGGTCCAGATACGATGGGCAAGGACGCTTTCATGAAAATCTTGATTGCGCAGCTACAAAACCAAGATCCAACAAATCCGATGAAAGACAATGAATTCATTGCCCAAATGGCTCAATTTTCTTCTCTGGAGCAAACGATGAACTTGGCAAGCGCTTTTGAGAAATTCGCAGAAGCTCAAAACCAATCCCAACTGATTCAATACAATCAATTCGTCGGCAAAAATGTCAAATGGCATGAAATATCCGATAAGAAAGACGAAGCTGGAAAACCGATTGTCAATGAAGGGACAGGCATTATCCAATCTGCAAAATTTGTTGATGGATCAGTAGTCTTTACAATGGCAGACGGCAAAGAATTGACACCGGGTAACATATCTGAGGTCCTAAACGGCTCAAGCAACACGAACAGCCTTGTAGAAGCAAGTCTTCTCATCGGTAAAACGGTAGGCTTCATGGACGGTGAAGAAGAGAGGTCAGGGACAGTCGTTTCCGTATCCAATAAGGAAGGGAAACTGCAATATATTTTAGACGACGGAACAAGACTAGACGGAGATTCATTCACATCCATCAGTCAACAAAGTTAAAGGAGCGATCGTATGGATAAAGTAAACATCCATCGCGTTCCATCGCAGCCACTCATACGCCAAGGACAATCATTGAAAACGCCTCAGAGTGGACCCAAACAGTCGTTTATCGAACAACTTAACAAGGCCATCCAGCCACAAGAGTTGAAAATTAGCAAGCACGCAAACGATCGACTGCAAGAACGGAATATCCATATTTCAGATTCGGAATGGGCGCACATCACAGACAAGGTGAATGAAGCAAAAGTGAAGGGAATCAAAGAATCGCTTGTACTGATGGATCAAGCAGCACTGATCATCAGCGCAAAAAATTCTACAGTCATTACAGCGATGGATCGCAAGGAAGCGAAAGATCAACTATTCACAAACATCGACGGCACAATCATACTCAGCTAATTTTGGCGGGACCTCAGAAAGAGGATGCCAACGTACTGCCGACTGACAGAGGCAGCTACACTCACAATCCGAGAGGGGAAAAATCAAATGTTAAGATCAATGTACTCAGGAATCTCAGGTTTGAAAAACTTCCAAACGAAATTGGATGTTATTGGTAATAATATTGCGAACGTGAATACTTATGGGTTTAAAAAAGGGCGCACGATTTTTAAAGATCTGATTTCACAAACTGTGGCTGGTGCTTCTGGACCAAGTGATACACGTGGTGGGGTGAACCCAAGACAAGTTGGATTGGGCGCACAATTAGCTGCAATTGACACAATTCATACTGGTGGATCAACACAGTTTACAGGTAATACGTTAGATCTCGCCATTTCTGGAGATGGTTTCTTTCAAGTAATGGACGGCAATGAAGCTATGTATACTCGCGCTGGGAATTTTTATATGGATAGAAATGGAGACTTGGTTGATAGCGACGGTAGATATATTCAAGGTATTGGTGTTAAAGAGCAAGCTAAAGCAGCAGTAGAAGCTGATCCAAATGCGACTCCACCTGTAGTTGCTGCACCTGCTGAACCACTGGTTTTCAATGAAACTGTTGGTAAACTCAATATCCCTATTACAGCTTCTTCTATGTCAATAGGACAGGATGGAACTGTTTATTATGTAGATTTGCCGGAAGGAGCTGCTGAGAAAATTAAAACAGCTGAGGAAACATTTAAAACAGCTGAGGATACTTATAACGCTCTTACTAACCCTTCAGATGCTCAGAAAAAAGCCTATGAAGATGCAAAAGCGGCTTTAGCTAAAGTGATGGATGATAATAAAGCTACCCTCCAAGTTGCCGGTAAAATTCAAATCACTAAGTTTTCTAATCCTGGCGGTCTTGAAAAAACTGGTGGCAATTTATTCCGTACATCGGCGAACTCTGGTGAACCTGAAAATGGTTTTGCACTTGATCAAGGTTTTGGTGCTATCGAATCTGGCTTCCTAGAAATGTCCAACGTCGACTTATCCGAGGAATTCACCGAAATGATCGTAGCACAACGTGGTTTCCAAGCAAACACACGTATCATCACAACATCCGACGAAATTCTTCAAGAACTCGTCAACTTGAAACGATAAGAATATAAATAAGTTTTAATGATAAAGGAGGGTCGGGCCGGCTCTTTAGCCCGGCCCCTTACATATGATCAAAGTTACACGTCTTAACGGCGCAACGTTCACACTGAACGCGCTGTACATAGAAAAAGTCGAATCGTTTCCTGATACGACGATCACGTTAACGACAGGTTCTAAATATGTCGTCCTTGATCCAGCGGAAGTCATCCAAAAACGCATCATTGATTTCTATCAGAAGGTTCAGCTACTATCGAATCCGCATATCCGAGGTGAAGAAGATGAAGAATAAAGCACTGACAATTACTCTGATCATAGTCGTTTGTCTTACGCTTGTTGGAATTATAGGTCTTATATTAGCTTTACAATTAAAAGGAGACGTTGGTGCCAAGGAGCCGAACATTGATGAAATTATTGAAGCATCCGTTGACGTCCCTGAAATTACGACAAATCTATCAGGTAACAAATTTATCCGTATTTCCTTGAAAATCCAAACGGATAATAAAAAAGCAGCTGAAGAACTAGCTAAACGTGATTTCCAAGTGAATAATCTCGTTATACAGGAGCTTTCTGAAATGACTGTGAAAGATCTGGAAGGAAAAGTTGGTAAGAAGGCGTTTGAAGACTCGATTAAATCACAGTTGGATCCCCTGATGCAAGAGGGTGAGATTGAAAAAGTATATATCGTTTCTTATATCATTCAATAATGAAAGTACCTATACAATACGGGGAGGTGCCTTATGCCGGGAGATATTTTATCACAACATGAAATTGATGCTCTGTTATCTGCATTATCGACAGGTGAAATGTCAGCAGAAGAGATGAAGAAGGAAGACGAAACCCGGAAGGTCAAGGTATATGATTTTAAACGAGCCCTCCGTTTTTCAAAAGACCAGATTCGAAGTTTAACAAGAATCCATGAAAACTTTGCAAGATTACTAACGACTTACTTCTCCGCGCAATTGCGCACATACGTCCAGATAAATGTTGCTTCGGTTGATCAAATCCCTTTTGAGGAATTTCTCCGATCCATTCCGAATATGACATTGCTTAATATTTTTGAAGTTCCTCCACTTGAAGGAAATATCATCATGGAAGTCAATCCGAATGTTGCTTACTCCATGCTTGATCGATTGATGGGCGGCGTTGGTGATGGACCTGGAAAAGTGGACAATATGACTGAAATTGAAACAAAAATATTAACGAATCTATTTGAACGATCTTTCGATAATTTACGTGAAGCATGGTCAGGAATTATTGAGATTGATCCGTTTTTATCTGAAGTGGAAGTCAATCCGCAATTTTTGCAAATGATTTCTCCGAATGAAACAGTTGTCGTCATTTCATTCAATATCGTCATTGGTGAATCAAGCGGAATGATTAATATTTGTATTCCCCATGTTGTTCTTGAACCGATAGTACCTAATTTGTCTGTACGGTATTGGATGCAGACAAATAAGAAAGAACCGACTCCTGAACAAAGCGTTATTTTGGAAAAACGTTTGAAAAAAGCGACTTTGCCAATTACTACTGAACTTGGACATGGTGCAATGTCTATTGAGGATTTCCTATATCTTCAAGTAGGTGATGTCATATCCCTAGATAGGAAAATCGACGACCCATTGCTAGTCAAAGTGGGAGATATACCGAAATTCACGGCCCAGCCAGGTCATTTGCGTAATAGAATGGCTGTACAAATTATTGATATTTTGAACGGAGGGGATGAAGATGATGAGTGATAATGTTCTATCTCAGGAAGAAATCGAAGCGTTGCTACGTGGAGAGCCGATTCAATCGGAAACAGCTGAGACGCCGTCCTCTGATAACAAGGAATTTGAGAATGAATTAAGTGAAATGGAGAAGGACGCTTTAGGTGAAGTCGGTAATATTTCATTCGGCAGCTCTGCAACAGCCCTCTCTTCATTACTTGGCCAGAAAGTAGAAATAACAACGCCATCAATCACTGTAGTTGATCAAAGCACGCTTGAGACAGAATTCATACATCCGTATGTTGCAATTCAAGTCGAATATACAGAAGGTTTGAATGGAACGAACTTACTCGTTATCAAACAAAGTGACGCGGCAATTATTGCCGATCTAATGCTTGGCGGCGATGGCTTAACGCCAAATGAAGAATTGAATGAAATCCATCTAAGTGCTGTACAGGAAGCGATGAATCAAATGATGGGTTCCGCAGCGACTTCCATGTCTACCGTGTTCAACAAGAAAGTCGATATTTCCCCTCCGTCCATTAATTTAATGGATATTCAGAGTGATGAGGGCGTTGAACAGCTTCCAGATGAACCAATGATCAAAGTTTCTTTTGAACTAAAGGTCGGAGAATTGATTGACTCCAATATTATGCAGCTATTCCCTTTGGATTTTGGTAAAAACTTAGTTGCATCGCTTATGGGAATGGGTGCAGAAGAGGAAGCGGCTGTAACAATGGAAGCTCCTGCACCAGTCAAACCAACACCGACCGCTCCCGAGCTGCAGGAGTATGCAACGCAAGATCCGCTAGGTTTTGGTAGTGATCAGACAGCTTCACAAAATACCGGACAAACGTATTATGAATCTCAGGTACAGCAAGCGCCTCCAAGGCAGCAACAACCACCGGTACATGTGCAACAAGCTCAGTTTGCAAGCTTTGAAAGTCCATCTCTCAATCAAGCAGAGTCCAATAACCTTAATATGTTATTGGATATTCCCCTGCAAGTAACAGTTGAACTGGGGCGGACAAAAAGATCAGTAAAAGAAATCCTTGAAATGTCCAGTGGTTCCATCATAGAATTGGATAAGTTGGCGGGTGAACCGGTCGATATTCTAGTCAATAATCGACATATTGCCAAAGGTGAAGTGGTTGTCATCGATGAGAACTTTGGTGTGCGGATTACAGATATTTTAAGCCAGACAGAAAGATTAAATAATTTAAGATAGAACTTGGGAGGTCAAGAGAATGGGTAATCGTATTTTAATAGTGGACGACGCAGCTTTCATGCGAATGATGATCAAGGATATTTTGACAAAGAACAACTTTGAGGTTGTCGGGGAAGCCGCTGACGGCGCTCAAGCTGTGGAAAAGTATATTGAATTAAAACCGGATCTTGTAACAATGGATATTACAATGCCTGAAATGGATGGAATTGCAGCATTGAAAGCAATTAAAGAAAAGGATCCTTCAGCTACAATCATTATGTGTTCTGCGATGGGACAACAAGCAATGGTTATTGACGCAATTCAGGCTGGAGCAAAGGATTTCATTGTAAAGCCGTTCCAAGCTGACCGCGTTGTTGAAGCAATCCAAAAAGCTTTAGGTTGAGTTATGAAGTTATCAGTCAATCTAAAGTATTCCTTGCCTGTCTTACTAGCGGTCTTTCTATTTGGTGTATTTCCAATGGAAATTTATGCGGATAATGATGGTTCGAATAAATCAGTAATTGATTGGATTGAACCAGGTAACGACAGTGACTCAACTGATACAAATGTGATCGAAGAAGACAAACCAGCTGCCGACCGCTCGCAAGACGGGGCAGCTGTCGGTTTGTCATGGTGGGATTATGTAAAAACTATTTTTGCGCTCTTATTTGTTGTTGGGCTTCTATTTGCTTTGTTGAAGTTCATTAACAGAAAGAATCGTATGTTTGATCAGCACCGGCTTATGAAAAACATTGGTGGCCTTTCTCTCGGACAACATAAATCAATTCAATTAGTTGTTATCGGGGAATCCTATTACCTTATCGGCGTAGGTGAAGAAGTGAGGTTGTTGAAAGAAATAACGGATCCAGAAGAAATACAAAACCTGGAAAGTTATTTCGAAGATGATGAACTTCAATCACCGCCCGGGATAGTGAATAAAGTACTAACGATGTTACCAACTAAGAAAGGGACTACTTCAAATGATAGTGATGATCAATCTTCGGATTTTGGGAAAATCTTCACTTCCAGACTCGATGAATTAAAAGCTGAACGGAAAAAACATTTGAACAGATTGGAAGAAAAGGAGAGCAGAAACGATGAATGATTTTGTCCAGTTTTTTTCGGATAGTGACCCGTCCAACGTGTCGACATCCATCAAGATGCTGCTACTTCTCACCGTTCTTTCGCTAGCGCCCGCAATACTTATTCTGATGACTTCGTTCGCCAGGATCGTTATTGTTCTTTCTTTCGTCAGAACTGCCCTTGCAACCCAACAGATGCCGCCGAACCAAGTCATTGTTGGTCTTGCCCTATTTCTCACGTTCTTTATAATGGCCCCAACATTTCAACAGGTGAATGAAGAGGCGTTGACACCGTTATTTGCTGAAGAAATATCACTTGAAGAGGCGTACGATCAGGCAAGCATCCCATTCAAGGAATTCATGAGTAAACATACACGGCAAAAGGATCTTGAACTATTTTTACGTTATAACAAGGCAGATAGACCTGAAACATTGGAAGAAATCCCATTGACAATGTTAGTTCCTGCCTTTGCATTAAGTGAAATGAAGACAGCTTTCCAGATGGGTTTCATGATATTCATTCCGTTTCTTGTGATCGATATGATTGTTGCAAGTGTCCTCATGTCAATGGGGATGATGATGTTGCCGCCCGTCATGATTTCATTACCATTTAAAATATTGCTGTTCGTCCTTGTAGATGGATGGTACCTCATCATTAAATCGTTATTGCAAAGCTTTTAGCGGCTTATAACTGATATAACCCTATTGGCACTGGCATTTTACAATATAGGAGTGGTTTTGAATGACAGGCGAATTGGTCATAGCGATAGCTGAACGCGCGATATGGGTCATCTTGTTAGCCTCCGGTCCGCTTTTGATCGTAGCATTAGCGACAGGTTTGATAGTTAGTATTTTTCAGGCTACAACACAGATCCAAGAACAAACGCTGGCGTTTGTACCGAAAATTGTTGCTGTCCTCGTCGCAATCGTCTTTTTTGGACCGTGGATGTTATCAAAAGTCACCGCGTTTGCGGCAGATATCTTCGATAACCTTACCCGGTATATAGGGTGAATGTATGGAAGATCTGATACCTTCGTTAGCTGTTTATTTATTAATTTTGACAAGGGTGACCGCATTTATCATTACGGTTCCGTTGTTCTCTTACAGAGCAATTCCTGCCACTCAAAGGATCATTTTTGCTGCATTATTATCTTGGATGATGGTTTATACGATTGATGCACCCACTCTTGAAATTGATGGTACATATTTGCTCCTTGTTATCAAGGAGGCTACGACTGGCCTGTTTATTGGGATAATCGCCTATATTATCATGTCAGCGATACAAATCGCAGGTGGATTTATTGATTTTCAGATGGGTTTTGCCATTGCGAATGTAATCGATCCGCAAACAGGAGCGCAATCACCATTACTCGGACAATTTTTCAATGTGCTCGCTATGTTGCTTTTGTTGACGTTAAACGCCCATCATATGTTGCTGGATGGAATATTTTACAGCTATTCGTTTATACCGATTGATCTGTTATGGCCTCATTTTGGTGAAGAAAGGCTTATCGAATTTGTCACAAGAACATTTACAATGACATTCGCGATTGCTTTTCAAATGTCAATTCCTATCGTCGCCACTCTTTTTTTAGTCGATTTGGCGCTTGGAATAACGGCGAGAACGGTCCCGCAATTAAATATTTTCGTTGTTGGGTTTCCGATAAAGATCGGTGTCAGTTTTCTCGTACTCGTAACGATGTTCACTGTATTGATTGCGATGATGCGTAAATTATTTGAAGTGATGATTACCGCGATGAGGGATTTGATGCTCATCTTGGGAGGCGGGTAATATGTTGATTCGATTGGATTTGCAGTTTTTTGCAGGTGAAAAGACAGAAAAGGCCACTCCGAAGAAACGACAAGATTCCCGCAAGAAGGGGCAAGTGTTAAAGAGCCAGGATGTAACAACTGCAATTGTCCTTCTTTTTGTATTCCTGTTTCTTTTTTTTGCAGCAGGTTTCATGCGTGATCGTTTTTTTGTTTTTTTCTCTCATACGTTTACAGAGTTTATTCCGATTAAATCGCTAGATATTGACCAGACGATGATCATTTACAAAGATATGGTTATACAAATGGCATTCATTCTTCTGCCAATTATGGTGGTGGCAGTTATTGCCGCAATAACAGGAAACCTTGCACAGTTCGGATTGCTATTTACTTCAGAAACATTGAAGTTCGACTTGAAAAAAATTGATCCAATCAAGGGATTGAAACGGATTTTTTCCATACGTGCACTGGTTGAATTATTGAAATCATTATTGAAAATATCATTTATCGGTTCGGTAACGACCTTATTGCTCGTTATGAACATAGAAAAAGTCCTTGGACTTGCATTTAAAACCCCACACGATACGCTAGTCACAGTTGGCCAGTTAGTCGCATTGATGGGAATTGTTGCTTCGTTTGTGTTGTTATTTATTTCTGTATTGGATTATTTTTATCAGAAGTATGACTACGAAAAAAACCTGCGGATGTCCAAACAGGATATCAAGGATGAATATAAAAATACAGAAGGGGATCCGATCATTAAATCACGCATCAAACAACGTCAACGGGAGATGGCGATGAGGCGAATGATGCAGGAAGTGCCCCAGGCCGATGTTGTCATTACAAACCCGACACACTTTGCCATCGCGCTGAAATACGATGATGAAAAGATGGATGCACCGATCGTTATTGCAAAAGGTGCAGATTTCATTGCACAGAAGATCAAGCTCATTGCAAAAGAGCATAATATCGTCATGGTGGAGAATCGTCCGCTTGCAAGAGCGCTGTACGGAGACGTGGAAATCGGCGATCGGATTCCCGATGAGTTTTTCAAAACAGTCGCTGAAATATTGGCATATGTTTATCGCATACAACGAAAGATTTAGTACATTATGAGAAAGTAGGGATGGCATGCAATTTAAAGATATTGGAGTTTTAGCATCGGTCATTATGATTGTTGCGATGCTCGTCATCCCATTGCCAACATGGCTTCTTAGCTTTCTGATCATTATTAATATTACACTTGCGTTAATGGTCTTATTAACTTCAATGAATATGCAGGAAGCATTGCAATTTTCCATTTTTCCTTCTTTGCTTCTTTTATTGACACTTTTTCGTCTTGGTTTGAATGTTTCGACTACACGGGCGATCCTTTCAAATGGAGATGCAGGTGGAGTCGTTGACACATTCGGGACATTCGTTACCGGTGGAAATGTTGTCGTCGGGCTCGTTGTGTTCGTTATTTTGATCATTATTCAATTTATCGTCATTACAAAAGGATCTGAACGTGTCTCCGAAGTAGCAGCACGATTTACTTTGGACGCTATGCCAGGGAAACAGATGAGTATCGATGCTGACTTGAATGCGGGTATGATTTCAGAAACTGAAGCTCGGATGCGTCGTGAAAAAGTAAGCAATGAGGCAGACTTTTACGGGGCGATGGACGGAGCAACAAAATTCGTTAAAGGGGATGCCATAGCTGGGATTATCATCGTCATCATCAACCTGTTAGTCGGAATGATTATTGGTGTCGTCCAGATGGGCTTGCCGTTTGCAGAAGCGGCGACAAGATTTTCTCAACTAACTGTTGGGGATGGCATCGTTTCACAAATTCCCGCATTGCTCATTTCAACCGCCACAGGTATCGTCGTAACGCGCGCGGCATCCGAAGGTAATCTTGGTTCGGATATTACAAAGCAGTTATTAGGACAGCCTAAGCTCCTCTATGTGGCGGCAGCTACCGTATTCCTGCTTGGCCTCTTTACACCAATCAATGATGTACTCACAATACCTGTTGCAGCTGCAATGGCAATTGGTGCATTCATCATGTCCAGGAAGCCGGAAGAAGACCCTGAGGAATTGTTTGAAATGGAAGAGGAAGTTGAAACAGAAGGGATGAAAAGTCCTGAGAATGTTGTCAACTTATTAAATGTGGATCCGATTGAATTCGAATTCGGCTACGGTCTTATTCCTCTCGTTGATGCGCAACAAGGCGGAGATTTGCTAGATCGTGTCGTCATGATCCGGAGACAGCTTGCTCTTGAACTTGGACTCGTTATTCCAGTCGTTCGCATTAGGGATAATATTCAGCTCCAGCCAAATGAGTACAGAATTAAAATTAAGGGAAATGAGTTGGCGAGGGGAGAACTTCTTCTTGATCATTATCTCGCGATGAGTCCCGGTGGCGATGATTCGATAATTGGAATCGATACGATTGAACCTTCATTTGGACTTCCGGCAAAATGGATAACGGAAGACGTTAAAGAAGATGCAGAAATAATGGGGTATACAGTCGTTGACCCGCCTAGTGTCGTTTCTACACATCTTACTGAAGTAATCCGGGCGAATGCAGCGGATTTGATCGGTCGTCAGGAAACAAAACAGCTTGTCGATCATGTAAGGGAGACGTATCCAATATTAGTGGACGAGCTTACACCGACACCGCTATCGATTGGTGAAATCCAGAAAGTGTTAGCTAAATTGCTGAACGAAAATGTATCGATCCGTAATTTACCGATCATTTTCGAAACGCTGGCTGACTATTCGAAATATACTTCTGACGTGGACTTACTTACTGAATACGTTAGACAATCCCTTGCAAGGCAGATTACTTCA
Source organism: Sporosarcina luteola (assembly GCF_007991495.1). Classification (GTDB taxonomy): domain Bacteria; phylum Bacillota; class Bacilli; order Bacillales_A; family Planococcaceae; genus Sporosarcina; species Sporosarcina luteola. Next base: position 92,963 of record NZ_BJYL01000004.1, on the reverse strand, counting down.
CAATACTCGACCGGGGTCGACGCACTTAAAGTATTGACCGTATCAGGGAAGATCGAGAAATTGATTGCTGATAACATCCAGCAAACCGAGCAAGGCAATTATCTCTCTATAGATCCTTCGAACTCACAAGAAATATTGGAGTCGATTGCCCGAGAAGTGGAGAGAGTCGCTTTATTGGATCAATCGCCGGTGATCCTCTGTTCCCCGGCAATACGGATGTATTTAAGACAGATTACGGAGAGATATTTTCCGCAAATACCGGTTTTATCTTACAATGAGCTAGAAGCTTCAATTGAAGTCCAAAGTGTCGGGGTGGTGGATATTTAATGAAAATGAAAAAATATACAGCAGACACGATGGTGGAGGCAATGAAAAAGGTTCGGGCGGATTTCGGGGATGATGCTGTCATCCTTAGCTCCTCTGTCATTAAATCAAAAGGATTTCTAGGTTTATTCCAAAAAAAATCGGTAGAAGTGGTGGCGGGAGCTGATGAACCTGCGACAAAGCCAACTGAAGCGTCAATTAGGCCAAAGCAGGCTGTCTCTTATTCAGAAAAAAACACTGATGCAGAACTGAAGAAAGAAATGAAAGAAATGAAAGAAATGCTTCAGGAAATGAAGCAGTTTGCTTCACTCGGCGGTTTCCCAGACGAGCTTCAGCCGTTGCTTTCTAAATTGGAATTTCACGGATTGTCAAAAGAGATGATTTTACAAATCGCTACTGAAATTTCAAGTCAGATAAAAAAGGAGAAAAGAGATTTTTCATCTGAGGAACAGTCAGAAATGGCTAAGGACTTTTTAAGAAAAGAGTTCTCAGGTTTGCCGTTTGGTGGAATTTCTTTCAATAAAAAATATATAAATGTGCTAGGGCCAACCGGCGTTGGAAAGACGACGACAATTGCTAAAATTGCCGCTCGCGCTGTATTGGAAAATAAGAAGAAAATTGGTTTTATAACGACAGACACATATCGAGTTGCAGCGATTGAACAGTTGCGGACATATGCGAATTTGTTGCAGTCGCCAGTAGAAGTCGCTTATAACAGCAATGACTTTAAAAAAGCGATAGAAAAAATGACTGATTTTGATTTGGTGTTCATCGACACTGCGGGAAGAAATTATAAAGAAATGAAGTTTGTTGATGATTTAAATCGGTTGATCGACTTTTCCCTAGATATGGAGTCTTTTCTCGTATTATCGATTACGTCAAAGGAAGATGATATGAGGACGATTGTGGAAAGATTCACCTCGTTTCCAATTAAAAAATTCATATTTACAAAAGTGGATGAAACAAGTTCAATCGGTCCAATGTTCAATCTGATGAAACAGTATGGCATCGGCACTGCCTACTACACCGATGGTCAGGAAGTTCCCGAAGATATCAATGATGCGAATCTGGAATCGATGTTAAATCTCCTATTGGCAGGTGCTCATAATGCGTGATCAAGCTGAAGCACTCAGAATGAAGATGCTAAAAGCACAAGGGGAACTGGCGAAATCAATTGCTATCGTAAGTGGAAAAGGGGGAGTGGGCAAGTCGAATTTTTCGACAAACTTCGCTCACTCTCTCCGTTTAAAAGGGAAAAAAGTCATCGTCATCGATATGGACATCGGAATGGGGAATATCCATATTCTACTCGGCGTTTCTCCGAAATATAGTTTGCGAGATTATTTGATGGGATCCAATTCTTTAGAAGATGTGATAAACGTCGATGAGGAAGGTCTTACGTTCATCTCAGGCGGTTCGGGACTCGATACAGTACTGGAATGGTCAGAAAGCATGTTTGAAAGATTGCTAGATGCGTTTGAACATTTACAGAAAGAATATGATTTCATATTATTCGATATGGGGGCAGGAGCAACACAGCGTTCAATTGAATTAATCATGTCAGTGGATGAAGTCATTGTTATTTCAACCACAGAACCCACCTCAATTACAGATGCATATTCCATGATGAAGTTTATCTGTTTGAAGGACCCTGATAAGAAGTTTAACATCGTAAGTAATCGGGTTACGAAGCAGGACGATGGTAATGAATCGGCGACAAGATTGCAATACGCGATGCGTAAATTCCTTGATAAAGAAACACTCATATTAGGGTTTCTGCCAGAGGATCCTACCGTTCACAAAGCTGTTTTAGCTCAAAAACCATTTTCACTTCTCTATCCGAATGCACCGGTATCAAAACGGATGGCTGCAATTGCGGATGTGTTTGTACAAGTGGATCGAACGGAGATCAAACAAGAAATTGGATTTCTTACTAAGCTGAGAGGTATTTTCTTGAGAGGGCGTGAATGAATTGGAATTCGTCGGTTTGAAAAAAGTGCTTGTTGTCGATGATTCTGCTTTTATGCGAAAACTGATTTCGGATATGCTTTCCAAACACCCTTTACTGGAAGTAATCGCAACCGCTCGTAATGGAAAGGACGCACTTGCAAAAGTAGTAGAATACAAGCCGGATGTTCTTACAATGGATATTGAGATGCCTATTATGAATGGACTTGATGCAGTAAAGCAAATCATGGACCTTCATCCTACACCGATTGTCATGCTTTCAAGCACAACAAAAATCGGAGCAGATAATACGATGTTAGCCATGGAGTATGGTGCTGTCGATTTTGTTGCAAAACCAGGAGGCGCCATCTCGCTGAATCTTCATGAAGTTGAACAGGAACTAGTAGGAAAAGTAGTCGCTGCTACAAAAGTCAATGTATCCAAACTTACAAAAAAGCAACAGCCAATTACAGAAAAGTACCCACGGCGCAATCGTTATAACACTCAAACAGCTCCTGCCGCATTGTTTTCAACCATTGACAAGCAAAGCAACGTGCTAGATAAAAAGATTTCCAAAGTACATCACTCTTTTGTTATAATAGGTACATCGACAGGGGGGCCGCGGGCACTACAAGAAGTGCTCACACAATTGCCATCTACAATACAAGTCCCCATTTTAGTTGTGCAACATATGCCTCCAGGGTTTACAAAGTCTTTAGCACAAAGGTTGGATGGTTTAAGTAATATTCGTGTCAAAGAAGCTGAAGATGGTGAACCCATTTTAAAAGGCGTGGCGTATATTGCTCCGGGCGGCAAACATTTGAAATTCGAAAAGCGTGAGAATGAATATTGTGTCTGTCTCGATGACGTAGATCCTCCCAGAATGGGACATCGGCCATCAGTTGATGTTCTGTTAGAGTCGGCAGCTTCCATTCAATCAGCCCAGTTTGTAACGGTCATTATGACAGGAATGGGGCAAGATGGAAAAAAAGGAATGCAGCAACTGAAGGCAGCGTGCAAAACGATTACAATTGCAGAATCTGAAAAGACATCGGTTGTTTATGGCATGCCGAAAGCAATCAAAGAGGCTGGTCTTGCCGATCAGGTCGTTGATGTACACCATATTGCTTCAGCAATTATGGAAATTTTACAATCTTGAGGGGGCGTCACTATGGATACTAATCAGTATTTAGAAATGTTTTTAGATGAAAGTAAAGAGCATCTCCAAGCATGTAATGAACATTTATTAGAACTCGAAAAAAATCCTGATGATTTGGCAATTGTAAATGAGGTTTTCCGTTCAGCGCATACGTTGAAAGGGATGTCCGCAACAATGGGATATGAAGATATCGCGGATTTAACTCACAAAATGGAAAACGTACTTGATGCCATTCGAAATTCCAAAATCAGTGTAACAACTGAAATCCTAGATGTCGTCTTCAAAGCAGTCGATTACTTAGAAGAAATGGTGTTCGATATTGAAGCTGGCGGTACAGGAAAAAAAGATGTGCAGCAACTTGTGAATGCACTGAATCAAATAGAAGCTGGTCAAGCGGTAACATCTTCTGTGGAAGAAACGGCTGCTTCTATAATTACGATTGAACCATCTAAAACTAATAATGCATCAATGCTGCATTATGATGACTATGAAATGACTGTAATTAGCCAGTCTCAGGAACAAGGATTTAACGCATTTGAAGTTACAATCGGACTGCGACAAGATTGTTTGCTCAAAGCAGCGAGAGTATTTATGATTTTTGAAATACTGGAAAAATCAGGTGAGATTATCAAATCTAAACCGAACGTCGAGCAGTTAGAAAATGAGGACTTTGATGAAGAATTCACAGTTGTTTTATTAACAAAAGAAGATGCAGCTTCACTTGAAGCGAAAGTGATGAAAGTGTCTGAAGTAGAAAGTGTGAATGTCTACCCTATAACTGATTTCTCAAATTCAGAGAGCAATCAATCTGAAGAGGATACCTTAACTCAAGTTCCGGCGGAGAAGGCGAAAATAGAAAGTGCGAAAGAAGAACCTTCTTCTAATAAATCGAAACGAACAACGAATTCCCACAATGCGAATAAAACAATCCGTGTCAATATCGACCGATTGGATATCCTAATGAATCTTTTTGAGGAATTGGTGATTGATCGGGGACGTTTACAGTCTATTGCAAGTGATCTACATAACTCGGATTTAAATGAAACAGTCGAACGGATGACTCGTGTTTCCGGAGATCTCCAAAATATTATTTTGAATATGCGGATGATACCGGTTGAAACTGTGTTTAACCGTTTTCCGAAAATGGTACGTCAATTGGCACGGGATCTTGATAAAAAGGTGAATCTTGAAATTACTGGAGCTGAAACTGAATTAGATCGTACGGTTATCGATGAAATTGGCGACCCACTCGTCCATTTAATCCGTAATGCGTTAGATCATGGTATTGAAACTCCGGCAGAGCGTAAAGCGAAGGGTAAACCGGAAGAAGGAACCGTTTCTTTAAGAGCGTATCACTCAGGCAACCATGTCTTTATTGAGCTGGAAGACGATGGGGCGGGAGTAAACAAGGAACGTGTATTAAAGAAAGCCATCGAAAGAGGCATTGTCACTGAGGAGATAGCCGAGACGTTGACAGAAAGACAGATTGCTGAACTCATTTTGGCATCTGGTTTTTCTACAGCAGAAAAAATTACGGATGTATCAGGTCGTGGCGTCGGGTTGGATGTCGTAAAAAGTACAATTGAATCTCTTGGTGGCTATATAACGATTGATTCGAAGGAAGGGCAAGGTTCACTATTCCAAGTACAGCTGCCCCTTACGCTATCCATCATTTCTGTAATGCTCGTAAACTTGAATAAGGATATTTACGCAATCCCGCTTTCTTCAATCATTGAAACAGCAATCATTCAAACATCGGATATCCTCAATGCTCATAATCAGAAAGTGATCGATTTCAGAGGAAGCATTGTGCCGCTAGTTGACCTGAAAGGGATCTTCGAAATGGATAACTTGCATCAATCCGAAGAATACCAATCTGTCGTAATCGTTCGTAAAGGAGATAAATTGGCAGGTCTCGTTGTGGACTCTTTCATTGGCCAGCAAGAAATAGTATTGAAATCGCTTGGAAACTACTTGCAAAGTGTTTTTGCCATTTCTGGTGCTACAATTCTTGGAAACGGTCAAGTTGCACTTATCGTTGATTGCAATTCTTTGATCAAATAGACTGGAGTGAATAAAATGGCAGAGGTAAATGGAGCGGTAGATCGTAAAGAAATGAAAGTGATTATTTTCCAGTTGATGGATAAAGAATACGCCATCGAAGTGGATGTTGTCGAAGCGATAGAAAAGCTGTTACCAATAACTAAAGTCCCTAAAACACCATCCTATGTAAAAGGTGTCATTAATCTAAGAGGAGTCGTTACGCCGATTGTCGATCTGCGTGAACGATTCGGTCTGGAAGTGAAATCTCTGGACGACAGCAGCAGAATCATCATCGTTTCTTTGGATGAATTTGAAGTTGGTCTCATTGTTGATGCTGCCAATGATGTAATTGACATCCCGGTAGATTCAATTGAACCGCAACCGGAAGTAGTTGGAGCAGTCGAATCTGAATTCATTTCGGGCGTTGCAAAAATCGATAAAAGGCTCCTTGTCATGTTGAACTTAGAAAAAGTTCTGCAACCTATTAAAAGGATGACATCTGATGAATTATAATCACCAGATTACCGATATGCATCTTGACGTCCTAAAAGAAATCGGTAATATCGGAGCGGCACATGCAGCCACTTCCCTATCGCAATTGCTTGGAAGAAAAATAGATATGCTTGTACCAAAAGTCAATCTCGTTTCATTTGATGAAATGTTTGATTTGGCCGGTGGCGCGGAGAAAATCGTAGCTGGTATTTACCTCAGGATACAAGGGGATTTATCAGGCAGCATGTTCTTTGTATTACCAATCGATTCTGCTAATCAATTTATTCGAAGATTGATTGGAGATGAGAATTTTGATTTCCATTCTGTTCCGATTTCTGAAATCGGCATTTCGGCGATGCAAGAGCTCGGTAATATTTTATCAGGCTCTTATTTATCTGCTTTATCCGATTTCACTGGGTTGAAAATTCATCCGACTGTGCCGGCCTTAAGTGTCGATATGGTAGGTGCCATCGTTAGTTTCGGACTTATAGAAGTATCGCATTACAGTGATGAAGTCATCGTCATTGACACGCGGATCAATGAAGAAGGTGAGGATGGCAGTTCAAGTGTGGATGGTCATTTTTTCCTTCTTCCTGATCCGGAATCGTATTTAACTATATTCCGTTCGTTAGGTGTGCTGTAAGATGGTCATGTTAAAAACTGTCGTTAGGGTCGGCATAGCCGATATGAATATTGTAAAGGTACCTGATACGATACGGACATCCGGTTTAGGTTCCTGTGTTGGGGTTGTCCTTTACGACGAAACAAAAAAGATTGCTGGCCTCGTCCATGTCATGCTGCCGGATTCAAGCCTTGGGCGGACAGCGCAATTAAATGTAGCAAAGTTTGCGGATACCGGCATTTATTCATTAATGGAAATGCTGAAAAATGAAGGGGTCCGCCCTTTATCCTTAAAGGCTAAAATTGCCGGTGGCTCTCAGATGTTCCAGTTCGGTTCGAGCGATACGATTCGCATTGGCCCAAGAAATGTCGAAGCGGTCAAAAAGGAGCTTACTCGCCTTTCCATTCCAATCATAGGAGAAGACACTGGCGGCTCTAGTGGACGAACAATCGAGTTTGATCCCGAGACTTGCAAATTAAGCATACGTACAGTCAATGCTGGAACGATTGAAATTTAAAGAATTTGTAAGATTGAAGCGGCTGAACGATTCAGTCGCTATTTTTTATCTTTTTTTGTTATAATGAATATCAATCAATTGCCGATAATTGTCGAAACATCATGGAAGGTGAGGGATTCGATGTCCAATCAGGATTTGACGGAAGAAGATGCTTGTTGGAAACTATGGTTGACTAATAGGGATTCCGATGCCGGCGATCGACTCGTCCGGAAATATACTCCTCTCGTCAATTACCATGTGCAACGGATCAGCTCTGGCTTGCCGAGAAATGTTTCAAGAGATGATATTTTGAGTCTAGGGCTTCAAGGGCTTTTCGATGCCTTGACAAAGTTCGATCCAAGTAGGGATTTGAAGTTTGATACGTACGCTTCTTTCAGAATTCGAGGATCTATTATTGATGGGTTAAGGAAGGAAGACTGGCTGCCCCGCTCATCACGGGAAAAGTCTAAAAGACTGGAAGAAGAAATAAGTAAGCTTGAACAAAAATTATTGCGTCATGCAACCCCTGAGGAAATTGCAAGTCACCTCGGGATAGAAGTGGAAGAAGTGTATCAAACGGTACATGAGCATTATTTCTCAAACGTGCTTTCAATGGATGAGCGAATGAGCGAAGACGATGAGGAAGGACAGAAATCTTTTATCTTAAAAGATGATCATGAACGTTCTCCGGAACAAAAAGTAATGATGGGGGAACTCGTTGGAGACTTGGCGCTGAAGATAAAAGAATTGAATAACAATGAACAACTCGTACTGAACCTATTTTATACGGATGAAATGACTTTGACGGAAATCGGGGAAATCATGAATTTATCGACGTCAAGAATTTCCCAAATACATTCAAAAGCATTGTTCAAACTTCGTAAATTACTTTTGCCAGAGATTGTGGATGGAGGAATTTTATGAGCTTGAAAGGAATTGAACTTCAAATTGCTATTCCTAAAACGTTTGAAGCAGGAAAGATTGCTGAACAAAAGCAACAGCAATCCCAACTCAACCAGGAACAAGCGCAAACTTTGAGTGAAAAGGAAGCCTTGAAAAGCCGTGAAACTGTTTTGCAATCGGAAAAATATGCAAAAACCGATCCGGATAAAAAGAACAGTCAACAGGATAGGGAGCAGTCGAAAAAGGACAACCAACATAATGAAGAGGAAAAGAAGACGGTCCACCCTTACAAGGGGTCTTTCGTCGACTTTACAGGATGATGGCAATGCAAACAGTATTTTTATTATTTTTATTCATCTTACAAGTGATCAGTTTTTATATAATAGCACTTCTCTATATGAAGATTTCAAAATTCAACGGACTGGAAAAAAAGCAGCAAAAGCTTATGGCAGAGATGGACGATGCCATCGGTGCATACCTCTCTGAACTGAAAGAGGAAAATGAGCGGCTTATCGAGATCATCGAAAAACGTCAAAAAAATTTCCCTATCCATGATCAAGAGGAAGAAGTGAATCCGGCAGATGTACCAGCTGCTCGGAAAGAGTCAAAGGAAAAGCCAATCACTATCAACCATCCAAGCTATCCTGTGAACATCGCCTTGAAATCATATCAAACAGCATCTGCCACGAAAGATACATTGCAGGAAGCTACTACAGATCTTGAAGTGGATGATCGTACACTCGCCATCCGGATGCACGACGAAGGCAAATCAATCGAAGAGATCGCCAAACGGGTTGGAAAAGGGAAGACTGAGATTGAGTTGATGTTGAAATTCAGATGAAGTATGTTGCAAACATTTTGTCTGTGTGGTATATTATCAAATGGTGTTACTACACACGTATGCGGACGATGGAAACGGTGCCGAAAGGTCGTTCCTTCGAATGAAGCGTACGGAGGAATCTAACCAAACAGGAGGAATAACAAATGTCAGTAATCTCAATGAAACAACTGCTTGAAGCAGGTGTGCATTTCGGACACCAAACTCGTCGTTGGAACCCGAAAATGAAAAAGTATATTTTTGTAGAGCGTAACGGAATCTACATCATCGATCTTCAAAAGACGGTGAAAAAGCTTGAAGAAGCATATGACTTCATGCGTCAAGTAGGTGCTGAAGGCGGAAAAGTACTTTTCGTCGGAACTAAAAAACAAGCGCAAGATGCTATCAAAGAAGAAGCAGAACGCGCTGGAATGTACTACATCAACCAACGCTGGCTTGGTGGTACACTTACAAACTTCGGTACGATCCAAAAGCGTGTTGCACGCATGAAAAAGATCGAAACGATGGAAGAGGACGGTACATTTGCTGTACTTCCTAAAAAAGAAGTTTCTGAACTAAGAAAAGAACACGATCGTCTTGTGAAATTCCTTGGCGGTATCCGTGATATGAAATCATTGCCGGATGTTATCTTTGTTGTTGACCCACGCAAAGAACGCATCGCTGTAGCTGAAGCAATCAAATTGAACATTCCACTCGTCGGTATTGTTGATACGAACTGTGATCCGGATGAAATCGACTATGTCATTCCAGCGAATGACGATGCAATCCGCGCAGTACGTCTTTTGACTAGCAAAATGGCTGACGCTTTGATCGAATCTAGACAAGGCGCTGACGAAGAAGTTTCTGAAGAAGAAACTGTAGCTGCAGAGTAAGACTAAATGAAAGGACGATAAGCGGCCAACCCCCTTATCGTCTTTTTTAAAGATTGTCGTCCCACATCACTCAAATAGGAGGAACTTAAAATGGCAATTACAGCACAAATGGTTAAAGAATTGCGCGAGAAAACTGGCGCAGGTATGATGGACTGCAAAAAAGCACTAACTGAAGTAAACGGTGATATGGAAGCAGCAGTTGACTTCCTACGCGAAAAAGGCCTATCCAGCGCAGCGAAAAAGGCTGACCGTATTGCAGCGGAAGGAACTACTGACATCCTCGTTAACGGAAACGAAGCGGTAATTTTCGAAGTTAACGCTGAAACAGACTTTGTTGCGAAAAACGAAGGTTTCCAAACACTTGTAAAAGAACTTGGAGAACATCTTCTTGCTGCAAAGCCAGCTACAGTTGAAGAAGCAAACGAATCTAAAATGTCAAACGGCCTAACAGTCGCTGATCATATTTCGAATGCTGTTTCAAAAATCGGAGAAAAAATCACTCTTCGCCGCTTTGAAGTAAAAACAAAAACAGATAACGATGCTTTCGGTCCATACCTTCATATGGGCGGCCGTATTGCTGTTTTGACAATCCTAGAAGGAACAACTGACGCAGATGCTGCTAAAGACGTAGCTATGCATATCGCTGCATTGAACCCTAAATACATTTCACGTGATGAAGTGTCTGAAGAAGAAGTAGAGCGCGAGCGTAAAATCCTTACTGAGCAAGCATTGAACGAAGGAAAACCTGAAAACATTGTTGCTAAAATGGTTGAAGGCCGCCTAGGTAAGTACTTTGAAGAAATTTGTGTACTTGATCAAGCTTTCGTTAAAAATTCCGATCAAAAAGTCCGTGACTTTGTTAAGTCAACAGGTGGCTCTTTGAAAGAATTTGTCCGTTTTGCTGTAGGTGAAGGTATCGAAAAACGCGAAGACAACTTTGCTGAAGAAGTTATGAGCCAAGTAAAAGGAAATTAATTCACATGTAAAGATAAAAAAATGTAGGGGACACAACTCTGTGTTCCCTATTTTTCGAGAAAATTACGTAGACGGAGGGTACATATGAGCGTCCCAAAATACAAAAGAATTGTCTTGAAACTTAGCGGTGAGGCACTTGCAGGTGAAAAGGGATTCGGATTATCACCTGAAATCATCAAAACAGTCGCAGCACAAGTTAAAGATGTTACTGACCTTGGAGTAGAAGTGGCAGTCGTAGTCGGTGGAGGAAATATATGGCGTGGGAAAATCGGCAGTGAGATGGGAATGGACCGCACTACAGCTGATTATATGGGCATGCTCGCCACGGTTATGAATTCATTGGCTCTACAAGACGCTCTAGAAAAGTTAGGCGTTGAAACACGTGTATCATCATCTATTGAAATGCGCCAAGTGGCTGAACCGTACATACGGAGAAAAGCAATTCGTCACCTTGAAAAGAAACGTGTCGTCATCTTTGCCGCTGGAACAGGAAATCCTTATTTCTCAACGGACACTACTGCGGCACTAAGGGCGGCTGAAATCGAAGCCGATGTCATTCTGATGGCGAAAAACAATGTCGATGGCGTCTATTCTGCTGATCCTATGAAAGATAAAAATGCAGTGAAATACACGGACTTGACTTATTTAGAAGTAATTAGCCAAGGTCTTGAGGTTATGGATTCAACTGCTTCAACCCTATGTATGGACAATGATATCCCTCTCGTAGTATTCTCGATTATGGATAATGGAAATATTAAAAAAGCTGTACTTGGTGAATCTATCGGTACGGTTGTTAGGAGGAATGGGTAAATGCCGAAAGCGATAATGGATCAAACGAAGGACAAAATGGAAAAGGCAGTTGGAGCGTTCACAAGACAACTTGCTTCTATCCGTGCAGGACGTGCAAATGCTTCATTGCTTGATAGGATTTCAGTTCTTTACTACGGAGCCCCGACACCATTGAACCAAATGGCAGGTGTTTCTGTACCAGAGGCAAGACTGATGGTCATACAACCTTATGACAAAACGACTTTGGGTGATATTGAAAAGGCGATATTGAAATCCGATATCGGAATCACTCCATCCAATGACGGGAATGTCATCCGTTTGGCGGTTCCTGCGTTAACCGAAGAACGACGGAAGGAACTAGTAAAAGAAGTGAAAAAAGAAGCAGAAGACTCCAAAATCGCAATCCGCAATGTTCGCAGAGACGGAAACGAAGAGTTGAAGAAGCTCGAAAAGAATGGAGAAATCACTGAAGACGAACTGCGTCGCGAAGGTGAAGAAATCCAAAAACTGACTGATTCATACATTGAAAAAATCGACGGAATTGCCAAAGAAAAAGAAAACGAAATCATGGAAATCTGATCGAAGAACTTTCTATATGTTGGGACGTCCTACAATCAGGACGTCTTTTTTTCTGACCGCTATTATCTAATCATAATTTATTTTACAAAGCAAACATAGGCTAGAACAATATCAATAATTGAATGAACAAATGATTTATACCTTGTGATTTCCTTGTTTGAAGTGGAAGGCGGCGACTCCTGCGGGAATAGCATGAGCTGAAGACCCCGGAACGTAGCGAAGCGAAGTGAGGAGGCTGAAGCCATGCCCGCGGAAAGCGTCCGCCTGGAACGGAAAACAACTTTGAAGTATTATTTAACTGTTTTAAATGAAATTTATCGGCCGATTTGATACGATAGACTAAGTGCTTGCTCAAATTCAGGCGAGTGGAGGAAACGAAATGCTAGATAAACTGTTGCGGAAAAAAAATGTAGAGACCGAATCGTCACTTTCCAACAGGCTTACGAATGTCAAAAGTAGGGCAATACCTTCACACGTCGCCATCATAATGGATGGAAACGGCAGATGGGCAAGGCAACGCAGTTTACCACGGATTGCTGGTCATCATGAAGGAATGAAAACTGTTCGTAAAATTACCCGGGTTGCAAATGATATTGGCATCAAGGTCTTAACGCTCTATGCGTTTTCAACAGAAAACTGGAAACGCCCTAAAATGGAAATCGATTTTCTCATGAAATTGCCAGGGGAGTTTCTGACAACCTATTTGCCAGAATTAATCGAGCAAAACGTTAAGGTAGAAATGATCGGTAATTATGATGCACTCCCACCTCATACGAAAGAATCCATCTTGAAAGCTGTAAAAGCCACATCAATGAATGATGGCCTTGTTTTGAATTTTGCAATGAATTATGGCAGCCGTCTGGAAATAGTAGAGACGGTCAAAGAAATTGTTCAAAAGGCAGTAACAAATCAAATATCTATCGATGACATCGATGAGTCGATGATTAATGCACACTTAATGACATCTCACTTGCCGGAACCGGATTTACTGATCCGCACAAGTGGTGAAGTAAGATTATCGAATTTCATGCTATGGCAATTAGCCTATTCGGAATTTTCATTTACAGATGTCCTTTGGCCAGACTTCGATGAGTCATGTATGTTAAATGCTATTGAAGAATTCCAAATGCGCAATCGTAGGTTTGGAAGTGTGGAAGGAGATAAAGAAGTTTGAAACAGAGGATAATTACAGCAATCGTCGCATTGGTGATTTTTTTTCCACTTGTCATCATAGGTGGTTTACCATTCACAATCGCCGTTTATGCTATCGCTACCATTGGCTTGTATGAATTGCTACGCATGAAAAATATCCGTATATTTTCATTCGAAGGCATTCTTACATGGATGACGCTCGCGATTATGTTAATGCCTTCCAAGTGGGCAAATGAGGTACAGGAACTAATCGGTTATTCGAAAATCGAAATGATATTCGCATTTATACTTATTTTATTGATTTTTACGGTCATATCAAAAAACCGCTTCACTTTTGATCAGGCTGCGTTTACTGCGTTCGGATCGTTATACGTTGGAATCGGGTTTTATTATTTGATTGAAACGCGTTTTTATGGTTTTGAATATGTATTTTATGCATTGCTCGTCATTTGGACAACGGACTCAGGTGCATATTTTACAGGCAGGAAGTTTGGGAAACGAAAACTCTGGCCGGAAATATCGCCGAATAAGACGATCGAGGGATTTGTCGGCGGGATTATCCTAGCCGTCATCTTGGCATGTGTCTTCCAATATTTTTATCCGATTGCCCCTTCTTACATGATGTTGGTCATCGTTACAATGATCGCTTCGGTCATTGGGCAGTTGGGAGATTTGGTGGAGTCTGCATTGAAGAGGCATTTTGGAGTGAAAGATTCGGGAAATCTTTTACCGGGACATGGAGGAATACTTGATCGATTTGATAGTCTCCTTTTCGTGTTACCGCTCATTCATTTTTTACATTTAGTCGGTTAATGGAAAGGAAGTTCTCACAATGATGAAAAAAATTAGTCTGCTAGGTGCTACAGGCTCTATTGGCACACAGACTCTTGATATTATACAATCAAATCGTGATAAGTTTAATCTCGTATCTTTTTCAGCTGGAATGAATATTACTAAAGTGAAGGAAATCACTGCTGAATTTCAACCTGAAATCGTCTCCGTCATGCGAAAGGAAGATGCATCGTCATTGCAAGCTGAATTTCCAAAGACGCGTTTTGTCTATGGAACGGAAGGCCTCATCCTAGTTGCCGCTCATGCAGGGGCGGACATGCTAGTAAATGCGGTTATCGGCAGCATCGGACTAGAACCGACGATACATGCAATTCGTGAAGGCATAACGATCGCTATCGCGAACAAAGAAACATTAGTTGCCGCTGGCGACATCGTTATGAGCGAGGCGAAAAAGAAGAACGTAGCCCTTTTACCGGTCGATAGTGAGCATTCGGCTTTATTCCAATCGATGAATGGTGAAAATCCGAAACGCGTTTCACGATTAATCCTGACTGCTTCAGGAGGCAGCTTCAGAGAGTTGTCCAGAAGTCAGTTGGAAAACGTGACAGTCCAACAGGCATTGGCGCATCCCAATTGGTCAATGGGCAATAAATTGACAATCGATTCAGCGACTATGATGAATAAAGGGTTGGAAGTGATTGAAGCCCATCATCTATTCGGCATGCCATATGACAAAATCGATTGCCTCCTTCATAAAGAAAGCATCATCCATTCGATTGTCGAATTCGAAGACACAAGTATGATGGCACAGCTTGGCTCTCCCGATATGCGGGTACCGATCCAATATGCAATGACATATCCCGATCGGATTCCAATGCAAAATGCAAAACCGTTACGGCTTGAAGAAATTGGCACGTTGCATTTTGACAAAATGGATATGGAACGATATAAAGCGCTTGCGCTTGCATACGCCGCGGGAAGAGAAGGCGGAACAATGCCAACTGTCATGAATGCGGCAAATGAAGTCGCTGTAGAACTTTTCATGAAAGGTGAAATTCCTTTTCTGCAAATCGAGGATATTGTAGAGCGGATGATGGATCAGCATGTGACGGTTCAATCCCCCGATTTGGAAACGATATTGGCAATCGATTCACATACGCGTAAAATGGTGTATGATAAAGTGAAATGAATGAGTTCATAAATCGGCCGGATTGGCCAGTTAAGGTGGTTTTTTATGGAAACCGTTATTGCGTTTATTATCGTATTCGGATCTCTTGTCTTTTTTCATGAATTAGGCCATTTCCTTTTTGCAAAAAAAGCAGGAATCATGGTTCGTGAATTTGCAATTGGCATGGGACCGAAAATACTAGCACTTCGTAAAAAGGAGACGCTTTACACAATCCGAATCCTTCCGCTCGGCGGCTATGTCAGAATGGCTGGCGAGGATTTCGATACCGTTGAATTACAACCTGGCTTTCGGGTTGGTATCGTTCTAAATGATGCTGATGAAGTAGAAAAAATGTATTTGAACCGTGAAGTTTCGAATCCAAATGTCCTGTTTCTAGAGACAGAATCTGCAGATTTAAGCAAGGCATTGTATATTGAAGGTTATGATGAAGACGGAAATCTCATGAAATATAATGTGTCTCGAAATGCGATCATTTATGAAAAAGGCCAAGAGACTTTAATTGCGCCTTATGATCGTCAATTCGATTCGAAGCCGCTTGGAAGTAGGGCACTGGCGATTTTTGCCGGTCCTTTATTCAATTTTATTTTGGCTTTTTTCATATTCCTAGCACTCGGGCTTATTAACGGAGTCCCGAAAAATGAACCGATCATCGATGAGGTCGTTACTGATAGTCCGGCATATGCAGCGGGAATGGAAGCCGGCGACTATATTAAAGAAGTTGACGGCACGCCTGTTGACAAATGGACAGAGTTCACTGAAATCATCCAGCAGAAACCAGGTGAGAATGTCCAGGTGAAAGCGGAAAGGGCAGGAGAACTTGTTACGATGACGATGATTCCTTCTGTTGTGGAAGATTCCGGTCAGAAATTCGGGCAGATCGGGGTCAAATATAAACCTGAATTTGAAAAAAGTCCACTTAAAGCGTTGAAATATGGAGCTACGGAGACTGTCTCTTGGATTAGTCGGATTTTTGAACTGCTTGGAATGCTCGTTACCGGAAAGTTTTCAATTGATGCATTGAGCGGACCTGTCGGCATCTACAAAGCGACAGGAGATATGGCACAGCATGGTATATTTACGCTTATGAACTGGGCAGCGGTCCTGAGCATTAATCTCGGAATCATGAACCTTCTTCCTTTGCCTGCTCTTGACGGTGGAAGACTGCTCTTCTTCCTATTCGAAGGGGTACGCGGAAAGCCGGTTGATAAACAGAAAGAAGGCATGGTTCATTTTGTCGGCATCATGTTATTAATGGTCCTTATGCTCGTAGTGACCTGGAATGATATCCAAAGATTCTTTTTCTAGAAACGATATTCAAGAAATCGAGGTGAAATCTTCATGAAACAATCTCGGACTTTTATCCCGACAATGCGTGAAATTCCGACGGATGCAGATATCGCCTCTCATCAATTGCTTTTAAGAGCGGGCTACATCCGTCAACATATGAGCGGCGTCTATTCATTTCTGCCGTTATCCAAAAAAGTGTTAAGGAAAATCGAGAATATCATTCGTGAAGAAATGGAATCGATTGATGCGGTTGAAGTTCTATTGCCGACATTGCAACAATCCGAGCTTTGGGAAGAAACTGGTAGGTGGCATGCATACGGCCCCGAACTGTTCCGTATAAAAGATCGTCATTATCGACAAATGGCATTGGGACCGACCCATGAGGAAGTGATCACTTCCCTCGTTCGTGATGAAGTGAAATCCTATAAGAAGTTGCCATTAACCTTATTCCAAATTCAAACAAAGTTCAGGGACGAAAAAAGACCTCGCTACGGATTGCTCCGCGGCAGGGAATTCATCATGAAGGATGCGTATTCGTTTCATTCAACAGAAGAAAGTCTTGAAGAGAAGTATAGTGAAATGAAGCAAGCATACTCGAATATCTTTTCAAGACTAGGTTTGAATTTTCGTGCAGTCATTGCGGATGGCGGAACGATTGGCGGAAAGGGCACCCATGAATTCATGGCTTTATCCGAAATCGGAGAAGATACGATTGCATATAGTGATTCATCTCAATACGCTGCGAATATTGAAATGGCAGAAGTGAACACTGATTATGTAAAACCAACAGAGGCACTAAAAGAACTAGAGAAGGTTGAAACGCCCGATCAGCATACAATAGCTGACGTTGCGGATTTCCTTGGCGTTGAGCCTTCTAAGGTGATCAAAACGCTTATTTTTAAAGTCAATGATGAATTGATCGTTGTTCTATCACGCGGAGATCATGATATCAATGAAATTAAATTGAAGAACGCTTTGAATGCACCTGACGCTATCCTTGCTTCAGAAGCGGAAATCGAAGAGATGCTTTCTTGCAAAGTCGGCTCTATCGGACCCGTCAAATTGCCGCTTGACCTCAAGGTGTATGCGGATCACGCCGTCAAGGAAATGGTGAATGGAGTTTGTGGAGCGAACGAAGATGGGTTTCATTTAAGAAACGCCAATCCTGAGCGTGACTTTGCAATCGATCGGTTTTTAGATATAAGATTCATCAAAGAAGGAGATCCATCTCCGGACGGCAATGGAACAATCCGTTTTGCCAAAGGAATAGAACTGGGTCATATATTCAAGTTGGGGAATACGTACAGCGAAGCGATGAAAGCAACGTATCTTGACGAGAATGGCGTCTCACAACCTTTTTTAATGGGTTGTTACGGCATAGGCGTTTCTAGGATTCTAGCGGCAATTGCCGATCAATACAATGACGCCAATGGATTGAAATGGCCGAAAGAACTGTCTCCATTTGATGTACACCTTATTACGGTCAATATGAAGGATGAAGTGCAAACGAAACTTTCGGACGAGCTTTATCATCTATTGAAATCTTATCGTTATGACATACTACACGACGACCGGGATGAACGGGCGGGAGTGAAATTCACCGATGCCGACCTGATCGGATTGCCGATTCGTATTACGATCGGTAAGAAAGCGCAGGAAGGAATTGTTGAGGTTAAATTCCGGGAGACTGGTGAAACGGTTGAATGGCAAAAAGAAGAAATCACCGAGAAACTACAAGCATTTTTCGGTTAAAAGTATCGTGTAAGGGGGGAGGTCGAATGATTCGACGCTTCCTTCTTTTCACTTTCTGAATCAAGGGGGTATAAAAATGGATGCCAAAGTGAAATTGCTGACCTTATTGCAGCAAGTTGGAATGACGGATGATCAAACGATCGCCCACTTCGAACAGGGGACTCTTGAACGGGTAGATATTCATCGCAAATCCAGAGTTTGGCAATTTAATATAAGACTCGAAAAGATATTGCCCGTACAAGTATTTCAGTTATTCCATCAAAGGCTAATGGAAACCTTTAAGTCCATCGCCACTGTCCGCCTTCAAATTACTACGACTGCTGATACATGGAACCCTGACATGGTCGTCGGATATTGGGCATATGTCATTGAAGAGATGAGGGATATGTCACCTCCAATCCGCGAGCGTCTTATTGGGCAGCAACCTAAAATGGTCGGCGAAAAAATGACATTGACGTGTTCAAATGATTTTGAACAGCAGACGTTAAAAAGTAAATACGTCCGTCTCATCGCAGAAACGTATGCATCCGTTGGTTTTCCGCCTATCGCTATTGAATTTTCAATTATGGAAGAAAGTGAAGATAACGAAGTGGAACGGTTAGCCTTTATTGCCCAGAAAGAGGCGGAAGAGGAAGCGTTTGCGAAAAATGCGCTAGCTAGCCTTCAAAAAATGGAAGCTATGAAGAAAGAGAATGGGGATGCCGGGAATAGACCATTCATATTAGGTACCCCGATTAAACCGGATGAAGCGATATTGGGTATCCATACGATACAAGATGAAGAAAGAAGAGTGACAATCGAAGGATACGTATTTGATACCGACGTAAGAGAATTGCGTAGCGGTCGATCTTTATTAACTATCAAGGTGACTGATTATACCGATTCCATCCTCGTTAAAATGTTTTCTAGGGATAATGAAGATGCCGAGCTAATGAAAACATTGAAAAAAGGTGCTTGGGTTCGTGCGAGGGGAAGCATTCAGAACGACACGTTCGTCAGGGATCTTATTATGATGGCTCAAGACATCATGGAAGTTGCCCCGATCATAAGGAAAGACACAGCCCCGGAAAATCGAAAACGTATCGAATTGCATGCCCATACAAATATGAGCCAGATGGACGCTGTAACTTCCGCCTCTGCACTAGTCGCGCAAGCTGCAAAATGGGGCCATCCGGCGATTGCGATTACCGATCATGCAAACGTTCAGTCATTTCCGGAAGCATATTCTGCAGGCAAGAAACACGGTATAAAAGTTCTGTTTGGACTTGAGGCGAATCTAGTCGATGATGGAGTCCCAATTGTCTATGATGAACAGCATCGTTTGCTCGAAGACGATACATACGTAGTATTTGACGTAGAGACGACAGGCCTTTCAGCTGTTTACGACACAATCATTGAATTGGCGGCAGTGAAAGTGGTGAACGGCGAAATCAAAGAAAGATTTGAACGGTTTGCCAATCCACACCACCCTTTATCCTCTACAACGACTGAACTGACTGGTATAACGGATGATATGGTTAAAGACGCACCCGAAGTATCGGAAGTCATCAAGGATTTCAAAGAATTTATCGGAGATGCAATCCTTGTCGCGCATAATGCTTCGTTTGATATGGGCTTCTTTTACGAAGCAAGTAAAAGAGCCGGGTTACATGACACAAGCTATCCAACAATCGATACGCTTGAACTATCAAGATTTTTATATCCGGAACTGCGAAATCACAGACTAAATACATTAGCAAAGAAATTCGATATAGAGTTGACCCAACATCACCGCGCTATTTACGACACAGAAGCGACGGCTTATCTTTTCATTCGGCTCATGAAAGATGCTGCGGAAAAAGGTATCGAATACTTGGATGACTTCAATAAAAATATCGGTGAAGGGGATGCATATAAACGGTCAAGGCCATCCCATTGTACATTGCTCGCTACGGATGATGAAGGATTGAAAAATCTCTTTAAGCTCGTTTCGATTTCCCATATGAATTACTTCTACCGGGTGCCGAGGATTCCACGTTCCTTGTTAATGAAACACCGTCAAGGTTTATTAGTTGGATCGGGGTGTGATAAAGGGGAAGTCTTTGAAGGCCTAATGCAAAAGTCGATGGATGAAGTAGAGGAGATTGCACGATTTTACGACTACCTTGAATTGCATCCGAAACCGGTTTATTCACATTTGATCGAGTTGGAGCTTATCCGGGATGAATGGAATCTGGAAGACATTATGCGAAAGATGATCAAGCTTGGGAAAAAAACGGGGTTGCCGGTATGTGCTACTGGGAATGTTCACTATATAGACGAAACAGATGCGATGTACCGCCAAGTGTTAGTGCGATCCCAAGGCGGCGCAAATCCGATGAATCGACATTCTTTACCTGAAGTGCATTTCAGAACAACGGATGACATGTTGGATCATTTTTCCTTCTTGGGTAAAGAAACAGCCGAACAAATTGTCATCGATAACCCACAGTCAATCGCAGACCGGGTCGGAGACGTAAAGGTTATTAAGGATGACTTGTATACCCCGGAAATTGAAGGGGCAGACGAAGAGGTGCGTGAATTGACCTATTCGATGGCTCGCCATATTTACGGTGAACAGTTGCCTGAAATTATTGAGGCGCGGATTGAAAAAGAATTGAAATCGATTATTGACAATGGGTTTGCTGTTATTTACCTTATTTCGCATAAGCTTGTTAAGAAATCATTGGATGACGGGTATCTCGTCGGTTCCCGTGGTTCTGTCGGTTCTTCGCTTGTTGCGACAATGATGGAGATTACGGAAGTGAATCCGATGCCGCCGCATTATGTATGTCCTTCATGCAAGCTGTCCGAGTTCTTCGACGATGGCTCTGTCGGTTCGGGATTCGACTTGCCGGATAAGGCATGTCCGTCATGCGGCACGATGTTCAAAAAGGATGGACAGGACATACCTTTTGAAACATTCCTAGGGTTCAATGGAGATAAAGTTCCGGATATCGATTTGAATTTCAGTGGGGAATACCAAGCAAATGCGCATAATTATACGAAAGAACTCTTCGGTGAAGACTATGTATATCGCGCAGGGACAATCGGGACGGTTGCCGAAAAAACTGCATATGGATATGTACGTGGCTATATGAATGATAATAACTTGCATTTGCGGGGCGCGGAAATCGACCGGTTAGTGCAAGGTTGTACAGGCGTCAAACGAAATACCGGACAACATCCGGGCGGGATTATCGTTGTACCCGACAATATGGAGATTTTCGACTTTTCACCAATCCAATTCCCGGCTGATGACACAGCATCAAGCTGGCGGACAACGCATTTTGATTTCCATTCAATTGACAATAACTTATTGAAGCTTGACATTCTTGGTCATGATGATCCGACGATGATTAAAATGCTTGAAGATCTCTCCGGCATTGATCCGAAAACGATTCCTCCGGATGATGAAGGAGTTATGGCGCTTTTCAGCGGAACTTCTTCTTTGGGCGTTACGGAGGAACAGATTGATTGTAAGACAGGTACACTCGGAGTTCCGGAATTTGGAACGCGTTTCGTAAGGCAAATGCTGGAGGAAACGAAACCATCGACGTTCTCTGAACTAATTCAAATTTCTGGATTGTCTCACGGGACTGATGTTTGGCTCGGAAATGCACAAGAGCTTATTCAAAATAAAATCTGTCAATTGTCTGATGTAATCGGTTGTCGTGACGATATAATGGTATATTTGATTTATCAAGGATTGGAGCCTTCCATCGCATTTAAAATAATGGAATCGGTCCGTAAAGGAAAAGGATTGACACCTGAGTTTGAAGAAGAGATGAAAGCGAATAACGTGCCCGCATGGTATATTGACTCCTGTAAGAAAATTAAATATATGTTCCCTAAAGCCCATGCTGCCGCTTACGTTTTAATGGCGTTAAGGATCGCCTATTTTAAAGTGCATCATCCGATTATGTATTACGCGGCTTATTTCACTGTACGGGCGACTGACTACGACCTCATGACGATGACGAAGGGAACGGCCTCAATGCGGGCGAAAATTAAGGAAATCAATGATAAAGGGCTGGAAGCATCCCCTAAAGAGAAGAACTTGTTAACAGTCCTTGAGATCGCTTTGGAAATGGGGGAGAGGGGCTTTTCATTCGCAAAACCGGATTTGTATAAATCGGATGCATCTGTATTTATTATTGAGGATAATCAATTGATACCACCTTTCGACTCGATTCCATCATTAGGAACGAACGTTGCGAGAACCATTGTCGAAGCTCGTAAGGACGGCATCTTCCTTTCAAAAGAAGATTTACAGCAGCGTGGAAGGGTATCGAAAACAGTGACTGAATATATGGATGCATTAGGGTGTCTTGAAGGGATGCCCGATTCAAACCAACTTTCACTTTTTTAACTTGAAAATTCTTCATAAAACCCTTAACAATGACACATCGTTTGCAATGATACCCAGCCAATGGTATAATTGGAGCAACTTTTGCTATAAGTCTTGCTTAAAAGAGTGGGGTTTCCCGCTCTTTTCTGTTGTCTATACCAATAAGACAAGTTTGAATCATATTTCGGGAGGGTTATGATGAGTAAAATTACAGAAGAAGTTGAAAAACTCGTCAGTCCGATAGTAAAAGACCTCGAGTTAGAATTAGTAGATGTTGAATTTGTGAAAGAAGGAAAAGACTGGTTTTTACGTGTTTATGTCGATACGCCCGAAGGGAATATCGATATTGAGCAATGTGCACAAGTAAGCGAAAAGCTAAGTGAAGAACTTGATCGAACCGATCCGATTCCTCAAAACTATTTCCTTGAAGTGTCTTCACCTGGGGCTGAGCGTCCGCTGAAAAAAGAGGAGGACTTTCAAAAGGCAATCGGCCAGTATGTGTACATTAAAACGTACGAACCTATCAACGGTATGAAGGAGTTTGAAGGGTACTTGCTTGCCTACGGTCCTGAATCCGCGGAAGTGGAAGTTCGCATCAAAACCCGGAAATTGCAAGTTGAAATAGGCAAAGACAAAATCGCTTTTGCAAGACTTGCGATTGACTTTTCCGCATAATTGAATATAGGAGTGATTAATTATGAGTAGTGATCTACTCGATGCACTGACAGCCCTTGAAAAGCAGAAGGGAATTTCAAGGGATGTAATTGTGGAAGCGATTGAAGCGGCCCTCGTTACCGCCTACAAGCGTAATTTCAACCAAGCGCAAAATGTGCGTGTCGATTTGAATTTAGATAAAGGGACAATGAAAGTCTATTCACGTAAAGATGTAGTCGAAGAAGTGGAAGATGAAAGACTTCAAATCGCTTTGGAAGATGCACAATCCATCAACCCTGCATATGAGTTGGGCGATATTGTTGAAGAAGAAGTGACGCCTCGCGACTTTGGCCGAATCGCTGCACAAACTGCCAAACAAGTTGTTACACAGCGAGTGCGGGAAGCTGAACGCGGTTTAATCTACGATGAATACGTGGATCGCGAAGATGACATTGTTAATGGCATTGTTGAGCGTATGGACGCTAGAAACCTTTACGTGGGACTAGGCAAAGTGGAAGCGGTACTTCCTGCGGGTGAACAGATCACTACCGAATCCTATCAGCCGCATGACCGTATCAAGGTATATATTACGAAGGTTGAACGTACTTCCCGCGGACCACAAGTGTTTGTGTCTCGTACACATCCCGGTCTTCTTCGCAGATTATTTGAAATGGAAGTACCCGAAATCTATGACGGCACTGTTGAAATCAAGTCGATTGCGCGCGAAGCGGGTGATCGCTCGAAGATTTCCGTACACACAAATAATGAAGCTGTTGATCCGGTAGGTTCGTGTGTTGGTTCACGCGGGGCACGTGTACAATCCATTTCGAATGAATTGAACGGGGAAAAAGTCGATATCGTTGAATGGTCTGAAGACCCGGTCGTCTTCGTAGCGAATGCATTGAGCCCTTCGAAAGTATTGGACGTGCAAGTGAATGAAGAAGATAGATCCACAACAGTCGTAGTTCCGGACTACCAGCTATCATTGGCAATCGGAAAAAGAGGTCAGAACGCGAGACTGGCAGCTAAATTGACTGGTTGGAAAATTGACATTAAAAGTGAAACTGATGCACGTGAGCTAGGCGTTTATCCTTCAACTTCCGGTTTTTCAATTGAAGAGGGACAGGATAAAGAACTATTTGAAGATGATGTATACGCGATTACCGAAAATGGAAACGATGAATATAATGGAGATCCGTATTTTGACGATGAGCCGGAAGAGGATTCAGAAACGGAAACAATCGATCTATATTCAGCGGAAGACGAAGACAATTGAGTTGAAAGGATGATTGCCCATGACGTCCAAAAAGAAAGTACCTTTGCGTAAATGTGCTGCGACTGGCGTTATGTATCCAAAGAAAGAAATGATCCGCATCGTCCGCACGAAAGAAGGTGAAGTTTCAGTCGATTTGACCGGTAAAAAATCAGGGAGAGGTACATATGTATCAAAAACTGAAGCCGCCGTTGAGACAGCGAAGCGCAATCGGTCGATTGAAACCCAACTGGGAACTCAGGTGCCCGAGGAAGTCTTCGATGATCTTCTTCATGCAATCCGTCGTGAGGCATTGAAATGAATCATTCTAATGAGATCTTCCAATTGTTGGGGATGGCTGCTAGAGCCAGGAAATTGATTACTGGCGAAGAGATGGTCGTGAAGGAAATACGATCAGGCAATGCGCGCATTGTGATCGTTTCCGAAGATGCATCGAAAAACACACTGAAAAAAGTGGACGATAAATGTAAGTTTTACAACGTTGAGAAGCATGTGTTCGGGAGCAGAGAAGCACTTGGCCATGCAATCGGAAAAGAGTCGCGGGTCGTACTCGCGTTAACGGATGCCGGCTTTGCCAAAAAAGCATCCGGGCTCCTCAACGAATATAACCGGGGGTGGGCTAATGACGAAGATACGTGTACACGAATACGCGAAACAAGTGAATCGGACGAGTAAAGAAGTCATCGAGGAGCTTGGGAAATTAAATGTAAATGTGACGAACCATATGTCAATGTTGGATAAGGATGCTACATCGAAATTGGATCAACGATTTGGCAAGGGTGGTTCAACTCCGTCCGGTAATTCACAGACTGGACAGAATAATCGTAAACCATCAACACGTCCATCGGGTAATACACAAGATACAAAAAGACAAGGCGACCGTCCGGCTCAAGGTCAACAACGATCCGGTCAAGGCGGCAACCGTCCGGCTCAAGGTCAACAGCGTCCAGGCCAAGGCGGTCAAGGCGGCAACCGTCCAGCTCAAGGTCAACAACGTCCAGGGGGCCAAGGTAATCAAGGCGGCAACCGTCCGGCTCAAGGCCAACAACGCTCGGGAGGCCAAGGAGCTCAAGGCGGCAATCGTCCGGCTCAAGGTCAACAACGTCCAGGTGGCCAAGGAAGCCAAGGCGGCAATCGTCCAGCCCAAGGTCAACAACGTCCAGGTGGCCAAGGAACGCAGGGCGGCAATCGTCCAGCTCAAGGTCAACAACGTCCAGGGGGCCAAGGTAATCAAGGCGGCAACCGTCCGGCTGGAAGAGGCGGCAGACCACCGGCAAGGGGCATTAACCAAGGACGGAGAAGACACCGTCCGGCTCCGATGCCAAAGGTTGAAAAACCACTACCGGAAAAAATCATGTTCTATGAATCCTTATCTGTCGGCGAACTGGCGAATAAATTAGGGCGCGAACCATCGGAAATCATCAAAAAACTATTCATGCTTGGTGTCATGGCTACAATTAACCAAGAATTGGATAAAGATGCAATTGAGCTAATCTGTGCGGATTATGGCGTCGAAGTGGAAGAAGAGATTCGCATTGACGTCACAGATCTTGAAATATATTTCGAAGAACCTGAAGAAGTCAAAGAAGAGCTCACTGAGCGTCCGCCGGTCGTCACAATTATGGGTCACGTTGACCATGGTAAAACGACTCTTCTTGACTCAATCCGTGACACGAAAGTGACACAGGGCGAAGCAGGAGGCATTACACAGCATATTGGTGCGTATCAAATTGAAGTGGAAGGAAAGAAAATCACTTTCCTTGATACTCCTGGACACGCAGCTTTTACAACGATGCGCGCACGTGGTGCCAAAATTACCGATATAACAATTCTTGTCGTCGCAGCAGACGATGGAGTCATGCCGCAAACAATTGAAGCGATCAATCATGCGAAAGCTGCTGAAGTGCCTATTATTGTTGCAGTAAACAAAATGGATAAACCGACTGCGAATCCTGATCGTGTCATGCAGGAATTGACAGAGCATGGTCTTTTAGCAGAAGCATGGGGCGGAGACATCATTTTTGTTCCCATTTCCGCATTAAAAGGCGAGGGCATCGATCAATTGCTTGAAATGGTACTTTTGGTTGCAGAAGTCGGCGAACTCAAAGCAAGCAAGGATATCCGCGCCAGAGGTACAGTAATCGAAGCTCAACTTGATCGGGGACGCGGCTCTGTCGCTACATTGCTCGTTCAAGACGGCACATTGCATGTAGGCGATCCGATTGTTGTCGGAAATACGTTTGGTAAAGTCCGCGCGATGATTAGCGATGTTGGTCGTCGTGTCAAAGAGGCAGGTCCGTCCACTCCAGTGGAAGTAACGGGCTTAAGTGATGTTCCGCAGGCGGGCGATCGTTTCGTCGTTTTCGAAGACGAAAAGACAGCACGACAAATCGGTGAATCAAGAGCCGGGGATGCATTGCAAGAACAACGGGTCGAAAAAACGCGTGTAACGCTTGATAACTTATTCGATCAGATGAAACAAGGCGAGATGAAGGAATTGAACTTGATCGTCAAAGCGGACGTTCAAGGTACTGTTGAAGCGATGGCTGCCTCTCTCATGAAAATTGAAGTGGAAGGCGTCAACGTCAAAATCATCCATACAGGCGCAGGAGCCATAAATGAATCCGATATTTCCCTTGCAGCAGCTTCGAACGCGATTGTTATCGGGTTTAACGTCCGTCCGGATGTAAATGCTAAACGTGCTGCAGAAGAGGAAGGCGTCGATATCCGTCTGCACCGCGTCATCTATAAAGTAATTGAAGAAATCGAAGCGGCGATGAAAGGATTGCTAGATCCTGAGTATGAGGAAAAAGTGATCGGGCAAGCCGAAGTTCGTGAAACATTCAAAGTATCGAAAATCGGAACGATTGCGGGAAGTTATGTAACTGACGGAAAAATCACTCGTGATGCTGGCGTACGTGTCCTTCGAGACAATATCGTCATTTTCGAAGGTGAACTTGATACGTTGAAACGATTCAAAGATGATGTAAAAGAAGTGGCGAAAGGGTATGAATGCGGGATCACTGTTAAGAATTTCAATGATATTAAAGAAGGCGATATCTTTGAAGCCTTCGTCATGGAGGAAATCAAGCGAGCATGATCGTATATGCAGAATGCACATTCTTCATTCCTGATGTCCATTCGTTGAAAGAAAAAAGATCCGTTTTAAAAAGAATGACGGATCGTGTGAAAAATGAATTCAATGTTTCCATTGCGGAAATAGATCATCAAAATCTTTGGCAAAGGACGACTGTCGGGCTTGTTTCGATTGCTTCCTCGAAAGAGGCGGCTGAAGGAGAGACGAGAAGAGCCATCCGTTTTCTGGAATCGAATCCTGACTGGGAAATGACAGATCTGATGCTTGACTACTATTGATACGGAATCGGGGTGACCATCCATGTCTATGCGTGCGAATCGTGTTGCTGAACAGATGAAAAAAGAGTTAGGCGGTATCATCAGCCAAAAACTGAAAGATCCCCGAATCGGCTTTGTAACAGTAACTGATGTCGAGGTAACAGGCGATCTTCAACAAGCTACTATTTTCATTTCAGTATTAGGAAATGATTCGGAAAAAGAAGCTACTCTTGCGGGGTTGATGAAGGCAAAAGGGTTCATCCGCACCGAAATCGGCCAGCGGATCAGACTTCGAAAAACGCCGGAAATCGAATTTGCTTTCGATGATTCTGTAGAATACGGTAATCGTATTGAATCACTGCTTCGTCAAGTTAACAAAGAAGAAGAATGACAAATTGGAGGAAGTCGGTGTCCAAAAGGACTTTCCGGCTTCCTCTTTTTTAGGAGGAACGTTCGTGGATGGGATTCTACCATTATGGAAAGAAAAAGGCATGACTTCTCATGATTGCGTATTTAAACTGAGGAAAATACTAGGCATGAAAAAGGTAGGGCATACCGGCACGTTAGATCCTAATGTGGAAGGAGTTCTTCCGATTTGCCTTGGCCAAGCGACAAAAGTTGCAGAATATGTAACGGATTCGGGAAAAGAGTATATCGCAGCTGTTTCAATTGGAACTGCTACCGAAACGGAAGATGGAGATGGTGAAGCAGTCGCTGTTGATGAATCATTTAAAAGAATTACCCGGGACGAAATCCTTCGGGCTCTTTCAACATTGACTGGGGAAATCACACAAATCCCTCCAATGTATTCCGCAGTTAAGGTCAATGGCAGAAGGCTGTATGAGTATGCAAGAAAAGGCATCGAAGTCGAAAGACCTGAACGGAAAGTCCAAATTCATGAGATTGAATTACTTGATGACAGCGAACTGTTTGAAGGCGAAGAAGTTCAGTTTACAATACGCATTGCATGTGGAAAAGGTACATATATTAGGACTTTGTCTGTTCAAATCGGCGAAATGCTTGGATACCCAGCGCATATGGCAGCCTTGGTTCGTACTTCTTCCGGAAAATTCCGGAAAGAAGATTGTTTGACGATTCAGGAAGTGTCTGATGTGAAAAATCAAGGCAATCTTGATTTGCATATTCGACCTTTGGAGGACGCTTTATCTGAATTTGCATTTGAGGAACTAAATGATGATATATATGATAAAATAGTGAACGGTCAAGTATTACCACAACATCCATCACTTATTCGTCAGGAAAGAATCGTCTTTACAAAAGCCAATAAAGCGATTGCTGTTTACCGCAACCATCCTGACAAAGAGGGATTGATGAAACCAGAAAAAATGTTTCCATTCAATAGGTAGGGGAGAGACTTATGGAAATCTATCATTTACAATACCCGGAAAATAATACATGCGAAAATAAAGGTCCCTTCTCACTAGCCGTCGGTTTCTTTGACGGTTTGCATAAAGGGCATCAGACGGTTATAGGAGAGGCGAAGAAAAAGGCAGACGAACTAGGTATCAAATCTGCCGTCATGACATTTGACCCTCATCCCTCGCATCTCTTTGGTGATGGCAAGGAAAGAATCGGTTATATTACACAATATCCGGAAAAAGCCCGTATAATCGAAGCGATGGGAATAGATGTACTTTTCATTGTAAAGTTTGATTGGGCGCTTGCATCTTTATCACCAGAACAATTCATAGAAATATTTATTAAAGGATTAGGCGTTAAGCATGTTACGGCTGGATTTGACTATACATTTGGATCAAAAGGCGCCGGTACGATGAAACAGATGGATGCATTATCGAATGGTGACTATGGGACGACTACCGTTGGGAAAGTGACGGATTCTGATGAGAAAATATCATCGACGTTAATTCGCAAACTGCTCTCGGAAGGAAATGTCGAGAAGACTGCGTTATTGCTTGGAAGACCGTTCAGGACAGTCGGTACTGTGATCGATGGTGAAAAGCGGGGAAGGCAGCTTGGATTCCCGACCGCTAATGTAGCGCCCGATGAAGAACTGATCTTGCCCGCGAATGGCGTATACGCAGTCCGATTCACAGTTGAGGATCAGTCGTATAATGGTGTTTGCAACGTAGGAGTTAAACCGACCTTTCATAACCCCGACATTAAAAAACCAAGCGTAGAAGTTCATGTGCTTGATTTTGATTCAGATCTTTACGGAAAAGAAGTTACAGTCGACTGGATAGCCCGCATACGAGCGGAAAAGAAATTCGATTCCATTGATGAACTTGTCCAGCAAATAGGTAAAGATAAGGAAACTGCTAGGCAACTCCTTAAATAATCGTTGCAGACTTTCTTTGTTGCATATGCTATCCACGCATGATATGATGAATCAGTACTATCGTACAAACCTTTCCTTGGCAAATCGATTCACCAACGAATGCTCGGGATTTGGGGATATTTTAATTATTAGGAGGTGAAAAGGATGGCTATTACACAAGAGCGTAAACATGAATTGATCAACGAATACAAAACTCATGAAAACGATACTGGATCTGCTGAAGTTCAGATCGCTATCCTTACTGAAGAGATCAACAGCTTGAACACCCACTTTAAATTGCACAAGAAAGATAACCATTCACGTCGTGGTCTATTTAAAATGGTAGGTAAACGTAAAAGACTTCTAAAGTACTTACGTGAAACTGACGTTCAACGTTACCGTGATCTTATTGCTAAACTCGGCCTTCGCCGTTAATAAGATGTATACGAAAGCGGGCCTTGCCCGCTTTTTTTTATTGAATCAATATTTTTCGCATATGTCCGTCTTTTTTGATACACTACTATTTAATACATACTACGTATGATGTCCATGCTTTAAATTAGAGAGGAGTACTATAATGACAGAACAGAAAAAAGTTTACACATTTGAATGGGCTGGGAGGCAACTGACAATTGAAACCGGTCAGCTTGCAAAACAGGCAAATGGTGCTGTGCTTGTACGTTACGGAGAGACAACAGTGCTGTCTACTGCAACAGCGTCGAAAAAACCGAAAGCGCTTGATTTCTTTCCATTGACAGTTAATTATGAGGAAAGATTATATGCTGTCGGGAAAATTCCTGGGGGCTTTATTAAACGTGAAGGGCGCCCTTCCGAAAAAGCGGTTTTAACAAGCCGTCTAATCGATCGTCCAATCCGTCCGTTATTTGCAGATGGATTCCGTAATGATGTACAAGTGATCTCGCTTGTCATGTCTGTCGACCAGAATTGTTCTTCTGAAATGGCAGCAATGCTCGGTTCATCCCTTGCCTTGTCCATCTCAGACATTCCATTTGAAGGGCCGATTGCGGGAGTGCAAATCGGACGCATCAATGGTGAGTTCATCGTCAATCCGACGCCAGAACAATTGGAAGTAAGTGAACTTGACCTCGTTGTTGCCGGAACAAAAGATGCCATCAATATGGTTGAAGCTGGCGCAAAGGAAGTTGCAGAAGATATCATTTTAGAAGCGATCATGTTCGGTCATGAACAAATCATCCAACTTATCGAATTCCAAGAGAAGATCATTGCTGAAGTCGGTAAAGAAAAAATGGAAATTACATTGTTCGAGCTCGATGAAGCATTGATGGCTGAAGTGAAAGATAAATGCGAAGCAGATTTGATCAGCGCTATCCAAACAGAAGAGAAGCATGCGCGTGAAGAAGCAATCACAGCTGTGAAAAATGACGTGACGGAACAATATACAAATGCGGAATCCGATGAAGAGACGATGAAGCAAGTGAAAAATATATTGGACCATCTCGTAAAAGAAGAAGTCCGCAGATTGATTACAGATGAAAAAGTCCGTCCGGATGGCCGTGGGTTGGATGAAATCCGTCCACTTTCGTCAGAAGTCGGCATCTTACAACGTACACATGGTTCCGGATTGTTCACACGTGGACAAACTCAAGCATTAAGCGTATGTACATTAGGTGCTCTGGGTGAAGTTCAGATCATCGACGGTCTTGGACTGGAAGAATCGAAACGGTTCATGCACCACTATAACTTCCCGAATTTCAGCGTAGGGGAAACGGGTCCAATACGA
This sequence comes from Sporosarcina luteola, assembly GCF_007991495.1. Lineage (GTDB taxonomy): Bacteria > Bacillota > Bacilli > Bacillales_A > Planococcaceae > Sporosarcina > Sporosarcina luteola. The sequence goes on along the minus strand of NZ_BJYL01000004.1, from coordinate 61,044 downwards.
GGGCCTGGCCGTCGTGAAATCGGTCATGGAGCATTAGGTGAGCGCGCTCTTGAAGCAATCATTCCGGATGAAAAGGAATTCCCATACACAATCCGTCTCGTAGCAGAAGTGCTTGAATCGAATGGTTCTTCATCCCAAGCTTCCATTTGTGCATCGACAATGGCGATGATGGATGCAGGAATTCCGATTAAAGCTCCAGTTGCCGGTATCGCAATGGGCCTTGTGAAAAAAGGGGACAACTATTCCGTTCTATCCGATATTCAAGGTATGGAAGACCACTTGGGCGATATGGACTTCAAAGTGGCTGGAACCGAAAAAGGAATCACAGCTTTGCAAATGGATATTAAAATCGAAGGGCTATCCCGACAGATTTTAGAGGAATCATTAACCCAAGCTAAAATCGGCCGGATGAAAATCCTTGATCATATGCTATCGACGATTACTTCACCACGTGGGGAGCTTTCAAGATACGCTCCTAAGATCATCATGATCCGTATCAATCCGGATAAAATCCGCGATGTCATCGGGCCGGGTGGAAAAGTAATCAACAAAATCATCGAAGAAACAAATGTTAAGATCGATACGGAACAAGATGGAACAATTTATATTTCTTCACCTGATTCGGAAATGAACGAAAAGGCGAAAGCAATGATTGAAAACATCGTCCGTGAAGCAAAAGTTGGAGAATATTACTTAGGTAAAGTGAAAAGAATTGAGAAATTCGGTGCTTTCCTTGAAATATTCCCAGGCAAAGACGGATTACTTCATATTTCAGAAATCCAGGAAGAACGTACGAAGGCTGTTGAGGATGTATTGAAAATGGGAGATGAACTTCTCGTAAAAGTCATCGAAATCGACAACCAAGGCCGCGTAAACCTATCCCGCAAAATCGTTCTAAAAGAACAAAAAGAAGCGGCTGAAAAGAACGAGTAATTAGCTGTAAACTATAATGACCATAATGGAAAGCCCCTCTTTGCGATGGTGTGAAGACGGAGGCTTTTTGTTCTTTCTAACGAAACAAAGTGGGGGAATGAATTATGATAAACAAAACAACATGCAAAAACGGAGTAAGAATTATCCACGAAAAAATGCCTTACGTCCGCTCGGTCGCAATCGGCATATGGGTAAAGGCTGGATCTTTGGACGAAACTGCCGATGAATGGGGACTGTCACATTTCATCGAACATATGCTATTTAAAGGAACATCGAAGCGAAATGCAAAAACCATCGCTGAAGAATTTGATCGGATCGGCGGTGATATCAACGCCTACACATCAAAAGAAATGACATGTTACTATACAACTGTGCTCGATCATCACGCGGAAAAAGCAATCGAAATTCTATCTGATATGTTTTTCAATTCCTTGTTTGATGAAGAAGACATCCAAAAAGAAAGATCTGTTATTTTAGATGAAATCGCCTCCGTGGAAGATACGCCCGATGACGACGTCGATGAAAGGCTTTGGTCTGTCATGTACCCAACACATCCGATCGGACGATCGATCGGCGGCATAAAATCTACAATTGAAAAGTTTGACCGAAAAATGATCCGACGCTATATGTCCCGACTATATACTCCTGAAAATATCGTTATATCGATTGCAGGTAATTACGATGAAAAATTAATCGATTCGATTGGATTGCAATTTGATTCATTTACCGAAAATGAAGAAATAAAGCACATCACGGACAAACCCCTTCCTGTCTTCACAAGCGGGCTCATAACAAAGCAGAAAGACATCGAACAAGCGCATATTTGTATCGGTTATCCCGGCCTGTCTCTTAGAGACAACCGCCTCCACGATCTTATACTCCTTGATAGCATCGTTGGCGGTACAATGTCATCACGCTTGTTCCAAGAGATACGTGAAGAGCGTGGACTTGCCTATTCGGTCTTCTCCTATTACTCATCCTACATGATGACAGGATCATTCGTCGTTTATGGTGGAACGAGTCCAGAACATTTAGGGGAGATGCAATCGGCGATGGAGAAAATTATTGGTGAAATAAAATCTAAAGGTGTAACTGAAACGGAGTTAATCAATGCGAAAGAGCAATTGAAAGGCAGTTTCTTATTAGGCCTTGAAAGTTCAGAATCAAGAATGCATCGGAACGGGAAAAATGAACTGATCCTTCACGAGCATAAGTCGATCGACGAAGTGGTAGCATTGATTGACAATGTTACGTTGAATGATGTCAACAGAATCGCATATGAAACTTTTACAGATGAACGAGCCATTTCCATAATCGCTCCAAAAAGTGCAGCTTTGCTCCCCTTGAATCATATGATGAAGTAGGACTGTTAAAAGGGGGAAGGATATGCTGCTATCAGAAATGGCACAAAAAGAGCTTATCCAAGTAGAAGAAGGAATCCGCTATGGATTTCTAGCGGATACGGATTTAATATTCAATCGTAAAACCGGTGAAATCATCGGCTTTGAAGTGAAGAAGAAATTCGGGCGTTTCCCGTTCCGTAATCGTGAACAGGAAACATCCGAATTCATCCCATGGAGCGAAATTGTATTAATAGGGGAACATCGCATTCTTTTCGGAAAAACGCATAGTATGGGGGATTTTGACCTTGACGAATATTGACGAAAAATGGCTTTTCATCGGAACTGATCAACGGATATCTGAATGCAGTCGAATTATGAAGGAACTTGGCGCTAATACTTTCCATCATAATGGAAATGTTTATACCGACCAATTGTCTCATGCCCTTGATGAGTTCGCGCCAAACCGCATCGTGTGTCCAGTTTTACAGATGGAAGGCGCAATCCCTGTAGATAAAATCCAAAAGGATGCGATTCTTTTTCCCGGTGTTGCTTCTGTAGAATGGCTGACTCCCTTCCACGAAGCGGGGCTAACTGTCCAGCCCTATTTGAAAGAAATCGAATTCGTCTGGGAAAATGCAAGATTGACGGCTGAAGGCTTTTTAACTGAGTTTTATTCTTCAACGAAAAGGCGAATCTTTGGTGAACATTTTTACATTGCAGGTTTTGGCAAAGTCGCCAAAATGACCGCGGAAGTCCTCTCTTCACTCGGAGCATCTGTGACAATATTGGCCCGCTCTGATGATCAACTTGGCGAAGCGGCCGCCCTCGGCTACAATACAATGCCTTTAACGACAGACGAAGTGAGTTTGGAAGGATTCTTCATCAATACAATTCCGTCAAGATGGTTGAGCGTCAGTCAAAATGCCAATATCCGCATTTTTGACTTGGCGTCAGCGCCTGGTTGCCTAAAGGACAATGTCCCTGATGAATACTATACAATACACCTCGGATTGCCCGGAAAACATTTTCCGGTCGATGCCGCAAAGGCTTTAGCCGAAGCGCTACTGAGGATGAATAGTAGATGAAAGGGGAAAGAGATGCTACAGGGAAAGAGAATTGGCCTTGGTATTACGGCATCACATTGCACGTATGACCAAATATTGCCTGTAATTAGTGCATTACAAGATAATGGTGCCACAGTTGTGCCGATAATTACTCACTCTGTTTTAACCGCCGCCACCCGTTTCGGAACGGGTGAGGAATGGATACAAAGGATTGAAGGAGCAACTGGCGAAAAAGTTATTTCTACGATTGTTGGTGCCGAGCCGTTTGGTCCGAGTAATCCGGTGGATATTATGATCATCGCTCCGATGACCGGAAATTCTATTAGCAAATTTGCGAATGCCGCTACGGATTCACCTGTTTTAATGGCCGCGAAAGCTACCTTGCGAAATGGCAGTCCGGTATTGCTCGGTATATCGACAAATGATGCTTTAGGTTTAAACGGTCAAAATGTGATGAAGCTTCTAAATATGAAAAATGTATTTTTCATCCCTTTTGGTCAAGACGATCCATTCAAGAAACCAAACTCCCTAATCTCCGATTTCACACTAATGGTTCCAGCCGCAGCCGCAGCGCTAAAATACAAGCAACTCCAACCGCTCTTAATTATTCATGAATAAAATAAAAGTACAAAGCAGAATATTTACGGATGTGATATAATTTCTCCAATGAACTCTTGTGGGGCTTAGAATGTTGTTTCAATCTTGCAAAATTATGTTTCAATAATGATTGCATGGATAATCAATATATTGCATTATTACTCACAAGCCGTTACTAAACAGTAATAAAGGGGAGACAGAGATGAATAATGAAAATCTGAATGTGGCAATTGTCGGAGCGACTGGAGCTGTTGGAACGAAAATACTTGAAAAGCTTTTAGAGCGCAAGTTTCCGGCGAAAACCATTAAAATGCTCGCATCAAAACGTTCTGCTGGTACTGAAATTTCTGCAGGCGGGCAAACATATATCGTTGAAGAAACTGTCCCCGAATCGTTTGAGGGAATAGATATCGCCTTTTTTAGTGCAGGCGGTTCCGTCTCCCAGAAATTTGCGCCCGAAGCGGTGAAGCGGGGAGCAGTCGTCATCGACAATACAAGTGCTTTCAGAATGGAAGAAGGAGTGCCGTTAGTCGTTCCTGAAGTGAACCCCCATATGTTGAATGAGCATGAAGGGATCATAGCTAATCCGAATTGCTCAACGATCCAAATGGTTGCGGCACTACAACCGGTAAAAGAAAAGTTTGGCATCAGTCGAATAATCGTGTCGACGTACCAGGCGGTATCCGGTGCAGGAGCGGAAGCGATTGATGAGCTAGAAGCGCAAAGCAAGGAATTCCAAGAACGGTCAAATAGTAAGGCGGATATTCTTCCTTCCGCATCAGCAGCCAAGCATTATCCAATTGCTTTCAATGCAATCCCTCAAATCGATATGTTCGATGATTCAGGTTATACGTTGGAAGAACTTAAAATGATGAATGAAACGAAAAAGATCTTCGGTGATCAGAATTTAGCAGTCACCGCCACTTGTGTGCGCCTTCCGGTCGTAACAGGTCATTCCGAGTCAGTTTATATCGAAACGGACGATGTCAATGCGACGGTGGAAGATATCCAATCAGCTATGAAAGGTGCATCAGGCGTTGTCGTGCAAGACGACCCATCCACACAAACATACCCGATGCCGTTATTCGCGGAAGGCAAGGATGAGGTGTTTGTTGGCCGTATCCGTAAAGACCCGAAACATCCGGGGGGATTCCACTTATGGATTGTTGCAGACAACCTCCTAAAAGGAGCGGCACTAAATTCGGTACAAATCGCCGAAGAATTGATCAAGTAAAAGTTAGATTTTGTTTGAATAGGTGAATAGGTGGCTGCTTTTGATAAAGTTATGAAAAGGAATGGTCAGAATGGAGCTTGGACAAATTGGAACAGCGATGGTCACTCCTTTCTCTGAAACGGGTGACATCGATTATGATTTGACAGAAGCGCTGATCGAACATCTTATAGCAACAGGGACAGACTCATTAATCGTATGTGGTACAACTGGCGAGTCCCCCACACTAAATCACGAAGAAAAATCCAATCTATTTAAATATGCAATTGAAATCGTTAAGAAAAGAATACCCGTCGTTGCAGGTACAGGGACTTTCAATACTGCGGAAACCGTCAAACTGACAAAACAGGCAGAAGCGCTTGGTGCGGATGGAATTATGCTCGTCACACCTTATTATAACAAGCCGGATCAAAAAGGCATTGTCGCCCATTTTACCCATATTGCCCGCGAGACTCGACTTCCGATAATGCTTTACAACATTCCCGGTAGATCTGCAGTGAATATGGAGGCGCAAACCGTCATTGAATTATCTAAAATCAACAACATCCGCGCAGTAAAGGAAGCAAGTGGAAGCCTGGATCAGATGTCGGAAATCATAACTGGTACGGATGAAGGCTTTAAGATGTACAGCGGGGATGACGCGTTGACATTGCCTGTTTTATCGATTGGTGGAGATGGCGTCATCTCGGTCGCATCCCACGTAGTCGGAGCGGAAATGCAGCAAATGATTAATGCATTCAAATCCGGTAATACAAAACAGGCCAGTGCCATGCATCGCGCATTATTGCCCCTATTCCACGCGGTCTTTTCCGCTCCGAATCCTGTTCCTGTCAAATATGCACTCAGAAAAATTGGAATTGATACCGGAGGGGTGAGAATGCCTTTGACGGATTTTGGCAAAGACTCCACGGCATTCGATTCAGTTTGGAAACAATTCAAAGATCATCAGCTTGTATTTCATTAATGCAAAGCCGGTATCCATTGCCGGCTTTTTTAATCTAGCTGCGGGTGCCAGAGTCTCGGGTTATAAGGTAAAGCTGCTGTGTGGCAAAGATCGCCACTTCGCATCTTTACCTTATGCCTGTCGACTTTAGTCGGGCACCCTGCGCTTTTTTTATTTGTGTATACGAGCTATTCTCACGTATAATGAAACTTAGTCGTTGTGGACGGGTCTTCAACATAAAAAACTTATTCATACATAGACGGTCTAATGTCATACACCAGTCTTTTTTAAACAAATTTTAGGAGGAAACAAAGTGGCAAATATAAAAAACGAAATAATAAGAGTCATCCCTTTAGGAGGAGTCGGGGAAATCGGAAAAGCGATGTACGTGGTCGAAATTGATGATGAACTATTCATCGTAGATGCAGGGTTAATGTTCCCTGAAGGGGAAATGCTCGGAATCGACATCGTCATTCCGGATGTTACGTATATCGAAGAAAATAAAGACCGGGTGAAAGGAATCTTCTTGACTCATGGCCATGAGGATGCAATTGGTTCCATCGCTTACCTTCTTCAAAAAGTACAAGCACCCGTTTACGGTTCGAAACTGACATTAGCGCTTGCGAAAGAGCATTTAAAAGATATGCCAGCACCGGCTGGCGTGAAGTTTTTTGAAGTTACGAATAAAAGTCGTATGAATTTCAAACGGACGCATGTGACGTTCTTCCATACTACACATAGTATCCCTGACTCCCTTGGCATCGTCTTCCATACGAGTGAAGGAGCTATCGTCCACACGGGCGAATTTAAATTTGACCAAGCTGCGAAAGGGAAATACCGACCAGATATTGCAAAAATGGCTTCGTTAGGCGAAGAAGGCGTTTTTATTCTCATGTCGGATTCAAATGAAGCTGAACGCCCGGGTTATACGACTTCCGAAGTTGTTATAGAAGAGCAGCTGTCAACGACATTTTATGGTGCAGAAGGCCGGATTTTAGTTGCGCTTTATGCTTCGAATTTCATCCGGATCCAGCAAGTGTTCGATAAAGCTTTGGAAACCGGAAAAAAAGTGGCGGTAGTCGGTAAAAGCCTAGAGAGCTATTTCGAGGTAGGAAAGCGCCTTGGCTATTTACAAATTGACGAAGATATGGTCATCTCAGTGAAGGATATTGGAAAGTACAGCGATGACCAAATCGTCATCATTGTAACGGGCAATCAAGGCGAACCGCTTGACGCACTTGAAAAGATTGTACGTAAGTTCCATAAAGATATTAAAATAAAAGATACAGATACGGTGCTCATTACATTTACTCCTTCTCCTGGGATGGAAGTCTCAATGTTCAAAATGGCGAATGAATTGGCGAAAGCAGGGGCCAATGTCCTTACTTCATCCCGCAATGTCCATGTGTCGGGACATGGAAGCCAGGAAGACTTGAAGCTCATGTTGAATTTGATGCAACCGAAGTATTTTATACCGATCCAAGGTGAATATAAAATGCTTATTGCCCACTCAAAACTTGCTCAACACGTCGGATTGCAAAAATCTCAGATTTTCATAGCAGACAAGGGAGATATTGTCGAATATAAAAATAATAAGATGAGAATGAGCGGCCGTGTTCAAGCAGGGAATATTCTCATTGACGGAATCGGCGTAGGGGACGTAGGCAATATTGTTTTACGTGATCGAAAACTATTGTCGCAAGATGGCATATTCACTGTCGTCGTAACATTAAGCCGGAGACAGAAAAAAATAGCAGCAGGTCCTGAGATTGTCTCCCGCGGTTTTGTTTATGTACGTGAATCAGAGGAATTGCTGGAAGATGCAAGAAATCTCGTTCGGAAGATTGTCGAGAAGTATGTGAATAAAGATACATTTGAATGGACAAACATAAAGCAAGAGATCCGTGACACGTTAAGTTCATATCTATTCCAACAAACGAAAAGAAGACCGATGATCATTCCTATCATCATGGAATACTAAGTGATCTGAAAATCGGAAATTCATAAAACCGTATGATCTACAGAGAAGGATTTCCGTGCCGACCGTTGGCGGGAAATCCTTTTTGTGAAAGGAGGAGGAGTATGTCTAAGAAAACGAAGAAGAAAAAGAAGGCGAGCGCATCGAAGAAAAAGAATGATGGCGTCAACCCATTACTCTACGAAGTTGCAGGCCTGACAATGATCGGTTTGGCGATTATCATCATTTTCGAATTCGGTATCGTCGGTAGGGGTCTATCTTCATTTGCAAGACTATTATTCGGTAACTGGCATGGAGCATTGTCTTTCCTGTTGATTGTCCAAGCACTTCTTTTCATGGTCAAGCGGAAGACGGTTGGCTGGAAAAACAGGATCGTCGGCGGGAGTTTGTTCATACTCGCAAGTCTGCTGTTATTCAGTCATATTCATTTATTCAAAGAACTATATGAAAGCAAAGTACTTATGTCAAATTCGGCAATAAAAGAAACATGGAAAGTGCTAATTACTAACGAAGGTATTGTTTCAAGAAGTGGAGCGTTAGGTGGTGGAGTAGCAGGTGCGCTTCTGTTCGCACTATTTCATTCATTATTTGACTCCGCTGGTGCGACTGTTGCGGGTATACTCCTTTTGTTAATTGGTATCATTCTTTTAACGGGCAAGGCATTAGTACCATATGTTGCGGACCTTTATCCGAAGCTCGTATCTTTTTTGAAAGACGATCGAAAAAAGAAGAAGCCTGCTAAAAAACAAGAGAAATCGAATGCAACTAGCATGTCGCGAATCCAAAAGAAGAAAACAGCCGAAAACGATCCAATCGTTGCAGATCCATCCGTCCTGGTCAAACAAGAAGAGGCTGCTACAAAACCGATCATTTCGACCTTCACGGAGAATATTGATAAAAGCTTCTCTGATGAGCCGGTTGCTGTGGTAGAAAAAGAAGAGCTTGAAGTACCTGAGCCGGAAAACAATGTTGCCACATCGACGTATTCGGGGGTCGAAGGCGAGGAAGAAAATACTTCCTACATCTTACCGCCGCCATCATTACTTCAACAAACGCCGTCCAATGATCAATCCGCAGAATATGATTCCATTCATGCTAACGCCGCTAAATTGGAAAGGACCTTCCTAAGTTTCGGTGTGAAGGCAAAAGTTACACAAGTTCATCTTGGTCCTGCCGTCACGAAGTATGAAGTGCTGCCTGACACTGGCGTGAAGGTGAGTAGGATCGTAAGCTTGTCAGATGACATCGCCCTCGCACTTGCAGCTAGCGATATTCGAATTGAAGCCCCGATACCGGGCAAGTCGGCGGTCGGCATTGAGGTTCCTAATAATTCGGTTGCCATTGTCAGTTTAAGAGAAGTGATTGAGGCGAGGGAAAACAATCGACCTGAATCGAAGTTGATGATTGCACTAGGCAGGGATGTAACCGGACAAGCCATGATGGCTGAATTGAATAAAATGCCGCATGTCCTTGTTGCAGGGTCGACCGGAAGCGGTAAAAGTGTCTGCATTAACGGAATTATTGTCAGTATACTGATGCGCGCTAAGCCACATGAAGTGAAAATGATGATGATTGACCCGAAAATGGTTGAATTGAATGTCTACAACGGGGTACCTCATTTATTGGCACCCGTCGTAACCGATCCAAGAAAAGCATCCCAAGCTTTGAAAAAAGTTGTCTCTGAAATGGAACGGAGATACGAACTGTTTTCACATACAGGAACTCGTAATATTGAAGGGTATAATGATCACATCGAACAGTGGAATGAAGAAAACGATGAAAAGCATCCGAGAATGCCATACATCGTCGTCATTGTAGACGAATTAGCCGATTTGATGATGGTCGCTTCAAGCGATGTTGAAGACTCTATCACGCGTCTTGCCCAAATGGCGAGAGCTGCTGGCATCCATTTAATCATCGCGACTCAACGTCCAAGCGTGGATGTCATTACAGGTATTATCAAAGCGAATATCCCTTCAAGGATTGCCTTTGCAGTTTCGTCCGCTGTCGATTCAAGAACCATCTTGGATGGATCCGGTGCGGAAAAACTTCTGGGTCGCGGAGATATGCTCTTCCTTCCAGCAGGCGCATCGAAGCCAGTCAGGGTCCAAGGAGCTTTTGTTTCCGACCAGGAAGTTGAAAGTATTGTTGATTTCGTTATCGAACAGCAAAAAGCGCAATATCAGGAAGAAATGATACCATCAGATATAGAAGAAGTTCAACCGTACGAGGAGACCGACGAGTTGTATGATGAAGCTGTTCAGCTCGTCACAGAGATGCAGACAGCGTCCGTTTCCATGCTCCAACGAAAATTCAGAGTCGGATACTCAAGGGCCGCCCGGATTGTGGATCAAATGGAGTTAAGGGGAGTCGTAGGTCCTCCGGAGGGAAGCAAGCCAAGACAAGTGCTCGTTTCTAAAGGTGAATCAGATATGCACCCATAATTTTCATGACAAAAGGAGTACTTTTTAAGAGAATTTAATAGAAAATCATATTATTTATAAAATCCACTATTTATTTTGGAATATGAAAATGATATAGTATGGATGATTAGTAATGATGTTGTACGTCAGAGGTCTAACCTCATCGGCAGGGGGGGATTATTATGGTGGTGAAGACCGATCAAAGGCATTTATATGTACAGGTGATCGAACGGTTGAAAAAGGATATTGAATCCGGTGTCTTCAAAGAGAATGAAAAATTCCCATCTGAATTTGAACTAGCCCGCAATTTGGGCGTCAGCAGAGCGACTCTTCGGGAAGCGTTACGTGTTCTTGAGGAAGAGAAGGTGATTGTCCGGAAACATGGTGTTGGAACTTTTGTGAACCCACGTCCTTTATTTTCATCCGGCATTGAACAACTCTCGAGTGTTTCATCTATGATCTGTGACGCAGGAATGGAGCCCGGTACAATTTTTATGGAAGTGTATGAGAATCTTCCGAATGATGAAATGATTGGGAAATTCGATTGCGATCCAATGGATAGTCTTGTTACAATTAAAAGGGTAAGAACTGCTGATGGAGAACCGGTCGTCTATTGTATCGATCATGTACTCTCAAAAAATCTTGATACAGGAGCAGAATCACTATTAAATGATTCTATTTTTGACTCGATTGAGAAATCAGGGAAGATAAAAATCGTCCAAGCTGTGGCGGATATTGAACCTGTAGGGTATGATGATGAAGCGTCATCAATACTAAGGTGTGGGGTGGAAATTCCTCTCCTTGTATTATTACAGCGTCACTATAGTGAGGAAGGCGAAATGGTCCTTTACTCCAAGAATTATTTCAGGGCTGATAAATTCAGCTTCCAAGTTGTGCGAAAAAGGGTATAAGGTGCAATTTGGAAAGCGGTAGTTAAACGAATGCGGGCAATAAATGCAAATGCATAACATGCCTGTTTTCTGTATGCGCTTACCGTTTTTCGGATGTCCTTTATAAGACGTTATAACGTCATATTTTTATACCAAAATAAAAAACAGGGAGGTCCAATCAGTGAGCAAACGTAAATACGGTCTTGCATTATCATTGGTTCTAGCAGCAGGTACATTACTTGGTGCATGTGGTACGGACAAAGACAAAGACAAGGATTCTTCATCTTCTAAAGGTGGAAATGAATCAGACTTTTCAGTAGCGATGGTCACGGATGTCGGCGGTATTGACGATAAATCCTTCAACCAATCCGCTTGGGAAGGGATCAAGAAATTCGGAGAAGATAACAAATTGTCTGAAGGCGACGGTGGTTACGCTTACCTTCAATCGAAAGGCGAAGCAGACTACATCCCTAACTTGAATGCGCTTGTTCGTCGTGACTTCAACTTAGTATTCGGTGTTGGATTCATGATGGAAGATGCAATCGGTACGATCGCTGGTCAACAAGAAGATAAGCTTTTTGCTATCATCGATGGTGAAGTAGATCAGCCGAACGTTGCAAACATTCTTTTCAAAGAGCAAGAAGGTGCATTTCTTGCTGGTGTTGCAGCTGCTTTGATGACAGAATCCGATAAAATCGGCTTTGTCGGCGGTGTAGATATCCCGGTTATCGAGCGCTTTGAAGCTGGATTCGTTGCAGGTGTTGCAGCGGTAAATCCTGATATTAAAGTAGACGTTAAATACACTGGCGCATTTGATAAAGCTGAACTTGGTAAAGCTGAAGCAGGCCGTATGTATTCTTCAGGCGTCGACATCATCTTCCACGCAGCTGGCGGAACAGGTAACGGTGTCTTCTCTGAAGCTAAAGAACGTAAACAAGCTGATAAAAATGCAAACGTATGGGTTATCGGTGTTGACTCCGACCAATATGACGAAGGTCAAGTCGGTGATGACAATATTACTTTGACTTCAATGCTTAAACGTGTTGACAATGCGGTTCAAGATATTTCTAAACTTGCACAAGAAGGGAAATTCCCTGGCGGTGAAACAAAAGTTTACGGTCTTCATGATGACGGTGTAGCTCTAGCAGATTCGCGTGGTGCAATTCCTGAAGATGTGATGAAGCAAATCGATGAATACGCTAAACAAATCGCTGACGGCGAAATCGAAGTACCAGAATTCCGTTAATAAGTGAATGAATCAACAATGGCCGGGTAGTCCGGCCTTTGTTGTTTAAATGGGTTATATCAAATTTGATTAATAGACTAAAAGGTTCTTATTTAAGAACTTTTTATTGTGTTAATTTAATTGTTCAAATATAAAAGAAGAAATTATAATGCAAGGAAGTGAATCCATTGGAATATGTCATTGAGATGTTGAACATTACGAAGGAATTCGGGAATTTTCGTGCGAATGACAACATCACTCTGCAACTGGCAAAAGGAGAAATCCATGCGCTGCTAGGTGAAAATGGCGCAGGGAAATCTACATTGATGAACGTGCTCTTTGGTCTTTATCAACCTGAAGAGGGCGAAATTCGCGTCAATGGAAAGAAAGTTAATATTTCTAATCCGAATGTAGCAAATGATTTGGGGATTGGAATGGTTCATCAACACTTTATGCTCGTTGAAAATTTGACGGTTACCGAAAACATCATCCTTGGCAGTGAGCCGAAAAAGATGGGGGTCGTCAACATTAAAGATGCCGCAAAAAAAGTGGCCGAAATTTCTAAGCTTTATGGGTTGAATGTAGACCCTTATGCAAAAATAGAGGATATTTCAGTCGGCATGCAGCAACGTGTTGAAATTTTGAAAACGCTCTATCGCGGAGCGAATATTCTTATTTTTGACGAGCCGACCGCTTCTTTGACACCTCAGGAAATTCAGGAATTGATTGGCATCATGAAGAAATTAATAACAGAAGGTAAGTCAATCATTCTTATCACACATAAATTGCAAGAAATCATGGATGTATCCGATAGAGTAACCGTCATTCGAAAAGGCCAAGGCATCGGGACAGTCGTAACGTCTGAAACAAATCCCGAAGAGCTTGCCACGCTGATGGTCGGGAGACAAGTGACTTTCAAAACGGAAAAAGGGCCAGCAAATCCGAAAGAAGAAGTACTGCATGTTGAAGACCTCGTCGTCACTGATAATAGAGGGATCGAGAAAGTAAAAGGTTTGAATCTATCAGTGCGAAGAGGTGAGATCGTCGGTCTTGCGGGTATAGACGGGAATGGGCAAACGGAACTGATTGAAGCGATTGCAGGTCTTCGCAAAGTGAAGAGCGGTAAAATCACCATTAATTCAAAAGACATTACTGGCAAAAAACCTAGGCAGATTACAGAGTCCGGTCTAGGGCATATTCCGCAAGATAGGCATAAGCACGGACTAGTACTGGACTTCTCTGTCGGTTATAATTCTGCTTTGCAAGAATACTATCACGAACCCTATTCTAAAAATGGCATTATGGATTATGGCATCATCTCAGAAAAAGCGAAAAGCATTATTGAGGAATATGATGTTCGTACGCAAGGAGAGCATGAGCTTGCTCGAGCATTATCCGGTGGAAATCAACAAAAATTGATCATTGGACGGGAAGTTTCACGTGATCCCGATTTCCTTATTGCTGCTTTGCCAACGAGGGGTTTAGATGTAGGAGCTATTGAATTTATTCATAAGCGGCTCATAGAACAGCGGGATAATGGAAAAGCAGTATTTCTAATATCCTTTGAACTTGATGAGGTTATGAATGTTTCCGATCGAATAGCGGTCATCCACGATGGTCAGATCGTCGATACGGTTATTCCTTCCGAAACGACTGAACAGGAATTGGGTCTATTGATGGCGGGACATTCTACAAAGGAAACCTCGATGAAAGAAGGTGTAGATCGAGATGTCAAATAGAGTCGTCAATCTTTTAGTACCGATCATTTCGATCATACTTGGGTTACTTGTTGGAGCTATTGTTATGCTTTTCAGCGGCTATGATCCTGTTAGTGGATATATAGCACTTTGGAATGGGATATTTGGAGACAGTTATGCGATCGGTGAAACAATACGTCAAATTAGCCCTTATATACTTGCGGGTCTCGCGGTTGCTTTTGCATTCCGGTCCGGACTGTTCAATATCGGTGTAGAAGGACAGTTGATGGTTGGATGGTTTACTGCTGTATACGTTGGTGCGGCATTTGAATTGCCGATGATTATTCATTTGCCAATAACTCTTTTGGCTGCTGCTTTGGCGGGAGCTCTATGGGGCCTTGTTCCTGGGATCTTAAAAGCGACGCTTAAGGTGCATGAAGTCATTGTAACAATTATGATGAACTACGTTGCCCTTCATGTTGTTAACGCTTTAATCAAAACAGTTTCAGGCGGCAGCTATAAAACAGATAAGATTCAACCGACGGCATCATTACGTTCCGATTTTCTTTCGAATTTAACGGACTATTCCACGCTTCACTATGGTATTTTTGTAGCTCTTGCTATGGTAGCGGTTATGTGGTTCCTTCTTGAAAAAACAAAAACCGGTTTTGAATTGAAAGCGGTCGGTTTTAACGAGAACGCTTCCCAATATGCCGGTATGAATGTAAAGAAAAACATTATCCTGTCCATGGTTATTTCCGGAGCTTTTGCAGGACTAGCAGGTGCGATGGAAGGACTAGGTACATTTGGCAGCATGACCACTCAAGGCGGATTCACTGGAATCGGATTTGACGGAATTGCCGTTGCGCTTCTTGGTGCGAACACTCCATTAGGTGTCATTTTTGGAGCATCTTTGTTTGGATCGTTGAAATACGGCGCGAACAATATGCCGAACGCAGCAAATATTCCACTTGAAATCGTTTCAATTGTCGTTGCACTTATCATTTTCTTTGTTGCTTCGGGTTATATCATCCGAGTAGGATTGCAACGTTTGAATAAGAAAAAGGAGGCGAAATGACATGAGCTTTTTGGAAGTGCTATATTTTATCATCCCGACTTCAATCGCTTATGCCGCCCCTCTCATTTTTACAGCTATCGGAGGAGTATTCTCTGAACGTTCCGGTGTTGTAAATATTGGACTTGAAGGACTTATGGTAATGGGAGCTTTTGTCGGAATCGTCTTCAACCTCGCGTTTGTCGATGTTTTCGGCGGATGGACTCCGTGGATTTCGCTGCTCGCAGCTATGCTTGTCGCTGCGATTTTCTCGATCATGCACGCGGTTGCTTCCGTCTCTTTCAGGGCTGACCAAGTTGTTTCCGGGGTAGCAATCAATATGTTAGGGATTGCAATTGCTTTGTTTTCAGTAAAAATGATGTTTGGAAAAGGACAGACGGATTTCATTCAAGAAAAAATTCCGCGTGTCAATATTCCAATCTTGCAAGATATTCCTGTTCTTGGTCCGATGTTTTTCAAATCCGTTTACGGTACTTCTGTGTTGGCGATTGCGCTGGCTTTCGTTGCTTGGTTCGTCATTTACAAGACGCCATTCGGTCTGCGTCTCCGTTCGGTAGGGGAACATCCTATGGCAGCTGACACGATGGGAATCAGCGTCTCCAAAATCAGATATACTGCGGTTATCATTTCCGGTGGTCTTGCAGGTATCGGTGGGGCAATCTATTCCCAAACGATGACAGGCGATTTCGGTCACGCGACAATTAATGGCCAAGGTTTCATGGCATTGGCTGCGATGATTTTTGGGAAATGGCATCCGATTGGTGCATTGGGCGCAGCCTTATTCTTCGGTTTTGCTCAGACGCTTGCAATTAGTGCAAGTTCCATAGATATCGACTTTATTCAAAAAATACCTGCTGTCTATTTCCATATTCTTCCTTACGTATTAACGATTCTCGCACTTGCCGGATTTATCGGAAAAGCGAATGCTCCGAAGGCAAATGGAGAGCCATATATTAAAGGTAGTAGATAACTAACAAAAGCGAAGGGTCGCAGTTGCCACCCGCTGCTTGACGTAACTGAACCGCTTGAAACCCTTCGAATGGAGTTTCAAGCGGTTTTTCCCGTTCTCAGCTTCCGAAAAGTGAGAGAATGCGTTTATTTTGCCATTATGATGATATGGAATGTATAGTGTAGAAAGGTATTCGTATAATAAAGGAAAAACGAGGTGTTCAGATGTTTAAGAAAGTTGTGCTGCAAAAAGGCGTCAATTTATACATCCGAAAGACGGAGCAATTCAAAACAATTACAATGTCTTTTAAATGGATAGCCGAACTGGATGATAAACAGGCCGCGCACCGCGCCGTATTGTCTAATGTGCTTCAGGATTCTAACGCCGATTTTCCGAAACAGAGCGAATTGCGGAAAGCATTGGATGAGCTTTATGGTACTGTTTTTTATATGGACGCAGGCAAACGTAGCAATACCCATATCGTTTCATTGAACATGGAATGTGTAAATGATGAATATTTATCGACAGGCGGCGTTTTCGATGAAGCCTTGAAAATGATTCAATCGGTCCTTTTCAAACCGAATTTCAAGAACGGTTCATTCGATGAAGCAATCGTCAACCGTGAAAAGCACACAGTCATTGAACGGATTCGCTCCATCTATGATGACAAAGCAAGGTATGCGCATAAGCGAATGTTCGATTTGATGCGCCCGAATAACCCTGCTTCTGTATCATCCAATGGAACAGAAGAGGAAGTTCAAAGCATTACGAGTGCGACGCTTCTCGATACATATGAGAACATGTTGAACAACGATGCGATCGATATATATATCGTCGGAGATATTGATGAGAAGGAATTAACAGCTAAGATTAAGTCAATGTTTGATTTCCCGGCAAGGGAGTTTTCACGCAAGCCGTTGGAAGTAGAGTCCGTGAAGGTGAAAGAGGTCCGAAAAGTTTTTGAAAAGCAGGACATGAAGCAAGGGAAGCTGCAAGTTGGTTACAGCACACCTGTTTCTTTCTTCCATCCTGACTACCCTAAAATGCAAGTGACGAATGGCATATTGGGCGGGTTTGCGCACAGTAAATTATTTATGAATGTCCGTGAAAAGGAAAGCATGGCATACACTGTCAATAGTGCCTATGCTGCGTATTACGGCGTAGTGTATGTCATGGCTGGCATCGACGCTGAACTTGAGGAGAAAGCCGTCAAATTGATCGGGGAACAGTTAGACGCCTTGAAGAACGGCAATGTGGACGATATGGAGCTCGATCAAACCGTCGCTTTGCTATCTAATAGTATTCGTAGTGCTTTTGACTCTGCAAGAGGGCAAATTGAAGTGTATGACCAGTACAAATATTTGGATGAAGATTTTACAGCTGACAAATTGATTGCAGAATGGAAAGCGGTGTCCATTGAAGATATTAAGAAGATGGCATCACAAATCAATTTGGAAATCATCTACTTGTTATCTGGAAGAGAGGCGTAAAAATGGAGAAAATAGTTTTCGACACTTTACAAGAAACATTATTCCACGATAGGCTTGATAATGGGCTAAATGTGTTTATTTTGCCGAAACGCGGATTTTCTAAAACGTATGTCACTTTTACGACGAAATACGGTTCAATTGACCGTACTTTTATTCCGAGAGGGAAAAATGATTTCGTCACAGTACCGGATGGCATCGCACACTTCCTAGAGCATAAAATGTTCGATAAAAAGGAAGGCGATGTGTTCCAGAAGTTTGGAATGCTAGGTGCAAGCGCGAACGCCTTCACATCTTTCACTCGCACTTCTTACCTGTTTTCTACGACTGAAAACCTTTATGAAAACACTAAAGTACTTTTGGATTTTGTTCAAGAGCCTTATTTTACAAAAGAGAAAGTTGATAAAGAAAAGGGAATCATCGCCCAGGAGATTACGATGTACGATGACAATCCTGATTGGCGGAATTATTTCGGTACGATTGAAAGTCTGTACAAAGAGCATCCCGTAAGAATCGATATTGCGGGGACTGTTGAAACGATAGAGGAAATTACTGCCGAGCATTTGTATGAGTGCTATGAAACATTTTATCATCCTTCAAATATGGCTGTTTTTGTTATCGGTGCAGTTGATCCCGATGAAATGATGACTTTCATCAAAAAAGATCAGGACGGAAAGGAGTTTTCCGAACCCGAGGAAGTTTCACGAGACTTTCCTGAAGAGCCGCTTGAAGCATTTAAAAAGAAAACTGTACTTGAAATGGATGTCCAAAGACCGAAATTTAATTATGGGATGAAATGCAATCGTACAAATTTAACAGGCGATGAAATGCTTGTGCAAGATCTGTCCATCCATCTCGTGCTCGATATTCTGTTTGGCCGAACTTCCGAGTTTTACACGCAAGCTTACAAAGATCATTTGATTGACGAAACATATAATTATGATTTCACTCAGGAAAAAGGATTTGGGTTTGCGATGGTTGAATCGGATACTGAAAATCCTTCTGCTTTGGAAGCCGCCATCCGAAAAACGATACAATCGCAAGCGGGGAATTGGACAGTGACGGAGGCGGATTTGAATCGTGCCAGAAAACGCAGAATCGGTCAATTCATGCGTTCTTTGAACTCCATTGAATTCATTTCCAACCAATTCATGCAATATAATTTCAATGATATGAATTTGTTCGATGTGGTACCGACTCTTGAAAAACTGACAATTGATGATTTGAAAGATGCGTTCACAACGATTTCTGATGAAGCAAGCCATACGGTTATGGAAATCATTCCAGGGGGGAAAGAAGGCTGACGATGAAGCGCCATGCAGTAATCCTCGGTGCCTCCGGGGGGATTGGGGAAGCCATCAGCCAAAGACTTGCAGCTGATGGCTGGTCTTTATATCTTCATTACAATAACAATGAAGAACGGGCAGTCAGGCTTCGCAATCAGTTATCAAACTTATATCCAGATAAAGAATTCCAAACCATTCAATCTGATTTCACAAAACCGGATGGTGCTGAAATACTTGCGGGAAAAGTAGGGCATGTCCAGGCTGTCATCGTTGCATCCGGCCAACCGATGTTGCAATTGTTAACAGATACGTCTTGTACAGACATGGAGGCATTATGGCGGGTACATATGCAAAATCCCGCTTTGTTCATAAGTCTCATCTCCCCACAATTGCGAAGTCATCCAGTTTCGTATATCGTATTTATCGGATCGATTTGGGGGAATACGGGTGCTGCTGGGGAAGTGATGTATTCAGCCGTTAAAGGTGCCCAACATGCTTTCGTTAAAGCGTATGCAAAAGAGGCTGCTTACACCGGCACTAGAGTCAATGCGATTGCTCCAGGCTGGATAGACACAGACATGAATGGCGGGTTTTCGGATGACGATAAAGAGATGGTCATGCAACAAATACCTTTGCAACAAACTGGATCACCGGAAGATGTAGCGGATCTTGCAAGTTTTCTAATTGGCGGAAAAGCGGATTATATGACTGGTGAAATCCTTAAGTTGAACGGCGGATGGTATATTTGAATTTATAAGGGGATGCATTTTTCCCCTTTTTCTTTTTTCCTTTTCTTCGCATGTCGAATCCGCTATTATAGAACTAAGTTGTGTCATGCGCGTCCTATGATAAAGGAACGGGGTGTGTCGAATGGGTGAATGGTATGTCGAATACGAAATTCAAGTGAATCGGCCGGGATTGCTTGGAGATATTGCGTCTCTATTAGGGATGCTGCGCGTAAATATAATTACGATCAACGGCGTGGACGGTGGACATCGAGGTATGCTTGTCAGGACGGAAGATGATGATCAAATTAAACGATTTGAATTGATTGCGTCCACAATGGAAACGATACAAGTAAAGAAGATACGGGAGCCGAAATTACGTGATATTCTGGCTGTTAGGCATGGACGTTATATTCAGCGGGATATTGACGATCGGAAAACGTTCCGATTTATACGCAGCGAATTGGGAGTCCTCGTCGATTTCATGGCGGAATTATTTAAACAGGAAGGCCATAAACTGATCGGTATCCGTGGTATGCCCAGAGTCGGCAAAACGGAATCTGTCGTTGCGGCAAGTGTTTGTGCGAATAAGAAATGGATTTTCCTATCTTCCACAATGATCAAGCAGACTGTCAGAAATAATCTTGCGGGAGATGAATTCTCGAGGGATAATATATTCATTCTTGACGGCATTGTCACGAGGAAATCCGGCGATGAAAGACATATGCAGCTTGTTCGCGAAATGATGGGTATGCCTTCCATTAAAGTGGTCGAGCATCCTGATATGTTCGTACAGCATTCAGAATATGATATGGAGGATTTCGACTATATTATTGAACTACGGACGGATCCTGACCAAGAAATAACGTATGAAATGATGGAAAAAAACCATATGATGTCCGATAGAGGACCTATGGGCGGATTTGGTTCGTTTAACTTTTAAACAGGGTAGGTGATAAAATTGACCGGATTAGGTGATCGTCTTAAAGAGGCGAGAACAGCTAAAGGATATTCCTTGGATGATTTGCAATCCATAACTAAAATTCAGAAACGGTACCTTTCCGGTATTGAAAATGAAGATTACAGTATGATGCCTGGCGCTTTTTACGTACGTGCTTTCATTAAACAGTACTCGGAAGCGGTCGGTTTAGACGCTGATGAGATGTTGTCTTTATATAAAGATTCGGCAATTCATGAAAAAATGGAGGAAGAGACAATTACTCCTCCTATGACAAGGAGCCGTGGTTTAAAAGGCAATAACCGTCTGAATGAAACAATACCAAAAATCATTGTAGCGTTATTCATAATCGTAATCATCGTTGTCGTTTGGGTGCTTTGGCAACAAAGTTCCTCCAAGCAAACAGGAACTGAGGTGGAACCTCCACAGGAGCTGATTGTGGATAGCAAACAACCTCCAGTCGAAACAACGGATCCGACTGTAGAGGAGCCGGAAGATGAAGAGACGGAGCCAGACACCGAAGTGGAAGATGTTAAGGAACAAGTTCTTGCATATCAAAGCACGACAGGACAAGACTCGACATATACATTAACTGACGCTGAAGAATTCAAGCTCAAAATCGATACATTTGGAGACACGTGGATAGGCGTGCAGAATGAAAAGAAAGAAGAGCTTACTCCGGAAGCACGAGTGATGAAAAATGGAGAGACGATTGAGCTGGACGTTTCAGATGTTGAATTTGTCCGCATACGTGTCGCTGTCACCCCATATGCCGATATCTATGTAAATGGGGAAAAACTGGAATATTCTTCTGAAGCTTCGACTCAAAATATCTTTATCGAATATAAGAAATGAAAATAGTCATCTATTATGTAGATGACTATTTTCATTCGTCATACATATTGTAATTATCAATTGAAGGATAGGTGAGACAAATTGAATTTACCGAATAAAATTACGGTGTCTCGTATTTTACTCATCCCTATTTTCATCATTTTTATGTTAGTCGATTTTGGAATGGGTGATTTGAAAATCGGAGGGACTATTTTACCGGCGGAGCATTTAATCGGGGCTATATTGTTCATTATTGCAAGTTTGACGGATTGGTTTGACGGTCATTTGGCGAGAAAGCATAATCTTGTAACGAATATGGGGAAATTCTTGGATCCGCTTGCGGACAAGTTATTAGTTTCCGCTGCTTTAATTGTTCTCGTCGAGTTTGGTTCTGCCGCGTCATGGATCGTCATTATTATTATAAGCAGGGAATTTGCCGTGACAGGTTTAAGGCTAGTTATGGCTGGTGGGGGCGAAGTGGTTGCAGCCCAGCAACTTGGGAAGATCAAAACAGCAACTCAATTAGTAGCGATCTCTTTTCTCCTTCTGAATAACATCTTCTTTGAAGCGATCAATGTCCCGTTTGGCACAATCATGCTATACATTGCATTGTTCTTCACGATCTGGTCCGGTGCGGATTACTTTTATAAGAATCGTCGTGCTTTACTCGACTCAATGTAAGGAGATGTCAATATGAGAGCAGAAATCATTGCAGTTGGCTCAGAGCTTCTTCTCGGCCAAATCACAAATACGAATGCCAAATTCATCTCAGCCCGTCTTGCTGAAATCGGCATTGATGCCTATTACCAAACAGTTGTAGGCGATAACCCGGATCGTCTGGAAGAAGTAATTGATATTGCTCAAAATCGTGCAGATCTTATTATCTTTTCAGGTGGACTCGGCCCGACAAAGGACGATTTGACAAAAGAGACAATCGCGAAAAAACTCAATGGTTCACTTGAAATGAATATTGAAGCACTGACTTCAATCGAAGAATATTTCAATCGGACTGGCCGTGTCATGACTGAAAACAATAAAAAACAAGCACTTGTTTTGGCGGATTCCATGGTTTTGATAAATCGCAATGGCATGGCTCCGGGCATGGCAATTGAAAAGAAAGGATTACATTACATCCTATTGCCCGGCCCTCCTCATGAATTAGAGCCGATGTTTGAAAAAGAAGCGATTCCTTATTTGTTAGGTGCTTTGGGCAAACAGGAAGTGATAGCGTCTAAAGTTCTGAAGTTCTATGGGATTGGCGAAGCAGAGCTTGAATTTCGTGTGCAATCGGTTTTGGAAAAGCAGTCGAATCCAACAGTAGCACCATTAGCTTCGCCTGATTCGGTCATTCTTCGTCTGACCGCCAAAGCCAGTTCCATAGAAGAAGCATACAAACTGATCGATCCGGTAGAAAAGGAAATCCGTTCGCTTGTCGGTGAATTCATCTATGGTACAGACGATGACACATTATCTTCAAAGGCCGCTGAACTATTGATGAAAAATCAACTGACCCTTGCCGCAGCCGAAAGCTTAACCGCTGGGCGGTTCATGGCCGAATTGGCGAATGAACCTGGCATTAGCGCTTCTTTAAAAGGCGGAGTAGTCGTTTACAATGAACAAACGAAAATGGAACAGCTTGGCATTCATAAGGCATTGTTAGAGGAGCATGGCGTTGTCAGCCCGGAGTGCGCTGCTGCGCTTGCAAGGAATGTGAAACAGAAATTCGGTTCAGATATCGGCATCGGGTTAACGGGTGCAGCCGGTCCCGATCCGCACGACGGCAAACCAATGGGGACTGTATGGATTGGCTTAGCCCTTAAAGACGACGAGGTAAAGACCTTTAAGCTCAACCTATCCGGTACACGAAATGCCAACCGCTCCCGCGCCGCCCAATTCGCGCTTTACTACCTGATAAATGAAATATCCTCATACGAATAATAATAGATACATGATTGTTATAGGATTGGAACGGAAAGCATCCGCCTGAAGTGGAAATCCGGGTTCCAATACTTTAATTCAACTATTCATGGATAATAAAATTATAGGCCGATTTTTACGCTTCTAGATGAATTATCTACCCTTTTTCCGCCTTTAAAATGAATTACTCGATAAAAAATCGAATAAGCGTTCGTTTTTTAGTTGAGTATTTCTCATAAAAGGAGTATAGTAGAGACAGGTAGAATAAGAACAACACCTTTTAAGGGAGGAATCATTTTTGAGCGATCGTAAAGCAGCGTTGGACCAAGCTTTGAAACAAATCGAGAAACAATTCGGGAAAGGCTCCGTCATGAAATTAGGGGAGAAAACAGACCGAGAAATCTCCACATCATCAACCGGATCACTTGCGCTTGATGCCGCATTAGGGGTAGGCGGTTATCCGCGAGGCCGTGTAATTGAAATCTATGGACCTGAGAGTTCAGGTAAAACAACTGTGGCGCTCCATGCTATCGCAGAAGTGCAGGCGTCAGGTGGACAAGCAGCATTTATAGATGCTGAACATGCATTAGATCCAATCTACGCCCAAAAATTAGGCGTCAACATTGATGAATTGCTTTTATCACAGCCTGACACTGGCGAACAGGCCCTCGAAATTGCCGAAGCCCTAGTGCGAAGCGGAGCAATCGACATTGTCGTAATTGACTCTGTTGCGGCATTAGTGCCAAAGGCAGAAATTGAAGGCGAGATGGGCGATGCGCACGTCGGGCTGCAAGCACGACTCATGTCGCAAGCACTTCGTAAACTTTCCGGCGCCATCAACAAATCGAAAACGATTGCTGTATTCATCAACCAAATCCGTGAAAAGGTCGGCGTCATGTTCGGAAACCCTGAAGTGACACCTGGTGGACGTGCACTGAAGTTCTACTCTTCGGTCCGTCTTGAAGTGCGCCGCGGAGAAGCAATCAAACAAGGCAATGACATCATGGGTAACAAAACTCGAATCCGCGTCGTTAAAAACAAAGTTGCACCTCCGTTCCGTACTGCAGAAGTCGACATCATGTACGGAGAAGGGATTTCCAGAGAAGGGGAAATCGTCGATCTAGGTGCCGAACTGGAAGTTGTTCAAAAGAGTGGTGCATGGTATTCCTATGAAGGAGAAAGACTTGGTCAGGGACGTGAAAATGCCAAGCAATTCCTGAAAGAAAATCCTGCAATCCGTGCAGAAATCGCAAACAAAATCCGTGACTCCTATGGCATGGCTGCAGCAAACTACGTCATTGCAGGCCACGACGAGGATGACGATGAGGAAGAACTCGAACTATTCCTGGAAGAAGAAAAAAAATAAACCTCAAACCGATCCCCGATTCCAAGGCGGATCGGTTTTTTTTTATCCAAGTGGATGCTAATTTAGTTGGCTTTAGTTGCTTGGAGTGGAGACTGCCCGCCATTGTCCAGCTTCAGGCGCTAGATGCTCGGGTCATAAGTCAAAGCTGCTCTGTGGCAAAGACCGCCACGCCGCATCTTTGCCTTATGCCTGTCGCATCTTAGCAAGCGCCTTCCGCTTTTCGTCGGAAAGCGTCCGCCTGAAGTGGAAATCCGGATTCAAATACTTTAATTCAAAATACATACTTCCTTCATTTAAATAAATAAACCAATAAAGCTTCAGAACGCTTTACAATCCTTGACATGACAATTTTTCATAGATACAATTAGAATTGTATAATTTCACATCAATGAAATCATTATGGCAGTATGTTGAATGTTAATATACGAGCCGACTGAAAACGAAAAGAATAGCAGGAGGAGGTGACCTGGATGCCAGATATCATCATAATCATCATCTCCGCTTTGCTCGGTCTGTTCGTCGGTGCAGTTGTTATCTATTTAGTTATCAAAAAGGTGAATGAATCAAGAGTGACGGGTGCCCAAAACTCTGCCGAACAAATTATCGAAGAAGCAAAACGTGAAGCGGAGGCTATGAAAAAAGAGGCACTGTTGGAAGCGAAGGATGAAAATCACAAACTGAGAATTGAAGCGGAATCAGAAGTCCGTGAAAGAAGAGCGGAATTGCAGAAACAAGAAAACCGCCTTTTGCAACGGGAAGAAAATCTAGACCGCAAGGATGATGCTCTCAATAAAAGAGAAGCGGGACTGGAGCGCAAAGATGACGCGCTATCCAGTAGACAACAGCATATTGAACAAATGGAACGCAAGGCGGAAGATCTTGTTGCCATGCAACAGACGGAACTAGAAAGAATCTCGGCACTTACAAGAGATGAAGCAAAACGGATCATCCTAGATGACGTCGAGAATGAGCTTTCCACGGATATCGCCGTAATGACGAAAGAATCGGAACAGCGTGCGAAAGAAGAATCTGAAAAGAAAGCACGTGAGATCTTATCCCTTGCATTGCAGCGTTTTGCCGCGGACCATGTTGCAGAAACTACGGTATCTGTCGTGAACTTGCCGAACGATGAAATGAAAGGTCGCATTATCGGTAGGGAAGGCCGTAACATCAGAACATTGGAAACACTTACTGGAATCGATTTGATCATCGATGATACACCAGAAGCGGTCATTCTTTCAGGCTTTGATCCTGTCCGACGTGAAACTGCACGTCTTGCGCTGGAAAAACTTGTGCAAGATGGCCGGATACACCCTGCCCGAATCGAGGAAATGGTGGACAAGGCGCGGCGTGAAGTGGATGAGTTGATACGCGAAAAAGGTGAGCAAACTACCTTTGATGTCGGCGTTCATAATCTTCACCCAGATTTGATCAAAATCCTTGGACGATTGCATTTCCGGACAAGCTATGGTCAAAACGTCCTGAAGCACTCTGTCGAAGTCGCTTATCTTGCCGGATTATTAGCCGCTGAAGTTGGCGAAGATGTTACATTGGCTCGACGTGCTGGACTTCTTCATGACATCGGAAAAGCGATCGACCACGAAGTGGAAGGAAGCCACGTTCAAATCGGAGTCGAATTGGCTACGAAGTACAAAGAACATCCAGTCGTCATAAACAGCATCGCATCACATCACGGAGACGAAGAAGCCACATCAGTTATCGCCGTTTTGGTTGCGGCTGCGGATGCTTTGTCCGCTGCTAGACCGGGTGCGAGAAGTGAAACACTTGAAAACTATATACGCAGACTGCAAAAACTTGAAGAGATTTCAGAATCCTACGAAGGCGTTGAAAAATCATTCGCCATCCAAGCTGGACGTGAAGTACGTATCATTGTACGACCAGATCAGATTGATGATATTACCGCACATCGATTGGCGAGGGATATTCGAAAACGTATCGAGGAAGAGCTTGATTATCCGGGTCATATCAAAGTGACTGTAATTCGGGAGACACGCGCAGTCGAATATGCAAAATGAAAAAATGACTCCTGTCCATCATGGCGCAGGAGTCATTTTCTTGCGATAAGATTCACATCTTGAGTTAATAGAAAGAGGTATTCATTTTATGAAAGTAGTATTTATAGGCGATATCGTTGGATCGATCGGCAGAGATATGGTGTTTGACTATATTGGAAGGTTAAAAAGAAAATACGAGGCGGATGTTGTGATTGCGAATGGTGAAAATGCGGCTTCCGGAAGAGGGATAACGAAAGCGATTTTCGATGATCTTCTTCGTTCAGGTGTTGATGTCGTCACGATGGGAAATCATACTTGGGATCAAAAGGAAATATATGATTTTATCGATAATACCGATTACTTAATCCGTCCAGCAAACTTTTCCGATGAAGCACCGGGAAAAGGGATGACGACCATTGAAAAAAATGGAGTGAAACTAACAGTCATCAACTTGCATGGCCGTACATTTCTTCCTCCACATGCCGATCCATTTGAAAAGGCGGAGGAGCTAATTGAAGAAGCTCGCGAAATATCTCCGCTCATCTTTGTAGATTTCCATGCAGAGGCAACGAGCGAAAAAATTGCGATGGGATGGCATCTAGATGGGAAAGCCTCCGTTGTTGTAGGTACCCATACACATGTCCAGACAGCAGACGACCGGATTTTACCTGGAGGGACAGCATATTTAACGGATGCAGGAATGACTGGCCCATATGATGAGATTTTAGGCATGAAAAAAGAGGATGTCATCTACAGGTTCCGTACGAATCTCCCTGTCCGATTTGAAGTTCCGAAAAAAGGGCGCGGTCAATTAAATGGGTTATTCGTTGAATTGGACAACCAAACAGGAAAAGCGATAAAAGTCGAACGCATCATGATCAACGAGGATCATGGATTCAAAGCATGAAGTTGAGTCTAATCATCTCCTTCTTTTCATAAGATGACTTATGGATAAATACATTCCATAGACATCGTGAAAACAAGGAGGAAACATGGTGAGTCCATTGAAAGTATCATCCCGCTCTAATCCAAACTCAGTCGCAGGAGCACTTGTAGCGGTCATCAGGGATCAAGGGTACGCAGAAATGCAAGCGGTAGGAGCTGGTGCATTAAACCAGGCCATCAAAGCTGTCGCCATAGCTCGCGGCTTCGTAGCCCCGAGTGGAAGTGACCTTATATGCGCCCCAGCATTCACCGATATTGAGATCAATGGCGAAGGAAGAACTGCTTTGAAACTGTTAGTCGAAAAAAGAAAGCGGAACTAAAAACGAAAAAAGTGGCAGGCGAAGGGACGCAATATATGCTCCTTCGCCTGTTTTAATTGGCTATAGCTGTCACATAGTTGCCCAAAACATCACGAATTCCGAAAATGAATAAACCAGTCACTTCAAAGTAGAAAGAAGTTCATGTATAATAAAATCGAATCTGTACTATTCCCACGTAGTTTGAAGAAAGGGGAGTTTATATGAATGAAGAGCAACGCCTTCAATCTGGGCTAGTCAAACCTACGACAGCAACTGAAAAGGATTATAGCAAATACTTTGAAACTGTCTACACGCCTCCATCCTTGAAAAACGCTAAGAAGCGCGGGAAAGAGGAGATTGCCTATCATGATGATTTTCAAATAGAAGAACGTTTTTTAGGCATGGGGATAGGACGAAAATTTTATATCCGTACATACGGCTGTCAAATGAACGAACATGATACAGAAGTGATGGCCGGTATTTTTACAGGATTGGGATACGAGCCGACAGATACTGTGGAGGATGCTGACGTCGTTCTTTTGAATACGTGCGCCATCCGGGAAAATGCAGAAAATAAGGTGTTTGGAGAGTTAGGGCATTTAAAGCCTCTGAAGCTTGAACGCCCGGACATGCTTATCGGGGTTTGTGGCTGCATGTCCCAAGAAGAGTCGGTTGTGAATAAGATCCTTCAAACTTATGACCAAGTCGATATGATTTTTGGAACTCATAATATCCATAGATTGCCGAATATTTTGCATGAAGCATATATGTCAAAAGAAATGGTCGTTGAAGTATGGTCGAAGGAAGGGGATATCATTGAAAATCTTCCTAAAGTCCGTCACGGCAACATCAAAGCTTGGGTGAACATCATGTATGGCTGCGACAAGTTCTGCACATATTGCATCGTCCCTTACACAAGAGGGAAGGAGCGCAGCAGACGTCCCCATGATATCATTCAGGAAGTTCGGCAGCTCGCAGCTCATGGTTATAAGGAAATCATGCTGCTTGGGCAGAATGTCAATGCATACGGCAAAGACTTCGACGATTTGGATTACCGGTTAGGCGATCTGATGGACGACCTTCGTAAAATCGACATTCCGAGAATTCGTTTTACAACGAGTCATCCAAGAGACTTCGATGATCATTTAATCGAGGTGCTTGCTAAAGGCGGGAATTTACTTGATCATATCCATTTACCGGTTCAATCGGGCTCAAGTGATATTTTGAAAATCATGGCCCGTAAATATTCACGTGAATCGTATTTGGAACTGGTTGACAAAATCAAAAAGGCAATTCCAAATGCCACGATGACGACGGATATTATCGTGGGATTCCCGAACGAAACAGATGAGCAATTTGAAGAAACACTTTCTCTGTATAAGGAAGTCGGATTTGAAATGGCTTACACCTATATTTATTCACCGCGTGAAGGGACGCCTGCTGCCAAGATGGTGGATAACATTCCAATGGAAGTGAAAAAAGAGCGTCTTCAACGTCTGAACAAGCTAGTGAATGATATGTCTGCAGAAGCGATGAAGCCTTATAAAGGCAAAGTAGTCAAAGTGCTTGTTGAGGGAGAAAGTAAAAGGAATCCCGAAGTACTTGCAGGGTATACCGAGAAGAATAAACTTGTCAATTTCAGAGCTCCACGTTCTGTAATCGGTGAGATTGTTAATGTAAAAATAACCGAGGCCAAAACATGGTCGCTCGACGGCGAATTTATTGGCGTCGTAGAAGAGGATAAGGTGATGTCATAATGGAAAAATTGTACACGAAAGAAGATATTATTGAAAAAGCAAGAGAGATTGCTCATATGATCGCGAACACAGAACAAGTAGAGTTTTTCAAACGTGCTGAAGAACAAATTAATGAAAACCAGAAAATCCGTGAAAAAATCGCAAGTTTGAGATCTTTGCAAACTCAAGCGGTAAATTTCCAAATGTATGAGAAGGCACGTGCCCTTGAAATAATAGAAGGGAAAATTGAAAAAATCCAAGAAGAAATTGATGAAGTGCCGATTGTGCAGGAATTCAAACAATCCCAGCTTGACGTAAACGCTCTTCTTCAATTGGTGTCCAACACGATTTCTAATAGTGTTACAGATGAAATCATTGAATCCACTGGCGGCGATGTGCGTGGAGGCAAAACTGGATCTTACGTAGAAAACACAAAACCGAAACCATTATCATAATGCAAAACCGATGAGGAAAAATTCCTTATCGGTTTTTTTCACTTTCTGGGCGTATGTTGCATAGGATACATAGAAGTCAATGAAGGAGGAAATGAACTGAAGAATTTACGGCAAATCGTGACGAAGGCAGTCATCGCAAAAGGGAAAAAGCGGACGGAATCGGATGTAACACTGAAGCCACCGAATAATCCATCCAGCATTTTAGGCTGTTGGGTGATCAACCACACACATCATGCGAAAAAAGTAGGGAAATACATTGAAGTCACTGGTAAATTTGATGTCAACGTCTGGTATTCGCATCATGACCATTCAAAGACTTCCGTTTACTCCGAAACTGTACCGTATAAAGATCGGATTAGGCTCCATTATCGGGATGAGCCAGTTTCAGGTCAAGAAGAAATTATTGTAAATGTCGTCCAGCACCCGAATTGTACGGAAGCACTCATCTCTGAATGCGGAGAAAAATTTATCATCAAAGTGGAAAGGGAGTTGGTTGCAGAAGTCGTTGGAGAGACAAAGGTATGCATTACTGTCCATCCTCACCAATTTGAGGAAGAATGGTCATTCAAGGACGAATCATCATCCCATCACGGGCATGATCATCACAACAAAGCAACTGAAGATAAGCATCATGAGGACAAAGGAAAAGATTCACGTCCGTTTTAAGCCGGATAAGCACCCGGCTTTTTTCTTTGTCTAAAAATCATCTAGTACTATGTATTTTGAATTAAAATATCAAAACCCGGATTTCCACTTCAGGCGGACGCTTTCCGCGGGCATGGCTTCAGCCTCCTCACTTCGCTTCGCTTCGTTGCGGGGTCTTCAGCTCATGCTATTCCCGCAGGAGTCGCCGCCTTCCGTTCCAATCCTAGAACAAGTTTAAAACAATTTATATATTCCCTCGTATAGCTGTTGGTTCTTCAACAAATAATCATTTCCATAATTGAGATATCCCGCTTTGATACTTTGTCGCATCATGTTTTGTTATAATAGGAGAAAACTAAAATACTGTGGGGATAAAGATGACTACTACTTATACACCAATGATTCAACAATACTTGCAAGTGAAATCTGAATATGACGATGCATTTCTATTTTTCCGATTAGGAGACTTCTATGAGATGTTTTTCAATGATGCAATTGAAGCATCCAATATCCTTGAAATTACATTGACGAGTAGAGACGGGGGAAGTACAGATAAAATCCCGATGTGTGGTGTGCCATTCCATTCTGCTGAAGGTTACATTGAAACACTTGTCCAGAAAGGCCATAAAGTGGCAATTTGTGAGCAGACGGAAGATCCCAGAGCTGCAAAAGGGATTGTCAGGAGGGAAGTCGTCAAGGTTGTCACTCCTGGAACGATCACCGAAGGAAAAACGATTGACGCCAATGCCAACCACTTCATCGGTGCTGCCGACCAGTTGGATGAAGGACGTTATGCGCTCGCTTATGTTGACCTAGCTACTGGAGAAGGAAAAGCAGAAATCGTTTCTGGGGATGAAAGAACCTTAATTGGCGAAATTGAAGCGTTAGGGATGAAAGAGATTGTCGTACGGGAACGACTTCATATCGCTTTGAATGAAGGAATGGCTAAAAGGGATATTGTTCTTTCGATGGAAGATGGAGATGCGAAGAAGAGTACGGATGGTCTAGTTTCAACGATTCCAAGTGATATGACCGAGGCTTGTGAAATTCTTGTTTCCTATTTAAAGCGCACACAAAAATCTTCACTTGATCATTTACGACCTTTTGAGTACATACAAAAATCAGGTAAACTTTCCATCGATGCAAATTCGATGCGCAACTTGGAACTTGTTCAATCAATTCGCAACGGTAGCAAAGAAGGAACCTTATTTTGGCTGTTGGATGAAACCGCAACGGCAATGGGCGCAAGGAAAATGAGGATATGGATTCACCAGCCACTTGCGGACAAGCCGGCTATTGAGGATCGATTGACAATCGTATCTGATTTGATCGAGAATTATTTTCTGCGGGATGAACTGAAATCATCATTGAAGGAAGTTTACGATCTTGAACGGCTGTCAGGAAGGATCTCAATGGGAAGTGCCAGCGGCAGGGATCTTGCTCAATTGCGAAATTCGTTACGGTGCGTACCTTACTTGAAAGACGCACTTCTTCAATCGGGTCATAAGCGTCTTGAACGCTTCTCTGAACAATTGGATCCATGTGTTGAGGCACTTGATCTCTTGGAAGCGTCAATTGCCGAAAATCCACCCCTATCTGTCAAAGAAGGCGGCATCATTAAAGATGGCTACAATGAAAAACTGGATCAGTACCGGGATGCATCAAGGAATGGGAAGGAATGGCTCGCAGGACTTGAGCGTGATGAACGGGAACGAACTGGCATCAAGTCTTTGAAAATCGGTTATAATCGCATCTTCGGTTATTATATTGAAATTACAAAGTCAAATGTCCATCTAGCAGATTTAACACGCTATGAAAGGAAGCAGACGCTAGCAAATGCGGAGCGATATATTACATCAGAGCTAAAAGAAAAAGAAGAATTGATTCTGAACGCAGAAGCGGAAGGCCAAGACTTGGAATATACGTTATTTTGCACTGTCCGAGATGAGCTCAAAACCCATATCCGCAGGGTGCAGCAATTAGCGAGTGTCCTCTCTGAACTGGATGTGCTCCTTTCTTTTGCAACTGTGTCTGAAAAGTATCGATTCGTAAAACCGGAATTCCATGACGGACGGGCATTGGAAATTAAAAATGGCCGACATCCTGTTGTCGAGAAAATGATGGATCATTCCTTATATGTTCCCAATAGCTGCACGCTTGCCGAGGATGCAAATATGTTATTGATCACCGGACCGAATATGTCGGGAAAAAGCACATTCATGCGCCAAGTTGCTTTGACAGTCATTATGGCTCAAATCGGTTGTTATGTACCGTGCGAATATGCAAAACTTCCGGTAACTGATCAAATATTTACGAGAATCGGAGCCGCCGATGATCTTGCCTCTGGGCAAAGTACATTTATGATGGAAATGATGGAATCGAGAAATGCCATTGCAAACGCAACCGATAAAAGCCTTTTATTATTCGATGAAATCGGCAGAGGGACTTCGACGTACGACGGTATGTCGCTCGCCCAAGCAATGATGGAATTCATCCATGATGAAATCGGCGCAAATACGCTATTCTCAACACATTATCACGAACTGACCAAACTCGATGCGGAATTGAACCGTTTAGTGAATGTTCATGTAGCAGCAATGGAAAGAGAAGGAAGAGTTGTCTTCCTTCATAAAGTGATGGCTGGAGCGGCGGATAAAAGCTACGGAATCCATGTGGCACAACTCGCAGGTCTCCCTGACTCCATCGTCGTTCGCGCCAAAACATTGTTGGACGCTTTCGAAAATGCAGAACAAACAACAATTACGGATACAAGCAATGAGCAATTATCGTTCTTTGATTTGCAAGAGGAACAGGACACAATGACCGAAACAGATAAATCCGTCCTTGAGGATATGAAGCAAGCCGACTTGATGAACCTCACACCAATGCAAGCAATGCAACTCATCCTTGATTGGCAAAAACAACTTAAACAATAACGATTCGAGGAGGGATTCAAATGGACATCATTTCAGTGATGGATGATTCATTATCCAATAAGATTGCAGCGGGTGAAGTTGTCGAAAGACCCTCATCCATCGTCAAAGAACTCGTCGAAAATTCAATCGATGCAGAAAGCACTTCGATTGAAATTGCATTAGAAGAAGCGGGGCTCACCTCTATCCGAGTGACTGACAATGGAAAAGGTATGTCACGCCATGATGCTGTCCTCGCGTTTGAACGTCACGCCACAAGCAAAATTTCAAATGAACGTGATCTGTTCAGAATCAGAACGTTAGGGTTTAGGGGAGAAGCGCTCGCAAGTATCGCTTCTGTTTCAAAAATTAGCCTATGGACTTCAGATGGAGAAACAGAAGGCACCGAAGTCCAAATCGAAGGCGGCGTTATTCTGAAAGAGTCCGACGCAGCTTTTCGAAAAGGGACTGATATGACGGTGGCACAACTTTTTTATAACACCCCAGCAAGATTAAAATATATGAAAACAATCCAAACAGAGCTCGGACATACGATTGATCTCGTAAACCGTCTTGCCCTCAGTCATCCGCATATCGCGTTCAAACTGTCCCATCATAGCCAAACGATCCTCCAAACGTCGGGCAACGGTGACCAACAAAGAGTGTTGAATGATATTTACGGTCCGGCTGTAGCGCGTAAAATGGTACCTTTTAATGGAGAAAATGCGGATTTCAAAGTGAATGGGTATGTGACACTGCCGGAAATGACGAGAGCTTCAAAAAACTATATGACTCATATCGTTAACGGAAGATGGGTGAAAAGCTATGCTTCGAACGACGCGGTCTTAAACGGATTACATACGTACTTGCCAATCGGACGTTATCCGGTTGCAGTCATCAACGTAGAAACCGATCCATTTCTGACTGATGTCAACGTCCATCCGGCTAAACAGCATATTCGGCTTAGCAAGGAAGGCGAATTGCTGTCGCTTATAAAATCATCAGTTCATGAAGCAGTAAAACGGGCAATCATCGTGCCGGACGCAATCAAAAAAGACCCCATTAAAAAGCAACCTTCTGAGCAAGTTACAATTTGGAATGAATTCCCGCCATCTAGGGAAAGGACAGAACGTAGCGGTGAAACAAAACCGGTGAGAGAAAACTATGTTGAAAAGACACCGATCCAGCCAACTTCTACTGATCCGGCTAGGAAGGAACTGGATAGTAGTCCGGCTAGACAAGAACCCGTATATACACCGCAACCTGAAAAAGTGATGGAAAGTCAAGAAGAGGTCGTCCAACAGCCGACGGAGATGCCTGAAAAGAGATTCCCGGCACTTGTGCCAGTTGGCCAAGTACACGGTACGTATATCGTTGCGCAGAACGAAGACGGATTTTACATGATCGATCAACATGCGGCACAAGAGCGCATCAAATATGAATTTTTCAGGGATAAATTAAGCAATGTGGAAATAGACGAAAGGCAAATGCTTTTAATGCCGCTCATTTTCCATTACTCCAGTGACGAAATAGTGAAGATTGAAGAGAACAAACAAGCCTTGAATGACGTTGGTGTATTTCTCGAAGAATTCGGCCCTTCCTCTTATACAGTGAAAGAATATCCGGCTTGGTTTCCGGCAGGAGAAGCCTCTGCGCTTATCGAAGAGTTGATAGAGCAAGTGTTGAAAACAAGAAAAGCGGATATCGGGAAGCTGCGTGAAGAAACTGCAATCATGATGAGCTGTAAGAAATCCATAAAAGCGAACCATTATTTAACGTTTTCGGATATGGAAAAACTGCTTCATGATTTATCATTGGCAGAAAATCCTTACACATGTCCGCATGGAAGACCAGTACTTATCCATTTTTCGACGTATGAGATTGAAAAAATGTTTAAACGAGTAATGTAGTCTAGCTGTTAAACAAAGGGAGTGAAGAATGGAATGGGAGAATTTATTTTATCGATTGACCAAGGAACGACGAGTACACGAGCGATTCTTTTCAATAAAAAAGGGGAACTCGTCCATTCAGCTCAACGAGAATTCAGCCAAATCTTTCCTAAACCGGGTTGGGTCGAACATAATGCCAATGAAATATGGGGTTCGGTATTATCCGTTATCGCATCCGTTTTGACAGAAAGCGGGCATCAACCGAACGACATTGACGGCATCGGCATTACAAACCAACGTGAAACGGCTGTCGTATGGGATAAAAGCACAGGTCAACCGGTCTATAATGCCATCGTATGGCAGTCAAGGCAAACCCAATCGATTGTCGATGATTTGCGCGCAAAGGGCATGGAAGAAACAATCCGTAAAAAGACGGGTCTCCAGCTTGATCCATATTTCTCAGGTACGAAAGTGAAATGGGTTTTGGATGAAGTGGAGGGCGCAAGAGAACGGGCCGAAAAAGGGGAATTGCTTTTCGGTACGATCGATTCATTTCTGATTTGGAAGTTGTCGGAAGGCAAAGTCCATGTCACTGATTATTCAAATGCTTCAAGGACAATGCTCTATAATATTAATGAGCTTGCTTGGGACAAAGAGCTTTGTGAAATGATGGATATCCCTATGTCGATGCTGCCTGAAGTGAGATCATCGTCAGAAATCTATGCGCATACCGATCCATCTGTCTTCTTCGGGGAAGAAATCCCGATTGCAGGAGCTGCGGGGGACCAGCAATGCGCCTTGTTCGGACAGGCTTGTTTTCATGAAGGGATGGCAAAGAATACGTATGGAACGGGCTGTTTCATGCTTTTAAATACGGGTGAAAAACCTGTCCAATCCGATAACGGGTTACTCACAACAATTGCATGGGGACTGGATGGAAAAGTGACTTATGCCCTTGAAGGCAGTGTTTTTGTTGCAGGCTCCGCAATCCAATGGTTAAGAGATAGTATGCGGATGATCCAGAAAGCGGGAGATTCGGAGATGTATTCCACACGTATTGCTTCCACGGATGGCGTATATGTAGTGCCTGCTTTTGTCGGAATGGGGACTCCATACTGGGATTCCGATGCCAGAGGTGCTGTTTTCGGACTGACGCGCGGAACGGAGAAGGAACATTTTATCAGGGCGACATTGGAATCCCTTGCGTATCAAACAAAAGATGTTTTATTAACAATGGAAAAAGATGCAGGAATTGACATCGATATTTTGCGTGTTGATGGCGGAGCAGTCGCGAATAAATTTCTTATGCAATTCCAAAGTGATCTTTTGCAAATCGAAGTGGAGCAATCAGCATATTTAGAGACGACTGCATTAGGCGCCGCTTATCTAGCAGGGCTCGCGACCGGATTTTTCGAGTCGAGAGAGGCCGTTGAGTCGTTATGGGCGAAAGAACGGGCGTATACACCAAATATGGAATTAGAACAGCGTGATGAGCTCTACAAAGGATGGAAGAAAGCTGTCGAGGCCGCACGGATATTCAAACTTTGAACAGGAGGAGAACGAATGGTGTTATCATCGATCACGAGACCGAAAGTGAAACAGTTCATGGGGGAATATCATTTTGACCTACTCGTCATCGGAGGAGGAATAACCGGAGCCGGAATCGCGCTTGACGCAGTAACGCGAGGATTATCCGTCGGTTTAGTGGAAATGCAAGATTTTGCAGCAGGCACTTCAAGCCGATCGACAAAGCTTGTGCATGGCGGTTTGCGATACTTGAAGCAGATGGAATTAAAAATCGTTGCAGAAACTGGCCGTGAAAGGGATATCGTCTATCGCAACGCGTTACATGTGACAGAACCTGAGCGAATGCTCCTTCCTTTCCACAAAGGCGGGACATTCGGAAAATTGACCACTTCAGCAGGATTATTCGTCTACGATAAATTGGCAGGCGTTAAAAAAGAAGAACGCAGGGAAATGATGACGGCCGAAGAGACGCTTCATATGGAGCCGTTGCTGCGCGAGGATGGCTTGCTCGGCGGAGGTCATTATGTGGAGTATCGTACAGACGATGCAAGATTGACGATTGAAGTCATGAAAAAAGCCGCACAAAAAGGCGCCCTTTGTTTGAATTACATGAAAGTGGAACAGTTTCAATACGATCGTAATGAAAAAGTGAGCGGTGTCATAGTGCGTGACATGCTGACAGGAGACGAGATGCAAATGAATGCATCTGTCATTGTCAATGCGACTGGACCTTGGGTAGATGAAATGCGCGGATTGGATGAACTCTCAAATGATAAGCGTCTTCGTCTGACAAAGGGTATTCACATCGTCATCGATAAAGCCGTATTTCCATTAAGGCAAGCAGTCTATTTTGATACAACTGACGGAAGGATGGTTTTTGCGATCCCGAGGGGCAATAAAGCATATGTCGGCACGACAGATACCTTTTATGATAATGATAAATCCAACCCGATTGCGACAGAAGAAGATATAACTTATTTATTGGAAGCCCTCCATTATATGTTTCCTGAAGTGACAATTCGCCGAAAGGATGTCGAATCCACTTGGGCTGGCGTACGTCCGCTTATTTACGAGGAAGGAAAAGATGCTTCCGAAATTTCACGGAAAGATGAAATTTGGGAGGCGGGAACTGGGTTGATCACAATCGCGGGGGGCAAATTGACAGGTTATCGTAAAATGGCGGAAACTGTCATTGACCATGTTGTCAATCGCCTTGCGACTAGTTCAATCGGTCCGTGCTTAACAGAACATCTTCCGTTATCCGGTGGGGATTTCGACAGTGAAGAACAATTCAATGCATTCCTTGAAAGTAAATCCAACGAAGCGGTGCTTTTCGGCCTTACGAAGGAAGAAGGACGAAGACTTGCCTCGCTATATGGAACGAATGTTGACTTGCTCTACAATTATTTTAGTGCATTATCAAATGATGAGGGCATATTACCGCGCATATGGAAGGCTGAAGTGCTTTATGCAATCCATTATGAAATGGCAATGACACCATCCGACTTTTTCATTCGCAGGAAAGGTGACCTTTATTTTAATATTGGTTATGTCAAACTTTATAAAGAGGCAGTGACGGATTTTATGGGCAAAATTCTTTCTTACAGCGATAAGAACAAAGAACAGTATCTCATGCAATTGGAAAAACATATTAAAGAAGCTGAAGGATTGGGTAAATAAATGATTGACGAGAAAACAAGAGTCCTTGCAATTGTCGGACCGACGGCATCAGGAAAAACCGCATTGAGCGTCGAACTGGCACAAATGCTGGATGGCGAGGTCATTAACGGAGATGCGATGCAAGTGTATAAGGGACTCGATATTGGGACTGCGAAAATAACAGAAGAAGAAAAGAGGGGGGTCCCGCACCATCTTTTCGATATAAAGGATCCGAGCGAGACATTTTCTGTTGCAGAATACCAGACTGAAGTGAGAAATTGCATCGACGACATCATAAAGAGGGGAAAACAGCCCATCCTTGTCGGCGGCACGGGGTTATATATCCAGTCGGTCATTTTCGATTTCAGATTTACAGAAGAGGCATCCGATGAGGAAGTAAGACGCTCATTGGAATCTGAACTCTCAATGGATGGCGGGGCAGAGCGTTTATACGAACGGTTACGACAAATCGATCCGCAAAGTGCTGAAAAAATTCATCCAAACAATCATCGTAGACTTATACGTGCACTTGAAATCATTGAAGTGACGGGTAAAACGAAGAACGACCACGAACAAGGAAAAGGAAAAACAGCCGTTTATGATCACTTGATTGTCGGCTTGGACTTGGATAGGGAAATTCTTTATGAGCGGATTGATCGCAGGGTGGACATTATGCTTCAAGAAGGTTTGCAGGATGAAGCGAGAATGCTATGGGACAAGGGGATCCGCAACGTTCAGTCAGTACAGGCTATTGGGTATAAAGAATTCCATCAATACTTTGAGCGTACGTTGACGATTGAGGAAACGGCCGATTTGATCAAAAAAAACACACGCCATTATGCAAAACGGCAAATGACCTATTTTAGAAATAAGATGGACATCAGCTGGTTCGACGCACTTTTAGCGAAAGAAAAAATGATAGATGGAATTTTATCAATTTTGAAGGATTTTCAATCGGATAAATCGAATATGTAATGGAGCAATAGAAATATAGAGCAATTGGAGGCTGGGGTGTATGTCACAAGGTAATATGCAAGAAGTATTTTTGAACTCTTTACGGAAAAACAATACATTTGTCACTGTTTTTCTGCTGAACGGTTTTCAATTGAAAGGTCTTATCAAATCATACGATAATTACACTGTTCTACTTGAATCGGATGGAAAGCAGCAATTGATTTACAAACATGCGATTTCAACGTATGTACCAGCAAAGCCGGTTCTTTTAAAAGAAGCGGAGTAATTCGAAGACCCAACGAAGGAACAGGCATCCAATCCTGTTCCTTTTTTTCGTCTGGCCCCTTACTTGCCTTGTGGTAATCTCCATTGATTATGATAGGATAGGATCCTAAGTGTCGCTACCGCTATCAGCAGCGCATAGAGTGCTAAATCATATCGATAAAGGCCGACGCCGACAACGAGTCCTGCTGCTGCAGCCCAAACGGCATAAATATCTTTCTTAAAGATTAGTGGACGTCTGCCCGCTAGCACATCCCGAATCACACCGCCACCCGCCCCGGTCAATACGGCAGCTACCATGATGGCGAAAAGGGACATATTCATATTGACGGCGAGTAATGCGCCTTGTATAGCGAACGCGGCCAATCCAATAGCATCAAAATACGTGCCCCACCGGTTCCAATGAGTAAGGATTGATTTAGAAAAAAAGAAAAAGAACGTTATTAAAATGGATGCGACAATGAATAGGAAGTTTTGATCCCATAAGACGGAGACCGGAATCCCGATTAAGACGTTTCTGACCGCCCCTCCACCGAAAGCTGTCACCATCCCTAAAATGTATACTCCGAAAATATCATATTCCTCTTCCATAGCAACCAAGGCCCCTGAAATTGCAAAAGCTGCTGTACCAATGAAACTAAAAACTTCCCAAGCCATGAAGCTGCTCCTCCTTAAGTCAAATACCAACCTAGTATACCAAATCATTTTGAAAGTGTTCATATCGATTGTTTCTCATTGACCTATTTCTGCAGACTGATAAGATAATGTAGTGACTATTTGTAGGAAAGAGGATAAAAAATGATGCATGAATTTACGACTGAAATTGAAACAAGGGCTGAAGAAATAGAACAAACGCTTTCCCCTTATTTTAACAAGGTGAATCGCATTGCGTTTTTCAACCAAAGAAAAGTACTATCAGCGTTTCGAAAGAACATGGTTAGCGATTTTCATCTAACAGGCTCGACAGGATATGGATATGATGACAGCGGACGGGATGTACTCGAACAAGTGTATGCAGATGTTTTTGGAGCGGAACAATGTCTAGTGCGAAACCAAATCATTTCAGGTACGCATGCCATATCGCTCAGTTTATTTGGCGTACTGCGACCGGGCGACGAACTCCTTTATATGACAGGGAAACCATATGATACGCTGGAATCCATCGTTTCAGGAAATGGAGAAGATACGGGGTCACTTAGTGATTATGGAATTACCTATAAGCATATTGATTTGAACGAAGATGGATCTGTCGATTTCAAAGAAGTGAAGAAGAATATCCAGCCGAAAACGAAAATGGTAGGTATCCAACGTTCAAAAGGGTACTCAGACCGACCATCCTTTACAGTCGAGGAAATCGGAGAGATGGTGCGCTTCATTAAAGGGATCAACCCTGATATCGTAGTATTCGTCGATAATTGCTACGGTGAGTTTGTAGAGAAGATGGAGCCCCTTGAAGTGGGTGCAGACCTTATGGCTGGCTCGCTCATAAAAAATCCGGGCGGGGGTTTGGCAAGGACTGGTGGATATATCGCTGGGCGGGCAGATCTAATAAAGAAATGTGCTTATCGCATGACTTCACCCGGAATCGGAGCAGAAGCAGGTGCTTCACTGGATACGCTGCTGGAAATGTACCAAGGTTTCTTTCTTGCTCCGCATGTCGTCAGTCAAGCTGTCAAAGGCGCTCTTTTCACTGCGGGCTTCCTTGAAAGCTTCGGATTTGATACGACTCCGCATTTTTCCAGTACGAGAACTGATTTGATCCAATCAGTTAACTTCAATAGTGCGGATCAGATGATTGCTTTTTGCAAGACGATTCAAGAGAATTCACCTATCAACGCCCATTACGCGCCGGAGCCATCTTATATGCCAGGATATGCCGATGATGTCATCATGGCCGCAGGGACGTTCATACAAGGCTCGAGTATTGAGCTGACGGCCGATGGTCCGATCCGCCCGCCATATACAGCTTATGTGCAAGGCGGATTGACGTACGAACACGTTAAGGCGGCGGTTATGTCTTCAGTCGAAAAATTGTTTGAAGATGAATTACTACCTAAATGAATGTGAAAAGAGGATGTCATTTCGATGTGAACTCGAAATGACATCCTCTTTATTAATGAATTAATCGGTAGACGCCGACGACTTTACCAAGAATGGAAACGTTATTGACGATAATCGGCTCCATCGATTCGTTTTCAGGCTGTAAACGGAAATAATCCTTCTCTTTAAAGAACCGTTTCACGGTTGCCTCATCCTCTTCGGTCATTGCAACGACAATTTCACCGTTATTGGCAGTATGCTGTTGCTTGACGACGACATAATCGCCATTTAAAATTCCTGCCTCGATCATACTATTCCCGACAATTTCAAGCATGAAAAGCTTATCATCTGAAGTTCCATATGAATCTGGCAATGGAAAGTACTCTTCAATATTTTCAATAGCAGTGATAGGGAGACCGGCTGTTACTTTACCGACGAGCGGCACATGGACGACTCCAGATTTTAATGCATCAAGTCCTTCAGGATCCAATACTTCAATCGCTCGAGGCTTAGTAGGATCCCTGCGAATGAACCCTTTGCTTTCCAAACGGGCTAAGTGGCCATGAACCGTGGAGCTCGAAGCCAGTCCGACAGCTTCTCCGATCTCTCGTACAGAAGGTGGATATCCTTTCATTTTCACTTCATCTTTAATAAAGGTAAGGATATCCTGCTGTCTTTTTGAAATTTTTTTCATCTTTCCACCCCTCCAATAAGTCAATTCAATAGTTAGGAATGTACGAATCTATTGTCCAGCCGTATTTGTTCCTTAAAAAGAGTATAACAGGCGTTCGGAAAATTAGCAAACAAAGGTTCGAATGAATGTTGACTTCTTAAATTTCATATCCTATAATGGGAACAAGTATTCCGAACAAACATTCTTGGAGGGGTAATGATGGCGATTATTCAAAAATACGGTTATATTTTATTGATCATTTTTCTTTGCACAGCATTCACAGTTGCGGGTGTGTTAAAAAAGTCGCAAACTGATAATGTTGTAGAGATTACGATAAGCGATGGTGACTCTTTATGGGTTTTGGCGCAACAATATGGAGAAAATGAACGACCGGGCAAATGGGTCGATAAAGTGATGGTGTTGAACAATATGGAAACGACGATGATTAAAACCGGTGAAACGCTGAAATTGCCGGCTTCCGAACCAGTGCAAGATACGCTGATCACAGAATTGGCAGGGGAAGAATGATAAACAGCGAAATGAAAACATGTGTTATTTATTGCCGTGTCAGTACAGAAAAAGAGACACAGGAAGCATCTTTGTCAAGACAGGAAGAAGAGTTGAAGGAGCTTGCAAATGAATTGGAGTTAACTCTACTGGAAGTCTTTAAAGAAAAGCATAGTGGATATGATATGGACCGGGAGGGACTTCTAGATTTACTTGACTGTGTGAGAGATGAAGAAGTCGATGTTGTGCTTATCCAGGATGAAACGAGGCTTGGCAGAGGCAATGCAAGAGTCGCAATCCTTCATTTATTGGCAAAGACGAATACGACAATTATTACAAACGGAGACAGCGGACCATTGAAATTAAATGAGATGGATACGATGCTTCTTGAAATTCTGGCAATTGTCGAGGAATATCAACGTAAGTTACATAACGCCAAGATCCGGCGTGGGATGAAACGGGCAGTCCGGGAAGGCTACAGACCTGAAAAGAATTTGAAGAATAAAGGGAACTTGGAAGGTCGGGAAAGGATTGACGTACCGCTTAGCGAAATCGTTTCATTGCGAAAAAAAGGCCTCACTTTTGAGGAAATTGCGGGGGTCTTGAGAGGGCTTGGCCATAATATAAGTAAAGCGACCGTACACCGCCGATATAAAGAATATGAAATTGAGCAGGAAGGCTAATTGATTGCACTTCCTGTTCTTTTTGTATACCTTCAAGTATAGGGTATGCACAATGCATTTGAACCTATAGTACGAAATTATTGGAGGAATTTCATGTTAACACCAGATAAGATAAAACGCATTAATGAA
This sequence comes from Sporosarcina luteola, assembly GCF_007991495.1. GTDB lineage: Bacteria > Bacillota > Bacilli > Bacillales_A > Planococcaceae > Sporosarcina > Sporosarcina luteola. The sequence continues at coordinate 16,773 of NZ_BJYL01000004.1, read as the reverse complement.
CTGTCCAAAAAGTCTAAGACAATCGGTTTGTCAATTGAAGAGGCAAAGGAACAGACGAGTTTACGGAAAGAATACCTGGAAACATTCCGTTCTTCTATGAGAGATACGATTGAACACGTGAAAGTGCTCGACCCCGAAGGAAATGACGTCACCCCGGATAAAGTGAAAGAAGCACGTACGAAGAAGTTTTTGAATTAAATAGCCTTCCGCTTTTAGGTGTCCAGCTACAGGCGCTAGACGCTCGGGTCATAAGTCAAAGCTGCTCTGTGGCAAAGACCGCCACGCCGCATCTTCGCCTTATGCCTGTCGCATCTGAGCAAGCGCCTTCCGCTTTTAGGTGTCCAGCTCCAGGCGCTAGACGCTCGGGTCATAAGTCAAATCTGCTCTGTGGCAAAGATCGCCACGCCGCATCTTCGCCTTATGCCTGTCGCATCTGAGCAAGCGCCTTCCGCTTTTCGCATTGTAATTCATCTCTATTTTGACTACACTAGAGAAGGATATACTGAGTTCTAATTAGAGAAAGTACGGGAAAGGATGTTCTGAATGACTGAAAAGATTGACCAACTAGCCATTAACACAATCCGAACATTATCCATCGACGCGATTGAGAAGGCAAATTCCGGCCACCCGGGATTACCGATGGGCGCCGCTCCGATGGCGTATACACTATGGACGAAGCATTTGCATCATAATCCATCGAATCCAGATTGGTTCAACCGTGATCGATTCGTCCTCTCAGCAGGACACGGTTCCATGCTTCTGTACAGTCTTCTGCATTTAAGCGGATATGATCTCCCTATGGACGAGTTGAAAAACTTCAGACAATGGGGCTCCAAAACGCCAGGTCATCCTGAATATGGCCATACTGCGGGAGTGGAAGCGACAACTGGGCCGCTTGGTCAAGGAATCGGAATGGCAGTCGGGATGGCCATGGCTGAAAAACATTTGGCTGCTGTTTACAACCGACCTGGCTTCGACATCGTCGATCACCATACATTCGCACTTTGCGGAGACGGCGATCTTATGGAAGGAGTCGCTGCTGAAGCGATTTCAATGGCAGGGCATCTACAGCTGGATAAATTGATTGTTCTTTACGATAGTAATGATATCTCGTTGGACGGTAATTTAGATATGTCGTTCACTGAAAACATTCAAAAACGTTTCGAATCATACGGATGGAATTATATTCGTGTCGAAGATGGAAATAACATCGGACTCATTTCAAAAGCAATCGAAGCGGCTAAAGGCAATACCGGCGGTCCGACAATGATTGAAGTGAAAACTGTCATCGGTTACGGCGCTCCGAATAAATCCGGGAAAGCGGATGTCCATGGAGCACCACTCGGCGAGGACGAGATGAAGCTTACAAAGGAATACTACAAATGGACATATGAAGAAGATTTCTGTGTTCCTGATGGCGTGTATGACGCATTCAAAGAAGCGACGCATGAGTTGGGTGTGAAGCAAGAACAGCAATGGAATGATTTGTTTACTGAATATGAGCAATCACATGCTGATCTTGCTGAGCAGTTGAAAGCTGCCATTAAAGGCGAAGTTTCAGAAGACATAAAAGCTGCACTGCCGAAATACGAAGCGGGTTCTTCTCACGCTACACGATCGGCTTCAGGTGATGCAATCAATGCGATTGCCAAATCCGTTCCTTCATTCTTCGGAGGCAGTGCGGACCTTGCCGGATCGAATAAAACGACGATTAAAGGCGCAGGCGATTTTCTTCCAGGCGATTATTCCGGACGGAACATTTGGTTCGGGGTTCGTGAATTTGCAATGGGAACAGCGTTGAATGGAATGGCGCTTCATGGCGGTCTACATGTATTTGGCGGAACGTTTTTCGTGTTCAGCGACTACGTAAGACCTGCAATCAGACTGTCTTCTCTAATGGGGCTTCCAGTGACTTATGTATTTACGCATGATAGTGTTGCTGTAGGTGAAGACGGTCCGACACATGAACCGGTTGAGCACTTATCATCATTACGCTCGATGCCTGGACTGACAGTTATCCGTCCAGCAGATGGAAATGAAACATCAGCTGCATGGCATATTGCAATCACATCAACGAATAGACCGACTGTCCTTGTTCTTTCACGACAAAATTTGGATGTCTTGCCGAAATCAGGTGAGCTTGCAATGGATGGAGTTAATCGCGGGGCGTATACAATTTCTCCTGCTGAGAAAGAAGTGGCTGATGCAATTCTGATTGCAACAGGATCGGAAGTGAATCTTGCCGTTTCAGCACAAGTGAAACTCCGCGAAGAAGGAATCGATGCTGCTGTCGTTTCCATGCCTTCATGGGATCTTTTCGAGCAGCAGGATGAGCAATATAAGGAAAGCGTATTGCCGAAAGCGGTTAAGAAACGTTTATCCATCGAGATGGGTGCTTCCCTCGGATGGCATAAATACGTAGGAGACGAAGGTGAAGTCCTAGCGATTGACACATTCGGCGCAAGTGCACCAGGTGATAGAGTCATTGCCGAATATGGATTCACTGAAGAAAACGTTATGAATAAATTGAAAAAAATGCTTGGTCGATAAAACCCTGCCGCTTTGGATTGAATATTCCTTCCAAAGCGGCTTTTTTAAAATCATGTGATTCAATATTGTTAACTTTACGACAATAAAAGTGTCTTTCTTTACCGTGATTTGACAAACTTTTTAAAGTTGATGGGATAGACTTAATAAAAAGGGAGGTGACGGTCATGAGAACTTATGACATTTATAAAGTAAAAGAGCGATACCAATCATTCATACTTGGAAGAGAAGGACTTCTTTACGATTTACTAAAGGATTGTGCGCAAGAACCACCTTTGCAGGAAGTCCAATATTTATGTGATGAAATTGAAGAATCAGCAATTGACCAAGCAATCCTTAGCAATTTGGGGAAAAGCTTCACAACAGTTGAAAGTGATGATGGCGAATATAGACTGACCCATCCGATGAAAGGGTCCATTCATCTATCACTAACGCCATATTCCCTCCAAGCATATTGCAACGGTTCACGCATGCTGGACCTCGACCTTTTCGTCGCATTATCCGGGTCTGATGATCGTTTCTTTGCGGTAATGGACGAGCATGGCGAATGGGGTTGGCTGAAGCCGATCAAACAAGACAATCGACTAGTGAAAGATAATACAATTTTGTTCTAAGGAGACCAAGAAACGGTTAATTTTCTCCCAGTCATTGCTATCTCCTGTCCCTTTGTTGTATAATCCATCTTGGTAGAGTAAACCTGATTTAGGGAAGTGAAGGAGGTAATAGCGAATGAGCACGATTTGGGTAGTCCTCATTGCCGTCGTCGCGTTAATCGCAGGGGTGGCCCTCGGTTTTTTCATCGCTCGTCAATATATGATGAAGTATTTGAAAGAAAACCCGCCGATCAATGAGCAAATGTTACGTATGATGATGATGCAGATGGGACAAAAACCTTCACAGAAGAAGATTAACCAGATGATGAATCAGATGAACAAGATGAATGATAAAAAATAAGCGAGAAATGTTGATATGAAAAATTTATGGTAATGGAATTTAAATGTGGACAAGCTTCTCCATTTAATCGTTACTGTACTTCAAACGACAAAAAACCACTTTTCACTGATGAATTATATCTCAGCAAGGTGGTTTTTTGTTTTGGATCTGTTAAATGTGTTAGCATGGGAGTCCTACGCTCAAGAAAGCGTGCTTCGCGCCCAAGGAAACGTGTTCCGCGCTCAAGGAAACGTGTTTCGCGCTCAAGAAAGCGTGTTCCGCGCTCAAGCTAGCAGATTCCGAAAGAAAAGGTCTTTTTCAAGAAGCAAATCCAAATTCATGTAAAAACCGCAGTACTACTTTTTCGTATTCTTCCGCATTTTCGTTGAATGACTTCGCGTGGGCTCCTTTAGGAAACAGTTTCATCATCTTTTTATCCGCTTTCAATTCGAAAAGTTCCTTAGTCATTTCAGGTAAGATGAAATCGTCTTCCATGCTGTGTATGAATAGCATCGGTATGGAAATGTTCTGGATGGCTTCGCGTGGTGATATAAGACTGGTCGTGTAGCCATCCCTGATTTTCAAAAACAAATTCGCAGCTCGTAACGTTATCGATGAGCGAAGCGGTGTATTTGTCCGTAAAATATGGAGAATTTGTTCGGTAAAGTCCGAGAATGGACAATCGACGATGTAAAAATCGGCCTTCGCTTCAAAAGCGCCACCGTATAAAATCGTCGTTGCTGCCCCCATTGATTCGCCGTGGATGCCAAGAAGAGCCCGATTGCCAATCCGATTGCGGACGGCGGAAACAACTGCATTCAAATCGACTTTCTCATAAAAGCCGAAACTTGTTGTTTTCCCGCCTGAATCCCCGTGCCGCCGATGATCATACACGACTGAATTAAAGCCCAACCGTTCGAATAATCTAGCGTACTTAATCGAGTTGATTTTATTTTCAGTAACGCCATGGCAAATGATTACCGTTCTTGTCGTTTCCAGCGGGCGCAAATAGATCGCACGCAACGGATAGCCATTCGGCGATTCGACCCAGAAATCTTCCTTCTTTACTGTTTCATACCAATGTTCATCAAAACGTTTAGCGATAATTTCACGTTTGATAATTAAATCCTTATCCTTCAATTTCATGAACATCATTCGGTTTGCAGCATAAAATCCTAATACTGTAAGTATCGCGGTATATATGCTTCCTATGATACCTGTTATATAAAGGAAGCGGCGTTTCAATCAGCTTCAACTCCTTTAGCAGTTGCGGTTCTTGTATAGTCTGTATCTTCCTGTTTCGATGGGATGTGAAACATGAGGAGCAATCTTTTCGACAGCCATACAAATTTTATCGACATCAATCCCTGTTTCGATCCCGAGTGATTCTAACATATTCACGACGTCTTCAGTCGCGACATTACCAGTTGCGCCAGGTGCGAAAGGGCATCCTCCAAGACCGCCGGCGGAAGTGTCAAATCGATCGATGCCCGCCTGCATGGCTGCGAATATATTTGCAATCGCCATTTTACGTGTATCATGAAAATGCGCGGTTAAGAGTATCTCATCAAATTCCTCTTTTAACAGCTTGAACAATTCATAGCTTTCCACCGGATTTGCCATTCCAATCGTATCGGCCACACTTAATTCATCAACCCCCATTGCTTGAAATCTTTTGCAGAGTTCGACTACATCCTGTTTTTCTATTTTTCCTTCATAGGGGCAGTAAAACGCGGTAGAAATGCACGCCCTTACAAAAATGCCATCACTTTTCAACTTGGCGATAACAGGTTCAAGTGCATCCATACTCTCCGCTGTCGTTCGATTGATATTTTTTTGATTGAACGAATTACTTACACCGACAAATACAGCAATACTTTTTGCCCCAGATTCAATCGCAAGTTCTGCCCCCTTTGCATTAGGGGCTAAAACGAATTGTCGACCAATTTTAGTCGTTTTTTCTACAATGTTTTTCGCATCAGCCATTTGAGGCACCCACTTCGGGGAGACGAAAGAAGTCAGTTCCATCTCTCTTATGCCGGCATCTTGCAACAAGTGGATGAAAGCTAGTTTTTCTTCTTCCTCCACATGTCTTTTTTCATTTTGCAGACCGTCCCTCGGCCCGACCTCGATAATTGTTACGTTATTTGGTAAAATGAACATATCATCCCTCCTATATATATTGTACTGAAGGGATGCAGTAAAGGGCAATTCGGAATGCGGGAATTTCATAGTTTCTAGAAATTCGAAAAAACGAGGGGGAAACGATATGGCAAACGAAGTAGTGATTGTGAGTGCAGTACGTACAGCAATTGGGTCATTTTTAGGCTCGTTGAAAAATGTATCTGCGACGGAGCTTGGTAGTATTGTAATCAATGAGGCGCTCTCGCGGTCAGGAGTTAAAGCAGAAGACGTCGATGAAGTTATAATGGGGAATGTATTGCAGTCTGGCTTGGGTCAAAATCCGGCAAGGCAAGCAGCAATCAAAGCGGGATTGCCTGAAACGGTTCCAGCCATGACAATTAACAAAGTATGCGGTTCTGGATTAAAGGCGGTGCATTTAGCACGTCAAGCAATTATCGCAGGAGATGCTGACATCATTGTCGCAGGTGGAATGGAAAACATGAGCCAGGCCCCGTTCTTGTTGAAAAATGCGCGGGAAGGTTTTAAAATGGGCGATCAAAAAGTCGTAGACAGTATGATCTCTGACGGGCTTTGGTGTGCTTTCAATGATTATCATATGGGGATGACGGCTGAGAATCTATGTGACCACTATGCGATTACGAGAGAAGAACAAGATGCGTTCTCGGCAGCTTCACAAGAAAAAGCCTCAGCGGCCATTGAAAAAGGGAAATTTAAAGAAGAAATTGTCCCAGTGGAAATACCGCAACGAAAAGGAGATCCGGTTATTTTTGATACAGACGAGTACGTCAAGGCTGGAACGACAGCCGAGAAACTCGGTAAATTACGGCCGGCCTTTAAAAAAGACGGAAGTGTAACGGCGGGTAATGCCTCTGGAATCAATGACGGTGCAGCTGCTTTTGTTGTGATGTCGAAAAAGAAAGCGGAAGAGCTTGGCATAGAGCCGTTGGCCGTCATCACTGCAAATGCGAATGCAGGCGTCAATCCGGCAATCATGGGGATCGGGCCAGTTCGGGCCGTTCAAAATGTCCTTGAAAAAGCTGGTATGCAATTATCCGATATTGATTTGATCGAAGCAAATGAAGCATTTGCAGCTCAATCACTTGCGGTGGACCGCGAACTGCATTTCGACAAAGAGAAATTGAATGTGAACGGCGGGGCGATCGCACTTGGCCACCCAATCGGGGCGAGCGGAGCAAGAATCCTTGTCACTTTACTGCATGAAATGAAACGCAGCAATGCTAAAACAGGCCTTGCTACATTATGTATCGGCGGTGGACAAGGGGTCGCAACAATCGTTCAACGTCCATGAGTGAAAGAAGGTGAACGAAATGGCAAGGAAGAAAGCGGCAAAGAAGCCAACTCCCAAAAGACAGGAAAATGATAAATCGGTTCTATCAGATGCGCTGAGTGATGATGTTTTACAGAAATTGAAAGCGGCTAAAAAAGAATTGACAGCAAATGCCGAAGCGAAAGAAGCAGAACGTCTTGAAAAACTTCGGCTCGAAAAGTTAGAACGTGAAAAAAACAAAAGCTTTGCAGAACTGTTAGATGAATATGGAGACGGCGATACAAAGTTTTGAATATGAAAAAGCTACGGGCGCTCGCTCAGAGCGCCCGTAGCTGGATTGAAAAAATCGTCAATTGACGGTTTTTTTTTTGAATAGAATCCTAAATGCTACACATGCTACGAGTGATAAAAATCAAGGGAGATGAAATTCGGATGAAAAAACTGGCTATGTTTCCGCTATCATTGCTTTTAGTCTTCTCATTACTGGGTTGCGGAACAAAAGATGATGATAAGAATACAACGAATGACAATACGGTAAATGACAAAAATACGACGACCGACACTACGAACAATGATAATGCTACTGATGACAACAGCGAAAATGGCACAACAGACGGAAACGATGGGATGACAAATTCAAATGTCGAAGTGGCGGATGATGCCGCAGAGAAAATCACTGCAATGGATGAGGTAGACAGTTCCAATGTGTTAGTGACAGACAACAATGCCTATGTTGGTGTCGTCTTAAAAGAAGGAACTGAGGAAACTGATGAGTTAAAGCAAAAGATTTCGGACGAGGTGCGTAACGTCCATTCAGAATTCGACAATGTCTATATATCCTTTAACCCCGATGTAGCGCAAAGTTTGACGGACTACGGCGATCAGATCAGAGCAGGCGATCCGGTAGAAGGATTTTTTGAAGAAGTGGCAGACAGCATCAATCGAATGTTCCCAGAAGCGAGATAATCCATTTTCTCTGCATTTTTATAAAATGTGGTTTATGGGATAGATAGGATGGGTATGTATTTATACATGCTTATCCTTTTTATTTGTGACGGATTTGTGACAAATGCATATTTGTATGAATTTCATACACAATCCGACATTTTTTTCAATGTAAGTCGATTATGATAAGCAAGGATAAAAAAGTTGATGGAGGATTTGTAGCAATGAAATTGATTGACAAGCAGATTTTATCTTTGATGATTACGATCAAACGGACCGAAATGGTCGAAAAAGCAAAATACCGTGGTCTTACACATCCTGAAGTGGTAGCGTGCAGTCAAGAGCTCGATACATTACTTAACCGCTATCAAAACATCGCATAAATAGATTACAAAAGCATAGGGCGCCTGCCTAGAGGCGACAGGCATAAGGCGAAGCTACGTAGTGGCGCTCTTTGCCACGCAGTAGCTTTGACTTATGACCCCGAGCCTCTGGCGCCCGAAGCTAGACGACAACAACTAATAAAAAAACTGGCAGAGAGGCATTTCCTCTCTGCCAGTTTTCATGCAAGCTTTACGAGTTCACTTTTCAATTCCATAACCCAATCGAATGGATCATCTTCTTTTCCGTTTTGAATATTCGTTAACGTATTGAATAGCCGGTTGGCAACAGGTCCTGTTTCACCATTATTGATAATCATTTTATACCCGCCCCAATTTAATTCTCCAACAGGCGAAATGACAGCAGCCGTCCCTGTACCGAAAACTTCTTCAAGTTTTCCTTCCTCATACGCTTCCCGGATTTCATCCATCGCTATTTGCCGCTCAGCAACTGGGATATTCCAGTGACGGAGAAGTTGAAGAATCGATTTTCGGGTGATGCCTTCCAAAATGCTGCCGTTAATGGCAGGAGTGACAATTTCTCCGTCAATTTTAAAGAAAATGTTCATGCTGCCGACTTCTTCTACATATTTTCGTTCAACGCCATCCAGCCAAAGCACTTGGGAATACCCTTGCTGATCGGCTACTTCTTGGGCTTTTAATCCGGAAGCGTAATTCCCGGCTGTTTTCGCGCCGCCTGTACCGCCTTTAACAGCTCTGACGAATTCATTTTCGACGAGAATTCGGATTGGGTGAATACCTTCCTTGTAGTAAGAGCCAACAGGAGAAAGGATGATCATGAATTGATATTTTTTAGCAGGAGCAACTCCTAGGAATGCCTCATTTGCGATAATGAAGGGTCGTATATATAAGGAGGTGCCTTCCAGCGTCGGAATCCAATCCTTTTCAATTTGAATCAGCTGAGTCAGTGCGTGTAGCGCTGCTTCTTCATCGAATCGAGGCATGCAAAGCCGGTCCAACGAAACATTCATCCTCTTCATGTTTTCTTCAGGGCGGAAAAGTCTTACCGTTCCATCAGCTGACCGATACGCTTTTAAGCCTTCGAAGACGGTTTGGCCATAATGAAAGACCAAGGCAGCAGGATCCAATGTAATTGGAGCGTAGGGCACAATTCGGTGGCTATGCCAACCTTTACCTTCCTCATAATCTGCAACAAACATGTGGTCGGTAAAACTTTTCCCGAAAATGAGTTTCTCGGGATTCGGTTTCTCTTTTTTGGAATCAGTCAGTTTAATCTGGATGGGTAATCTTGTCATGCCAATCAAATCTCCTCATTTTATAGTCAATTGGACTATTTAATATTGAATATAATAATTATACTGCTTTTTTTGAAAAAGGGAAGTATAGAATTATTACATTATTTTTTCAATTATGAAAACGTTTTCACGTCTGTATAGTTGTATGTATGAAAGTCCGCTTGTACAATATACATAAAACAATGAAACAGGTGTTAGTCTTGGGAAAAGTCATTATTATTGGCGGAGGGATTCTCGGTGCCTCCACTGCCTTTCATTTAGCTAAGGGTGGAAAAGATGTCCTTTTAATTGATCGGAAGGAGAAAGGGCAGGCAACAGATGCAGCTGCGGGCATTATTTGTCCGTGGATTTCACAACGTCGGAATAAAGCTTGGTATGCGCTTGCCAAAGGAGGAGCTGCGTATTATGCCGATCTGATCGAGCAGTTGAAGGAAGAAGGAGAAACAGAAACGGGTTATCGAAAAGTCGGCGCAATTAGTTTACATAAGGAAGCTTTGAAGCTTGAAAAAATGGAAGAAAGAACATTGGAAAGAAGATTAGACGCGCCGGAAATCGGAAAGGTTCTACGATTAGATGCAAATGAGACAAAAGCAGCGTTTCCGCCATTGTCGGCCGATTTTTCCTCAGTCCATGTAGAAGGGGCTGCGAGGGTGGATGGTCGGGCACTGCGGGATGCGTTACTAAGAGCTGCAAAAAAGAATGGGGCAGTCGTCAAATATGGCTCAGCGAAGCTTTCTGTTCATGGAGAAAAGGTCGATGGTGTGACGGTAGATGATAAATTTCACCATGCCTCTAAAGTGATCATTACAGCGGGCGCATGGGCAGGGGAACTGTTGAAGCCATTAGGGTTAGACCCCCAGGTAACGGGGCAGAAGGCACAGATTATCCATTTGAAGCTAGGACAGAAAACATCGGATTGGCCAGTTGTGATGCCGCCGACTGATCAATATATTTTAGCGTTTGATGAGGGGAAAATTGTGATAGGAGCGACGCATGAAGACGATGAAAAGCTGGAGTTGAATCCAACAGCCGGTGGTATGCATGAAGTATTTCAAAAGGCATTGGAAGTCGCCCCTGGGTTGAATGAGGCAATGTTCGATGAAGTACGTGTTGGTGTGAGACCGTTCACCCCTGGATTTCTTCCTGTTATTGGTGAAGTTCCAGGACATCCTCAACTATTATTCGCAAATGGGTTAGGTGCATCTGGTTTGACAGTCGGTCCTTTCCTTGGCAAGCAATTGGCGAACATGGCTTTAGACAAGGAGGTTGAGATTGACTTATCTTTATATCCTGTCGAAAAAGCGTTTAAACCATTATAAGTATGGTGAAACTCGGTCGGAGCACCGAGTTTTTTATTGCATTTTACAAAACAAAAGTTTACAATATAAACAAATGTTTAAAGGGTGATGGAATTGAATGAAAAAGAAAGGGCGGTTCTTGACTTAATTCGAGCCAACCCTTATTTATCACAGCAGGAAATGGCTGATGCCTTAAATATGTCCAGGCCAACGTTAGCAAACATTATTTCAGGTTTAATTAGACAAGGGAAAATAGCTGGACGTGCCTATATTCTTCCTGAAGAAAAGGAAATCATCTGTATTGGCGGGGCGAATATCGATCGGAAATTTCATCTGAATGAACAAACTCAACTGGGAACTTCCAATCCCGCTTCGATGACGGTTTCGGTAGGTGGCGTTGCCCGGAATATTGCTGAGAATTTAGGTCGACTCAATCATCATGTCCGACTGTTGACGGTTGCCGGGAATGATAGTGATTGGGACACAATTGTCAGGGAATCAGCGGCATATGTGGACGTTACGGACGTGGGCCAATTGATTGGGAAATCGACTGGTTCCTACTCAGCTGTATTAGATCCTACAGGCGAACTAGTTATCGCTTTGGCGAATATGGAAATCTATGATTCGCTCACTCCTGCCTACTTAGAGGAAAAGTCCAGAATCATCTCCAATGCTTCGATGATTATTATCGATTTGAACTGCCCGAAGGAATCAGTCGATTACATTAAAAACCTGGCAGTCCAAAAAGGGAACCAACTTGTCATTATCCCAGTTTCGTCTCCGAAGATGAACAGAATGCCAAGTGATTTAAATGGCGTCACATGGTTCGTATGTAATCAGGATGAAGCTGAGACATATACGGGTCTGTCAATTGAAAATGAAGAGGACTGGAAGAAAGCTGTCCATGCATTGCTTGCATTTGGGGCGGAAAATGTCGTCGTCACTGCGGGGTCGAGAGGAATCATGGCTGCAAGTGCAGGCGGAGAAGCAATCCATTTCCCAGCCGTGTCGGACGTTCAGGTGGAAGACGTCACCGGTGCGGGCGACGCGTTTGTCTCGGGCTTGCTACATGGTCATTTAACGGAAGGATCTTTAGAGGAAAATGTCCGTATGGGTTTAATGAATGCGGCGAAGACATTGGAGAGCGCTTATACAGTTAGACCTGAATTGAACAAAGAACTTCTTAAAAAAGAATTGGAGGAATTATGATGAAACAATATCTATCGTATTCACAAGAAGTACAAGAGGCTATGGCTGCAGGAAAACCGGTCGTTGCTTTAGAATCGACAATCATTTCACACGGCATGCCTTATCCGCAAAACGTGCAAACTGCAAGAGAAGTAGAACAAATCATTCGTGACAACGGTGCGGTTCCTGCTACAATTGCCATCATTGATGGAATGATTAAAATCGGCCTATCGGACGAAGAACTTGAAATGTTTGGCAATAGTCAAGGCGTTGCGAAAGCGTCTAGACGTGACCTTGCATATTTGCTTGCAACTAAACAACTCGGAGCTACAACGGTTGCAGCAACAATGATCTGTGCAGATCTTGCAGACATCCGTATTTTTGTCACAGGCGGAATCGGCGGTGTCCATCGCGGCGCTGAGACGACAATGGATATTTCAGCTGACTTGGAAGAATTAGCGCAAACAGACGTTGCAGTTATTTGTGCGGGTGCAAAATCAATTTTGGACCTAGGCTTAACGCTTGAATACTTAGAGACGAACGGTGTACCTGTCGTAGGTTACGGCACAGATGTGCTTCCCGCATTCTTTACACGAGTTAGTGATTTTAAACTGAATATCCGTGCAGATGAGCCAAAAACAATCGCGGATATGCTTCGTGTGAAATGGGATCTTGGCTTAAAAGGCGGCGCGGTCATTGCAAATCCGATTCCTGAAGCAGATGCGCTTGACAAGTCGTTCATCGACGGAATCATTCAACAGGCACTAAAAGAAGCAGATGAGCTTCACATCGCTGGAAAAGACGTAACGCCATTCATGTTAGGAAAAGTGAAGGAACTAACAGAAGGACGCAGCCTGGATGCCAATATTGCTTTAGTGAAGCATAATGCTGTAGTTGGCGCAAAAATTGCAGTAGAATTTAATAAATAAGGTCAAAATATGAAAGGGAGGAGCCAGGAGCTCTTCCTTTTTTGTGAGAATATATCGATTGAATGCTGTGATATTTCTATTGAATACGAAAGGATATCGATTGAATCCCAACTTATATAGATTGAATCCACAAATATATCACCAAAAAAGGACCTTAGAACTAGCTTTACGCTAGATGAATTTGTATGATTGCACTGGAGGGGTTTGATCAAATGAAATTAATCTCATGGAATGTCAATGGATTAAGAGCCTGTGTGAGGAAGGGGTTCTTGGATTATTTTAACGAGCAAGATGCAGATATATTCTGCCTCCAGGAAATAAAATTGCAAAGCGGCCAAATTGATCTGGAGTTGGAAGGGTATTATCAGTATTGGAATTATGCACAGAAAAAAGGGTATTCAGGCACTGCGGTATTCACAAAAGAAAAGCCATTGAGCATCAAATACGGTGTTGGCGATATGGATACTGAAGATGAAGGTCGAATTTTGACGTTGGAATTCCCTCAGTTTTACTTAGTGAATGTCTATGCGCCGAACGCACAAAGGGACTTGGCCCGTCTTCCTTTCAGAATGAATTGGGAAGCTAGAATGAGAGAGTATTTAGTTCAGTTGAATCAAATAAAACCTGTCATTTTTTGTGGGGATTTGAATGTAGCCCATCAAAATATTGATATCCGCAATTACAAAACGAATGTCGGGAACTCAGGCTTTACAGTTGAAGAAAGAGGAGCAATGACAGATTTATTAAGGCAAGGGTTCGTTGATACGTTCCGCCATTTTCACCCGGAACTTGAGGGGGCGTTTACCTGGTGGTCCTATATGAGCAAAGTAAGGGAAAGAAATATTGGTTGGCGCATTGATTATTTCATCGTATCGGAGAAAATAGTACCAATGTTGAAAGGTGCAGATATCCATGCGCATGTATTGGGAAGCGATCATTGTCCGATAGTGTTGGAACTGAATGTTGACGGAATTACAGCATAGAGGAAAGAAAAACAGCCGGAAGAGGAGCGTCTACCTCTTCCGGCTGTTTAGGCCTGTAAAGTCAAATATTTTTAATTTTTAACGGTTGTTATTGTTGTTATTCTTGTTGCGGTTGTTGTTATTGTTGTAATTATCGTTTTGTTGGGCGCGAGCTTCTCCGCCTTTGCGTCCGATTTCTTCGTAGAAATCCTTGTCATGGTTTTTCGCGGTAGCTTCTCCGCCTTTACGTCCAATCTCTTCGTAGAAACTTCTATCATGGTTTTCGGCAGTAGCTTCTCCGCCTTTACGTCCGATTTCTTCGTAGAAATCTCTGTCATGATTTTTTGCAGTAGCTTCTCCGCCTTTGCGACCTGCTTCTTCTAAAGACATTTTACCTCGGTTGTTTTGATTGTTGTCGTTATTGTTGTTGTTGTTGTTGTTTCTAGCCATAATAATATCTCTCCTTTTAGTTTGATATTTTCGTAGTGGCCTACAGTCTATATATAGCCGAAGTAGAGAAGAATAAACGGGCTTGTGCTTGAATTAATATGATTGAAATATTGTTAACGTTACTGAGATAAAAGATTTGAATTCGTTATGTTTAAATACTATTCCGTGAATGGGGAAATACGCATAAACTGTGTTGAAAACTGTCGAAAGCGTGCTATAATTAGGTCCTAAACAAAAACCATCCACTCATATAATCGCGGGGATATGGCCTGCAAGTTTCTACCGGTTTACCGTAAATGAACCGACTATGAGAAGCAAGAAGAGAAAAATCATGCATGTTGACCGCATGTTTTTTCCTTCATCATTCGTCAATTCTTTCGGATGATCTTGCTCCACTCATGAAAATGACTGGATGCACGATCATCCGTTTTTTTTATATTCGTTGATCGTGAAAATAAAAGGAGGAACATCAAGTTGAAACAACTACAGGAAAAAATCATCCAAGAAGGTAAAGTGTTATCCGACCAAGTATTAAAAGTGGATACTTTTTTGAATCACCAAATTGATCCTCCTCTTATGCAGGCGATCGGGGAAGAATTCGCTGAAAGATTTAAAGGCAGCGGTATAACGAAAATACTTACAATTGAATCGTCGGGCATTGC
Source organism: Sporosarcina luteola (assembly GCF_007991495.1). Lineage (GTDB taxonomy): Bacteria > Bacillota > Bacilli > Bacillales_A > Planococcaceae > Sporosarcina > Sporosarcina luteola. The sequence continues at coordinate 1,769 of NZ_BJYL01000004.1, read as the reverse complement.
GCCATCAATGATGGCCGGTCTTATATTAGGAGTGCCTGTGATTTTTGCCCGTAAACGCAAATCGGTAACGATGAATGATAACTTATATACGGCTAGCGTTCATTCTTTTACAAAAAATGTTACAAGTGATATTTCCGTTTCAAAAGATTTTCTGAAAAACGGGGATGTGGTTTTAGTCATAGATGATTTCCTTGCGAATGGCCAAGCTGCTTTAGGGCTGCTCGACATATTAAAACAATCGGGAGCGGAGCTTGCCGGCGTTGGCATTGTTATTGAGAAAGGTTTCCAACCCGGGGGCGAAATGCTTCGTGGAAAAGGCATCCGTGTTGAATCATTGGCGATTGTTGAATCACTTGAAAATGGAACCGTTGAATTCAGAGAAGAGGGTGTGTCTCGATGAAAAATGTCGTACTAGGCATCCAGCATCTACTCGCAATGTACGCCGGTGCGATTTTAGTACCTCTCATCGTCGGGCAATCAATCGGGCTGACTTCGACGCAATTGACATACCTTGTTTCGATTGATATTTTAATGTGCGGTGTCGCTACCATACTTCAAATCATGAGCAATCGATTCTTCGGAATCGGATTGCCGGTCGTTCTGGGATGTACATTCACGGCTGTAGGTCCGATGATTTCAATCGGCGATCAATACGGAATCTCGGCCATATACGGTTCGGTCATTGCTTCAGGTTTGATCATTGTCGTTATTAGCGTATTCTTTGGGAAGTTGATCAAGTTCTTCCCGCCGATCGTGACAGGTTCTGTCGTTACAATTATCGGAATCACACTTATCCCTGTCGCTTTAAACAATATGGCTGGCGGACAAGGCGCTGCTGACTTTGGCTCCAATGTTAATGTTCTACTTTCTTTCGGCACATTACTTTTCATCATTCTTCTTTACCGTTTTTCGGAAGGCTTCCTACGATCCATCTCGATTTTGCTTGGAATTGTTGTAGGCACGGTTGCCGCGATGATGCTTGGCGTTGTCGATTTCAGTGCAGTGAAAGAGGCGGATGCTCTACAAATCGTAACGCCATTCTATTTAGGAACGCCAACATTCCACTTTTATCCGATCTTGATGATGACGTTGGTTGCGATGGTATCACTTGTCGAATCGACAGGCGTCTATTTCGCTTTAGGAGACATTTGCGAGAAGGATCTTAAAGAGAAAGATTTGGCGAAGGGGTATCGTGCGGAAGGGCTTGCGTCATTCATTGGGGGAATCTTCAATGCATTCCCTTATACGACTTTTTCTCAAAACGTCGGGTTAACACAGATGTCCGGCGTCAAATCACGGAAAGTCATCATGATCACTGCTATTATGCTAGTATCTTTAGGCTTCATGCCGAAGATCGCCGCGATGGCCACTGTCATTCCGACATCTGTTTTAGGAGGAGCGATGGTCGCAATGTTTGGCATGGTCGTTTCACAAGGCATTAAAATGTTGAGCAAAGTAATTGGCGACTCCCAGGAAAATGCAATGATCGTTGCATGTTCAATCGGATTAGGGCTTGGCGTATCGGTCGTACCGGATATTTTCGCCCATCTGCCTGCAAACTTCCAAATATTAACGAGCAATGGGATTGTCGCTGGTAGTTTAACAGCCATCACGTTGAATATTGTTTTTAATATGCTACCTTCTAAAAAGCGCAAGAAAGCTTCCATTCAAACATCTGAACAGAAGACGGAGAAGGCAGTTCATTTAACTGAGCAAGAAGCTTAATATTTTTAATATAAAAAACGAGACTCCATAGCAGAGTCTCGTTT
>NZ_BJYL01000003.1 GCF_007991495.1 Sporosarcina luteola | reverse complement strand
AATTATATTCGTATTAAATTTTCGGGATACAGTCGCCGCCTCACCAAAATAGATTGAGTTTTCGAATCCCCCTCGAATATGCTCAAAACTAGATACTTGAATCGTGAGCAGCATCTCATTGGATTGCGCAAAAAAATAGCCAATTCTTGGCGACATTACAGCAGCATGTGTGGACGAATCCTCCCCCACAATCCCATTACTAGCAACCTCACTTTGGTCAACATAAAGGGTATATGCACTATATTGAAATGGTATATGAATGGCTAACGCTTTCCCAACATACGCGTCAGGAATTTTAATCGTCGTGCTATATGTACCGAAAGAGTTGATATCCCCCGTCTGCGCTTGGAATGAATCAGGCAGTGTAACACCCTTTCCCATCCCATTGCGTAATCGTACTTCCACCTCATCAGGCGTCAATAATTCCTTTTCAAAAAAGTCCCATTCTCCATCTAGGTTAGTATACAAATCTTTCGATTGGCTCTGGCCGCTAAAGTCAAGGAAACCTGATGAATCCTGCTCTTTTGCCGATACGCTCCGACCAGTGATGACTATAGTAATGAGTACGATCACTATACATACCATTGCAAATTGCTTAGTTGTAAGCTTCAACAACTCTCCCCCACTTCACCTACAGCTCTATATGCAAATTCGTACATACAAGCCTATTCTATCAACCATCATACTAATCACCTACTTGCATTACAAGGTAGATATCAACGCTTTTTGAATAGTTTTTCTATAACATACAGTGTGGCAAATACTGTTTACATTTCTGGATTTACTCTCCAGGATTGAAAAGACCAGTCTACTAAAGCAGACTGGTCTCATGTGATCTTTTATTGAGCTGTAAATATTTTTCTGTGGGAAACTAGCCAGCCACCTAACTCACTATTTAATGACTAGCTTACGCTCTGTTTCCCCAATCAGTAGCCCTTTAACGGCTACTCGTTGCTTGCCGGAAATGGTGCAGGTAATCATAGTAATTTCGTTCTTTCCCTCATGATCGTCCAGCACTTCGACTTGCGTTGGTTCGATGACGGAGGAGCCGGTGATTTCATAGATGTATGTTTTATCACCTGCGTGCAGATAGACCTTTTCCCCTGCGGGCACCTCCGCCAAGTTACTGAAATGGCGTCCGTCGCGGTAGCCTCGGTGGCCGGCAATCGTAAAGTTGCCGATGCCCGGTTGCTGACCGGGTTTGATTTGCGTGAGCGCGATGTTCAAGTTGTCATCGGTCGTTTCATCAAGAACATGCTGCTTCACATCAATATAAGGGATTTCGAGTTCCATGACATTATTCAACTGGTCTTCCGTAAATGGCAAGTTCTCGATGTCACCAAGGTCGATCGGTTCGCTCCCATCCGATTCGGCAATGAACGACAGCGCTTGTTCGAGTGCTTTCACTTCTTTGTTCTGTTCCCATTCCTTGAAAAGAGGGAATGAAACGAGGATGAGCCCCGTTAGCAACAAGAAAATCCCAAACAATGACCTTTTGTTTTTCAACGCACTCATCCTCCTTCTCCTAATGATTATTCATTTATTTTGCGGCGGCGCACCATGAATCCACCTGCCAAGATCAAGACGAATCCGAAGATTGTCATATACAGATAGAGCTCCTCGCCTGTTTGAGGCAATGTGTCCTTTCCAGATGCATTGGATTGTTGCCCTTTCGATCCGCCTGCAGAGCCTGGCTTGCCTGTCGCATTGCCTTTGTTCCCTTCTTGCCCTTCAACAGAATCATCCTTGCCTGGCGCGTTTGGATCAGTCGGATCGGTCGTACTAGGATCAGTCGGTTTGTTCGGATCATTTGGATCTTCTTCTCCCGGTTGACCTGGTTTATTCGGATCGTTCGGATCTTCTTCGCCTGGTTTGCCTGGTTTTGGTTTGTCAGGATCTACCGGGGTGCCTGGATCAGATTTTCCTGGATCCGTCGGTGGATACACAGGAGTTTCCGGGTCTGTCGGTTTGTCTGGATCTTCAGGGGAAGTTGATGGAATCCAACCGCCGCCGCTTGGAGCTGGCTTTACGATCGCAGAACAAGTATTCACAACTGTGAAGCTGCCGATCACACTGTCATTTTCGTAAATAGTGTACGTACCCTTTGGTAGTAAATCAAGAGATACAATACCGCCAGTAACTGTTGTGAATTCTGATCCAGTTGGACCAGTAACTAAATTACCTTGTGAATTTTTAATCGTTATTTTAACACCTGTTTCGCGCGCAAACCCATTTACATCTTGAATAGTGAGGGTGAACGTCGTGCACGTCGGATTGCCTTTTACCTCCGCTTCGCACCCATCCAAGTAGCTTACAGTGATTTCACCGATGAACAGCTCGCCTTCATAGATGGTGTATTTGCCAGCTGGTAAATCCTTTGAAGGGACTTTAGTCTGGCCATTTTCGTCTGTTTTGATTGTGATGATCTCTGTCCCTATTTTATCTTTAACCGTTACAATGACATCAGAACGTTTCTCATCTTCTTCCGTCTTCACTGTGACAGTAAAATCATTACATACAGGTAACGGTTGAACTTCAGCTTCACATTCAATATTTGTACTAAATTCAGCAAAAGGTTCTATTGCGTCACCTTCGAACACATCATACTCACCAGCCTCCAATTTCAAGGAGACTTTGCCTTCATCGTCAGTGAGGAGATCTTTTTCAATTTCGGTGCCTTCTTTATCCTTAATCGTAATGCTAATACCTGCTCCTTGAGGGTTGCCATCTACATCTTTAACCGTTAAAGTAAAGGACTCGCATGCCGGTGCCTGTACAAGTGTTTCTAGACAACCATCTTTATACGTAATCTTGACCGTTTCGAGGAATTGTTTCCCCTCATACACTTTGTACACACCGGTTTGGGTATCTGCTGATAATAAATTAATTTCACCGTTAGCATCAGTTGTCATCGTAATTTCCGGCGATGTACCATCCTCGTGTTTCAATGTAACTGTAACATTCGGGCGTATAACATTGTTTTTGTCTTCAAGTGTGATTGTGAAGTTACTGCAGGATGGATTTGGCTGAAGATTATATTCACACTCACCATCGTAAGTAACAGTGATATCCCCGAGAATTATTTCAGTTCCATTTTCATCGATAGCGACAGTATATTCGCCTGCATTAACTTCTGCGGGAAGTAATATTAATTCTCCCTCACTATTTGTTGGCATAACATATCTTTTGCCTGTTACTTTATTCGTTAAGGTTACAGATTTATTTTTTACTAGATTCCTATCGACATCGTTAATTGTCAATTTAAACTCAGTACATGTAGCACCATAGCCCGTCTTAAAGTTTTCCACTACAACGACTTGCTTTCCGGCATATTTACCGATTTCCTCAACCGAATCACGATGAAGTACAAAATCAATATCGCCAGGGTTATCGTAGTCTTCGACTGTTGTTTCTTTAAGCGTATAATTACCCTCTGTTAACTTCATTTCTAAATCAAAAACACCGTCGGTATCTGTTTTTTTAGAAATCAACGGAACCCCTGGTTGGAATTCACTGTATAAAGTAAATTCAACGTCGACCATCGGTTTCCCGGTCTCACCATCAGTTTTTACAACAATGAACGGTACTTTAACAGTCGTTCCAGAGTTTCCGTATCTGAAGTTACTGATAGAGAAATTATTTGAAGCTTGGTTTCTATCCGTACTTCTATAGTTTACTTCCACCTCATTTGTTACTGTTGAGTTGTTATCACCCATGTAAATTGTTTCATATTCAATGTAAAACGCGCTATCGCCATCTGGTAGTCTTAAATCAAATTTGCCTTCTTGAATATTCACGAATAATTGATATGTTCCCTCTTGTACTTCTCCAGTTGGCTGGTATTCAGCACGTATTAACGAGGTTTCCGTTTTGCCCGGGTTATAATTAGCATTATCAGACTTACCACTAAACTCTACTTTCTTCACGACAAATTTGTCTTCTTTAATTAATTGGTTCGGGTTGCCATCATTGTCTTTTCCAACTGTGTCAGTTATGACAATGTTATTTAAATCAGACTGCGCAAAGTTAAATTCAAAATTCCACTTAATCCCTGCCGTCCCACTGATTTGGCTACCATTTTTCTTGATTAATTTGTCTGTATAATTGACATCAACTGTTTTCGTCCAGGAAGCGTTTGTATTGTCTCCATCTTTCAATGTTGCATTGTTTGTAATTTGGATTTTGCCAGTTGTTTCTGGGAATACGCTGTCGGTATCATAGGATTCATATGTCACCTTATATGGACCTTTGATCTTCCCTAATGAAAACGCAATTTTGTTAGGTTCAGTTGCTGTATTCGTCACCGGAATCTCACTTCCCGGTTGGAATATCCCATTAGAATTCAATGTTCCATTCAATACTTTGATGCTTTCAACATCAACCGTTTGTGTGTCAGGAAGAACATCTTCAAAAATCGCATCTTCTAATGTATTGAGGTTGAAGTTCAGTTCAACTTCCCATTCGAACTTTTTCGTTGCGTAATTGTATTTACCGTCTTTTTTACCGTTTGCTGTTTGTTCAGGGGCAACACGATGCTCAGCTGAATCTGATGGATCAACTGGTAAACCAGAGTTAATTATCGTAACGCTATTATGGAACTTTCGATCATTCGTCCCAACGTCCCGAATGTCGTAACCTGTTGTGTACTTTATGACAACCCTACCATTCGTTCCCTCTAGTAATGTAATATCAAAACCGTCTTTACCTTTATTCGTCAATGTGTATCCTGTGCCTTGAACAAGACGCTCGCCACGCACAGTTACTACCAATGTATCCTCATCTAATGTCATGTTTTGATGTGTAAATGTATCAGTAAATACCGTACCTTCAGCCAAACTATAACCTGCTTGGTTGGCGGTAATTGTCCAAGCCATTGTTTTGGCTTCATAGTTCGGTGTTCCAGTCGCCGACTTGTTTAACATGAAATCGTTTTTAGAATACGTTACCGTTGGATTATTTTTACTTGTAATCTTGTCTGCGCGGTCAACGTTATTTTGGATGGTCATCGTATCAGTGATGAATGTATCTGCGGATGGCTTTGTTTTGTACGTAATTGTGTAGGCATCTGTCACTTGATGACCAAACGCTAAAGTAAATCCATTATCCCCATCAAGTGATACAGTATAATCACTTACTGAGTTACCTCCACTATCCATCACTGTAAAACCAGCTTTAGGATCTGCACCAGTATATACAATTTCATGTTTTACATCTGTATCTGCTGTACTTGAACCATTTCCTCCTATCGTCCAAGTATCTGTCAATTTCGCTTTGTCTTGTGATATTGTACGCTTGTTATAGTTATACTCAATTGTCCATACTGTTTCTAATTTAGCAGAATTCAGGGAACCCATTTTATTTAAAGGAGTTCCGTAATTAACAGTGGCTTCCCTAGTGGGAACAGAAGCGTCACCATACTTAGCTCCATTTCGATACGTGACGGATTCATTATTCCCTGGATCATCCGGAAGTGTATGATACGTAATTTCGTATGCTTTTGTTCCATCCAAGTCGATTGTCATTTTAGTATTTGTTCCATTAAAACTTGGTGTATAATCTGTCACATCTCTGTCTAATACCGTACCATCTGGTTTCAACGTTAGTTCTGTAATTTTCACTGAACTTAGATCAAATGTATGTCCCCCCGTCAGTGTGTCTACAAATGGCACTGTGCCTGACGCTGCTAGATCCGTGTTTACTTTAACAGTCCAAGTGATATAGTCACTATTTTGATCAGTAGGTTGAGGAGAACCATTATTCTTCGAAATTGTAGAACCGCCCAATGGCGTAAAATTCAGTACGATATTCAATTGACCAGGTAGATTAATCGTTTCATTTACATCGTTGCCTGTGTTGTTGAATGTTGCTGCAATGAAAAAATGTGCACCTGGTTCAAATGCGGTTCCAGCTCCAAATTCGTCAATAATGTTTTTATTAAACGTAATCGTAATATCATTGCCGCTCTTTGTGATTTCTCCAAGGTCTCCGAATTGGGTCCCTTCAGGGAATTTGATATCTGTAAAAATATCCGGCAATGTATACGTCATTGTCGAGCCCGGTCCATAATAATGTCCTGCTTCAAGCTCTAGGTTAAATCTAAATTCAGCTGTTTGACCATTTTGCACAGTGACAGGACTAGACACAGTTTTGCCATCAATAGTGAATTCAGTATTCTTTATTACGGATTCCGGCATTTTGCCTGTTTCAATTTCATTTAGGGTTGATTTCTTACCTTCTGCGTCCGCTTCTTCCCCGTCTTCGCCATTCGCTATATACGTATTTCCACCAAACGTGATTTCTTCCTTTTCACTGCCAATCACAATTGTTTCGATTGAAATTGTTTCTGATACAGGTTGGAATTTCCGTTTAGTTTCAGTCGCTTGAGCTACTGTTTTTGTCCCACGTAGAGTATTGGAAGCCGTCTCAGAGTCATCACTCTCAGTGTCAGAATTTGCGTTTTCATCGTTATCCGTGTCTTGCTCGTCAGCTTCGAGGTCATTAGGACTCCCATCTGTATCAGATTCCGTGTTTTCCTCATTACCATCTGCTGTTTCATCTGTGCTTTCGCCAGTTCCATTGTTGTCATCTTCCTTTAGCTCTGCTTTATAGGGATTTACAGAGACAATAAGCGTATTGCCTTCAGCTATATAACGACCGATTTCCTTGCCCTCAATGAAGAGTTGACCTTCTTGGACTTTTGAAGCCTGTAACTGTTCCGGCAAATCAATTGATCTTGAAATCCCTTCTGTTAAAGGACCCGAAAGCGACCATTCATAATTCAACGTAACTGTATCGCCTTCTTTAATACTCCGGCTTTCGTCAGCAACTATTAGTGTACCTTCCTTCAGCGAGAATGAAGATGATTCAATGTCCTGCGCCATCACCGTCCCCATCGGTCCCAAAATGGTCTGGCCGATCAGTAGTAGCATGAGCATGAATACATAAATCTTTTTCATAACGTTTTGTTTCCCCCTTCCTTCATTCTTGTTTTGCAATAAACTCGTTTTTCTGTTGTCTATGACTGATGCAACTCCTTTGGTATGATTCAAGTAAGTCTTGGTGCCATTCTTTATAATAGTTCAGTGTTCTTAAAGAACTCTTACACTTCTCTTAAAGCTTAGTTTTGGGCATATAAAAAACAACACTCCCAACGCGAAACTGCGTTTAAAAGTGTTGTTTTCATTTTAGTTTTTTATAGAATCACTTACCGATGAAGGATTTGTGCTTCTCAACAACATTCTCAGCCCTAGAAATATTGCCCAAGCGTTGTTTTCTTCATCAAAAAAGAAACGGATTGGCTTTTCGACGGGTAGCATAACGAGCGTTCTTTCATCACTTGCCCGTAGTTTGTATGTCTTATCGGAAATTGTCGCTATGGCTGTTTGATTTTCTATAGCAATTTTCACTTCAGCACCCTCTCCTGATCGGTATGTGCCGACCATGCGCTGGAGCAGTTCCGGTTTTATTTCAAAATAAGGCTCTTCGCTTCGTTTTTGGTCAATTGGGAGATTGAGAGCTGTATTGACAGCTGCAAGCCATATGGCGTTTGCACTTACATCACTCATGTTTGTTAATACGGCTGCTACAATTCCTCGCTCCGGGATAAAGCCGAAATTGGACGATACTCCAGGTTGCCCACCGCCGTGCTCGACCAAAGTCACACCTGAGTAATGAGGAGTCGTTTGAAGGCCATATCCATAATAACTATTTCTATTTATGCGATGGATAGGTTCCGTCATTCTCGCAATATATGGCTGAGAGACTAATTCTTTTTCATTCGCACCGACAAATACGTTCCCGTACTGAAGCAAATCAGTGACTGTCGATCGGATGCCGCCACCAACTGCATAGTTCCCTAGTGTTGGCCATGCACACGTTACTGGTTTACCATTTTCCAAAACATAGGGCGTCGTCACATTTTCAAAGCTATGTAATTCACGTAGACTGTAAGTTGTGCGGTTCATTTTGAGTGGCGCTACTAACAGCTTACGGATATAATCCTGATAATTCTCCCCGGTCACCTGTTCAATAATTGCACCTGCTAATAAAAACAGATCGTTGTTATAGCAAATAAAATCCCCGGGCTTGCCTAAATATGTTCGTTCCCTTTCATTTAGATAGCTAAGATGTTCTTCAAATCCGCGTATTTGTTCCATTCTCTCCATTGTGGCGATCCCTGTTGTATGCGATAGAAGATGGTGGATTTTTATTTCGTCAATATTGTCATATCCGACTAATCGAAAACCCTGGATATACTTGGTAACCGCATCTTCCATTTGTAATTTTCCTTCTTCCACAAGCTTCATGATGGCTAGCGCAGTAAATGATTTTGAGACGGAGGCGATGCCAAAAATCGTTTCAGAAGTGACAGGTTCGTTCGTTTCCAAATCCCTTTTACCAAAGCCCTTCTTGTAAATCGTCTTTCCATTTTCGGACAGCGCAACCGCAACTCCAGGTATTTGCTCCAATTCCATGATTTCTTTCACGTATGCTTCAAATTCTTCCCATCGACTCATTTGCACCCATCCTCCCAGTACTTTTTAAGTTTTCCCTTTATACCCATTATATCATTATAATTATTGAAAACGTATGAACATTAACATTCCTCAGTATTCAATATCTGAATTCAATTCTATTATGAACTTAAGGGTTTCGCGTAATCATGCCAATTTAACAGGAGACGATGAACTATATCCTCCATTTGGGCACCTTGGATATAGGGAGTCAGTGGTGCAACCGGCCTCAATTCTACGGAGCATTTTGAGTGGGAGGTTTTCGAATGATGAAAATTGTATTGGCGAATGAACAAATACTCATTCGCAAAGGACTAATCTTTACACTGTCATTGCCTGACGGACTTGAAGTAGTCGGTGAAGCAAAAAATAAGCAAGAATCTCTTCAATTAATTCAAAAAGAAAAACCTGATTTGTTGATCATTGATTTCATGTTGGGGCATGAAAGTGGATTGGAGATCATCGCTGAAGCGAAACTGATGAATGGCGCTTGTAAGTTTGCAATCTTGACCGATTCCCAGGACCTCATTCTGTTCGATCATGCAAGGGCAATGGGGGTGGATGGCTTCATCTCTTTAAAGGCACAACCCGAAGAGCTTATATACGCACTTCATGTGATTCACCGAGGAAGGAAGTATTATGATCCTGATATGATTGATTTGCTCCTCCAGCCACAAAGAGAGCCGTTAGTGGACAACCGTCTAATTGAACAATTGACGTTAAAGGAAAAGGAAGTACTAGGAAAGTTAGGGATGGGATTTTCCAATAAACAAATCGCCCACAATCTCTTTATTACGGAACACACGGTAAAGAAACATGTAAGCCAAATCTTAGCGAAGCTTAGCCTTGGCGATCGTACGCAGGCCGCTCTTTACGCAAATGGGATGGGATTAGTTCAATATCAGTTTGACCTACTAGTTTGACGGATAACATCTATTCATACTACAAAAGAGAGCCGATAAGCGAGCTCTCTTTTGTAGTTTTCTATGTAGACAATAAAATAATAGAAGTGTAAAATTAGAAATAATTAGTAATTATAGATAACTATTTTAATCACAGGGAGGGACGATATGACGACTATTCTTCTGTCTGCAAAAACAAAATTACCGCATCCCCTTTTGGATAGCGTTAAAAGGACGAGATTACATGATATATTTCATACTCAACGCGTAAAAAAAGTAACCATTCTTCGGGCTCCGGCGGGCTATGGCAAAACAACGCTCATCAGCCAATGGTTTAAAACGTTGGAACACGATCAGGTCGCCTATCTGTCCATCGATCCTTCTGACAATGATCCATCCCGCTTTTGGGCATATGTATTTCACGCTGTGGAGAAAGCGTGCCACTCTGATATCGGACAGGTATTAGCACCACTTTTGTATACACCGGACAACGCGGGGAATGATTTTCTAATCGAATCCTTTATTTATGAAATGAGTTTAACGGCTAAACCATTGCATATCGTATTGGATGATTACCATCTCATTGACAACGTGGTTATTGATCAAATGATGACAAAATTGGTTGAACAGTCACCGGAGCATGTGCATATATATATTTCCACTCGGACAGAGATTAATTTACCGATTGCCAAATGGCGTGCCAAACAATGGGTATATGAGCTTGACACCCCTCAACTACGATTTACACCACTAGAAGTGAAGCAGTTTTACTCCACGAAAAACTTACCCTTACCAGATCAAACACAATTAGATCTTATTTTAGATAAGACGGAAGGATGGATTGCTGGACTGCAGTTGGCAAGTTTAACATCCAACCATGGAAACCCAGTGGAATGGGAACATATTTCTCGTTCAGCTATATTCGACTTCTTATTACAAGAAATCATGGATCCGCTTCCTAAGCCTACACAAGAATTTCTCTTACGTACATCTTTGATCAATGAATTGGAGCCCTCCATCTGCAATCAACTTACACAAAGAACTGACAGCTACCAGTTACTTGTGGAATTAGAGGAGAAAGGATTCTTCGTCATCCGCCTCCAATCAAACAACCCGGTATTCCGCTACCATCATTTATTTGCCGAGGCGTTAGGATCAGAGGTCAAAAGACGCTTAACGGCTGAGGAAGTGTCAAGTCTTGCACATGACACAGCAGCTGTCTTATATGAACGCGGGGATTTCACCGCGGCAATCGAACTCTCATTGAAATATGAACTTTACGACTTAGCTGTGTCTTGGATTACCGAACATCTTGTCCAGCTCTTTGCGTCAGGACAAATCTCTACCTATTTAAGGTGGTTGCATCATTTGCGCAGCGAGCACGTTACGGCTCCGTATGAATTTCTTGTAATCGGTGTCATTGCGTCCATGTCATCATTGGATACAGATACAGCAAATTCACTTATGCAGGAACTCGAAACACGACAAATCACCGATCGGTGGATGGAAAAGGAAGAACATGCAGCTATGGTGTTTCTTTATGAGCACGCAAAAGCCATGGCAATCGTTTCAACTGGCGGGAACTTGCAAACCGCAAAGGCGATCGTTGAAAAACAGTTCAACAATAAAAACATACCTTCTCGATGGGATCAGTTGCATATGCGCTTTAACATTTTTGAGTATAAATTGTTGAGAACAAGCATTGCCTCAAAAGGAAAAATGCCATCTATGGAGGACGGAATGGCAATCGCTGAAATAATCCGCAAGCCGTTTTACCTAAAGAGAGGAATTGGGGCCTATTCCTACGGCACGTCAGCCGAATCCTTATATGAACGGAATTTACTGGACTATGCTAAAGCTGAACTTGACGTTGCGATGCAACACGGTCATGAACTCCAAGACCCCGGCTTATTCATCCCTATGTATTTATTGAAAGCGAAGATCTATTTAACTGCTAAGAAAACCACTTCAGCTCTCGCCTTATTAACGCAAGCAAAACAACTAGTAACGGAAAAGCATTGGCTAACAACACTTAGCATCATGCAAGCCGCTTGTCATATTGCAGATGGCGACATTGCCAATGCAGAAAAAGAATTGCAACCAACAAAGTCAAACCAACCTTTTTGGATGCTTGTCTATGCACGTCTATTACTGGCAAAACAGCAGCCCGACAGCGCTTTAACCATTCTGATTCAGACGAAAACGAAAGCTCAGCAAGAAATGCAAATCGCAACAATTATAGAAGCAACTGTTTTAGAGGCCATCTGCCATCAACGACTCGGCGACATGGAAACAGCACTTTCCACTTTGCTGGAAGCAATGAAAACAGCTTCCCCCTATTACTATATTCGCACGTTTTTAGACGAGGAAGAGATTTATCCTTTATTGAATAAAGTTCGGCAATTGCATAAGAACGATGAAGAAGTAAGAACATCGATTTCCGCCCATTATTTAGATCACTTTCAAGTCATCGAAAGCATTACTGAAGCGCATCCTTTGCTCACACCAAGAGAAAAAGAAGTCTACGACTTGCTAGCAGACGGCATCACCAACCGCGAAATTGCAGAGCAGCTTTTTTTATCGGAAGGTACTGTAAGGGTCTACCTCACTTCCATATATAGTAAAATAGGGGTCGATTCGCGTGCCAAGGCGATTCTTCTAAAATATAAATAGTGTAGTAGCGGGGATGTGCCTCGCTACTTTTTTCTTTGGAAAATTCACAGTTGAAACTTGGCTGTTTCATTGTGTTGAGGGAGAGTTCTCGTTTACCCCAGAAGAGTTCTCGTTAATACTTTCGAAGTTCCCGTTTATCCCGGAAGAGTTCTCGTTAATACTTACGAAGTTCCCGTTCACCCTCGAAGTGTTCTCATTTAATCCGGGAGAGTTCTCATTCTTCATTAAGAAGTTCTCATTTAATCCCAAAAAGTTCTCCTTTCTCTTTAGAGAGTTCTCATACATCACGAAAAAGTTCTCAGTATCAGCAATCCTTACGCAGCTCTCCCTTTAAATGAAGTGAAAAAAATCCAATCACAAATTGACGTGATTGGATTCTCTCCTTCTTATGCTTTTAAATGTCACACAGACACGCTTCCCCACTCATTTTTTTCAGCAGCCATCACTTCCTCATCATGCAAATGACAAGCGACAAAATGGCCTGGCTGTCTTTCTACAAATGCGGGATCCAATTTAGAACATATATCCATTGCTCTTGGACATCTTGTGTGGAAGCGGCAGCCGCTTGGAATATCGATGGGGCTTGGGACGTCGCCTTTTAAGAGAATTTGAACTCGAGAGCGCTCCATTTTAGGATCGGGCAGTGGAATCGCTGAAAGTAATGCCTCCGAGTAAGGATGCATTGGATTTTCATACAGATTTTCACTATCCGTCAACTCCACAATTCTTCCTAAATACATGACCGCTATCCGGTCGCTGATGTATTTCACCATCGACAGGTCATGCGCGATGAACAAATAAGTCAACTCTTTTTCTTCCTGGAGTGTTTTCAATAGATTAACGATTTGGGCCTGGATGGACACGTCGAGTGCTGCAATCGGTTCATCCGCCACAATGAACTGCGGATTTACGGCAAGTGCTCGTGCAATGCCAATTCGCTGTCTTTGTCCCCCGCTGAATTCATGCGGATAGCGCCCCGAATGACTTTTGTTCAAACCTACAAGTTCCAGCAACTCATTCACTTGTTGTTCGCGTTCCTTCACGGATGCATCTGGTGTATGAATGACCAGCCCTTCCGAAATGATTTCCATAACCGTCAAACGTGGATTGAGGGATGAGTATGGGTCTTGGAAAATCATCTGAATATCCCGCTTTTTCTGTTTCACTTCCGCCTTACTAAATTTCCCATGGACATCTTCATGCTCAAATAGTATTTCACCGCTTGTCGGCTCATAAATTTGAGAAATGGTTCTTCCAACTGTTGACTTACCACAGCCCGATTCACCAACAAGGCCAAGCGTTTCACCTTTTTTAATTGTAAAGCTGATGCCATCCACTGCCTTCAATGTATCTTTTTTATTGATTTTAAAATGCTTTTTCAAATCATTAATGACTAGCAAATCTTCATTTTTCTTCATCGCTGTGCACTCCCAACTGTTTCAGGTGCATGATTTTCCGGCGTACGGGAATCTTGTAACCAACATAATACAGAGTGGCTCTCACTTAACTCTGTTTTTCGTGGATGATAATCATGACACACCGCCATCGTATACGGACATCTTGCCGCAAAAGGACATCCTGTCCCCAATGTTGCTAAGTCCGGAGGGGAACCGGGAATCGGGATAAGTGGTTCTGACCTTTTGGCATTTAAATTTGGCATTGAACCGAGTAGCCCCAACGTATAAGGGTGTTGTGTTTCGTAAAATATTTCATCCAACGTGCCGTACTCCACAACTTCTCCTGCGTACATAACTGCTACTTTATCTGCCATATTTGCAACGACACCAAGATCATGCGTAATAAGGACAATTGCCGTATCCATTTTCTCTTGCAAGTTTTTCATAAGTTGCAGGATTTGCGCTTGGATGGTCACGTCTAGTGCTGTTGTCGGTTCATCGGCAATCAATACTTGAGGAATACATGCTAGTGCCATCGCGATTACGACACGTTGCCGCATCCCACCCGAAAACTGATGCGGGTAAGCATCGAGTCTTTTTTTAGCGTTCGGAATTCCAACGAGCTCCAACATTTCCAACGCTCTTTGCCTTGCCTCACTTTTGGTTAACGTTTGATGTTTCTTAAGCCCCTCCATAATTTGCTTTCCAATTTTCATTGTTGGATTTAATGAAGTCATCGGATCTTGGAATACCATTGAAATCTTGGAGCCTCGTACTTGTTGCATATCTTTTAATGATAATTCCAGTAAGTCCTGACCTTCAAACTTGATTTCGCCTTGCGGAATAACAGCACTATGTTTCGGTAATAACCGCATGATCGATTTCGCTGTAACAGACTTTCCAGAACCCGATTCACCGACAATTGCGAGGGTCTCCCCTTTTTTCAGAGAAAAACTTACGCCTTTCACCGCAGTGATTTCTCCGTTTCGGGTCTTGAATGAAACATGCAGATTATCTACGTCCAGTATATTCTCTTTCAATTTTTGACCCTCCCTATCTTCTCATTTTCGGGTCCAGCGCATCACGAAGACCATCTGCCAGCAAGTTAAACGAAATCATGATCAAACTGATAACAGCTGCCGGGAAAATAAGCTTGTATGAAAAATAACGCATAGACTTATAGCCATCTTCAATTAACACCCCAAGTGAAGCGAGCGGGGCCTGTAAACCGAGGCCAATGAAACTTAGAAATGCTTCAAAAAATATCGCTGTAGGAATCGTGAACATGACCGTCACAATGATCGGCCCCATGACGTTTGGCAATAGATGTTTACCAATCAATCTTGCGTTCGATGCCCCAAGCGTTCTAGAAGCAAGGATGAATTCCTGACCTTTTAATTGCAGGATCTGCCCACGAACGACACGCGCCATACCTACCCATCCGGTAACGACAAGCGCCAAGATGATGGAAGTAATCCCAGGTTCCAAAATGAGAATGAACAAGATAATCACAATCAAATTAGGGATCCCGACAAGCACTTCAATAATTCGTTGCATTATATTATCGAGCCGCCCTCCATAAAATGAAGAGATCCCTCCGTATAGAACGCCGATTGCCAAGTCAAGGGCGGCCGCAACAACGGCTATGAATAAAGAAATCTGTGTCCCTTTCCAAACCCTTGTCCACAAGTCCCTTCCAAACTCATCTGTTCCGAACCAATAATTTTCTTCTATATTTCTTGTTGCATAGACGTCATTACCTTTTACATCTTTCCCATCAAAACCAAGCCACTCTAATCCGGCTACTTTTGGCGGAAGGTTGGAATGTGCTATGTTTTGACTCCGATATGAGTGCTCATTAATTGCCGGCCCCACTAAAGCTAAAAGGGTTAATAAAGCAAGGACAATGAGAGAAAAAACCGCACCTTTGTTTTTAAATAGACGTTCTCTTGCTTCTTGCCAAAAAGAAATAGAAGGAGTCATGATTTCTTCACTAACGTCCCGATCCAATGGAGCAGGTACGAATAATTCATCAGGAGGCTCAGTTAGATGATTCAGCCTCGAATCGATAGGATTCACATCTTTTTTCATCTTCACGGTCATGACTGTTCCGCCCCCTTATAGTCAATTCGGGGATCAAGGAGCCCGTAAAGAATGTCAACAAGGAAAACGACTAAGATGAAGAGCCCGCTATAGAAAAGCGTAATTCCCATAATCACACTATAATCGAGGACAAGAATCGATAATGTGAACTGCTCCCCAAGTCCGGGAACGGAGAATATCTTTTCGATGACGAGCGTACCTGTCATGATAGACACCGCCAAAGGACCGAGCATTGTGACGACCGGGATGAGTGCATTACGTGTGACGTGTTTGACAATAACTGTCCACTCGCTCAATCCCTTTGCCCTGGCAGTCGTAACGTAATCTTGTCCAAGCACCTCGAGCATTTCACTTCGAATGAACCTGGCTACCGTCGCGATAACCGTTACCGACAAAGCAAACGAAGGGAGAATTGTGCTGGAATAACCTTCCCAAAGAGCAACTGGCAACCATTCCAGTTTTACCCCTACATAATATTGCAAAAGTGCTGCAAATACGAAGGATGGAATAGACATACCGAGAACCGCAATTGTTACAGACAGATAATCATATACAGAGTTATGTTTCAAAGCGGAGAAAATACCAAGTAAAAGACCTATAATTGAGCCAAAAATAAGTGCTTGCAGGCCAATAAAGGCTGATGGTCCGATTCGATCTCCAATCATGCTGAAGACAGTCCGCCCCTCGTATTGGAACGAATAGCCTAAGTCTCCTTGTAATAAATTACCGATGTATTTCAAGTATTGAATTGCTACAGGTTGATCCAATCCATATTTCGCATTAAGAATTACCAACTGTTTCTCTGTTAACTTTTCGGGATTCGTAAACGGCGTTCCCGGTATAAGCTGCATAAGAAAAAAGGTGGCGGTCACAATGACGAAAAGGGTGACAATCATGAATCCCACTCTCTTAAATATGTAACCTTTCACATTGACCCCCCTATCTTTAAATACCACTGTTGCTGGACTAATTCTGACCATAAAACAAAAAGAGGGGTGCACCAGTTGGTCACCCCTGCTTTTCTGATGCTTTCGTTTCTATTATTCTTCGATGTAAGCCCATTTGTAAGAGAATTCAGCGCCTGATGGGTGTTTGACTAAATCTTTAATGTTGCCGCGCTTAAGAATTGCAGATCCCGTTTGGTAAAGCGGTGCGATTGCAGCGTCTTCAACTAACAAGATTTTTTCAATTTCCAGTAACATTTCAAAACGTTTGCTTAGATCCGTCTCGCTATAGGCTTGCGAAACCAAATTGTTCAGTTTTGGATTATCATAATCCATACGGTTAGCCGATCCGCCTGTCACCCACATATCCAAGTAAGTCATCGGGTCACTATAGTCTGGTCCCCATGATGATAAGGAAATGTCATATGTGATAGCTTTTTCAATTTCAAGTCGTTGCGCAAATGGCACAGCCTTTATTTCCAGCTTAAATCCAGGAAGGTTATCCTCAAGCTGTGCTTGCAAGTATTCAGCAACTTTCTTATGTGCTTCAGAGTCAGCAATGTTAATGGATACGGTAACTTCTTTTTCGCCAATTTCTGCTAACGTATTTTCCCATAATGTCTTAGCTTCTTCTATTGACCCTTTATTGATATCACCGTTAATTTCGCGGTAATCTTTTTGATCTGGAGAGAAATAGTATCCTCCTGCCACAAGTCCGTATAATGGTGTGGATCCATCTTGCAAGATGATATCCGTTAACCCATCACGATCAATGGCCATATTGATGGCTCTACGGATTTCTGGATTTCCGAGAATCGGGTGATTATGGTTGAATCGTAAAAAGATGATATCGGATTCTTTTTCAATTTGGAAGTCCTCATTGTCTGCGTATTGCTGAACGAGAGCAGATGTGAGTAGAGTACGATCAATTTTTCCAGTTTCATAAAGATTTGCCCCAGTGGAAGGTTCTTTCACTACAATCACTTCAACTTTGTCGAGCTTTACATTGTCAGCATCCCAATAGTCTTCATTCTTTTCTAAAACCCATCCTTGCTCATGAGTCCAGCTAACAAGCTTGAATGGTCCGTTTGCTAAAACATTTTCCGCTTCAAGTGCATATTGGTCACCAAGCCCTTCAACAAATTCTTGATTTTGTGGAAGGAATGTCGGGAATGCAAGCAATGTGACAAACAACGGATTCGGACTTTCGAGTGTCACTTCAAGCGTCAAATCGCCTGTCGCTTTAATGCCGAGCTCATCCGCATCCATTTCTTCATTCATAATCGCCTCTGCGTTTTTAATGCCAGCTGTAGCAAGCATATAGTTATATGCACCGGCTTCCCTCATAACGCGTTTCCAAGCATACTCAAAATCAGCAGCCGTTACAGGGTCTCCATTGCTCCATTTCGTATCTCTCAATGTGAATGTATGAACGACTTCATCTTCACTGACATCATGTTTTTCAGCTAATGCTAAAATACTTTCATTGTTTTCATCTTGTCGATAAAGCCCCTCATTGGTATTGTTCAAAACGTTGAAAGCAACACCATCATGCGCTTTCGTTGAATCCATCGTCGGAATTTCCGCAGAAGCGGATAATTTCAGTACTTGTTCTACTGTTGCTGCTGTATCGCCTTCCTTAGTACCTTCTTTCTCCTTCTCACTCCCTTTATCAGTATCTGGCGAATTGAAGTTACAGCCTGATAAAACAAGAGCAAAAATTGTTAAGAAAATAAACCCCAACCATTTCTTATTCTTCATTTTTCCGTTCCCCCCTTGTAATATTTCTTTAATATTCATATAATTATAATCGCTTACATTCTAAATATCAATAACAATTTAAATTATCAATTTACTATTTCAGAGCAGTTTCCTAATAATAGAAAAGGAGTTTAACAACCTATGAAAAAATTAGTTTTCACCTTCTTCATTGCCGCGCCTTTCCTGTTGTATCTCTGTACGCTGCTATTCTTGCCATCAAACCTTGTCCGTTTATTGGATTTCATCTTTTTTAGCGGTCTCTTCTTTCTAATGATCGGAAGTGTGATGTTAATCATTCAGGCCGGTTTTTTCAATGCTTTCATTTCTTCTTTCAAACACTTCTTTTCCACTATTAATAAAAGGGAGCAAGCAATACGGGGGTTTGAAGGAAATAACAGGGAAAAAGTGAGTTATAAAAAAGAATATCCAAGTTTGAAAAAGATATTATTGGTTGGTGTTGTTTATTTTTCATTTGGTCTTATCGCTTCGAGTATTGTTGTCTTTTTGAGAATCTAGTTTTTCAAATTAAAGAAGATGAGAAGCCCCCGGCAATATTTCACCGCAGGGCCTCCCATCTTCTATTTCGTAAATAGAAACGATCGCAAATTGAAAATAATCGAAACGCTTCCCCGTGTATCCGACAACTGGTACCCTAAACTAAAGTTGCATCCCTAATCGCGTCCTCAAGCTCTATAGCATAACGGACAGCTTGCTCTTCCGTCCAATTGAACTCTTGTTCCAAGAATCGGCAGACTGTTTCTTTATGCGTTTGCACCCACTGGAGATCAAAGTACAAAGCACCTGTCCGCCTGATGAAGAAGTCCGTTGGTTTGTAGATGAGTTCGTGGTCAATTGAATAGCGCAGTTGCGCATATACAAGAGGATCCATGTCCTTAGTTCGTGCTATACTTTTACCATTCTTGAAGAGAAAGAAAACGGTATCGACATTGGATCCGTAGCGATGGATTAGTTTTTCAGACAGTTCTTTTGACAGTCCGAGTATCCTTCCCTCCTCCACTTTCTCGGTGACAAACGTACGGAACCCATCTGCGCCTCCTAAATCTCCACCTGAAATTGGCAGATGCTTCGTCCGGGAGCCGGGATATTGCCTTCCTTGCTCTTCATTCAATTGCATTACAACTACATCAAGGACGTGTTCAGCCATTTTGCGGTATCCGGTCAATTTACCGCCTGCTATCGAAATAAGACCTGACTCGGATACGAATATTTCATCTTTCCTCGAAATTTCGGTTGGTGATTTTCCGTCCTCGTGGATTAATGGACGTAATCCTGCCCAACTGGATTCTACTTCATCAGGTCCGATATTCACCGAAGGGAACATGAATCCAATTGCTCGCAATATATAATCACGATCTTGAACAGTCACTTCTGGATGAGCAATATCGCCTTTGTAGACGGTATCGGTCGTACCGACGTATGTTTTTCCCTCTCTCGGGATAGCAAAAATCATCCGGCCATCCGGACCATCAAAATAGATCGCCTGCTGCAACGGGAATTTCTTCCCGTCAAACACGAGATGAATCCCTTTCGTCAATTGAAGAGATTTCCCTTTCTTAGAATGATCCATCTCACGTAATGTATCCACCCACGGCCCTGAAGCATTAACGATCTTCAATGCTTTCACTTCTAAGTCCCCACCGTCAATCAGATCTTCAACTTTGACACCGACTGCCTGCTTGTTTTCATAGATGAGATCTGTCACTTTCATATAATTCAATGCAACCGCGCCTTCTGCTACGGCCTTCTTCATCACTTCAATCGTCAGGCGCGCGTCATCTGTCTTGTATTCAACATAGTAGCCTGCACCTTTTAAACCATCTTTTTTCAATAAAGGCTCATGAACTGCAGCAACATCCGGCTTGAACATCTTTCTACGTTCACTTTTTTTGACGCCTGCCAGAAAATCATAGACCCGCAATGCAATATTTGTTGTGAATGGACCGAACGTTCCCCCTTTGTAAAAAGGCAACAGCATCCATTCAGGAGTTGTAATATGCGGTCCATTTTGATAGACGATTTCTCGTTCTTTACCGACTTCCGCAACCATCTTCACTTCCAGTTGCTTCAAATAGCGTAACCCTCCATGGACGAGTTTCGTTGATCTGCTCGAAGTGCCTGCAGCAAAGTCCTGCATCTCCAATACAGCTACCTTCAAACCTCTTGTTGCAGCATCCAGTGCGATACCCGCGCCCGTAATGCCGCCCCCAATGACTAGTAAATCGTATGTCTGCTCCTCAAGCTCCTTTTTCAATCCGGTCCTGTCCACATTTGAAAATCGCATGTATCATCCACTCCTATCCATATTTTGCAAATAAAAAAGAGAGACCACAAATCACCTCCATTTCCTGAACGGAAATATGGAGTGAAGTGGTCTCTCGAATTCTCTACCAATTTATTAACTTGTTTTTAGAATACCATGAAGTACTTTCATTTAAAAGTATTACTGCTTTACTTATATTCCCTCGTAGCAGCAACCGCTTTTTTCCACCCTACATATAAATCCTCCCGCTCTTCTTCAGAAAATGCACTTGAAAAAGTCGTTTCCACTTCCCATTTTTGCACAATCTCCTGTTGGTCTGCCCAATACCCGACTGCCAAACCTGCCAGAAATGCAGCACCCAGCGCAGTAATTTCATTGACAACCGGACGTTCGACAGGAACGTTTAAAATATCGCTTTGAAATTGCATAAGGAAATCATTTGAAACCGCACCGCCATCAACACGAAGTGACTCCAGACCAATGCCCGAGTCAGTGACCATCACTTCAAGCACATCCCTCGTCTGATAGGCCAATGATTCGAGTGTCGCCCGGATGAAGTGTTCTTTTGTCGTCCCGCGCGTTACTCCGAATACGGCACCGCGGGCGTCGCTGTCCCAATATGGCGTTCCGAGACCGACAAATGCAGGGACAACATATACACCATCGGATGAACTGACTTTTAATGCATATGCTTCACTATCTGAACTCTTGTCGAACATGCGCAACCCGTCTCGGAGCCATTGCACGGCAGATCCAGCAACAAAATTACTGCCTTCAAGAGCATATGTCACTTCACCATCGACAGACCATGCAATCGTTGTCAGCAAACCATGTTTGGACCGGACGCACTCTTCTCCTGTATTCAACAACATGAAACTTCCTGTCCCGTACGTTGTTTTAGCCATCCCTTTTTCGAAGCATGCTTGACCGAACAATGCCGCTTGCTGATCACCTATCACACTCGCAATCGGAATACGATGACCCGTAAATGGATAATCATCCGCATAAGCATAAATTTCCGATGAGGATTTCACTTCAGGAAGCATGCTTGCAGGCACGTTCAATATATCGAGCAATTCTTCATCCCACTTCAATTCCTTAATATTGAACAGAAGGGTGCGGGACGCATTGGAATAATCCGTGACGTGGGCACGGCCACCCGTCAACTTATAAACCAACCACGTATCGATCGTTCCAAATAATAAATCACCAGCAACTGCCTTTGCCCTTGCCCCTTCGACATTGTCCAGAACCCACTTCACCTTCGTCCCTGAAAAATAAGGGTCTATCAACAGCCCTGTTTTATCAATAAACAGATCACTGTACCCATCGTTACGCAATTGTGTGCAAATCTCTTCGGTCTGTCTGGATTGCCAAACAATGGCCTTATGGACGGGATTTCCGTTGTTTTTATCCCAGACGACAGTCGTTTCTCGTTGGTTTGTAATACCGATTCCTGCAATCTGTCCGGGAAGCACATCAGCCTTGCGCAGCACTTCCGCTATACATGACAGAATCGAATTCCATATTTCATTTGCATCCTGTTCAACCCACCCCGGTTGGGGGAAAAATATTTCAAACTCCTGCTGAGCCGTTTCAACTACTCTTCCTTTTTTATCAAACAAGATTGCACGTGAACTTGTTGTCCCCTGATCCAGGGACAAAATGTATTGTTCCAATTCATTTACCTCCGTCCGTTGCTAAAGTGACGCCCGAAAAAAGGAGCTCAGGACTCCGTGTCCCTTACTCCTTATTAACGGGTTTAGAATATCGTGAAAAGCGTTGTATTAGCTATCGTCACCATCGTCATTACCAATGTGTTAATAAAGGCGCCGACATAGACGTTGCCCGTAATTCTGAACAGATACCGGTTGAAGATCGCAGCTATCGCTAAAATCGGGACTAGGCCGATAACAATTATAGAGGATAGAGATTCACCCGGATAACCTGCTGTTCCTGTTATGAACAACAACCCGTATTGATAGATCAGGTAAAGTGATAAGCCGCCAACGAAATGAAGAATTGAAATGACATACCCTTTTACGCCATCGTATTTTTCCCCAGCTGTATTCATATTGACGGACATGCCCACGATGAAATAGTAAACAAAGAATAATGGTGCGTATTTCAAAAGCGCGATGAGGTGTTGCACTTCGAACGTCTTGACAGCGACGGTCCAAAGACGGAAATCCACTTTAAATATTGCGTCCACAGCAAACAATATGCCAAAACCGATTGCCGCAGCCAGGACAGCTGTTACAAGTGAAGCAGCAATCGTTTTAACGTTTGCCTTCACGCCATAATTCGCAATCGTCGCACCTTCTGACTTCTTGGAAACGTAATGATAGCAAACCGCCACCATCAGCATGACGACTGAAACGTTCAGCGCCCAATAAACAATTGGATTCACGGTAGGAGCGCCGAAAAATGGTGTTGTTTCAAGGAACTTATCTTGGCTCCTCAATAAGACATATTGAATGACACTTAACCCCAACAGAAGTAGTGAACCTGTTTTAGCATTTTTACTGTAGTTCTTTATCAACGAGAAGATATAGACGATCGCAGACAGGGCAATGAAAATCATACTCACCTGACGCAATAACCGCATGCCTGAGACATCAGCTCCGTATAACGCTGTGAAGAACAGTGCAGGGTACAGGCTGCCAAAAACAATGAGCAAGTAACTTGTCAATTTAGATCCATCTGTCTTCGGTTCCGGCAGTGGAACTGTTTTCGCCGTATAAATCGAATTGAAGAACGGCAGTTTGGACAACAGAAGAATGACTGGGATGAAGAGCATAAAAAATCCAATCAGTGCAACAAATGAAGCAAACTCTTTGAACATCCATGACTGTCCCGCCTCATCGACTTTTACAAGATTGCTATAATCGGCAAACGCCATATCATAAAAACCGATGGCATCCCCTGTAGATTCCTTCGAAAAATGATTCCATGGGTGCGTTTCATTCGGCTGATAAATCACTCTTTTGCCGCCATCCACTTCATACACTTTTCCTGCTTCGGGATTCTCAGGATTGCCGAGGAAGCCTTGACCTTCTTCCGTTCCCACATAGTCCTTTTTCACAACTGATTTGCCGGCTCCCGCAGCAGCCGCGTCAAAAAAGAATTCGTCATACTGTCCGGCAACTTTACCGGATAATCTTGGTCCATATGCTTTGTTAATATCTTCTTCACTGAGCCCTAACACTTTAAGCCATTGGTAATCAGAACCCATCGTGAGAGAAGTGAAGATCTTTCTGACGCCGGATTCTGTAAAATCGGCTTCATCGAGTATGACTGCATGCGTAGATGAAAAACCACCCATGGAATGACCTGATACGGCAATAAGTCCATTCCCGCTTTCATCTTTCAGTACATACTCCTGATTATACATATACTGAACGGCATCATAGATCGCATGGGGCCAGAAGGAGAAAAACGGTACCGGTTTCTCCATCGTTCCTGTGGAATGCCCATGATCATATTGATCCAACGCCAATACAACATAGCCTCTTTTAGACATCTCGATTGCTTGCGCATCCTGCATTTCCCCTGAATTCAAGTACCCATGTGTCGCAATCAGGGTCGGTCTCGGTTGATTGTCTGCACCTTCAGGTTTATACAACAGGCCGGACAGTTCTCCCCTAGGCGTATCAAAATAAATGCGTGAAACATCGACATCTCCACCAGAACTATTAAACTGGGAAGCAGTCATACTTCCAATTAAAATTAATACTAACGATATAACCAACCATACGACCGGTTTCTTGAACTTGTTCATAATATCCCCCTCATTTTTAATTTTTGGCCTTACATTAAACTGCCTATTACTGCCTATTAAAGTATACGTCTACTTAAATGGACAATTACGTAGTCAACCACTACACAGCTAGGTTCATCGCCCTCACAATGAAGCCACCCCCAAATGTACATTGTTATAGCGGACGAAAAAAAGACACATTAAATATCCCCAGTCGAATCTCCGAGGAAAGCAATGTGTCTCATCATCTCATCACGAGCTATTAACTTATCAAGAGTATACAATTCTTTGAAAGCGTTGTCAATTCTCTATATGTATGAACACCTAACTGCGCTACAGGTACTCATACCCGGTTTTCATCTACATATGGTAGGATAGATTTAGGTCGCATAAAAAGTGAGAATCATAAAACAGAATCAGCCAGGAGTGATGATATGGGTAAAAAGATCATACCCGCGATACGCAACATGAAAGATTTTGATGATGTGCTCAAGACCGATCATGAACTGATCATCTTTTTAGAGACGCGCCTCTCCCAATTGGAGAGCACCGTCAAATATGCAAAGCAACATAAGAAGAAGGTGCTAATCCATGCAGACCTCGTGCAAGGATTGAAAGTGGATGAGTATGGGCTTGAATATCTGATTCATAATGTCAAAGTCGACGGCATCATTTCAACGAAAGCAAACGTGATCGCCTCTGCAAAAAAGCATAATATTATCGGTATACAGCGTCTGTTCGCACTGGATAGCCATGCGCTCAATCACAACTTGAATATATGCAAAAAGATTAAACCCGACTACATTGAAATCTTACCCGGTGTAATCCCGGATATCATTAAAAAGATCTATGACGAAACAGGGATTCCCATTATTGCCGGCGGCCTGATCCGTACCGAGAAAGACGTGGACAATGCCATCAATAGTTCCGCTTACGCAGTCACGACATCCAATAAGGATTTGTGGTAAGGCAATTGTAAAAATGGATTGCCCAAATTAGGACAATCCATTCCCCTATCACTTATCCAATTCCACCGTTTCATTCACATCTGTCGACTCTGCGTCCTTCCCTCTTATCCTCTTGTACATAAACGCAATGTTTTTAGCTAAGTTCCCGGTTTCCCAGTATTCTGCGGCTTCTGCTTCGATTTTAATTAGAATGACGTCGGGGTCGTCGTAGGTCGTTTGCATGATTTTCTCGTAGGCTTTGCTCCAAAGTTCCTTTTTCTTGTTGAGGTCCTCGACGATTTCAGCTCGTCCGCGGACGGATACGTAGGATTTGCCTACATAGGCCACGTTCACGTCTTTCTCATGCAGGATTTCCCTGTATTTATCCGTCTCCTTCTTCGTGAAAAACCATAGATCGCCGTCAAACTCCACTTCCTGTGTCTTCATGGGACGGGAGACAAGCCCCTCATCCGATACCGTCGTCAGCATCGCCGTGTCGATGTTTTTGATTAGACCTCTTAATGTCTCCAGTTCTTCTTGCTTCATTATCTATCACCTCATTTAGGATATATAAATAGAGTACCCTTTCTATGAATTATTATTCGCTGCATATTTTCAAGCTAAAACTTCCATTCCCGAAGTATATAGTTAGCAATTTAACAAGCAATTCAATATAATCGTATTATTGTAGTCTATTTGTTAACTACAATATCCACTACAAAGAAAGGGAGGTTTCCATTAAGTAGATCGGCAGTTCATAAACTACTACTATTAAGGGAGTGGGATGATGAAGAAACGATTGAAATGGTTGTTTGCAGTTCCATTGAGTTTGTTGCTGATGTTTAGTATGTTGCCCGTGGGGATGGCGAAGGAATGGGATATGAATTACGAGAATTATCGCCAGGTGGCAACTGGTATGGATGGCATGGTGACGACAGCGCATCCGTTAGCGAGTCAAATCGGAGCGGAAGTTCTTAAAAATGGAGGAAATGCAATTGATGCTGCGGTTGCAATTCAATTTGCATTAAACGTTACTGAACCGATGATGTCGGGTATTGGTGGCGGTGGATTCCTTATGTATTATGATGCGGAGGCTGATGAGACACTCATCTTGAACAGCCGTGAGCGAGCGCCTGCAGGAGCTACTCCGGATATGTTCCTCAAAGCCGACGGAGAGCCGATTCCTTTTGCGGAAAGAGCGTCTGGCGGGAAAGCTGTCGGTGTGCCAGGAACGTTGAAAGGTCTCGAAAATGCACTTGAAAAATGGGGAACGATGTCTATGGAGGAATTGATCGACCCTGCCATTCAACTTGCCCAAGACGGTTTTCCGATTGACTCCGTACTAGCGAGTGCCATCGAGGATAACAAAGCAATGCTCTACAAAACGGCGGCGGGAAATGTATTCATTCCTGACGGAAAACCATTGCGTGAAGGAGACCTCCTCGTACAGAAAGATTTGGCAAAGACATTTGAATTAATTAAAACTGAAGGAACTGATGCATTTTACAAAGGGGAAATTGCCGAAGCGATTGCAGGTGTTGTCCAACAATACGGCGGCTCCATGACAACAGACGACTTGGCAGCTTACGACACAACATGGGATAAGCCTATCTGGGGAGAATACAAAGGCTACCAGATTGCAAGTATGCCACCACCAAGTTCAGGCGGAGTCTTCTTGCTTCAAATGCTCGGCATCCTTGATGGAGTGGACTTGTCTCAATATGACGTAAAGTCTTGGGAAAAGTATCATTTACTTGCGGAAGCGATGCACTTAGCTTATGCGGATCGTGCGGCTTATGCAGGAGATCCTGAGTTCATCGACGTTCCGTTGAAAGGGTTGTTACACCCTGACTATATTCAAGAGCGATTGAACTTGATCAGCCTTGACTCGATGATTGAAAAACCAACAGCCGGAGACCCTTGGGCATATGAGAATGCTACTCAGGAAACGGAGATCGTTGAACAGCCAGACGATAAAAATCCTGGCGAGACAACCCATTTCTCCGTTGCAGACCAATGGGGCAATGTCGTTTCCTACACTACGACCATTGAGCAATTATTCGGTACAGGAATCATGGTTCCAGGCTATGGCATCATGCTGAACAATGAATTGACTGATTTCGACGCCGTGCCAGGCGGAGCGAATCAAGTCGAACCGAATAAGCGACCACTTAGCAGCATGACACCAACTATCGTCTATGAAAACGGCAAGCCGGTCATGACTGTCGGATCGCCAGGCGGACCGACGATCATTACATCAGTGCTGCAAACAATCATCCATTCCATTGCCTATGATATGGAATTAAAAGCGGCAGTCGAAGAACCAAGAATCTATACGAACAACACCTCTTCTTACCGATATGAAGATGGCATTACTGAAGAAGCGATGGAACAATTACGGATGAGAGGCCATCAATTCGGGGAAAACTCGACAGTGATCGGGAATGTTCAAAGTATCTGGATTGATCAGAAAGAAGGCATTTTCAAAGGAGTTGCCGACTCAAGCCGTAATGGAGCAGCGATTGGGATTGATTTTTAATAGGTAGTTTAAATTTAACTATGCTATAGTCAGACCAGATTATCATCTCCTTTGATAACTCGTCTTTAAAAAAGTATAAGAGGACAACCATTTGTAAATCTGGTTGTCCTCTTATTTTCATCTCTAGAGTAGAGAAATAGCTAACAGAAAGAAAATAAAATCGTTAAGAATGACGCAGTCACCACATTATTTATTTACTTGGCCATATTTTCGCGTCTGGCTCCAACATCCATTTATGTTCCTCTTCAAATATACGTTCAGTCCAAGGATTATTATCAATATGACGGATCATCCAACAAAAATACATCGCATATCCTGGAGCTGTAGCTTGCGGATGGTCTAATCCTCCTGGTATTTCTAGATAGCTATTATGTTCAACACGATATGCATGTGGTCCGACCATAGCGCACCCAAATCCTTGTGGCTTATCAAATCTGTAGTAATAGACTTCCGGTTGATCATGGTGATGAGGTGGATAGCTTGACCAACGACCCGGATAAGAAATCACCTCACCGATAACTAGGTTTGAATAGGGGGCATTCTCATAATCAAATATTCTACGAATTACACGCTCTGCGGTACCGTCCCATACTCCCTCTCCTGTATTCGCACATTCACAGTCTTCCGGTCTGTACAATTTTGCTGCAAATTCATTCGTATTGTCTGTTGATTGTACAAGCACTTCACTATTTGCAAAAGCAGTTACTTTAACTTCAACTCCACATGGAACATGGAGACACCAAGGTAGTTCTTCAAATACAGATTCTCTTGTTATTTCCCGAGAATGATTGTTCCATTCTAATCGTACGGAACCTTCCAGTAGAAGAATAGCCTGCTCCTCTTCAGCTTCCAGTAATTGAATTTCTGTTCCAGCAGGTATTGCATATATTCCGATGTTCATTTTAGAGTTTTCATTATCTATTTTTGTTAACTCTACATAACCTTCATTCATTTTATCTAGCTTTTTATAGTACATTATGATTTCCTCCCAAATATGAAAATTCAGATGCGGTTTGCACTTTGAAACATTTCCATATGTACTCTAACATTTTCTGCTGCCGCTTGAATGACTTTATCATGGTAAATAAAATAATTGTCGAAAGGCACATTATCATTTACATTTTTTATTACATTATTGAATGTTGAAGTTGCTACATTAATTTTGCGGATTCCGCTTTGTATTGCTTTACGGAAATCTTTCTGATAAATTCCTGAACCTCCATGTAGAACTAAAGGGATGTCAGTCACATCATCAATTTCCTTGAGCCGATCCAACCGCAATTCCGGTTTCCCCTTGTAAACGCCATGTGCATTGCCGATTGCAATTGCTAGTGCATCTACTCCCGTTTCTTCAGCAAATTGTTTTGCATTCTCGACAGAAGTAATGGCAATTTCGATATCCACTAAGCCATCTTCACTTCCACCAACTCGGCCTATTTCGCCTTCCACTGTAGCATCGTATTTCGATGCAAGTTCAACAATTTTTTTTGTTTCAGCAATATTTTGTTCAATGGGTAATAAAGAACCGTCAAACATCACAGAAGTAAAGCCTATTTCTAAAGCTTCCTTTATTTTTTCTTCAGTCTCTCCATGATCAAAATGTACAGCAACTGGCACACTTGCTCTCTTTGCAGCTTCAACCATCATAGGTCCAATTAAATGAAGGGGTGATGGCCCAAGCCTAACTTCAGCTATTTGCAATATAAGAGGCGAGCGTAATTCTTCTGCTGTTTGTATAGCTCCAATGACCATTTCCATATTCGCTACACTGAATGCCCCAACCCCATAGTTTTCTTTTTCTGCCATAGTTAGTATTTCCTTCATTTTCACAAGCGCCATATTTCGTCTCCTTAAGGGAATTTTTCATCTGAATATAGGAAAGAGGATGGACTGTACAAAGCAGCCCTTCCTCCAACAAAATTATTTCACATAGCGTGCTGTGACCATTTTCTTTCTTGTATAAAATTCAACCCCATCTTTGCCATTCGCATGAAGATCTCCATAAAACGAATTCTTATAACCAGAAAATGGGAAGAATGCCATTGGTGCCGGCACCCCCAAGTTAATGCCTAACATTCCAGCATCAATTGTCTCTCTAAATTGTCGAACGTCCGCTGCACTATCTGTATATAAGCAAGCACCATTCGCAAATGATGATGCATTTGCCACTTCTATTCCTTCTGCAAGATCCTTCACTCTAACTATCGAGAGGACTGGTGCAAAAATTTCATCTTGCCAAATTTTCATATCTACTGTTACATTATCAAAAATTGTTGGGCCAACAAAATAACCTTCGCCATCAACTTCCTTGTCTTGACGACCATCACGGATTAACAACGCGCCTTCCTTTATTCCTTTTTCGATATACCCCAAAGTACGATCCTTATGTGAATCGCGGATTACTGGACCAAGGAACACACCTTCATCAAGTCCGTTACCGATAACAATTTCATCTGCTGCTTTTTTGATTCTTGCAACCAATTCATCAGCAATTGAATCTTCCACAGCAACTACCGCAGCCGCCATGCAACGTTCACCAGCAGAACCAAATGCTGCACTAATAATTTGCGTAGTCGCAACGTCAAGATTTGCATCGGCAAGAACGATCGAATGGTTCTTAGCTCCAGCTAAAGCTTGTACCCGCTTCGAATTTGCAGCACCAGTTTTATAGACATATTCGGCAACTGGCTGGGAACCGACGAATGAAATCGCTTTGATCTTTTCATGTTCTAAGATTCCGTTAACCACATCATGTGCTCCGTGAACAATGTTCAATACGCCATTAGGTAGACCGGCTTCTGTAAACAACTCTACAAGTCGATTAGCCAGCAAAGGCGTACGCTCGGAAGGCTTTAAAATAAATGAGTTACCACACGCGATTGCAAGTGGGAACATCCATGCAGGAACCATCATGGGGAAGTTAAATGGTGTAATTCCAGCAACGATGCCTACAGGATATCGGTACATTCCCGATTCAATACCCGTCGCTATATCAGGTAGTTGTTCGCCCATCATTAACGTCGGTGCACCTGCTGCGAACTCCACACATTCAATGCCACGTTGCACTTCTCCATACGCTTCCGAGAGGCTTTTCCCATTTTCGATTGTAATTAATTTTGCTAGTTCGTCCCAATTTTCGACAAGAAGTTGCTGGTACTTGAATAATATACGGGCACGTCGCGGTACAGCAGTTTTCGACCAAGTTTTAAAAGCTTTATCTGCAGCTAATACAGCTTTTTCAACATCCTCCTTTGATGAAAGAGGTACTTCAGCGATTGCCTCACCCGTCGCAGGGTTAAAAACTGTTTCATAATTAATTGAATTGGAGTCTACCCACTCTCCACCTATATAGTTTTTCAATCTATCTACTGTTGTTATTGTCGTCAATTTTTATCTCTCCTTTGTTATTGAGCCGGTTCATAAATTGCCATCTCAAGATACTCCAAAAGCTCTGTTTCAGTTGGCATTGCTTCTGAACAACTATGCCTGGAAATTACTATCGAAGCTGAAGCACTTCCCATTTTCATTGCTTCTGAAATACTTTTTCCGTTCATTAACCCATAAATAAATGCGGAAGCGTACGAGTCTCCGGCACCAAAGGTCTTTAATACATTTGTACGGAAAACGCCGCTCCGATAGGATTTTCCATCCTTTTGATAAGCAATAGAACCTTCTCCACCATGTTTGATCACCACTATGTCTGCATTATAAGAAAACCAGCGGGAAGCAGTGTAATGATCATCAGATTCATGTACATTCAATAATTTCTCCATCATGTCAAACTCTTCACGTGTTCCAATTAAGACGTTGCATTTCTCAGCGGCCAAATTATAATAAACAGCTGTTTCTGCATCATCTACCCACGAATATGGACGATAATCTAAGTCGAAAAATACAACGACATTATGTTTCACAGCGTACTCAAGAGCTAGGAACACAGCCTCTCTGGATGGACTTTGTGCAAGTGCTGTACCAGAAATAATCATTGCTTTTGATCGCTTAATATATTCCTCATCTATATCAGACGGATGAAGTTTCAAATCAGCGACATTATCTCGGTACATGAGGATACTGCAATCTTCCGGACTTTTGATTTCAGTAAATGCAAGCCCTGTTACAGCTCCTGTTTTATCAATTTTAACGCCTGTGGTGTCGATAGCGTCTTTCTCCAAATAATCGACAATAAAACGTCCCATCTGA
Source organism: Sporosarcina luteola (assembly GCF_007991495.1). Classification (GTDB taxonomy): domain Bacteria; phylum Bacillota; class Bacilli; order Bacillales_A; family Planococcaceae; genus Sporosarcina; species Sporosarcina luteola. The sequence goes on along the minus strand of NZ_BJYL01000003.1, from coordinate 147,075 downwards.
TCATCCGAAACTTTGCCAATAAAGCCCGTCTTCTGTCCAAGTCTTGCCGAACCGATCGCAATATTCGCAGGTGAGCCGCCTACATATTTTGTAAATGTATTTGTCTCTTCCATCGGACGGTTTATTTCATTTGCATTCAAGTCGATGCAAAGCCTACCAATAGCAATAAGATCTAATGATCTCCCATTTGAAAACACAAGTGGATTCAAAACTTCTCCTCCTATACTACGTTGCTTCTATCTAGATTAGGTTAAGCGCTTAACTGAAATGCAAAAATTTAAATTGCCAACGTTATTTCAGAAACGCTGGCAACCAAAGTGAAATTGCCGGTATATAGGAAATAATCAGTATGTCAATAATCAATATGACAATAAACGGTAGAACCGCTCTTGAAAGTTTCGCAAAAGAAATTCCGGAAATTTGGGCTGCTACAAACAAATTCAACCCTACTGGAGGTGTTACTAACCCGATTGCAAGATTTACAACAATAATGACACCAAAGTGTATTGGGTCAATACCAAAAGCGATTGCAGCAGGCAAAAATAAAGGCGTAAAGATAAGAATTGCCGCAGCACCATCGAAAAACATTCCTGCAATCAACAAAACCAAATTAATAACTAACAGAAATATGATTGCATTTGTCGTAATACCTGAGATTTGAGACATGATCATATCAGGAATCCCTGTAATACTAACGTAAAAGCTAAATAATCCAGCCGTTCCAATAATAATCATTACAATTGAAGTCGTGACTGCTGAATCTATGAGCACTTTACCCAATTGCTTTATATTAATCTCTTTATAAATAAAAACTCCAACTACAAAGCCATAAACCACTGCAACTACCGCTGCTTCTGTGGGGGTAAAAATACCTCCATAAATTCCACCTAAAATCACAACAGGCATCAATAGAGCAAGAATTGACTTTCTAAAAGAAACAAAAATCTCTTTTGGAGTGCTTTTCTCAACACCTACATAACCATTTTTCTTACTGACAACATAGGCCATAATAAGTAAAGAAACAACGATTACCAATCCTGGGAAAACCCCGGCGATAAATAAATCACTTACCGATACGCCTGCAACTACACCATATAAAATCAAGGAAATACTCGGCGGAATAATGACACCTAGTGCCCCCGACACCGCTTGGTTCGCACTTGCATATTCCTTGCTATAACCTTTTGCAATCATAGCTGGAATAAGAATTGCCCCTATAGCGGCTGTTGTCGCTGCACCCGAGCCTGAAATAGCAGCAAAGAACATAGAGGTTATAATTGCGACCATTGCCAATCCACCGGTAAAGTGACCCACCAATGAACTTGCAAAGTTGACTAACCTTTTTGACAAACCTCCGACTTGCATCAAATTACCGGCCAGAATAAAGAATGGTATAGCCATTAAGGGAAATGAATTGATTGATATAAAGACCCGTTGAGCTACGGTCATTAATGGCATGGTGTCATGCATCCATATTCCCAATGCCGTTGCCAGCCCGAGAGATACTGCAATTGGTACACTCATAAACATTAGAATGACAAGAGAAATAAAAAATATTACTAGCATAGGAACACCCTATTTCTTCATGAATTTTTCGATGATCAAATAAAATGTGTTTAGTATAAATAGAATACCTCCAGCAGGTAAAGCTAAATATACCCAGAACATTGACAGACCCGTTCCTGGTGCTATTTGCACTTTGACGGACTGTGTAATTTCCCAACCATAAATTGTTAAGATTATATAAAAGACCAGTGAAAACAGGCTGACAAATACCAAGAGGATTTTCTTTCCTTTTTCACTTAGCAATTCCGGTAGTAGCTCTACAGCAATGAGCTCCCCTTTTTTCAAGGCGTAAGCAGCACCAAGCAGAACTACCCAAACCATTAAAAAGCGAGAAATTTCTTCAGACCAGGATAACGATGAACCTAGAACCTTTCTAGCCAACACTTGCCAGAAAATAAATATACTCATTAAGGAAATCATTATTGCGAGAATCCACCCAATAACTCTATTGAGGGAATCGACACCGGCCATATATTTCGTAAGTACCAATTTCATATTGTTCACCTCATTATGTATAGGTAGATGACAATGGATTCATCTACCTTTCTATACACGCCCTCATTGCAAATTAGAAATTTCTTACCTTCTCAATGAATTCAACACCAAATTCAGGAGCCCATTTCTCATATACAGATTCTGCTCTTTCTTTAAAAGAATCAACGTCGATTTCGTCTGTTTCAAGAATTTCCATACCTTTTTCTTTCAAGATCTCTGTAGCTTCTTCATCCAGTTTTTCAAAACCTTTACGTGCATGGTCTACAGAATTCGCTGCTGCTTGTAGAACAATTTCCTGGTGTTCCTTGGATAGAGAATCGAATTTAGGCTTACTTATCATTAATAAGTAAGGTTGATAAAGTTCAGGTAGCTTTGATACGTATTTCTGAACTTCATAAAACTTCATCGTATTAATTGAATCTAGCGGATTCGACTGACTATCGATAACACCTTGTTGTAGGCCAGTAAAGACTTCAGTCCATGCCATTGGTGTTGGGTTTGCCCCATAGGCTTTCCACGTATCAATTTGTACCTGATTCTCTTGTACTCTCTGCTTCATTCCTGCGACATCCGAAACATGCTTAACCGGTTTGATGGAGTTTGATAAATAGCGATAACCTGCAGTCCAATAGCTTAAAATCTTCACATTTGCGCTCTCTTCAAACTTCGCAGCTAACTCTTCACCAATTTCACTATCAAATACTTTATATGCATGTTCATGGTCCCTAAAAAGATAAGGCAGATCGAACATATTAAATTCTTGTGTCCATGTTCCAAGTGCTCCACTTGAGGAAGTTGCCATGGCTAGTGAATTGATTCCCATCATCTCTATTACTTCACGCTCTCCACCAAATGTGTTGTTGTAATAAACCTTTAATTCAATCTCTCCATCCGACAATTTCTCCAACTCTTCTTTAAATTTTTGAACCCCTACATCCGCAAAACTGCCTTCTGCCAAGCTAAGGCTAATATCCAATGTCACTTTATCAGTGGCAGCGCTTACATTGCCGTCACTTGATGCTTCTTTATTACAACCCGCTAATACTAAAACCAATGCGACAATTAAAACATATCCCTTAAAAAACTTCATTTTCTTCAAAACATGACCCCCTATGTAATTAGTCAGAATTGCAACCTTTAACGAAAACCTAATTCATCGTCCAGCAACAAATATTATTGAAAACCGCCACCATTCCATCCAATCAAGGTTAAGGTAAGCGCTTAACCTAATGTTTTTTCTATCTTAATCTATATATTTATAGAAGTCAATCAATATTTAAAATAATTTTTTAATGTTTATTTAAGTTAAAAATGCCGCCCTAGTGTAATTAAATGGGTTAGGGCGACATCAAATCGTTAATCTAGCTTCTTCTTCAATCATCGATTTCATTGGTCAATATTCCTGTTGATTTCCTTATAATCAGTTCGGGTACTAGAATAACTTTCCTTTTACTTTTTTCCCCTGTAATTTCCCCAACAGTTAAATCCATGATCTCTTTCCCCATATCCCCTATAGGTTGTGATACTGTCGTAAGCGGAGGATCGAAGACTTCGGCAATGATTGTGTTATCAAAACCAATGACTGAGAGATCCCTCGGCACATTAAGCCCTCTTTGCCTCGCCGCCTGTATAACGCCAATAGCCAACAAATCATTACTTGCAACAAATGCAGTAGGTGGCATCGGGGAGTCGAAAATTTCCATAGCAATTTTTTGTCCAGTTTCAACATTGGACTCAGGAGCAAAGCAAAAATCAAATTTATAATCTAGCTCATAGTCCCTTAATGCCTGATAATAACCTCTCAATCTCTCGCGATTACTATAAACGTCCCTAGCAATCATAGCAATCCTCGTATGACCAAGTTTTATCAGATGAGTAGTGGCTATATAGCCGCCTTGAAAATCATCAATAGCAACAGTATTAATTGAGATTGAGGGGAAGTTCTTTGCTACAATCGCTATAGGCAATCGCTCTTTTAGTAAGTTATTTATAACTTCCTCATTTTCGAATCCGGATGCCAAAATGAGAGCATCTACACTTTTGCTTTTTAGTAGTTGTATATACTTTTTCTCCTTTTCTTTTTTATAATCCGTACTACAAATCATAATGCTGTAGCCCAGATCATGACCACGATCCTCTATTTTTCGAGCTAATTCGGAAAAAAACGGATTTGCAAGATCAGGAAGAATTAGTCCAATACTTTTAGTGTTTTTTCCTGTGAGTGCAGTTGCCATCACACTAGGCTGATACCTAAGTTCTTCCATAATTCTAAGAACATTTTTTTTCGTTTTCTCACTAATACCCCCTTTATTGTTAATGATTTTAGAAACTGTTGCGATAGAAACTCCAGCCTCTTTGGCAACATCATAAATTGTTGGCTTCATAGAATTACTCCTTTACGAATAGTAAGCGCTTAACTCATTCCATTCTTACATGATTATGATTAATTGTCCAAGCAATTTAGGATAATAAAAAGACCGGAATATATCCAGTCTTTAGCTAACAATAAAGTTTTGGTCTATTTTCCAAGGAGAGTAAGTGCTTCTCGAATAAAATCTTCCATATCGGCTGATGTTCGGCTTGTGACAAGTTGATTTTGGCATACGACTACTGCTTGATCTAAAAATCTCGCTCCTGCATACTCCATATCTACTTGAATCGATTTATAACCTGTTGCGTCTCTCCCCGCTAGCGCTTTTGCAGTTATTAATAATTGCTGACCATGACAAATAGCAAATACCGGCTTTTTCGAATCCATGAATTCTTTTGTGAACTTCACAAAATGGTCATCGGCGCGAAGTATATCAGGTGAATAGCCTCCTGGCAGTAGCAAAGCGTCAAACTCTGCATGGGAAACATCGTCTATACCTATGTCGATTTCCACACTCCCCCTCTTTTTTCCAGTTACAATTACACCCGCTTCTTTCTCAATAGTCACCACATTATGTCCCTTGGCTTCAAACTCTTTCGCTGGTTCAAAGTACTCCGAGTCTTCAAATAGATTTGATAGCAGCGTTGCAATTTTCGCCATAATGATCCCCCTTTATTTTCTTATAATTACAATACATATAATTGTGAAAATGCACAACTTTCCTTAAGGAATTTCTTAAATTTACTACCCTTAACCCCATATCCAAAAATGGATTGCCCCTAAACAAGACAATCCATTCCACTATCACTTCTCTAATTCCACCATTTTATTCACATCTTTCGCTCCACGGCTTCTACTGTGAATTTAATCAGATTTTGACCAGATTAACGCTGGAGTTGTCAAAGATGGTTTTCATAATTTTCACGTTGGATTTCCTCCAGATTTCCTTTTTCTCGTTTGGTCTTCGACGATTTTGGCTTGTCCGGAGACAAATACGTAGGATTTGCGGGCGTAGTCCACGTTTACCTCTTTCCCATGCAGGATTTTCCGGTGTTTATCTGTCTCTTTCTTAGTCAAAAAACATAAGTCGAAGTCAAAATTTACTTCCTGAGTCTTTAGCGGACGAGAGACGAGCCCCTCATCCGACTCGGTCTTAAGCATCGTCGGGAATTGCGATTGAAGCCTCGGTTGCAATTCAAATTACTAAAATAGTAGCTTGAATTAAAGATTTTCTAAAATAGCTATGATTTCTATTGCATTTCTATAATTCATCATTTTACAAGACATACCTACGACAGATATAAAAGTCGTTCTTAATGGTTTTACTACCAAAGAAGAATAATGATAGATGAGTTTGAAAGTGCAACATTGGATACATTTCACTAACCCTCAGAAGGGTGTTTAAATATTGTATTTTTCTACCATTAACTTTATAATTATAGTTCAGACTTATAGTTCGTCTTGATAGGAAATCCTATTTCTCCTTTTCGTAGTATGGCAGACAATTTCTTTGCATCATTTAATGACAAATTTGGAGGGAATTATGAGTAATCGAGACGCTTTTTATATAGAAGATTCAAATCGTTTTTGTGAAGAGGCCGGCATGGATCCGCATGTCGTGGCCAAGCCAAAGCAGTTTTTATCACAACAGGAGCTTGCCGAAAAAAGGAGCTCTTATAGTGAAATTTTATCCATTGTTAGTTATTTTTCCAATAAATTATTGGACTCATTAAGAGGTACGCCAATTCTTGTTGTTGTGTCAGATTCCAATGGGTATCTTTTAGATATCGATGGTGATGAAAACATTAAGGGGATGATCCAGCAATTTGGTATTCAACTCGGCAGCTTGTTCGTCCGTGAAGATACGGGTACGAATGTTGTCAGTCTTGCTTTGGAACAAAAACATCCGATCAGCATTATCGGCATCCAGCATTATCATACATTCCTTCATGAGATCGCTTGCTACGGAACTGCCTTTCATTATACGGACGACAACAATCTGTTAGGTAGTGTATCCATTATGATGCCCATCCACTTTCAGAACCCCCTTTTCCTGACGATGCTCTCACAAACGGTTGATTCGATTGAGCGTGAGCTTTTATTGCGGAAACAGAATCGAAAGCTCAACGTTCTAAACCAAATCATGTTGAGCAGGACTAACAATGCAATTGTCCTAACCGATGAAAATGGAATCACGACTGAATTCAACGATTTCGCCCAACAACTTTCGAAAACAAGTCGAGATGCAGTCATCGGGCGAAATATTCGTGAATCCCCAATAACGGGGACTTATTTCAGAGAAGTGCTGGAACTGGGGAAAATTTTCAAAGATGTAGAAATCCAATTCATCAATCAGGACGGGAAACTGATCGTCTGCCTGTTCGATGCACAGCCGATCTATGAAGATGGTAAGATGATTGGGGCCTTCGGACAATTCCGAGACATTTCTGACCGCCACTTCCTGCAGGAAAAGTACAATTATCTTGCTTATCACGATGATCTGACAGGCCTTCCAAACCGCAGATTCATTAACGAGGAAATAGACAAGATCATAGAGGAAATTAATGCCGGCCATAAACGGGCGCTAGCTCTCCTTTTCATCGATTTGGACAGATTCAAAGTGATTAACGATAATTTCAGCCATGTTTCGGGGGATATTTTGCTTAAAAAGGTAAGCAAACGGCTTGCGGGTTGTCTCGGAGAAAATGATATACTCGCTCGAACAGGGGGAGATGAATTCATTTTCATGCTGAAGGATTTTGAGGGTTCCGACTATGTTACAAAGAAGGCTGAAGAAATTTTACACGCTTTTGACGCCCCTTTCCATATTGAGCGTCACGAATTGCATACGACAGCGAGTGTAGGCATCGCCATCTATCCGGACTATCCCATTACAGCGGAAAAACTCATGATTTTTGCAGATAACGCAATGTACGAAGCCAAAAATCTGGGGAAAAATCGTTACAGTCTCTACACCTCAGATTTACTGGAAGGGGCAAAGGATGAATACAGGCTTGAGACAGATTTGCGAAAAGCCGTGGAGCAAGAAGAATTCGTCCTTCATTATCAACCGCAAATCAATCCCCATACCGGCAAAATATTTGGTGTGGAAGCGTTAATCCGTTGGCAACATCCGACGCTCGGTCTTCTATCTCCTGACAAATTCATCAAGTTGGCTGAAGATAACGGGTTGATCAACCAAATTGGCAAATGGGTTATTAAAGAAGCTTGTTCTCAAAATAAAAGATGGCAGGATGCCAATTACCAACCACTTAAAGTATCCGTCAACTTGTCCACACAACAATTCCTGACGAATGATCTCGTCACGTACATGGAAAATACCCTTCGAGAGACTGGACTTGATCCGCAGTATCTCGTAGTCGAAATCACTGAGTATATGGCCATGGAATATGAATATTCCTTAAAAGTATTGAAACAGTTGAAGAAAATCGGCATCGGAATTAGTATAGATGACTTTGGGACTGGCTATAGCTCGCTCGCGTATTTAAATAACTTTCCGATTGATTTCATTAAGATCGATAAATCATTCGTTTTTGAAATCGTCAATGACCAACCAAGCGCATTTATCGTAAAAGCAATTATCACGCTCGCCCATAACCTGCAGATGCAAGTGATTGCTGAAGGGGTTGAAACGGAAGAGCAGCTCGATTTTCTAATTAATCAACAGTGTGACTTAGTACAAGGGTTTCATTTCAGCAAGCCTCTTTCGGCTACTGAAATCGAGAAAACCTATTTGCTCTGCAAAAATAATGAGAAGAGAGAGAATACGAAATGAGAACAGTAGCTTCTGTGTTAGCATCGAATTTTAAACAGTGGGGAATTCAGCATATTTTCGGCATTCCTGGAAAAGCGATATCCCCCATTCTTTTTGAGCTCTTAACCGAAGAAATTCAATTTGTATTAAGCAAGCACGAAGCGGCGGCAGGATTTGAGGCGGCCGGTTACGCTTTACTGAACGAAAAAGTCGGAGTCGCCATTGGGACGTCAGGACCTGGCGGAACGAATCTTATAACGGCTGCCGGTCAAGCAGCCGCCTCACATTTGCCGTTATTGATCATTACGGGACATCCTTCCATGAAGGATACAGGCAAAGCGTTGGGACAAGACTCCAGTTCATTCGGCACCGATTTAGTGAACATGTTCAGCCATGTTACAAAGTTCAGTGCCCGAGTCGAACGGGGAGACATGTTGAAGCCTTACTTGCAACACGCCCTCGAGCAAGCACTGGCGGGAGTAAAAGGTCCAGTCCATCTATCCATTCCATTTGATGTATTATTAGAAGAGATTGAGCCGTTCACATTGGATCTTCCGACGCCGTACGAAATGATTTCGCCGAATTTGTCGGATGTGATGGATAGATTGAATGAAGCAACCCGACCCCTTCTTTTCATCGGAAAAGGCGTGCATTCCAGCAAAGCATACGAAGAAGTGCAGCATCTTGCGGAGCTATGGAATATTCCGGTCGTCACTACGCCAGGTGGCAAAGGGGCATTTCCGTCAAACCATTCACTATCGTTAGGCGCATTCGGATTAGGCGGAGCGCCGGAAGCGATGGACTATTTTCAGGAGGACGTAGATCTGTTACTAGTCATTGGATCCAGCCTAAGTGATATGTCCACAGCTGGTTTAACTGAAGCTATGTATCCAAAACATGTCATCCATTTTGACTACAATCCGACGTTCATCGGAAAGTCGGTCATCGTTCCAACAACACCTGTACTTGGTGACATCAAATCGAACTTGAAGACAATGCTTAAAGAAATGCCTGCAACAAACAGCGAGGCGTTCCGAACAACTCCAGAGCCAATGCCTCTACAAGAGAATGTTCCAGGCGAACGAATGTCAGCAATTCAAGTATTGCATGCGATGCGCAACACGTTACCGGAAGACGCCATCATATTCGGCGACGACGGAAGTCACTCCTTCTATGGGATTAAGCACTTTGATATTTACAAGCCCGGCACTTACTTTTTCGATGATATTTTCGGGGCCATGGGCAACGGTATCGGCTATGCGGTCGGTGCACAACTAGCTGCTCCCGAGAAGACGATTGTCTGTTTAGTCGGAGATGGCTGTATGTTCATGCATGGCACTGAAGTGTCGACCGCATACAACTATGACGCGCCCGTGCTCTTTATTGTCGTCAATAACGGACGATTGGATATGGTGGAAAAAGGGATGCGCAAAATGATCGGCACATCCATCGGAGGCATTTATGAAACGCCGCTAGATGCGAAACTTTTCGCGGAATCGATGGGCGCCCAAGCGTTCACTTGCCTAACCCCTTTCGAATTGGGCCACCGTATCGAGGAAGCCCTTCAAATCATGAAAGAAAGAAACAAACCAATCGTTATCGAAGCTTTAGTTAATGAAAACGAAATTCCACCAACGATGGGGAGACAATGAAAATGGAAAACAACAAACGCTATGAAGCCGGCATCAACGTTATGGAAGAACTTTTCTCACAAGAAGTACGAACCGGCATGGAAGAAATCAAAAAAATATCGCCCGACTTCTGGAACATACTCGTCTCGTTCGGCTTTGGGGACCTTTATGCAAGAGAAACATTGTCCCTGGCACAACGGGAAATCGTTACACTTACTTCACTTATTACACAAGGGGCATTCGGGCAGCTTAAAGTCCATTTGCAGGCAGCACTGGACAACGGACTATCGAAAAATGAAATCATCGAAATCATCATCCACTGTGCGGGATACGTCGGATTCCCAAAAGCCGTTCAAGCCATGTCAATTGCTGGCGAAGTTTTTAAAGAAAATGAGTGAAGATACGCAAATAAGGACTGTCATGGAATTTTCATGACAGTCCTGTGTGTTTCCTCTTTTAGCCCCGGTCTTAGATTCATACTACAAGTCCGATTTGAACTATTTTGTAATGCTCGTATAGGGATTTCTGTTACATTTCGATGCATGCGGGTTTGATTGTGTTGCGATCATGTTTCATTGTTTTGCGAGTTAGTTTCATTATGATGCGAACCGATTTCATTGTGGTGCAGAGGTTTCGTTGTGTTGCGAAATGGTTTGATTGTCTTGCCGGTCAACTTTGTTGTGATGCGGAGCAGTTTCATTGTTAGCAGTATTTTCGGTACAAGAAAATTAATAATACAGGGTAGCTTGTTCCAGTAGTAATAGCATATATTCTATTCTTTATGAAGAAATTTTCAGGTAGTTCTAAAGTCAATTAGAAGTGTTTAACATGAATATTTATAAATGGAAGGTCAATCATAGATTGCTATGATCGACCATCCATTTTATTGCCAATATTCTTATTCACTTAAAAACCAAGGTTTTCCCTCATTAACTTCCCGATACCGGAAATCGCCGTATCTTCGCTACTTAACAAAGCTTGTGCGATTCTTTCTTGCTCTTTTGTTGATTTATCCTGGTTAAGCTTAAAGGCTCCTTCTATTTTCGTGACGTTTATTTCAAATCCTACAAGTTCTTTCGCTAATTTACTTTTGTGTTCCATTGGGATTTGGTTATACGCATTTTCAAAACTTGATTCGTAGTTTACAATCGTTTTTCTTAATAATTCTAATGTTGCACGATCATCCGTCACGATATGCGGAGTTCCATATACGTGAACAGAAGCGTAGTTCCACGTAGGTACACTTCTATTGCTATCATAAAACTTCGGTGATATGTAGCTATGAGGTCCTTGAAATATGATAAGAACCTCTTCAGTTTCGTTAAAGCTTCTCCATTGTTCATTGGCTCTCGCCATATGGCTTGTAATCTCTACGGTGTCACCTTTTTGTTCAATAAGAAATGGCAAGTGCGTCGCGATAGGCTTTTGATCAGCCCAACTGATAATTGTAGCAAAATCAAATTCCTTCATAAATGCAACTAATCTATTTAAATCCATCTCCTTATAGTCTTCCGGAATATAAATAGGAATCACTTCTTTCTTTTAACATTAGCTTTCTATTAATCGAGAATAAAAGATATTTCGCAGCTCCTTAACCGTCTCATCCAGCGCAATTTTACTCTGGTCAACTTCACCTGAATAGTTAAAAAAGCTGTGAACCATTCCCGGATAGCATTTCTTTCTTACCCTAACACCAAACGAAGCCAACCGATCGGCATACTGTTCCCCTTCATCTCGAAGCGGATCAAATTCTGCTGTTACGACTAATGCAGGAGGGAGTCCCTCTAAGTTTTCAGCTAGAAGTGGTGAAGCTAATTTGTTTGTCATTTGAATGTTGTCTGAGAAATAATGATCCCCAAACCATTTCATTTCACTTACTGTCAAATTGTATTTCTCCCCGCAGTCAATCATTGATTGCGTTTCCATCCCAAATTGAACACATGGGTAGATCAGTAATTGGAACTGCAATGCTGGGGTTTTATTCGTCCTAGCTAGTAACGATACGACCGCAGCTAAATTACCACCTGCGCTTTCTCCGCCTACGGCAATTCTTAATGGGTCACCTTTGAAAGTATAGGCATTCTTCTCGACCCACTGAGTTGCAAAATAGGCATCATCTACAGCTGCAGGGAACCTATGCTCAGGTGCTAATCGGTAATCGACAGATACAACGATACATTCAGCACCATTGGCAAAATACTTACAAATATTATCCGTAGCATTTAAATCTCCTAAAACAAAACCCCCGCCATGAAAGAAGACCAGTACAGGAAATGGGCCATCGCCTTCAGGTGTATAGATTCTAATAGGTATCTTTCCATAAGGACTGTCTATTGACAGATTTTTCACCGATGAAACGGTTTTAACGATTTCTTTAAAGTTGTTTCTTGATTCTGAAAAAACCCTTCTGGCTTCGGCAACAGTCACTGTTTCCGTGGAATCGGTTCCCGAATCAGTTTGTCTACTCAAAACTTTTTTTACTTGTGGATCCAGCATTTTACTCTCTCCTTTAATTACTGTCAGCCGTATTAAATTGAAAGGCCTTATGCATATGCATCAAGGCCTTCATTTGACAATACTTCAACCATTCTCGATGTCAGAACCCGCTTTCCAATTGAATCAGAAACTTATTTAGCGATCTTTTTCTTTTGCAAATGATCTGCCAATATAAGCCCGCATTCCAATTGTATTGCAACAAGCTTTTGTATGGGTACGGCTTGATAATTGATCTCCTGTTCCAACTTATCACTTAGCTCTTTCAGATGTGCTAAGGCATTTTGATAAGCTGCTTCCAACACCGCCTCTTTTTCTGCATCTTCTTCAGGATTTTCTTTCAGCTTTTCTAATTCCGATTCGCTCAATCTTACTAACATTCCATAAGATAGCATTTTATAAAACTTAGAGACGAGCAAGTTGTCGAACTCCTCAGCGACAGTCGCTTTTTTTGCATATACTGGATCAGTTAATACCATTTCTCTTGTTGCCGCGTTCCCCTCTTTGTTATCAGTGAATGCTTCCAGTGCTAATCTAAAAGGGTTATCCTTAGATGTATATTGGTTCGTTTCTTTCAACACTTGTAGGATAAACTTGTCCGACTCCTCAGCAAACTCCAAGTTACTTAGAACTGCCTCTTTTCTGCTTATAGCAGATTCTGACAAATCTTTTATTCTTTCATCATAAAAATAAGGTAACTCCGTCAACAAAGTGAAACTATCATACTTCTCCATGGCGTAATCCGCGCTGCATGTTCCTACATTAATGTGTTCTTCCGGCTTTTCCACGCCGTATTTTTCTAGGTAATCATAGTTTTGACGAATACCTAAACTTTGATAGATCGCTGGTGAATATGCTTCACAAAAAGGTGCTTCTGGTTCACCTAGACTAAGAGGTACACCGTGTTTAATAGCAGTTTTGCGCAAGTCATCGTAGACATCACTCGTTTCATGTGTAATATACCAATACGCGCCGCCAAACCCTGCATTATGCAATGAATAAATAAATTCAGGTTCAATCTGGTCGATTAATTTCATCATCGCGGTTGTTTCCGGTATAGAATCATTGAATTTCAGTTTTTTGTAATCAATTGGAAATGTCCAATCTACTTGTTGATGTCCCGCAGGTCTGAAGAAGTTTCTTGCATAATTGTATAAAGTAAATGGACCTTTAAACCAGCCTTCATTTAACTTTGTTCCATCCGCATCCCATGCTTTAATGATATACCATGTATAATCGAGCTCATTTCTCAATTTTTCATTCGTAGCCAACTCTTGAGTAAAATACTCTAATAGCATAGCGCCAATTGGCTCATTGGGATGAGGCAGTCCAAACATAAGAGCATTTTTGGATCCTTCCCCGATTTTCAAGCAATACAATGGATGGTTCTCTCTAGTTCGCCCGACTTCAAATATATCTACGACGTCAGGGTACTCTTCAGCTAATTTACGACTGTTTGCATCCATTTCATCCACTGTTAAAAACTCTGTGTAATTAGGTATATTTTGTACAACCTCTTCAAAAATTTTATTCATTTTTTTCCTCCTATTAAAAAGTTATTTACGTTCTGTAAAGGTATACTCTGCCCATCCCCATTTACCAGTACCGTCAATTGGCAAATTGGTGAATGAACTATTATTTGCATCGTATCCAGCAAATGTAACAATAGGGATGAATGGAAGATCTTCGGCTAAGATTGCTTGAGCTTCTTTGTAGTATTGTGCTCTCAATTCCTGATCACCCGTTGACCCCGCCTTTTTGGTTAATTCATCAAATTTTGTATTACTATATTTCCCATAGTTGCTCCCTACATCAGTGCCATATCTTTTTTCTAAAGCAGCAGGGTCCGGTCCCATAAATCCACCTTGAAGTTCCATTACAAAGTTCTGATCCACACTTACCTTCTGGTTCCATGCATTAAATTCACTTACTTTGACATCAATTCCGATTCCTGCTTTCGCTAAAGTCGCTTTCATAAGATTAGCCATGTCGGGATAGCCGCTTCCTTCAAATACTTCCAACGGAATCCCTGAAACATAAAAACCGTTTGCGTCTTTTTCATACCCTGCATCTATAAGAATTTGCTCTGCCTTTTCAAGATTGAATTCAGGTGAGGTTTCTTCTGTATTCGCTGCCCAATCAATCAAGGAAGGGTACATACTATATTCAGGTTTCTGGATGCCGCTATATACTTTCGTCGATATTTCTTCCTTATCGATAGCTGTGGCAATCGCTTTCCTGAGGTTGACGTCTGACACTTCTTCTTTTGTAAGGTTAAAAATAATTCTTGCTGGGGATGGATACTCATTAAGTTCCAATCGAACATTATCCCTGCTCTTTAATTGTTCAACGCTTGATGAAGGAACATTTTCGAACACGTCAATTTCACCATTTACTAAAGCTTGAATAGCTGTTTGTTCGTCCGGAATAATCGAAAATACTAGTTTATCTATTTTCGGTTTTCCATCATGATAATCTTCGTTCGGCAATAATGTTACGTTCACGCCTTGCTTAAACTCCCCAAACTTGAACGGCCCCGAGCCAATTGGTTCTTTAGACGCGGCATTATCATCCCACGAAACATCTGTATTAAAGACATGTTCAGGCAAGATAAATGTTGCATACCATCCAAGGTCCGCTATGAATGATACATCCGGGGACTTCATATTGAACACGACAGTATGCTCATCTGGAGTCTCAATCGTATCCACAATTTCCGATCTCGAACTGAAGTAATAGGTTTTGTTTTCTTGGATTGTTTCGAATGTATATTTCACATCTTTACTTGTGACCGGCTCACCGTCATGCCATTTGGCGTTTTCTTTTAAGTTGAAAGTGATTGTCAATCCATCTTCACTCACATCCCAATCCTTCGCCAAGTCAGGGATAATTTGTTTAGAAGCGTCTAGCTTCACCAGTCGATTAAACAAGTTTTGCACGATTGGATAAGCATTATCATCAGCTGTCGTATCCGGGTTAAATGACATCGGATCACCTGTTGCCCTTACAATCAGAACATTTTCACCATCTCCCCCTGAGTTTGAATTGCTTGCGTCAGAACAGCCTGCCACAAAAACAGCTAACAATAGACTAAAAACAACCGAAACAAAAACTCTCTTTCTCATAGTTCCCACACCCCTTTTATGAATTTTTAGTTAATTAAACCCAGAAATAGATTAAATCTCTGAACAACTGACTAAATGCCCCGACTCCAACTCGACTGTATCCGGATAATGTTTAAAACAATTTTTCGTCGCTTTAAAGCAACGCGGTGCAAAATAACAACCTGGTCCGGGATTCACAGGAGTTGGCGGCTCTCCCTCTACTTTAATGGTCTCCCTTATTTCATCGAGATCTATTGAAGGTGTATTTGAAATTAAGGCTTGCGTATAGGGATGTTGTGGTCGATTAATAATCGTTTCAGAGTCCCCATATTCAATAATTTTCCCTAAATACATGACGGCGATTTTATCTGATATATATCTTGTGAGCGCTATATCATGGCTGATGAAAACGACAGTGGCATCCTTTTCCCGGCTTAATGTTACTAGCATATTGATGATTTCAGCCCTTACAGAAACATCTAACATCGAAACAGGTTCATCCGCTATGATAAATTGAGGATTAAAAAGCATGGAACGTAAGATGGAAATTCTTTGTAATTGCCCTCCAGATAATTCATGAGGATACCTTTTCATGATTTCCTCTGCGGGTTTCAACCCACCTGATTCTAATATATCGATGCACTTTTGCTTCCTTTCCTCTTCGCTTTTCCCGATCCCATGTAGTTTGAGAGGCCTCATTAATATCTTTTCTATCGTATCTCGTGGTGTGAATGTATCAAAGGGATTTTGGAAGACGATTTGGACGGTTCTTCTGAACTTCCGCTGATCCTGTTTGATTAGATTTTGTGTGGATACATCATCGATGAACACATCACCTTGAGTGGGATGTTCTAATCTTGCCAATGCTCTTCCCAAAGTAGATTTTCCGCAGCCACTTTCACCAATGACTCCTAAAATCTCCCCCTTTTGTAACTCAAGTGATACATTGTCAACCGCTTTCACCCACTGCTTTTCCCTTTTAATCACTTGCGACAATGATTTGCTTTTTTGAGGGTACCACATGGAAATATTATTAATTTTCACAAACGGCTTTTTCTCTTCCACTTATCTGTTCACCTCCGCCAAATTTTTACTTATATCTAGTTGTTCACCTCTATCAGATTGGGAATATAAATGACACCAAACTCTATTTTCACCAGTCAACTGCGTTTCAGAAGGCTTACTTTTCCCACATTGTTCCATTGCATGCTCGCATCTTGGAGCAAAGATGCATCCCTCATATTTTTGAGATAGATCAGGTAAATGACCTTTGATGCCTGTCAAAGTTTCCTTCTCTCCGCTCAAAGATGGAATAGACGATAATAACCCCTTTGTGTATGGGTGTTTCGGTTCTTTTAAAATATCTTTGACATACCCTACCTCCATTAGTTCTCCGGCATACAAGACTGCTATTTTATTGCAAGTCGTTGCTACCACAGAAATATCATGGGTAATCATAATTCTTGTAACGTCCAACGTCTGTTCCATCTTCACAATTTCTTCAAGAATCTGACCTTGTGTGACGACATCCAGCGCAGTAGTTGCTTCATCCATTATTAAAAGTTTGGGATCATGTATTAAACTGATTGCAATGGCAACCCTTTGCAGCATACCCCCTGATAATTCATGCGGGTACATCTTAAAAACCCTTTCTGATAGGTTCACTAATCTCAGCAAAGCTTTTATTCGATCAAATATTTCCTCTTTACGTGCATTCGGTTTATGCACCCTATAAATATCTTCAATTTGCTCTCCGATTCTATGAACAGGGCTAAGCGCATTCATCGATTTTTGAAAAACAACGGATAATTCCTTCCATCTGATTTCTTTTAATTCCTTTTCGCTCGCTTGAACTAAATCCTTGTTAGCGAAATTTGAGCTTCCAGTAATCTCCGTATTCCTTTCGGGCAACAACCTTAATATTGCCATAGCTAAAGTCGATTTCCCGGACCCCGATTCACCAACTATCCCCAAAGAATCTCCTTTGTTGATTGTTAAATTAATGTCTTTCACAGCATAAACTTTTTTGGTTTTGTTCTTATATGTGACATTAAAATCTTTAAGTTCCAGAACTCTATCCATTTTAAGCATCCTTTCTGCTTTTATGCTTCGGGTCCAAAACATGATTCAAGCCATCACCTAATAAATAGAAGACAGTCACTGTGAAAACAATTGCGATTCCTGCAAAAGTTGAAATCCACCAGGCTGAAGTCAAATACTGTTTCCCCATAAAGATCATTTGGCCCCAGCTAATCACATTCGGATCGCCTAAACCTAAAAAACTTAAGCCCGCTTCAGTCAATATTGCATTGGACATTCCAATTGTCGTATTTGCCAAAACGGGGAAGATGCCGTTCGGAATAATGTATTTGAACAAAATCTGCAAATTTGTTTCTCCCATGGCAACGGCACTTTTTACATATGTCCGTTCCCTTATCGAAAGTGCTTGGGCCCTTATCAATTTTGCGTTGCTCGGCCAAGTCGTTAGACCGATAACGATCATGACATTTGTGATACTGCTGTCAAAAAGAGCAATGATTAAAAGTATAAGGAAGAAAGTCGGCACCATCATAAAAGCATTGATGCATTCAGTAATTACTAAATCGATTTTTCCGCCAAAATAGCCTGCAATCCCGCCTACCAATATACCAATAACCGCTGAAATCAAGGCAGAACCAACAGCGACCATAAGGGACGTTCGCACACCGTATAAAATCATGCTGAATATATCTTGTCCAAGGTGGTTAGTGCCTAAAATATGCTGATTCTCACCTAATTTATTTAAAACATCGGGACCGAAAAAATAAGGGTCAAATGGAACAAGCAATGAAGCAAATACAGCCACAAATACTAAAAGAGACAGCCCGATCAATCCAAACTTCAATTCCGTATCACTTTTTACTTTCAGTAAAGTTCTGTTCAATTTGTTATTATTTTTTCTACCTACATACCAACCCTTCTTTGTTGTCACCATGAGTACATCCCCCCTTTTAAAATCTAATCCGCGGATCTAATGTTGCATAGATAATATCGACAATCACCATCACGAGAGCAACAGAAACTGACATGATCAAATAGATTCCCATCAAAGTCGGATAATCCCTTTGGTTAATAGCAGTTAACATAAGATCTCCTGTCCCCGGCCACGCAAATACAATTTCAATCAATGCAACACCTGTTATCAAGTAGCCCATTGAGATTCCAAAAATTGTAATGGTAGGTAAAATCGCATTTCTAAGTACGTACTTATTGAAAATCTTCCTTTCACTCATACCGGTAGCTTTCAACGTTACGATGAAATCTTCGTTCAACGTTTGAACAATGGATGATTTGGCAATACGGAAATAAATCGGAATTTCGACGAGTACCAATGTACTTACGGGAAGGATCATATGTTTTAAAACATCTAAATAATAGTCCACCCCAGTTAACGTCGTTCTTGAACTAATCATTCCATAGGAAGGCAACAATCCGAATACGGAAGAGAAAATAATAATCAATATCAATCCTAACCAAAACGCTGGCATCGAATTGAAAATATACGAAATGCCCGAAAAGAATACATCCACTCTTGAACCTTCATGTTTCGCTGCATACATTCCCATAAATGTCCCTATCACAACAGCTAATAGTGCCGCTGTTAGAACTAATAAGAGTGTTGGGACGAGTCTTTCTGCAATAATGGCCAAAACCTCTTTATTGTAAATAATGGACAAACCCAAATCCCCGGTTACAGCGTTTTTCAAATAGATGAAGTACTGTAATATGAGCGGCTGATCAAAACCGTATTTCGCTTCCAATGCAGCCCTTAATATTGGATCATCATTGTCCTTTCCCATTATTGTAGAGATCGGACTTCCCGGGGCTAATCGTATGATGAGAAAATTAATTGAGAACACCACGAAGATTGTTAACACACCCATGAGCACCCTTTTTGTAACGTACTTTTTCATCGTACCCCCACCTTTAGAAATATTTATCTTTAAATGTGAACCTGTTCATATTATAATTTGAATCATAACAAGCACAATGTTCTATGTCAACGACTATTTTTAGAATCTTTGATATTATGTTTTATATCAGTTACTTCGGAGGGAAAACTATGCCAAAGCAAACGTATTTCAATTTATCAGATGAAAAAAAGGAAAAAATTCGTAAAGCGACATACGAAATATTTATCAATACGGACTATGAAGAGGTACATATTAGGGAGATAGCAAAAAGGTCTGATATCTCTGTCGGGAGTTTTTATCAATACTTTTATGATAAAGAGGATTTATATTTACACTTCTTCACAGAAGTAGAAATGAAGTATATGAAAAAACAAAAAGAATGCGATCAAGATATTTTATTCAGCGAAAGAATTATTCCGATAGAGGAGATTTGCACAGAGGAAGAAGTGGAGTTTAATCAAACTTGGTATAATGTTCCTATGCTTGTCATGCAGAAATTTTACTATGGTGAATATAGTAAAAAACTACATTCCTTTTTAGGTGAAGAATTAATGGAATATAAAAATTCCAACAAACTGAAAGAAGATTTGAATTTAGATTTTGTCTTCTATTTATTTACCACTTCAATGTTTACAATTCATAACTACTTTCGTGAACATAAGATAACTGATGTTAAAGAGAGGCAGGACATTAAAGACCATTACTTTAGGGATATATTTTTGAATGGTATTTTAAAGAAGTAATAATTTGTGAAAAGCACATGGATCCACAACAGCATACTGCGAACTAAACAACCACCCATCTCACATCAGTGATGGGTGGTTGTTGTTATTAAGCCTGCGTAAATTTCAATGCGGATCTTTTATATGCTGCTATGCCCAAGCAATTTGGGGAAGTCTCAAATATTTTAATCAAATAATCACCCCAGTAATAACAGCAACGATCGTCATCACAATCGTTGTACCGAAAGCCCATTTGAAGACGAATTTCTGATGGTCGGCTAATTCAACACCCGCAAGACCGATCAGTAGGAAGGTTGATGCTGTTAACGGACTGAGTGGAAAACCTGTTGTCATTTGCCCTAAAATTGCTGCGCTGCCGATATGAGTTGGGGCAACTCCGTAAGCCGCTGCCGTTTCGCTAATGATTGGCAGGACACCAAAATAATAGGCATCTGGTGTAAACAACAAGCTTAACGGCATGCCTGTCACAGCTACGATGATCCCCATCATACTTCCCGTCCCATTTGGAATGAAGCCGACGAGAGCGTTTGCCATTTCTGTGATCATGCCTGTACCTGATAATATACCCGTAAAAATACCAGCAGCGAAGATAATGGACACAACTGTAATCATACCAACCGCCTGGCTTTTCACCTGTTCCATTTGGTCATCAGGCTTTGGATAATTGACGATAACTGCAATTGCAAATGCAATCATGAAGATAATCGGAAGTGGCAACCATACTTTTACAAGTGCCACGATAGTAATAATCGTCAACAGTAGGTTGAACCAAAATAATTTAGGGCGCCTCATTGCTTTGTCTTCATCCGATAGCTCAGCTTGAAAGTCAAACTCTACATCCGCAATGCCCAATCGCTTTCGCTCTTTTCTACCAATCCAAAATGCTACGAACAATACCCATACAATTCCTGCTACCATGGCAGGTATGACCGGATTGAAAATCGCGCTCGTATCCACTTCAAGTGCAGTCGCTGCCCGTGCTGTCGGGCCTCCCCATGGCAACAAGTTCATAACACCCGCCCCAAGCGCCACGACTCCTGCCAGTACAATTCGACTCATCCCCAATTTATCGTATAACGGCAACAATGCGGGAACGGCAATAAGAAATGTCGATGCCCCGGATCCATCCAAATGTGCGAGCATCGCAATCACAGCGGTACCTACAACAATCTTCAAAGGATCACCTTTTACAGCCCGTAAAACACGGGAGATAAGCGGATCGAACAGTCCGGCATTATTCATAACACCGAAATAGAGAATTGCAAAACCAAGCATAATCCCCGTCGGAACAACGCCTTTCACACCTTCCAGCATGAATTCCCCCATCTCCGCCCCAAACCCACCTATCAAGGCGAACACGACCGGAACGAGAATCAAAGAAACAATAACGGACATTCGTTTCGTCAAAATAAGTGCTAAAAAGACAAAAATCGTTAAGAAACCTAATAATGCCAACATACTAGAATCCCCCTTTTTGTTAGAACTACAAATCTACTTCCATTTCCAGCAATGCATAGCTTAACGTTTTTCCGTGCGTATCCATTCCGGGAGAAGTTGTCACTCCTCCTAGCAAAGCCCCTTGGCAGACGAACTGCAAAGCCGCTATGTTCGGCATCTCGTAGCGCGTCACTTCCCCTTTGACAATATGATTCAAATGATGCTTTACCCGGTCCGCCGTCACTTGTTCGCGCAGTGCCTCGTATATTCCTTCCTCGTAAGGAATGAGCGACAACATAAGGACATCCCCCTTATCCCCTGCTCTGCTGTGCGCCAATTCATACAGTTTACGCGCCATTTGTTTTCACCTCCATAACCTTCAATTCTGCTTTCACACTCTCTCTAGGCACCATTGTCGAGACGATGCCGACAACCTCATTAAAATATTTACGCGCACCGCCTCCCCCGGCAGGTCCATTCGTATAAAGTGCTTCCACCTCTTCACCAATCCAATTGGCTTTCTCTCGTTCATATGTCTTGCCCGCGACCCGAAGGCGGACTTCATAAGGCCTTCCCTTATAGGCAAATGAACCACGATGCGCAGAAGTAACCCCTATATAATCTACTGTTATCTCCTCAAAGTGATTTTGCAAACGCTCTTGAACGATAACGCCCGCCAGTTCCGCACGACCAATCGCATTTTCACCTGCGTATGTAATTTCCCCTTCACCGATAAAGCCAGCATCATAGCCAATACTCGCCTTCAGCTCGGATGGCCATTCCTTCCCACCCCCGCCTGTCACTAAAATGCGATCATCTCCATCCTCTTTTAAAGAGACAGTTGTGAAATCTGCAACCACGTCAGGCGTCACATAAGAAGAAGGATCCATCACTTCATACAAAAGCTGTTCTTTCACCGTACGAAGTGTCAACGCTCCACCAGTACCAGGCAATTTCGTTAAAAGCGCAGATCCATCCGGTTGTACTTCTGCCAACGGAAAACCAAGATGCGAAAGTCCACTGACATCTTTTTTCCCTGGATCGGCAAAGAAGCCCCCTGTCAATTGCCCGCCACATTCAAGCAAATGGCCGATTACGGTCCCTTTCCCCATCAGATTAAAGTCTTCAGTTGACCACCCAAAATGATGAATCATCGGCGCCAGGAACAAAGAAGGATCGGCGACTCTTCCCGTAATAATCACATCCGCCCCGGTTTCAATTGCCGGTACAATCGCAGATGCCCCCAAATAGGCATTTGCCGACAGAATGGGAACGCTTTCAGAAAGCTTTGGATTGAACTCAAATGATTCACGGTTTTGAAGAATATATGGCAGGACATCATCACCAATAACAGCAGCCACTTTTACCCGCAATCCCATTTCTTCCGCTATCTCAATGATTTTCTTAGCACCGCCAACCGGGTTTGCTGCCCCCATATTCGTTATAAGCCGAACGTTATTTTCCAACAACGTTGGCAATAACGACCGGATCCGCTTTTCAAGCAATGGATCGTATCCAAACGCAGTATCTGCTTTTTTACGTTTTTGGGCAAGTGCGATAGTACGCTCCGCTAAGCATTCCAAAACTAAGTAGTCAAGCTTTCCTTTTTCAGCAAGTTCGATAGCCGGATCAATCCGATCCCCGGAAAATCCAGCTCCAGATCCAATTTTCAGCATACATTCACCCCGTTATGTAATAAGTCTGTCACTTCTATCATTTTAGCAAAAACAAAAGAAGAAATGCCGGAATTACAGGCATTTCTCCTTCTAACAACATGGAATATACAACAGGTATAATCGGGATTCCATCTATATAAAACCGTATCGCTATCATCATTCCAATTTTCTAGAATGAAATTTTCATTAATAACAAATAACTAGAATCATTATCTAATATTATATTTCTTCATTTTATTATATAAAGTAGCAAGCGAGATCCCCAACGTATTAGCAATCTCCTGCCGTTCCTCCACTGTCGTTCCACTCGATTGTAAAGCGGATTCAAGAACAGTTCTTTCCGCCGCCTCTACCGCCTCATACAGTGGAAAGACTTTCGTTTCCTCTTCATATAATCGATGCTGCTTTTGCATAATATCAGGAAGATGATCGATAACAATCTGCTCATTCTCATTTGCCATGCACATAGCAAAATCCAACACATTTCGCAGCTCTCTAATATTACCTGGCCAATCATACTTCGTTAAAAAAGTCATAACTTCCCGGTCTACCTCATATCCCTTCAAGACCGACTCTGCGATGAATGGAATATCCGCTTTTCGTTCACGCAAAGGCGGGATTTTCAAGACGACCGCATTTAAACGATATAGCAAATCTTCTCGAAAAAGGTCTTTCGCGATAAATTGATGCAAATCTCTATGAGTCGACGCTACAATCCGTACGTTCACTTTTCTCTCTACCGCCTCACCAATACGCCTGATTGCGCCTTCCTGCAAGACACGCAAAAGTTTCGCCTGGACATCGATCGATAGATCACTTATCTCATCTAGAAACAGCGTTCCCCCATCAGCCATTTCAA
This sequence comes from Sporosarcina luteola, assembly GCF_007991495.1. Taxonomy (GTDB): domain Bacteria; phylum Bacillota; class Bacilli; order Bacillales_A; family Planococcaceae; genus Sporosarcina; species Sporosarcina luteola. The sequence continues at coordinate 122,972 of NZ_BJYL01000003.1, read as the reverse complement.
ACAAGCCCGCCTTCCCTTTCTCAGAAGCGCCCGGAAAAGCCCCTTCAGAATGTCCGAACAATTCGTTCTCAATCAACTCTGACGGAATCGCTGAGCAATTCACAGCGATGAACGGCTTTCCTGAACCTAAGCTTGCATGGTGGACAGCTTGCGCAAACAATTCCTTCCCCGTACCGCTTTCGCCTTTTATCAGGATTGGCAAATCGGTCGCAGCAGTTTTCTTCGCGACTGAAATGAGCTCTTCCATCTTAGCGTCATTCGTGATGATATCTTCAAATGTATACCTCACCTTATGAAGCGCGCTAATTTGCTCTTGCAGCTCTTTCACTTTTTGACGTTGCTTCTCAAGCTCCCTCGTAAGAAGCTGTACTTCATTCAAACTCTTGCAGACAGAAACCGCCCCCACAATTTCACCCTCTACAAAGATGGGCGCCATATCGACAACATATTCCCGATCATGCGTTTTCCTGTACACCCCAACCTGACTTTCCCCACTGGCAAGCGTCTCCGGCAACTTTGCCCCCGGACGATATGAAATTAAAGGCTTGCCGATAATATCCGGAGTGACCCCAGTAATCCGCGTATATTCCGGATTAATAATCTTGACTACACCAGCCCGATCGATGACAAGCACCCCATCATTCATCGATTCCACGATCGCCTTCCACCATTCGACTGTTTCTTCGATTGTCCCCATCCCCTTATGTATATTGCTGGATTTCTTTAGTTTAACATATTGGTTGCTTCAATTTATTCAGAACTTCAACAGACAATTGGATTTTTCTTAACGGTAATACCATTTGCTGTGTCTCTGTTGCGGACGGAAACGGCTGTTCAAAAAAGCATCGTCCGCGCTAATTTCCCTTACATAAATAAACTGAGGAAAAGAAAAGACATCTCTTGTCGTCCATTAGCACTGGTCGACAGGAGATGTCTCTCACAGAGAGGATAATCGTACTCACTCGTTCAATCCAGTAAATGGATGTCCTGATCAGGAAACACCTATTACTGAGATACTGGAACTTCTTCAGCCTCTACTTTTTCGGTTTTATCAATCATGACAGCTCCAGCCAAATCACCCATGCAATTGGCTGTTGTAATACCCATGTCAAATAAGCGGTAAAACGCTGCCGCCATGGCTCCAATTTCAATCGGCAAACCGAATGCTTCCACAACAATCATCACTTTGATGATACCTGAACCCGGTATACCTCCACCGCCAGACGAAATCAAAGTTCCTAACAATACAAGTTTGATAAGAGTGAAGAATGTCAAATCAACTCCTGTTGCTTGGCTTGTGAAAACAACAATACATGACAACAGAATTGCATTCCCATCATGATTGATCTGGGATCCTAGCGGTATGATGAAGTTGGAGATACGCTCTTTCAGTTTGAATTTGTTTTTGGCGACATCTAGGTTGACTGGAATGGATGCAACACTACTTGTCGTACTGATTGTGAACAGCCATAGAGCAGAGCTGTCTTTAACAAATCGAAGCGGGGATACTTTCGCCGAAAACCATACAACTATTCCATATACTAGGAAGATTTGTGCAAGGATTCCGAGATAGAACGTACCAATCAGTTTAGAGAAAGACCCAAGCAATTCAGGTCCATACTGACCGATTGACCCAGCCATCAAAAAGAAGACCCCTATCGGTGACAAACGGATGACCATCCATACGAATGAAAAAATCAGCTCCGTCATGTAATTAAACCAAGATAGTACAGAATCCCTTTTTTGGACATCCTCTATTTTCAATGCAGCAATACCCAACAGGATAGCAATGACAATAACCTGAATCATATTTCCTTCGCTAAATGATTGGAACATGTTGCTGGATACTAGATTCATGAAAAAAGATTCAACCGTAAGATCATCCGGAAGTTCAATGGCCGCCCCTTCGCTCACCATTAAATCAAATCCTTTACCCGGCTTCAGCAAATATGATAGCAATATGCCTATAACAGAGGCCACAATCGTAGTGAGTCCGAAGTAGACCATCGCCTTTAAGCCGAGTCGCCCCAACGAAGACGTATCTTTCTGACTAGTAATGCTAGATATAACCGCGAATAGAATAAGAGGAATCAAAATCATCTTGATGAGATTAACCCATATTTTACCGATAAATTCATACGGCAACATGCCTTCACCAAAGATAATTCCAGCAAGTATACCGGCCCCCAGACCGATAAATATTTTTGTTGCCAACGAAGTTTTTCCAGAGACTTCGCGCAGTTTTTTGAACATTTTCCCGCCTCCCTTTATTTCTTACTGGCTAATCAATAATCAGTAAGTGTTTCATTAATGATTTCCACCACTTTTTCTACGTCCTTTTGACTGATCCCTTTATAAGTCGTCATCCTGATACTGTTTCTCAGTATCTTTTTGACCCTTACGCCTTTTTCCTTCAGTATTTCAATTAGTGCAGCAGCATCATACAGCGGGTGATCCAGCTCAAATGTAACAATATTTGTTTGCACAGATTGAGTATCTAAACGTATATATTCATTCGCGGCTATGCCTTCTTTTAGTATCCTTGCATTCGAATGATCTTCTTCCAAACGTTTGATATTCGACTCTTCCAAAGCGATCAATCCGGCTGCCGCAGCAACTCCCGCCTGTCTCATCGTCCCACCGAGCAATTTGCGTATACGCCGCGCTTTCAATATCATTTCCTTGTTTCCACAAAGCAACGAACCGATTGGAGCACCCAATCCTTTTGACAGACAGAACGATACAGCATCCACGTTTTCACATAGCTTCTCCACCGAAGTATGTAGACTGACAGCCGCATTGAAAATCCTCGCTCCATCCATAAAGATGGGTATCTCATCACCCGCCAGATTTCTGATTTTCTTTATTTCGTCTGGAGAGAGGCATATACCTCCGCCATAATTATGGGTGTTTTCAATGCAAATGAGAACCGGAGAACGGGTCTTGACCAACTCCCAAAGTGAATCGATGTCCGGTTTCTTTCGACTATTCAATTCATAAAAAGCCGGTTTCATCCCAAAATAATCATCATCGAATACGATTTTCTCACTGATGTACATATGCATAGTAGGGTCAAGGGCAAGAGAGTTACCCCGTTTACAAAAAGACAGCAATGCAGCATGATTTGCCATTGTCCCTGTCGGAAAAAATAGCGCAGCTTCCTTCCCGGTCAACTTGGCCGCAAGGTTCTCCAGTTCGTTGACAAGGGAATCTTCCCCTCTACCGAAGCAATCGTCCCTACCATCGTCACCCAACTTCCGGATGTCAATATTGTCAATCATCCTTTTTTCTGGAAGAGTAAGCGTATCGCTTCGCAAGTCTATCATTTAATCATCACTTCCTTTCGAGTTATCAATAAGAGAATGATTCAATCACTTATTGTATAATTGTATACAGTACTAATTATTCTGTCAATACTTTTTTTATGAGTTGAATGATATCCTTATATTAATGAATTATTCAACTATCCAAATCTATCTTCTATCGACATTTACAACATTGACAAAGGAGACGAAGTAATTGGACAAAAGAAGAAGTACCAGTGACTTTGTATACGATGAAATGAAAAATAAGATTGTTCAACTTGAATACGAACCCAATGAAAGACTTGTTGAGGATGTTCTTGCTTCTGCCTTTGAAGTAAGCAGAACACCGCTTAGACAGGCAATTGCCCGCCTGGAGATTGAAAAACTGGTCATAAGGAAAAGGAACGGAAGAATCTATGTAGCCTCCCTATCCATTGAAGAAGCAATTGAGATTTACAAAGTACGAGAGGTACTGGAAGGCCTTGTTGCCAAAGAAGCAACTTTGAATATGACACCAGATATACTGGCGAAACTGGAAGATACACTTTCGTTGATCGACCGGGCTTACGAAGAGGATCGCAATGCTGATGCCATCAAATACGGATTCGAGTTCCATCACCTGCTGTATAAGCCAAGCAATAATCCAACGGCTGTCCATTTTTTGAATCAGATAAAAAACCGGATTGAAAGGTATCGTCAAATCGGAGAAAGCAAACAGTTCCGCTATTTGCACCATCTCCCTAACAAAGAGCATTACGAGCTCTTCAACTTAATCAAAGAAGGGGACGAAAACAAAGTGGAAGCCGAAATGCGTGTCCATATTAGAAGAAGTCTTGAAACGACAATTGATTCACTAAAAGACTTGGTATGAAAGTAGAAATGTTAAAGAGGCAAATTCGAGAAAAGCACTGAGGCCCAATTTCCAATAATCAAAGTTAGGATACAACAAGGCGCGACTAAAAGATCGGCACGCTTCATAAAGAGCGTGGGATGAACTAATTAATTTGGATTGGTAAAAAACACTATTCTATAATTCTAAACGACCTCATAAAATACCGAATAGCCATTATCAATTAATAAAAGTTAGGAGTTTGCAATTGATAAGAAAAAGTTATCAAAAGATGTTCCAGGCAGCCATTATAGCCACGGTTGCAGGTGGGGCGATCGCAGTAGGCGCACCGGTCCAAGTCCACGCAAAGGCACCTGTGTTTTCGGATGTGGAAGATAGCCCGGCTCATCATTATTTTGAAGCCGTCATGAAATATACAGCGCGTGGCATGATGAGCGGCTATCCGGACGGCACATTCAGACCGAATGAAAGCATTACACGGCAAGACGCTGCGAAATTGCTGTCGATGGTATTGGAGTTGGATACGAAAAACGTACGTGATCCAAGGTTCAAAGATGTGAGCCAATCGAGTCCGTATTATGGCTATATCGCGGCACTTGTTCAGGCAGGCATCATTACTGGTTATGAAGACAACACGTTCAGACCCGAAGAAAGTTTGACAAGGGCACAGATGTCGAAAATCCTATCGATCGGGTTTGATTTGAAAGATGATCCGACAACGTGCCTGCCGTTTACTGATATTAATCAGAACCAATGGCATATGGAATTTGTCAGGGCTCTTTATGCAAATGAAATTACGACGGGTACATCTCCGTCTACTTTTTCTCCAAACACTCCTGTGACGCGTGGTCAGATGGCATCTTTTGTTTTACGTAGTGAAAAGCTTGGAACTCCAAAAGGTGATAATGAAACAGCGGAAAAGCGTTTGAAGGCTTTTGCTCAGGTAGTGGTTGATGACGAGACATTCGGCTATTTCTTGGGTGGTCCTATTGAGCTGACCGGTGGAATTGGAAATCTGTCTATCGAGTATTTTCCAGGCTTCGAACGAACAGGATTAAGCAAGGTATTTCCCTACCAAGATGGCATGTCTCTGACGGAGCCGGGTTATTATGAGGTGGTTGATCGAAATGGTAATCTATACACGGCGTATGCTCTGTTGGAAGGAGGCAGGAATAGTAAGCAATTTACTGTCGACTCTTCGGATGGTTCTGTCACCATTACGATTGTTGGCGGCGAGGAAAGCGGCGATGGGTTAACCTATCAGGCAGATGAGAAAAGGAGCAATATACAAGGCGCTGTGCTTCGGACAAATGACGGTGTGACATTAACTTTAAGCTATTCTGGAATTGTTAACGTAGGAGATCAAGCAGCTTTTACAGCAATTGCGAGTAATGGCGAAGCAGGTGGATTGGAAGTTGGGGAGATTGTGTTCATTAAAGCAACTAATAGCTGGAAGATGAAGATTGTTCGTTTTACGAAATAGAGGATGACATAGCCCCTTTGTGGATAGATTGCCAAGGGATGGGTTATTGGATGGTCTATATTGCCCCATTAACCTAATCTGAATATAATGTGTCGATTGGACATGAAAAGCGTAATAATATCATGACTAAAGTAATTAAAATGCAAATGTGATGAGGCCTGTTAAATAGGTCTCTTTTTTTATTTCGCAACCAAATAGCCCCCAACATATTAATCTACCCCCCTGAATATGGTGAACTAACAAAACTATAGAGGGGGGATTAGATGACTACAGAAGGGAAGAACGACTTGGATGTATTTGCTCAAGAAGATGGCGAGTATATGCTTTCTCCTGTACCAGAGTCAGAGCGGCGGCCGACATGGAAGCAGGTTATGGTGTGGGTGGGCTTTGGATATGTCGTAACTGGATTATTTGTTGGTGGGGTCCTTGCCGGATTCGGCGGGCAGCCTGGGGTACCGCCGGGTATGGCGTTGTGGGCGATTGGAATCGGAATGGGCGTTTTGCTTGTTCTGACGACATTGTTAGGCATCATGGCACAGAAAACAGGATTGAATTTGGCGTTGATCAGTCGGTATTCTTACGGTTCCATCGGTAGCAATTTGCCTCTTTTCATCATGGCGTTATTAACATTAGGTTGGTTTGCAAGCATAACCGGAATGGTTGGACAAATTTGGAGCTCTTTGATTGGCAACCCAACAGGAATAACAGTGTTCAATCCGGCCGCTTTGGGCTATACGGATATACCTGCGATTACACTTGAAAATTTCCTGGCGTGTGCTGTATTCGGACTAATTTTCACGTATACCGCTTATAAAGGAATGAAAGCGATTGAAGCGGTCGCGATACCAGTCGCTCCTGTCATTCTGATCATTGCAATCATTGTTGGAATCGGCATGTTAAATGAAGGTGGCGGGATGGGCAACTTTTTGACGGAGGCCAATAAAATCGGTGGTCTTGGAATGGGGAGCGCCATCACAATTGTAATGGGAAGTTGGATTGCCGGAGTCGTCATGGGTGTTGATCTCTTTCGGTTCAACAAATCTATCAAAGCGGTATTCGCTGGGGCAATCGCCTGTTTCGTTCTCACAAATCCCTTGCTTAACATTGTTGGCTATATCGGCGCAGTTTCAGTTGGTCAATTCAACTATGTTGAATGGATGATTGATAAAGGGATCATTTTTGCATTAATCGGAGTCGTCGCGTGGACAACATCCTTATGGACGACCAATAATGCTGAGTTATATTGCAACTCACTCTATGTCGGACCAGTCATTTCATCCTATAAGAAGAAAGTAAATCGACAAAAAATCGTATTGGTTACTGGTGTAGTTGGTACCGTCATCGGTTCATTAGCATTCTATCAAATCTTTTTTGCAGATTTCATCACAATATTAGGTGCCGCCTTCCTTCCTTTGGCTGGCCCGCTAATTGCGGACTATTTCATCGTTAAGAAAGGTGCCTATAAGATTGAAGAATTAAATTCTCAGGCGAAATATAAAATGGCAGGCATCATATCATTTTTAATCGGTGCAGTTTTAGGATTGGTGTTTGAGTATGGTTTAGTATTGCCATTCGGCCTGCCTTCTGGACTGGTCGCGTTGATCATCACAATAGCATTATATCCAATCATCTACCGCTTCACAGCCGACTCAAAAGAGCTTACTGCTGAAGCCTAATTAAATGGAGGTAATACTTATGACAACTATTGGAACAAACATCACCTATCACCAATTTAAAGAAGCCAAAATCGATAAGGTGGTTTTTGGCGTGGGTGCATTCGAAACCCATGGTAGCCATATGCCGTTCGGTACCGATGCCCTTATCTCCAACATCCTTTCGGAAAAACTCGCCCAGCGTGTAGAAGGTATGATGGTGCTGCCGCCAATCAATTATGGACTGAGCGAACATTATAATGATCTCCCATTCACAATAAGCCTTAGGCCGGAAACTATTGTCAATGTCATTAAAGAGGTGTTGCAGGAAATCGTAAGGAATGGAATTACTAAAATCCTCATCATCAATGGACATGATGGTAATATCGCGCCGATTGAATTAGCTGCAAGGGCTGTAAAAGTGGAGCATCCAAACGTAACAATAGCATCATTCAACGACTGGTGGGTTGCTGCGGGTAAAATGGTGCCTGACAACTTCTTCGAGAAATGGAATGGACTCGGGCATGCCGGGGAATGTGAAACATCGATGGGTCTGTCTCTTTTTGAAGAATTAATACAAATGGAACATGCCAAAGGGGTTATTCCTGATCTGCCAGAACACGTTGAGATCAAGTGGAGATTCGAGGAATTGACGCCGACTGGTGCTTCGGGTGATCCTAGTGTGGCGACAGTTGAAAAGGGTAAGAAACTTGAGGAGGTTGTCTTGCAAGTACTTGAAGATTTCGTGAAGAAGATGGATGAAAACGGGTGGGAATATGGATTGAAGAAGGAGTTACTATAAAAACCGGGCGACTTAAGTTTAAATAAGATAATCAACTGGTAACAGCATTGCTAAACGTTATAAAGTTACAAAAGGAGCCAATTGAACACTGTAATGATGATTGGCTCTTTCTATCACATTGTTGAAACTGTGCCTCCCATTGAATAGAGTCCACACAATTAGAAAAAGACGTCAACTGTAGACCATAACAACGGCCGACAGATGGCGTCCCTAAAAAAATGTTAATATTGATCAAGTCTTCATTCAAATATAACCTGTTGGACAGCCCCTATTCCATTATACTGTTGCACGTTTCTTCTGCATCATTTTCAAGAAGAATGGCGATAGCAACGCTAGTAGGATGAGAATCATAAAGACAATGCTGATTGGTCTTTGGAAGAAGAAGCTCACTAGATGCCCCTGACCCATGATCATTGATTGGCCAAGGCCTTTCTCAGCAATCGGTCCAAGAATCATACCTAGGATGACTGGTGCTGTGCTGAAGCCCGTTTTACGCATCAAATACCCTAGTACTCCGAAAAACAACATCATATAGACGTCGAACATACTGTTATTAATAGCATACGATCCTAATATACATAAGATGATGATAATCGTTATTAAAATATTCGGAGGCACTTTCAAAGCCTTTATGAAATACTTCGCCCCGAACAATCCGACGATGCCCATTAAAATATTTGCCACAATAAAACCAATGATAACCGCATAGCTAATATGGCCGTTCACTGTGAATAATTCGTTACCCGGGACTAGGCCTTGTATCATCAACCCGCCCAGCAGCACCGCGGTAGTGGAACTTCCCGGAATCCCTAAGGTCATCAATGGGATCAATGCCCCTCCTGTCACCGCATTGTTCGCCGCCTCTGATCCTGCAATCCCTTCGATACTCCCTTTTCCGAATTCATGTTTGTTCTTCGAGAATCGTTTTGCTTCATTATAACCAACCCAAGAACCTACATCACCACCGGCCCCAGGTAAAATACCGACAAGAACACCAAGACCCGATGACCGTAAAATCGTTGGAAGTGTTTTCTTCATATCCGCACGTTCCGGCAGCAGTTTTCCGAGCTTTTGCTCTACGACTTCCTTCTTCGGTCCCTTCTTTTTCTCTAGCATCATGAATACTTGGGATAAAGAGAATAGACCGATGAGCGCCGGAACCAACGAAATGCCGGATTCAAGAGATACGCTGCCGAACGTATAGCGCGGGAAGCCTGTCAGAATATCGATGCCGATTGTTCCAATCAACAATCCCAGCACCCCGGAAGCCAACCCTTTCACCATCGATGCACCCGATAATGAACCGATGATTGTCAAACCGAAGATTGCGAGAAGGAAATACTCAGGCGCACTGAACATTAGTGACAGCTTTGCAAGAGGTGGTGCTAAAAACAGGAGTGCGACCCCACTTATAAAACCACCAATCATTGATGAAACTGTACTAATTCCAATTGCTTTTGCTGCCATTCCTCTTTGAGTCAATTGATAGCCGTCCAAAGCAGTCGCGGCCGAAGCCGGAGTACCAGGTGTGTGTAATAAAATTGATGCGAGCGAACCGCCGTATGTGGCCGACGTATAAATTGCAGTCAACATGACAAGCCCTGCAACTGGTTCCATGCCAAATGTGATGGGGACAAGCAAAGCAACTGCCATCGTTGAGCTTAGTCCAGGAAGCGCTCCGATAATAATCCCACCGACAACACCTATGAAAAGGGCAATGAACGTTTGGACTGTAAATAAGTTTTCTAAGATATTTAAAATAATTGAAGTATCCATTTCATGCACCCTTTCTTAAATTAGTAGTCCAGTCGGAAGAAATACATGCAGCAGCTTCACAAACAGTAGATAAATGAATAACAATGTAAAAATAATCGTCAATAGATACATTTTCAATGAACGTAATTGAAGCATATACAAAATTCCAACCATGAAAAGCGCAGTTGAGACGAAGAATCCTAGCACATTAATGAGAAAAACATATGCTGTAACGACCACTAATATTAGGATTGGTATCTTAATCATGCTTATTGTCAGACGTTCCTCCTCATCAGCGGCAGGCACATCCAAATCTCTTTTCTGTAATGCCATTTTCCGAACTCCATTTATTAACAACAGAATCGCGAAGAATATGAATAGACCAAGAATCAAATTAGGAAACAACGCTGCCCGTTCAGGAAATTCCCTTGCCTGAACTAAGAAATAGATTGAAACCGCCAAAATTACGATTCCTGCATAGACGTCATGGTGCAACTGTTTTAGCATATTTGCTCACATCCTTCCGCTTGTTTCAAAATAAGGGATCAACCTGAAGTTGATCTCTTATTGAAATGTATTATTCCCAGCCTAACAAACCTTTCAGATCAATAACTGCTTCTTCATCCTTTTTCAAGACAGTCATGTAATCATCACCGTTTTCATAGTTTACACCATATCCAAGATCAGCCATTTTTTGAATGTGTTCTTCATTATTGACGGCTTTTTCGAGTGCTTCCTGAAGTTTCGCAAGTACTTCTGAATCCAGTCCTTTTGGGGCAATCAACCCTCGCGATGATTCCTGATAAATTTCAAAACCACTTTCTTCAAAAGTCGGTACGTCTTCCATGAATTGTGAACGTTTCGAGGAAGCAACCCCTAGCACTTTGATTTCCTTATCTTTGTACAAACTAAGAACTTCACCTGCATTCGCAATAAGTATATCTACATGTCCGCCTAGTACCGCTGCCCGGCTTTCTGCTGCACCATCAAAATGAACCGCTTCGAATTGTGTACCATATTTTTTATTGAAGCTTAAAATGACTAAATGCTCATCTGTTCCTTCGCCAGTAGCTGTTACTGTTAACTTATGATCTTTTGCATATTCAACAAGCTCCTCGGTTGTCGAGAAACGCTTTTCATCCTTGCGAATTGCAAGAATGTCAGGATCGATTACATGCATACCTAAGCCGATAAAATCATCGAGGTTCTTATCGCGTTTCAACGCGGGATTCATATACCCTGTAATGATATGCGGTGAATTGGCAAGACCGATTGTATAGCCATCCGGCTTTGCATTCGCCAATTCGTTCCAGCCAACCCAGCCACCTCCTCCTGTTTTGTTGACAACGTTAACTGTTACGCCAAGCTCATCTTCTAAATAAGGTTGTAAGAGACGCGCCCCAGTATCTGTACCACCGCCTGCAGACCAAGGTACGATCAGCGTGATCGGTTTTTTCGGAAAATCGGCATCCGGCTTACCTGCAGAGTTGGATTCTTTCCCGCACGCTGCCAATGCCATAGACAACACCAATATAACTGCCATTACTAAACTTTTTTTCATGAACTTCTCCCCCTTATACATTAATTGAAAATGGATCTTGCACGTCGTTTGATAAATCGATCATGACATTTTTAACGCGTGTGTAATCGAGCATTGAATGCCAACCGCGTTCCCTGCCATAGCCACTTTGCTTTACTCCACCAAAAGGAGCCTGGACAGCACTTGTCCGATAGGTGTTCACCCAAACCGTGCCTGCTTCAAGCTGCCTTGCCACCCTATGGGCACGTGATAGGTCTGAAGTCCAGATCCCTGAGGCGAGTCCATATTTCGAATCGTTCGCTATACGGATGGCATCTTCCTCATCTTTGAACGGGATAATGCTAAGTACAGGTCCGAAAACTTCCTCTCGCGCAATCGTCATTGAGTTGTCAACATTAACGAGGATCATCGGGCGTATGAAATAACCTTCTTCCGGCAATCCGCCTTCTCTGCCGATCAGCACTCTAGCACCTTCCGCTTCAACGTTTTCAATCATCTTTGAAATTGCCATGTATTGGTTTTCATTTGCGACAGGCCCCATTTCAGTCGCTTCATCCATCGGGTCTCCGAGTTTGATTCGACCGACCCGTTCCCCAAGACGCATTGCAACTTCGTCATAAATCGATTCATGTACTAACAAGCGAGAGCCGGCAATACATGTTTGGCCACTCGAAGCGAATATACCGGCCATCGCTCCTGGAACCGCTTTCTTCAAGTCTGCATCTTCAAAAATGATATTCGGCGATTTGCCGCCAAGTTCAAGAGTCAATGGTGTGAAATGATCAGCAGCGCTTTTGCTTATTAACCTGCCTGCGTATGTGCCGCCTGTGAAGCTAATCTTGTTCACCCGTTCTGAGCTTGTCAACATCTCTCCCACTTTTCCATCACCAGTGACGATATTGATGACGCCAGGGGGGAATCCCGCTTTTTCGACTAATTCTCCGAACAACAATGTGGAAACTGAAGCGTGCTCGGAAGGTTTCACAATAACACAGTTTCCTGCAGCAAGCGCCGGGGCTAGTTTATTCATTAGCAATTGCATTGGGGAATTCCATGCAGTGATCAATACTGCAACGCCTACAGGCTCACGCATCGTATAATCGAATAGATTCATATTATCCAAGGGAATTGTTTCCCCATATATTTTATCTGCGTATCCTGCAAAAAATCGGAGCGCCCTAGCTGTGAATGGAACTTGCTTTTTTGTCTCACGAATGACTTTACCATTATCTTTTGTCTCATGTACAGCCAATTTCTCAGCATTTTCTTCTATTAAATCTGCTAATTTCATCATGCAATTGGCACGTTTAAATCCATTCATTGTTTTCCAAGTCGTATGAAATGCTGTCTGAGCTGCCGTTATTGCAAGCTCCACATCTTCTTTGGATGCTTGAGGAATCGTACCCCATTGCTGCTTGTCGTACGGATTAATAACCGGTAAAGTTTCTTCAGCTGACGCTCTCCACTCACCATTAATGAGCATTTTATAATGTTCCATTTTGTTAGCCTCCTTTTATTCTGTAAAGTCGATTCCTGACCAACGTTCCCAAAGCTTCGCAATTGCGGCATAGTCTTCATTTCCAAAACCTTCTTGCATCGCCATCTCATATACGGAATGTGCCGCCTGCACTGAAAATAACGGGATACCCTTCTCTTGAGCGAGCTGTAAAAACAATGTTGAATCCTTTCGAGCGTTTATTGTCGACATGCCGCCCGCATACTCACCGTTTTGGATACGTTCATGGTAACGATGTGTCAGTGGTCTCAACAATGCCGTTTCTCCACGAAGCAGTTCATATACTTTCTGCGGCTCGATTCCGAGTTTCACTGCTAATGCAGAAGATTCAACAATTACACTCATTACCGCATGGGCAACCCCGTTGTTTATGATCTTTGCGGACATGCCTGCACCAATTCTGCCCATTATTTGGACTTCCGTTGAAATCGCTTCCAAAACATGCATCACGCTCGCGGCTGAATTGTCTGAATCCCCTACAAGCAAAGTAGCTGTCTGACTTCTCATATGACCGACGCCACCCAAAATCGCCGCATCAATAAGCCGAACACCGTGTGTCATGCTTATTACCTGCATCTCCAATACTTCGGATGGAAGGATTGTACTAGTTTCAATGATAATCGCCCCCTTTGCCATCAAAGGGCTGATTTGCTGCACAATACCTTTTGAAATCGATGCTTTCGGCATAGACAACAAGACAACTTCAGTTTGTGAGACGACTGCTTCAATTGACGATTCTGTCATTACGCCAAATTCTCTCATCGCTTCCCGTTTTGCTTCATCAATATCAAAACCGACAACTTGAAAATGGGCCGCCAGCTTTTCTGCTATTGCGCTCCCCATGTTACCAAGGCCGATGACTCCAACTTTTCTTTCCATACGCAGAACCTCCAAACAAATTTACGTCGATAGTAGATACCGACTGCTCAACCCAATATTCAGATTAGTTACTTTACCATTATAGTCTTGTTGAGATATAATTTAAATTAAGCGATATTTATGCAACTGTATAAATATTTTTTATATAGGAGGTATTCTTATTGGAAGAAAGAGATTGGATTTTACTTACGAAGATTGGTGAAGGGAAAAATATATCCCAAGTGTCAGAGGAATTGTTCATTACCCAGCCTGCGTTAACGTACCGCGTTAATAAAATTGAAAATGAATTTGGAGCGAAGTTATTCATTCGAGGAAATAAGGGGATTAAACCGAATCATCAAGGTGAATATGTTATCCGCTATGCTGAACGGATGATAAAAGAGCTTCAAAACGCAAGAGAAGAAGTGCTTTCAATGTCATCACGCATAAAGGGAAAGATTTACATAGGAGCTTCAAATGCGGTGGCGCAATACGTATTACCGGATCTATTGTCGAAATTCCTAAAGAAATATCCCGAAGTGGAGCCCCATGTATTAACTGGCTTCAGTCCATACTTGACTGACCTGTTAATAAACGAAAAGATTCATGTTGCTTTTTTGCGTGAAGATTTGGAATGGTTGCATTTCAAGAAATTCCTTACAAAAGAGACGATTTACCTCGTCAATAAGGAAGAAGTGGAAATTGAAAACTTGCCACTGCTTCCTCGCATCAATTATAAGACGAATCAATCCTTGAAATCGATGATTGATGTATGGTGGTCGAAAAGCTTTCAAAAGCCTCCTTATATTACAATGGAAGTCGATAACGGGGACGTTTGCCTCGAAATCGTCCGGGCAGGACTCGGCTATGCGATTTTGACTGAGTTGGGACTATCCAAGGAAAAACATCTTTGGCGAAAGCCGATGACAAACCACTTGGGTGAGCCATTACAACGGGAGACATGGTTATATGGCTCGAAAGAATCCGATAAGTACTATACTGTAAAGGCATTTATGGATTTCATAGATGAGGAAGATATGTTTCAACTCTTTAAATAGGTTTGGCGTTTATGAAAGTCAGCCCATTTCTTCATTTTTAAATTATCGGCAATCATCAAAATGAAAACCGTGCACATCCATAACTCTGGACGTACACGGTTTTCATTTTTCTCAGTTCACACATACCGGAATTACTTAAAACATTCCAACCATGAATGAAGCCAACTCACAGGAGAATAGGTTAGCCAGGTGGAATGCTTATTCATTTCCCGATTCCTTTCCAATCCCTTGCTGCCATAACATACTCTCTATTCATTTTGCCTTTTCGTTCTGTACGTGTAGCCTTTCAATTCACGCACCATTTGATAGTCCACTTCTATGTCATAGGATCGATAACCTAGGTGCTGCCCTTCCATTTTAACCCTTAACCGAGTTGCGCTAGACAATCTCCTCTCAAAGGAGGACTTGCTCACACCCACTGTCAACACGAGACCATTGGTTAGATACACCGCCGTATTTTTCTTATCAATTTCCTTATAATGCGCTACGTGATGCAGTGCAAACCATACGCACTTATGGCTTGCCGGTGATTCACTTGGAAATAAGTACACGCCTTCAGCACCGCCGATTACTAAAGGCGCCATGTCAATATCACCTAAGTGGAATTTTGAACTTTCTTTCGCCCCTATATAGCTGGACCCGTAAGTCTTCAATACTTTATCAATCAGTTTGATTGGTTCCATATCGACCCGGTATACGCCATTTGTCGTGCAGATGTCTGTCACCAGCTTCCCCACTTCGTTATACTCGCTAACATAAGCCAACGTGTTTCGTTTCATGAAAATTGAGTAATCCGTCCTCATCCCAAACTCCCCCTCGTTATTAATAGTTTACGATTTATCGTAAGAAGGAGTATACTAACGATAGGTTGGTTTACTCCAACGCGGTTCCTCAGGTGTATGTCTTGCCGGACGTGTCGCACCTGGGGATTTCCATATAATAATCGAATCACACTTCACTCACCTCCTTCAAGGCCAACGATTCATCCCTTATACTGCATAATTGTAGGCGCTTTCATTTAGTGGATGGAGGTTCTCTAGTCTTATTCCCCTAGCATCAGACATAGTAAAATCTTCCCTCTTAACACCATATTTAGTATATAATGAAATTTATTAATAGTCCACAAAGTACAGCAATCTGGTCGTTTTTTATGTTGATTTTCAAAGAAAACCCTCATTTTCTGTCGACACCGGCTATGAGGGACAACTTTTACAAATGAAAAAAAAGTGAACTACATCGACTGTAGTCCACTTCTTTCCACAAACGGTTACGGCACTGCTACTTTCATCATCTCCCTCAGCCTCTTCATCATCCTCTCCCTTCTCTTCTTTACTCCTGCAACTGAGATGCCCGCTCGTTCTGCGCACTCTGCCAAGCTGCATTGTTCGACAAAAGACCATTGGATAAACGCTTTCTCGCGTGGCTCCAGTTGTCCAATCACTTCAAGGAGCCCATCATGTTCCCGCTTTTCCTCCGCTCCTAAACGATCAATGATTACATCATCAATCACAGGCATAAAACGTTCTTCGAAACGGGTTTCACGCTTCAATTCGTCCAGCATTGCACCTTGAATACTCCGGTATGCAAATGGCGTGAAGTCCCCCTTCTCCGTATCAAACCGTTCCCAAGCTTGCCATAACGCAATCCTGCCGACTTGCCTGTACTGTACATGGTCACGGTAAATATTCAACTTTCGGATAATGTGTGAAATCATCGGTTCATATTGCGCTAAAACATGTTCAAATTCCTGCATGGTGAACTCTTTCTGATCATGCATGATTCCTTGTATTCCCGGGTGATTTCATCGTACCGATTCATTGAATTGTTCACCGAACGAGAAAATTCATTCTCCCTGGGGATTCCACTACTTTCAGGAAAAAAACCGCCTTTTTCTCCAATAAACAGTTTAAAACTACAAAATTGGCCTTATTTTTTTCCACGTAAATAACCACCCATTCCCGCAAATCTCTCGGAAGGGTGGTCTTTACTCATTCCTAAAATTATTTTTATTCTCCAGTATCCCTTTTGACCTCTCCTATCTATATAGAGGGTAAAGGGGGAATTAAAAATGACACACTACCTAAAGAACTACTCAAAATTCAACACAATCGCAGAAATGGATGAAGCAGCCGAAATGCACGCTAAACGCCACTGGGACGAGCTGACAAAATCGGATCGCCAAGTACTCGACATCATCCGCCGCTATTCCGTGAAATACGGTGCGGCACATTTGAAGCACGGAACGATCGAAGAAGCCACTGGGAAATCAAACATCACAGTTCGACGCGCCATCCGGAAACTCGTCAAACTCGAAATCATCGAAAAGAAACACTACATCCGTCCAGTCATGAGCGGACTCGGCGCTAACATTTACATTATTTTACCCTTCAATGACCATGGGAAAATGAACAACCGGGACGATGACCAGAAACCGCATGACAACGAGGAAAACGAACAAAATTCCAAAGACGAAGCTCTACTTTCTAAATCTCTTTTAAAAGCTAAAGATCTTAACTACACGTCTCCTGCGGACCAGTCAAAGTTATCCACAAGTCTGTTCAGTCGAATGAAAAATCTACTTGCCGGAACAATTGGTGACACAAAATTAGCCCGTGAATTCTTCGGTATTCACAGGGCCATTTCTGGGCGCATGTTGAAATATGATATTTATAAAAATGATGGACAAGTTTTCGAGGACCTTGCTTTTCGTGCATTGACGATCACTGTGATGGCGACTAAAAAGAAGGTGATCCGCAACTTGCCGGGGTATTTTAAAGGTGTGTTGGATAAGTTGGTGGACGAGACGTATTTCAAGGATATTTTTATGTTGTTTGATGCGCCCATTGAGGGGTTTTATTGCCCTAGATGATTCTGTTATATTTCGATGCGGGCTGGTTTCGTTGTGTTGCATGCAGCGTTTATTGCTTTGCGGGGTAGGTTCATTACGATGTGAACCAGTTTAATTGTGTTGCAGGCGTTTCATTGCGTTGCGGGCTAGTTTGATTGTCTTGCAGGTCTGCTTTCTTGTGTTGCGAACCAGTTTCATTGTGATACGACAGTCAAAAGGCACCCCCGGTAATTCCGTGAGTGCCCTAGCCAGCTTCGCCAATTAAATAAGCGACCAAATATACATCGCTTCGTCTATACTCCCCGGTTCGACATCCAAACTGCGTGGGTATCCGAGTTTGGGCAGGTCCTCTTGCTGCAATGTTTCGACGTAAGGATTTTTACCCAATGCGTCTTGATAGAGCTTTTCAACTTTCGGCGTCCAAGCCTCATTGGCTTTCATATATTCATAACGCCACAGCAAAAAGGAATGTACAGGATCGCTTTCTTCCACCGGATCATAGGCATCCAATAGCTTCTTCGCTCTACTCAATTCACCGGATTTCAAGTAATTCGCAATCGCTATATTACAGACGCCTTGATTGTCATCCGGATTAATTTCAAGAAGTTTCCCGAAGTATTCCGAGGCCTCTTCATAGATTCCTTCTTCATACAACTCGACGCCGTATGTCAACAGCGCACGCAAGTAGGGCCGGTTTGTCACAAGAAACCACGTATTGTCGACCGTCGGATCAAATGTCGTTTCGCCTAACTGGATAGCCTTCTTCATATGACGCTCCGCTTTGGCAAACGACTCCTCGGTATGTGCAAGCAATAGCGTGGCATCGACGTTGCCGGGGTCAAGCGCCTGTGCCTTTCGAGCCAATTCACGGACCTTCACATGTTCGCCAACTTTTTCATATGCATCATAGCAAAGTGCCTGCGCCTTCTCTTGCGCCGTTTGCGGAATGAAAGGCTCATTCATATGGGCACCGAAAAACTGTTGCGCCTCTTCCAATGTCTCAAACGCCTGCCGCTCTGCCATGCAGTACATTTCCCAGTTCGCTCTTTCCGTCACGCGCGGCAATGTGCCGACGTAATAAGCAAAAGCAGGTGTGGCTTGTCCTGATGTCTGTTCTATTTCATCCAACAGCTCATATAAAGGATTCATGTGTTTCTTCATTGAAGAGACGGAGACTCCGAACATTTTGGCGATGTCCGCCTGTGTGAAATAAACGTCGTCCAGCATTAGCATTTCATTGAGCAATAAAAAGACAGCCGCCGCCACGCCTTCATGTTTTCGGACATTCGGCGCTTTTGCGACATAATAGCTTACATAGATTCCCTCTGCGAACTCCAATGTCATTGTATCAGCTTCAATTGCGCCCAGTTCCTTCAATAGAAGGTCACACGCCTCCCGCTGTTCCGGAGATAGTCTTGCAGAAACCGGTACGCTTGCCCATTTCAAGACAATCTTGTATAAATCAACGGCATGTTTGCGGTAAAACTCCCTGCTGTCCGATAAACCGCTCGCTTCCGCCAACGCCTCTGCCTCTTCCGTCAACTGACCGTCTTCACTCCAAACGTAGTCAAATCCGCTTATGAATTCGACTCCCCGTTCAACTACACGTTCATCCGGCAACGCAAAACCAAAAACGTAGCCGCCTGTACGCAGATTCATTTCCGGCTTCATCCGAAATTCATAAGTCCCGTGTTCCAGCACCTGCTCCATTGACACAAGATCATCTGAAATCTCCGTGAGTCTCGCTAATACCAATATCGGCTCCTGCCACCCCCCCAACATCTTTCGTGTACGCGTGTGTATCGGGCCGTTCAGCATCTTCATCAAGTAACGATTCCACAAATCTTCCCGTTCCAGGAAGATATACGTTTCGAACACTACGTTTTCCCAACTGTCCGGCTTCTCTACATCAGCAAGCGACTTCGACCAAACCCGTTTATAGTTCTCAAATTCACTTATCATATCTGGCGTCTGGAAAACGGATCTGAAGTACCCATCGACCAACCCATCAATTTCATTCTCAGCAATACTGTCAATCGACTGCTCCTGCTTCAAAGCACAGCATTTTTTATACTTCTTCCCGCTACCACATGGACAAGGATCATTTCTCCCAACCATCCATTTCACTCCTCTCCAACACTTGCTCCCGGCAATTCATGTCTTTATTATACAATTCAACTTTATCCTTGCCAAATGAACGTAGTGGATTCTTGGTTGCGGAGAAAAAAACGGTGTCTACCACCAAGGCCTCACAATCTCCTCAATGTGCGACTTTGATTGTAAGATGAATTCACTTAGCTCGCGCACCGATTGATTGACGCCTTCGCGTTCCACATGGTAGCACGTTCGGGAAGGGGGAGAGTCTTCTAGGAGATGGACATTTATCCACCCTTCAGTGTGTAGTGCTCGAGCAATTGATACTGGCACGATTGCCCAGTAATCTCCTTTCAGTAAAAGCTCTTTCAGGAGTTTTGGTGTGTCAATTTGAATATGGGTGTTGTTTGTTGGGCCCCAGTGCTTTTCGTGCCAGATTTGATATTCGATCCCCCAATTGATAAAGAGCTGGTGAGCGGGATTGAAATCCTCGTTTTTCACATTCCCGCTTGGCACCCCGTCCTTTTTCTTTTGGATTAAAACCATTTGCTCTTCAAATAATTTCTCCACTTGAATATTCCTCAAAATCCGTTCTTGCAATGAAAAGCCGATATCCAAATCTCTTTGGACAATTAATGCATAAATCTCATTGGATTGATGGGTGTGAATCGCCATCCGGACATTTGGCATTTCATGAATGATCGATGTGTAAATGTCCTTTAATACATAATTATGAACACTGTCTACGGCCCCAATTGTAATCGTTGTTTCACTACTTATCGTTTTCATATTTTTAGCTTCTCCGAGAAGGGACTCGTATTTCATGGCAATTTGATAAAATCGTTCTCCTTCCTTTGTTAGTGAAACGCTTTTCACACCTTTTTCACGGTTCAAAAGCGTAACTTCATATTCTTTTTCTATACTTTCCAATCGTTGACTGATGGTTGACTGCGAAACAAACAAGTGGTTTGCCGCCTTCGATAGACCTCCTAATCGTACAATCGTTAAAAAAGTTTCAACTTGAATTGGATTCATTATACCCTCCAAATATCGATTCTTTTGATATTTAATTCTATTAAATTTAATTTTACTATATTTAGACTGCTTGTTACACTAAAAACATGAAAGGGCTTTCAAATGTATTTAGAAAAGGGGGATAAGAATATGAAGTGGTGGTTTAAATTACCGTTGTATACACAAATTGCAATCGGGGGTGTCGTGGGGATCATCCTTGGTTTCATTTTAGGTGAAAATGTAAAATACATTGCTCCCTTCGGAGAATTGTTTATCCGACTGTTGCAAATGCTAATCATTCCGTTAGTCATTACGTCCATTCTCGCAGGCATTTTAAAAATGAAAGATGCCAAGTCTGTTGGAAAAGTTGGCGGAGGCTTTCTAGGATATCTTGTCATTACTAGCTTCATCGCCACTACATTTGGAGTGATTGTAGCATTGATCCTTCAACCCGGCAAAGGCCTTCAATCTATATTAGATCATGGGGAAAAAGTCGAAACGGTCGAGTTCAATTTTGTAGACCACTTCCTGTCCTGGGTTCCAAAAAACATCTTCGAATCGTTAATGAATATGGAAATGATCCAAATTATCTTTTTCACCGTGATCATCGGTCTCGTAATGCTCAGTCTTGGCGAAGAAAGAGTCCCTTCAATCACGAAGTTTGTAAATGAAGGCGCAAACATCATGCTTAAATTGACAAGTTACATTATTCAACTTGCACCTTATGGCATCCTTGCGCTACTAGCTAATTTAGTCGGTAAGTTCGGTTCGGACATGCTCTCAGCTGTAGTTAAATTTGTCATCGCTGACTACATTGCATTAGTGCTTATACTGCTCTTAGTCTATCCAATCCTATTAAAAATCACGACAGGATTAAATCCAATCCAGTTTTACAAGAATATCTATCCTTCAATGTTGTTCGCTTTTACAACTTCAACAAGTTCAGCAACAATTCCCGTGTCACTTCAAGTAACGAAAAAGAACATGGGAATATCAGAAAGAACTGCTGGTTTCACAATACCATTCGGCGCTACTGCAAATATGGATGGTTTCGCTGTTGCTATCGGTGTCATCTCGGTATTCGCTGCGAACCTATATGGAATCGATATTACATTCGGGATGATTCTCCAATTTGTTCTTCTAGGATTGGTCCTATCGATAGGGGCAGCCGGTGTTCGCGGAGCAGGAATTGTCATGTCGATTGTCCTATTGGAAGCATTGGGAATGCCATTACTCATCATCCCGATACTCGCCGCAATTTGGCCAATAATCGATATGGGACATACTACAATTAACATTGCAGGAGACTTGACCGGCACCACGATCGTTGCAAAGAAAACGGATGATTTAGATGAAGAAGTCTTCAATGCGAAAAACAACAAACTCGAAACCAAAACAGATACAGAAGAAGTCTTTTAATCATTGAAAGGTTGTGTCCATATTGCCAGAAAGAAATGCAGAGTTTTTCAACCATGAATTACAAAAGAAAATCACCTCCCAGTTTCTATACTTGAATGAGAATCCGAATGGAAATGAACGTCTATTCTTCGAAAATGCAGGTGGGTCGCTCCGTTTAAAATCAACCGTTGAAGCGCAGGCAAAAATGTCATCCTTACCTGATTGCCCAGAACGGACTCATGATATAGCACTGGATATCCGGAAAGCCATAGAAGATGGTACGAAAGATATCCGATTATTTCTGAATGCAAAAGACGGATCAATCGCGACTGCATTGACTGCCTCCAAATTAATGTTCGAAATGGTCACTACCATCGCAGCCGCTAAACAAAACGGCAATATCGTCACAACAGCAATTGAGCATCCATCTTCCTATGATGCATGTCAGTTCGCGTCGGAGCAATATAATCACGAGCTTCGCGTGGCTGAAGCAGATCCGGAATCCGGAAGTATACCTTTAGAAAATATTTTAGCGTTGATAGATGATGAGACAGTACTAGTCTCTATTATATTGACGTCCAATATTACAGGAGCAATGCACAATATCGAGCAATATGCCAAAGCAATCCGAGAGAAAAATCCATCAGCTTATATCGTCGTTGATGCAGTACAAGGCGCACCACACGGGGTGATCGATGTCGATGCCTGGAAAATAGATGCACTCAATATCGCCCCTTATAAAATGTTCGGTAATCGCGGAGTCGGCTTTGCATATCTATCTGATCGCGTCGCTTCATTCCCCCACCATCGATTGCTAGCAACCGATAAGGATAATTGGAATGTGGGCAGCCCGACACCTGCGAATTTCGCAGCATTCACCAAAGTCATAGACTACATTTGTGAAATTGGAGCTTTCTACACATCTAGTACAGATAGAAGAACATTGATTGTCGAAGGGATGCATAGAATCCATTTGCAAGAACAAGCGCTGCTCAATCGGTTATTGAATGGGACAGCCGGAAGACCTGGAACAAAACAGATGCCAAACGTAAAAGTTCACTTTGAGGAAGCGAACGGCATCAGCCAAGATCTCATATTGGCACTAACCTTCGACAATATCTCATGTGCGAAGGCAGTTGAAAAATACGGCAACCATAACATCCTGTTATTTGCCAGAGAATCGAGCAGCCACTATTCGAGAAGAATTCTAGAAGCAGTCGACCTTGATGCCATCGTGCGCGTCTCCCCAATCCATTGCCACACCGCTAAAGACGTTGACCGATTTCTAGAAGTAACCCAACTCATTGCCGAAGATAAAATCTAAACTTTATTCCTTTCTAAGCAGACAGATGCAAGGACATTAACAGGGAGCCAATCGTGAAAAGACATGATTGGCTCCCTTTTTGCAGTTTATGCAATTAATCATCTCGACTCCATTTCGATTGTGCTTACAAGGATACTTTTATGTTGTTTGATACGCCGGCTGATGGGTTTTATTGTCCGAAATGATTGTGTTGCGAGGCACAAATTATAATTCGAGGAGGAGGTATAATGAGCAACAATCATAGGGTGAAAGTACATTAGTCATTTTTACTATGTCGATTTGGCGAGAGTTAACAGTAAAACAGCGATACAACGTCATTCGGAAGTTTCAATAAAAAGCAAGCCGTCATGGTAGCTTTTCTTCTATGACAGCTTGCTGCACTTATTTCTTGAATCAACTGTTATTCCATACTACTAGCTTGCTTTGTGTCATTTCATCTATTGAATATTTAATGCCTTCCTTCGTATTTCCACTTTCCTTGACACCTCCATACGGCATCTGGTCAACCCTGTATGTCGGGATATCATTTATGATAACCCCACCTACTTCTAAATGGCTTTGGGCATAGAAGGCCTCACTTATTTTCTGTGTGAAAATCCCCGCCTGTAGGCCATATATGGAATCGTTAATCTCTTCAATCGCTTGTTCAAGTGTAGACACTTTATTTACCATAACTACTGGGGCAAAAATTTCCTGACAACTTAATCTTGCTTTCTTTGGAACGTTTACAAGAATGGTGGGTTGAAGGACTTCTTCCTCTATAATCCCCCCGCTAACAAGTTCTGCTCCATATTGCTGTGCTTCTTCAATCCATTCCAATGCACGTGACTGTTCTTTCGGCGTGATCATCGCAGATACGTCTGTATCTGGAGAGAGTGGATCACCTATTATCAACTCTCTGGTCTTTTCGTGGAAAACACGTATAAAATCTGAATACAGTGATTCCAAGACATAAATTCGTTGTAATGAAATGCAAACCTGTCCTTGATTGGAGAATGCACCGCTCACACATCGTTCTGCAATTCTTTCTAGATTATTACCATCCGTAATGATAACTCCTGCGTTAGAGCCTAGTTCTAAAGAAACTTTTTTCAATCCAGCATTTTTAAGAATTGACTTACCCACCACTGTACTTCCGGTGAAAGTAATCATGTCAACTTCTTCACTTTTTACTAATATATCTCCGACTAGGGTTCCATTGCCTGTTACCACATTAAATGCACCTGCCGGAAGATCTGTCTGATTTATAATCTCCGCAAGTAACAATGCAGACAGCGCTGTCTGAGTGGCAGGCTTTAGGACAATCGAATTGCCCGCAGCGATTGCAGGGGCAACTTTATGGGCAACTAAGTTTTGTGGAAAGTTAAAAGGTGTAATGGCGCCGATAGTTCCTATTGGCTCTTTTATGGTATAACCCACCCGTCCCCTGCCGGTTAGGGCTGCATCCATCGGTATCATTTCACCTATCAATCTTTTTGCCTCTTCAGCTCCGAATTGATATGTTTCAATTGTACGCTCTATTTCAGCCAAGGCATGTTTGAACGGTTTCCCTGATTCCATCGCAATTACTTCAGCGGCTTCTATTTTTCTTTCTTGAAGTCGTACTGAAATCTGATTGAGGATTCTAGCTCTCTCAAGATTAGTCATTGTTTTCATAGTCTTTTGTGCCTGTTTTGCAGCATTGATTGCCCGTTTCACTTGTTCCGGGGAAGCATTTGCTATTTCTGCAAACTTCTCCATTCCATACGGCTTGTTAATAGCGATAAAGTCTTCTCCATCGACCCACTCGCCGTCAATATATAGTTTCTGTCGCACGAAAAAACCTCTTTTCCATTTCTGATAGCTATCCTATTCAGAATCCAATCACTGTAATGTTACGTACAACTTTCCTCCTGCCTCAACATTCTTCTTAAGACTTTACCTGAACTTGTCTTTGGCAACTCATCTAAAAACTCTACTTCACGTGGATATTTATAAGCAGACATTCTCTCTTTTGCCCATCGGATAACTTCTTCCTTGGTAAGATCACTGCTGTTTGAGCAGACGATAAATGCTTTAACAGACTCTCCCCGAATAGGATCTGGAACACCAATGACTGCAGCCTGGCTTATATCTTCATGTTGAATGAGCATTTTCTCCACTTCCTCAGGATAGACGCTATAGCCGGAGCATTTAATCATTTCCTTCTCCCTACCTAAGAAATACAGATATCCATCGCTATCAAACTTCCCGATATCTCCTGTATTGAAATATCCATTATGGAAACTTTTTTGCGTTTCTTCTTCCTTTCCCCTATAGCCTTTGAACACACTTGGACTTTTCAGGAGAATTAACCCCTGTTCACCAATTGATAATTCTTCGTCCAAGTTTTCAGGATTGACTATCTTAATGTCCGTTTCGAATGTCGGTTTTCCTACCGTTCCATATTTGATAGCTTCCGGAGGCATTAAGGAATTCCCGGTATGTGTCTCACTCATTCCGTAAGCGAATTCCATTAGCGGAATGCCGGTAACTGTTTCCCATTGATCAGAAATCTCTTTTGAAATTTGAATCCCGAAGCTGGTAACAATATTCAAACGCAAACTACTGAAGTCGGTTTTTTTAAATAGAGTAGTTTCCATCATTTGAGTGTTCATCGGAGTCGTTGTGTAAAGAACACTCGCTTTGTACTTTTCAATTATTCTCAACATCGATTCTGAGTTGAATCTTGTCATGATAACCACTGTTCCTCCAGCCATTAAAGCAGCAGTCATTCCTACTAGCTTTCCAGCAATATGGAATAGTGGCATCACTGATACGAAAACATCAGATTGACTGAACTTAAAGTTCTCAGCCACACACCAAGACTTGAATTCCGTATTTTTAAATGTTAGCTGAGCTCCTTTAGGTGATCCTGTAGTACCCGATGTATAAATCACTAATGAAATATCTTCCTTCATATTAATTTCCGTTCTTTCCATTTTGGGGATAGACATCTTCATGACATCTTTCCATTGCTGGGTTTCTGGATAAGTTTTATTAGAAATGATTTCAGGAAATTGCGGATCGCTTTTTTCATTTAGATAATCCGAGTAGTTTGCTAAAATCACTTCACTAACCTCTGTGTCATCTTTAATTTTTTCAAATACCGGATAAAGGTCAGGTGTTGTTATTAACACCTTGGCCTCAAGATCCCTAAGTTGATATTCAAGTTCCATTTCTTTAAACATCGGATTGCATGGCCCAACAGTAGCCCCAAGTTTCTGAACAGCAAAGTATGAAATAACGTATTGTGGTGAATTTTGCATAAATACAGCCACTGTTTCTCCTTTTCTGACTGATAGCGAATATAGATAATTGGCCATCTGATCTATTTCTTTTATCAGTCTGTCATATGTAATTTCATAACCATAAAAATTGATTGCAATCTTTTTAGGATTTTGTATCGAGTGATGTACTAGGTATTCATAAAGGGGCTGATTTTTCATTATAATCTCCTCACTTCCCTACAAAGTTTGACTTCCTTTTTTCCATGAACGATTGTACTCCTTCTTTGTAATCTTCAGTATGGAAAGATCCTAAAGTAGAATATACTTGTACTTGAAGAGCCTCTTCCAACCCTATATTTCTACTTTTATGCATAGCTGTTTTCATCAATCCTATTGCCCGAGTAGCGCTTTTTTCAAGAATTTCTGCCAGTTCTGCAGTTGTCTCTTCCAACTCATTAAGTTCAGTTACCTTATAAAGTAAATTCCAGCTTTTTGCATCTTCTGCTGAAAACATATCACCCGTATATAAATAACGAGCCGCTAAATGATAACCCAGTTGTTCTTGCAGAAGAACTGTGCCTGAAGAAAGCCCACGCAATACAAATGGCAAACCGAACTTTGTTTCTTTTGAAGCGATAATGAAATCGGAAGCAAGAGCAATTTCAAGCCCTGCACCTAAAGCATACTTATGAACCTGTGCAATTATTGGCTTTTCCAATGCTCTCATCGCTTTGACAATCGCCGGGTATCCATCCATATACTCCGTCAGCTTATTGGATGGATTTGGGTTTTCTTCAGTTCCCATATCTATAAGATCATCTCCCGCACAGAATGCTTTACCCATTCCTTTTAGGCATACTACGCGGATCTCGTCATCCTGTTTTGATTGTTTAAGATATAGCAATATATCAGCAATCATATCGTTGTCTAATGCATTCAAAGATTCTGGTCGGTTAAGTATAATTTTTGCGATGGCTCCATGTTTTTCAAACACTACCTTCTTTGACATCAGTTTTCTCCTCCCAATAATGCTTTTCCAATTCTATCCTGATAGATTCTGGAATTGGTTCAGCTTTCTTTGCATTTTGATTATAGTTAACATAGATTGTTTCAGCTTCTACGCATTTTCGATTTCCTTGCCAAATCTCCTCATAAAGAACAAGACTTGTAGTTCCTATCCTTTTTATATAGCATCTGGTCTGAGCGAAATCTCCAAAATAAAGTTGGTCTTTATATTCAATGGTTGTCTTTACGATAACCATTCGCCAGTTCTTAAAATCATGATCCGGCGTAAATAATTTAAATAATTCGTTCCGGCCAGCTTCTAACCATACGGGTACGAATGTATTGTTAATATGACCGACACCATCGGTTTCCGAGACACGTGGTTCAATCAATCCCTCAAACATTTACATCCACCTCAATTTCTCTATTTAGTAATAAAGTCCAATGTCCCTCGCCAATAACACCATCTTCTGTATGTAATGACACTTCGACGATATATATCGGCTTCTCTGTTTTCTCCTTCCTAAACAATCCGTATTTCACATACAGCGTTTGTCCAATCTCCATTTGTTTATGAAAAGACCAATCTTGCCCGATCACTGCTGCTAAATCTTCTTCAAGATTAAATGTACGGTTCAACAAGCCCACTGCAATCATCAAGGTTAATCTCGAATCAACCTTTTCAGCATTTTTCCCTTCCAAATCGATACCAACTAATTCAGCAAACAAAATACAATCTTCTTTTAAGACGGTACGCCCAAGAGATCGCTTAGCTTTGATAAAGCTTTTCAATTGTCCACCCCCCTGTAACAGAGAAGCTTCCACTTAAAATCAATTCATCTCTCTGATTAATCGCTTCAAAATCAATTTGTTTCCTATGGGAATCACTATTTCGTGGGTGATAAACAACATATAGTTCATCTCCGACTGATACACTTTTTCTATAGGAGGCCGAAAAAGAGCTTATATCCACCCAACCTCGGCCCTCCTCAAGAACAAGTTGAATCGCTATACTCAACACCGTGTCACCATGAAGAATCGCATCCTTAAACCTCGATTTACTCATCTTCTCCCGATTGGTATGAAGCTCCAAGTCTCCTTCCCACATAAGCGGTAACAATAGATGGGACTCCACGATTGGAATCTTCTTAGTGATGTTCACCCTATCTCCGCTCCCTGTTTCTCATCCTCAGCTGTATATTCTCTTTCGTGTGCAATTGTAATTCTTCTCATTTGTTCCTTAGTTGGTGGAGCAGTCATTAGTGAAAACAAAATTGAGAACAGAAGCGATGTCGGAAGTGACACAGCAATTTCAGAAAGTGGAGGCATTTCAAAGCCCCAAAGCAAAATAAGATAACTGATAGCCCCTGCCAATGTACCCGCTAGCGCACCGGCATTGTTCATCCGTTTCCACCAGATTCCGAGAATTGCAGGGAAGAACAGTGAAGAAGCTAGCAGACCCATAGCTGCTGAGTAAAGCAATGTCAAAAGTTCCGGTGGATTCATTGAGAGCAAGAGTGTTAGAATCCCAAATCCTACTATAGACAGAGGAACAAGTTTCCGCTTTTTTTCTTCAGAGAAGTCAGGCTTCAACGTTCCAATCAAGTCATATGCAAGTGCAGCACCTAGAGCTAGTAGCATTGCACTAACTGACGACATTACTGCTGCAAAAATTCCCGCATAAGCAATCGCTTTCACAATATCAGGGACTGCTTGGTCTAGGAACAATAGAAATGCTGCATCATTATCTGGCAATGCCGCTCCATTGTTAAGTATTATTGTCAATGCAATTACAAGGATACAGGTGAAAATTGACGTGATAATATACATCCCAACACCAAGAGTCAAGGAAGCACGACCAGTACGCTCATTCTTCGCAGAAAAGATCCGCATGACTGTGTGAGGCAGAATCGCGAGAACCGAAGCCCATACAAGAAAGCCGCCGATATAAGCAATGTGCGGATAAGCTGTCGTCTGCGTCCACTGTGGCGAAATTTCCTGAGCTAGAGAATAAAGGTTGCCAACTCCGCCTCCTTTGGTGACCGCCACAACCCCAGTCACGAGAACTACAGCTATCATGATGAGCCCCTGCAAAAAGTCTGTTAACGTTACTGCTTTCATACCGCCATATGCCGTATAGAAAATATAGACTGCGCCAATCAAAACTACTGACCAAGTATAAGGAATATTGAAAAGGCGCTCTCCAAGGAGACCTCCTACTTTCATTTGTGCCACTAGATAAGCTGTAAGTGTTCCAATGAGGATTAAAGGAACAATGATGTTCAACGTCTTATTGTTAAATCGTTCCCTAATAAATTCTGGAACAGTAGAAACATTCATATTCCGAAAAACTTTCGCGATAAAGAATGCAGTAATGAGATAGCCAACTGCTACACCTGCATTGTAAGCAGTAATATATCCCCATCCCCCTACATAGGAAAGACCCATATTTCCAAGCATTGTTCCCCCAGTTGCAAATGCTGCAAATATCGCAACACCGTTTACAAAGAACCCTACGTTACTTCCGCCAGTCAAATAATCATGTGCGGTCCCCGCGCGTTGTGCTCGATTAGCATAAATCCCAATTCCTATACATAATGCCAAATACAATACCAAAACAACAACCGATATCACCATTTCATCTCACCCCTTCTTTAACAGTCACTTATCATTTTTTGTAATAATGTTTTCAATCACCATGACCACAAATACAAGAAGCATAACCCCCACTAAAAACCAGTTCATTAAAGTTGTTCCATTGTTAACAGTGCTGTACATATAGGAACTTAAAGAGATGATTGATACGATAATTATAATTATCATACTGACGAGCTTATACTTCGACATACTAAAGAACGTGTTTTTCCCCATCCACGCTTCCCCCTTATTTGGATTTAAACTCCGGTTTCCTTTTTTCCATGAAAGCAGACATTCCTTCCTCTTTGTCTTCCGTTGAAAAGAGAATTGATTGAGCAAGTTTTTCAATGATCAATCCGTTGTGTGTAACCGCTTGCGATTGGGCTTTAATTGTCATTTTTGATAATCGTAAAGCTAGCGGACCTTTAGATTTCATTCTGTTGGCGAGTGCTAAAGCTTCTTCTTCAAGCGCTTCCGCTTCCATCACTTCACTCACTAGTCCGATTTGAAGGGCTCGATCCGCATCAATCATCTTGCCGGACATTGTATAATAGAGTGCATTTCCCAAACCGATATGGAGTAATAAGCGCTGAGTACCGCCGGCACCCGGAATGATTCCCAAGTTCAATTCAGGCAATCCGAATTTCGCCTCCTTCGAAGCCAGTCGGATATCACAAGCAAGTGCTAATTCACACCCTCCCCCAAGTGCGAATCCATGAATCATAGCAATTGTCGGTTTTTCAAAACGATCAATCTCATTAAAAAAATCCTGCATTCCATTTGAATCAAGCATTTCAATCGAATTTAAATCCCGTAGCTCTTCAATGTCCGCCCCTGCAATAAACGCTTTGGTCCCTGCTCCTTTAAAAAGCACGACTTTAACGGCAGGATCCACTCTAAAATCATGTAGCGCTTGCTTCATCTCTTGAATGCATTGGGTGTTAAGCGCATTTAAATATTCGGGTCTCCTAATCTCAATGACTCCCACACCATCTACATTAGCCGTGGAAAGATTTTGATACATGTCCTCACTCCTTGTTAATATTCATAAAAGCCCTTACCAGTTTTCTTGCCGTAATGTCCCTGCTCATATAGCAGACGAAGCGATTGTTGCGGCTTGTGTTCTTGGCGGCCTGTTTCTTCGTATTGCATCTCACGAATTAAATAATTGACATCGATTCCTGTTAAGTCCATTAATTCAAACGGTCCTATTGGATGGTTCAATCCTTTTTTGCATGCTGTATCAATCTCTTCAATTGTTGCATAACCGTTTTCGTAAAGAAAAATTGCTTCGTCAAATAAGGTATTTACAATTCGATTCGTGACAAAGCCAAAGATTTCTTTCTCCATTTTAATAGGTGTCTTTCCAATATCTTGTGCAAACTTGTACACATTGGATGCCGTTTCTTCCGACGTATGAGGTCCTTGAACGACTTCCACTAACTCCATGACAAGCGCTGGATTAAAGAAATGCAGATTACAAACACGGGCCGGTTCATCTATTACGTCTGCTAGCTTAGAACTCACAATAGTTGAACTGTTTGTTGCCAATATAGCGTCCGACCTTACAATGCCATTTAATCTCGAGAACAGTTCCCGCTTCGCATCTAATTTTTCAACGATTGCCTCAATGATAATATCCGCATCTTCAGTTGCTTCTTCAAGAGAAGCAGTTATGGTGAGCAAGGCAAATGCGTCAGTGGCCTGTTGTTCAGTAAGTTTTCCTTTTTTGATCCGCTTTCCAATTTGTTCTTTCAGTGAACTTTCAGCCAAATCGAGAGCTGCAGAAGATAGATCGGTTAGAACTGTTTCTTTACCTGCAAGCGCGCATACCATCGCAATTTGCGAACCCATTGCTCCGGCCCCAATAACCGCAACTTTATGCATACTAATCACTCCTCCTCTTTCACATTTTCAATAATTAATGCAATCCCTTGTCCGCCGCCAATACAAGCTGTAATTAACGCATACTTTCCATCTGTCCTTTTCAGCTCATAAATTGCTTTTGTAACCAAAATAGCTCCAGTCGCCGCAATCGGATGACCGTGCGCTATTGCCCCTCCATTAACATTTAGTTTGTTTATATCCAATCCTAGTTCTTCGGCACAGGCCAACACTTGCACCGCAAATGCTTCATTTAACTCTACAAAATCCATATCTTCAACTGTTAAACCAACCTTCTTGAGGGCCATCCTTGTCGCTGGTACAGGCCCCATTCCCATTAAGTTGGGATCCACTCCCGCCACCGCATATGAGACAATTTTGGCTAGAGGATTCAAATTCCGTCGTTTCGCTTCTACATCATCCATTAAGACAAGAGCAGCTGCTCCATCATTTATGCCTGATGATGAACCAGCTGTAACTGTTCCATTTTTCTTAAATACTGGTTTTAGCATATTCAGTTGCTCAATAGTTATATCTGGTCTCGGATGTTCGTCTTTATTGAAAATAACGGTTTGACCATCATCCATCTCTACTTCAATAGGCAATATCTGTTCATTAAATCGCCCCTGATCTACCGCATTCTTCATCCTTTTCTGACTTACTAGCGCATACTCATGTTGTCTCTCCGCGGTTATTTCATATTTCTCCGCAATGTTTTCGGCCGTAATCCCCATTGGTGGGTTTCCAATCCATTCCGGGCTTAAATCCCTGTTTTGAAATACCAATTGGTCAAGAAGTTTGTAGGCTTGACTATCTACTTGAAGAGGCTCTTTTGACATGCTTTCTATGCCGCCAGCCACATAGACGCCTCCGTCACTTTTAATCATTTGAGCAGCCAAGACAACACTGTTAATGCCTGAACCGCATTGTCGATCAATCGTAAGACCAGGCGTGGTAGTAGGTAAATCGCCCTCTAAGGCTGCATACCTTGCCATATTACCAACGTTCGAAAGGCAGTTACCCATAATTACATCCGTGATTTCTTTGTCATCGATTCCTGAACGATTAACCGCCTCCCGAATTATCTTCGCACCGAATTCGGCGGGATGCATATTTTTAAAAGCTTTATTTCGTCTTCCTATTGCTGTTCTGACAGCAGAAACGATTACAGGTTGTGCCATGTTTTCAACTCCTATCAAAATGTTAAATTCCCTTTAAGAGCATTGGAATATATCTCGTGAATTGCTTGCCGTGATAAATTCATCGGACTTCTGCCAAGTAACCTTACTTGTTTCATTGCATTGTCGGTCAGAGAATCCACGTCATTTTCAGTTACTCCATAATTAGCAAGACTCGTTGGAAGTTCCAGATCCTCAATTAAATTAAACAATTCAGTTACTACTTTTCGCGCCAAATCGCGATTAGAATGATTTTCATTGAAAACACCGATTACTTTAGATACTTCAACCAGTTTATCAATACAGGATGGCCAAATTTTCGCATAGACATATGGGAGAAGTACTGCATTCGACTCACCATGCGATAACTTAAATTGACCACCGAGCGGATAGGCAAGCGCATGCACGCCTGCGACTCCGGCATTGTAGAAACTGATGCCTGCTTCCAAACTTCCTAGAGATAATTGTCGCCTAGCTTCTTGGTGATCTCCGTCCCATACTGCAACCCGAATCCATTTGAAGATACGTTCCATTGATTGTTTGGACAATGTATCTGTGAAGGGATTGGAGCTTTTTGAAGTAAACGACTCTATTGCATGAGTAAAAGCATCTACTGCGCTAGCAGCAGTCACACTTTTTGGAAGAGAGTATGTAAGAGAAGGATCCACAATAACATAGTCCGATAAGAGGTATTTATTTGTGATGACGTCCTTACTAGATCCAGTGTTAAATACTGCAATATCTGTAACCTCTGCTCCTGTACCTGCAGTTGTTGGTATCAATACCTTAGTTAAGCCCTTATTGGATAATTTCTTTGTGCCAGTCAAGTTTAGATAGTCACTAATCCCTCCATCATGTGTCGCCAAAACTGCAACAGTTTTTGAAATATCTAAGGCGCTCCCGCCCCCAACTCCAATGACTATATCAAAGGCTTGCTTGCGGACTTCATCTAATAGTTTTTGAGCGACTTCGACCGTCGGTTCGGGTTCAACCTCATCAAGTATTTTTAAATTCAATCCCTTTTCTAAGATTGCTTTCTTCAAGTCATTTACCAAACCAAGTTTAAGTACAATGGGATCACAGATCAAACATACATTCTGAAACTTTTCTGCCGTCAATATTGAGATAAGCTCATTTAGTAGACCTTCTCCAAAATGTATCTCAATCGGGGATATAAAACTAAAGCTATTTTTCATTTCCTACACTCCTTCTTGAAAATGAATACGTAACCATTTCTTTGTGAATAAAAGCCTTTTCTCTATTTGTAAGAGCTTTTATCCTGTTATATCAATAGAATAATGAATACGTAACCATTTTTGTTTAAAGAAAATCAGTTGTTTCTCTTTTGTAAAGTTTTACAGGTAAAGTTGTTTGTATTACTTCCATATTTTCTTCTGACTTCTCCATAAGCGCAAATAATTCTTTAATTGCTACTAAACCTAGATTCAGCTGTTCGCAATTGCCTACTGTACTAATTTGTAAAGAAGCATGGCTCGCAAGCCTTACATTATCAGTACCAATCAGACTGATATCTTCAGGAACTCGGTATCCATCGCTTATAAATCGATCAAGTAATGACAATGCAATGGAATCAGTGGATGCGTAAACCGCAGTCACCGTATCTAACAAAAAGACAAGCCGTTGATAGGCAACTTCAAATGATCCATCCTCAACAATAACGAGATTTTCGTTCACCGGAATTCCAGCTTCATTTAGTGCTCGTTCATATCCCTTAAAACGGCCACTGAACGTACTCATGTTTAAATGACTGCCAATCCATATGATATTGCGATGCCCCAAATCAATTAAATGCTTTGTTGCAATATAACCCGCTTCTTCGTTATCAATCTCGATGAAATTACATGGTTCTTTGTGTTTACGATTGAACATAACTAACGGAGTGTTAAGTGATTTCAATTCTTCAAAAATCTGATCCTCGTACAAGATTGAACAAAGAATAATTCCATCGACTTTTGTTTCAAAGATACCATCATATGTCTCTTCTTGATTCCATTGATTTTCAAAGTAAACGTGTATTCTGTAGCCTTTTTCATTTGCATAATTTACAATCGCTGTCGTTGCTTCCATAAAAAAAGGGTTTGACAATGGACCAGAAATTAATGCGATTGTCTTGGTTTGGTTTGATACAAGCGAACGCGCAATAGAATTCGGTCTGTAGCCGAGCTCCTGTATTGCATGGTTTACTTTATCAATCGTTTTCTGTCTGACTGCCTCGGGATTATTCAATACTCTTGAAACTGTAGTTTGTGAGACTCCAGCACGTTTCGCTACGTCTTTTGAGGATACCATTTCTATCTCCATTACTAATTAAAATATTTTGAACCTTACGCCAATGATATTGCTTTAAATTTCGAATGTCAATGTTTTTTTGCAATTCATTTTATAATATGAGTTTTATAATCTTCTTAATCGACTACAACAGGACGCAATTCAGTTACCTATAACTCTTGTCCGCCAAGAGTTATGGGTAGAAAAAAAGGAAGTACCACTACAGTTGATTATTCCGGATGAATAGCGTTGCATATGGAAAGTTATTCATCCGCAACAATCAAAAAAGCCCTCTAAACGGAATCACCGAATAGAGGGCCTTTCATCTTTTCAACTATCATTTCTCCCTACTGTAAAAAGCGTATAGACACGAATGCCCAGCTCCCCCACTACCTCTTCAACTCATCAATGAAATCTCGGTCCCTCAAGCTCCCCCGACACTTCACTATTAGCTAACACAGGTAGTCCCATCACCCGCCAAGCCACACCGTCAATCCTTCTCCCCTCTGGAATATAGCGATAATGCACTTCCTGAATATCCCGATCCCTGGCATCCTCTATGTATTTCTTTGAAGCATACACAACATCCCCGCGTCTCTCCATATCATACTCCCCATCCACAACAACCGTAATGATATCAGAATCATGCTTTCGCAATTCCTCAATCAATGCATCCGTTTCAGGATGATCTCCCCAGATGATGTGTGACACATACATTCCCAGCACCCCTTTTTAATTTTAATTAAAACTAGATTCTCACCATGTCCATTTTATCATAGTAAGGAGAACGTTTTCCCTACAATTCAATTTATATAGGCTATTCAGTTAAGAATGCCCAACATCTCTTATTTTCAATTGTCGGGCTTATCTAGTTGTGACAATTTCTGTTTACGGTTTAGTTGATTAATTAAACAGAAAATTTAGTTTGACTTAGTACTACTCAGGTAGTAACATGAATTCAGGTGATGAAATTGAATCTTGATAAAACTTACTCAATTCTAAAGAGATATGGGTTTACGGAGTATGAAGCAAAAATCTATGTTGCTTTGTTGCAGACCCATCCATTAAACGGGAATGAAATTGCTATAAAATCAGGGGTTCCGAGTCCCAAAGTCTATGAAAATCTATATAGGATGTGCGAGAAGGAAGTTGTCTTTCCAATTTTAGAGGGGAATGCTTCCAATAAAAAATTGTATTCTCCACTTCCTTATAAGGACCTTTTACAAAAGATTGAAACGGACTTCCAAAATGACACTGCTTTGATGGAAAGCCAATTTAAGGAACTATCTAATCAGATGAAGCCTGATTGGTCGGAACTTTATCACTTGGATGGCTATGCGTCATCTATTAATGCGTTAAGAACTATGATTCTATCGACAGAGCATACGATTTATCTTAGTTGCTGGGAAACAGAATTGGAGCTTGTATGGGAGGACTTATTAGATGCCTTTCATCGGGGGGTTCGGGTGATTTCCATTTTATTCGATAGTACAGAGAGGACGATCCCTTGGCTGCATTTCAGCCATCATCAGGGCAAATTTTCCGACCGCAGACATACCGGAGAACT
This sequence comes from Sporosarcina luteola, assembly GCF_007991495.1. Taxonomy (GTDB): domain Bacteria; phylum Bacillota; class Bacilli; order Bacillales_A; family Planococcaceae; genus Sporosarcina; species Sporosarcina luteola. Next base: position 85,667 of record NZ_BJYL01000003.1, on the reverse strand, counting down.
TTCGTGTGTAGTAGATGAAAGACAGGTGCTTATTCTGCATTCCTCCAAGGATGCTGCGCATGCAATTATATCGAGCCATACGGCGTTAACACGGACAACTGTCAACTATATTCGACATGATATTTATATCAATCAAGTAGTGAACCACTTCCATGATGAATTAGTAGCTAAATATGGGAAGGATTTCGAAGAGCTATTGGACATCTTTTAAGAAGGTTGTACCGATTCATCGTTATTCATATAAAGAATGGGGAGAAAGGAGGATCGTTCGTCGTTTTTCACGTTTTATTCAATTACGAAAGGGGTTTTGAGAGTGGGAGCTCAAATTATCGATTTAAGTGTACCGATGGACAATAACGCAAAAGAACCTTTTCCGCCTACGATTGAATATGAGGCACATGAAAAGGGAGCTGAACAAGCTGCGTCTATTTTAGGCTTGAAAAAAGAGAATTTTCCTGACAGTAAAGCATGGGCTGTTGAAACAGTAACATTGACTACGCATACCGGCACACATGTGGATGCACCTTGGCATTATGCCGATAGGACAGCGGGCAAAAAATCAAGGACCATTGATGAACTTCCTATTGAATGGTTTTACGGGAATGGTGTGCTTTTTGACTTCAGTGATAAGGTGGCGGGATATGAACTGCAGGTCGCGGATTTCGAAGAAAAGTTAGCTGAAATGGAATATGAACTTCAACCTTTCGACATCGTGCTTGTTCGAACAGATGCCGATAAGCGATATTACGAGGATGCTTATGCTTTCTGCCATGCCGGGGTGTCGGCCGATGCAACCAGGTGGTTAATCGGCAAAGGCATTAAAGTCATGGGGATCGATGCATGGGGATGGGATATCCCGCTTCCTCTCCAAGCGCAGCAATATCGGGAAAATCCAAAGGATGATATTTTATGGGCCGCCCACTACGTCGGAAAAGAGGCGGAGTACTGCCAAATTGAGAAACTCGCAAACTTAGATCAGCTCCCTAGAAAACACGGCTTCAAAGTTGCTGCATTTCCTATCAAGGTCAAAGACGGAAGTGCCGGCTGGGCAAGACCAGTCGCCATTTTCGAATAAAAGGGAGGATGGCCATGGGATTCAATGGGGTTTTCTTAATCTTCTTCACAGCATTCGTGCTAGTCCTGTTACTCGGAGGCTGGGTAACTAGAAAATGGGTTACCGGTTCGAATGACTATTTCATTGCTGGTCGGGAAATCGGATTGCTTGTGAATATCTTTGGTGTGGCTGCGATTGGATTTGCAGGTACTATTATCACATTAGGGCCAGGTCTCGCGATTTTAACTGGTTTCTGGGGATCTTTCGGCTTCGGGATTATATATGGTATCGGTGGGCTTGCGTTATACGGCCTTTTCTTTGCCCCCTATATCCGTCGATCCGGAGCACACACCTTATCCGAATGGTTGGAGATGCGTTTCGATAAGAGAACGAGAACACTAGTCACTGTCGCGACGATACTGGGCCTGTTAGGCATTATGGCAAATAACGTCATGTCGATGGCCATCGTGACAACTAGTTTTACAGGATGGTCGCTGATCGGTACACTTTCTGTTATCTTTGCGATGTTCCTCTTGTTTACGTATATTGGTGGGTTTTGGGCAGTTACCCTGACAGATTTCATTCAAATGTGTATTGGTCTAATCGCTTTGCCCGTCATGCTCATTACACTCATTTCCAAGTTTGGTGGGTTTGATTTCATAGGCAGCAATTGGCCTGGAAGCGGAAGCTACTGGACAAGCGGGATAGCGGATGGGCAGTTGCCGTTGCTATCATTTCAATATCCAAGCGGTCTGACATTCATCATCTTATTCGCCTGTTTCCTTGTATGGGGCAATAATTACTATTGGCTGCGTGTTTCATCGACCAGAAGTGAGCGGACGGCCAAGCTTTCATTTGTGTACGGCGCACTGCTCCTTGTCTTCGTTCCGATATTGATATTAGCGTTAACAGGATTGTATGCAGGATCTGCCATGGGCGATCAATTCCTCCCATACGGAACCGTTGACCCGATGGCTGCATTCGGCGTTGTATTGAAAGCGTTGCCGATCGTTGTTGCCGCTTTTGCCCTGCTTGGTGCATTGGCTGCATCCATTTCAACATCCACAACGGCGCTTATCGGAGCTTCCAGTACTGCCGTACGGGATCTCTATCAACGCTACTATCGTCCAAATGCGACTTCGAAAGAATTAACATTACCTTCAAAAATCATCACCTTAGCATTAGGATTAATTGTTTGGGCGTTATGCTTTTATCCTGGAGGGCCGCTCTATCTATTCGCATTCTCCACGGCTTGGCTCGGGGCGCCATCCATTCTTGTCTTCTTAGGAATGTGGTGGAAAGGGACAACTAAAAAGGGTGCTTTTTATGGTGCAGTGTTTGGAATCTCAGCGACAGCGATCTTCACGATCCTTGACCTGACCAAATTGCTTCCTCTAGGTCAGTACACTCATGTCGGTGTTGTAGGTCTTGTCGTTACGGTGATTACGACAGTTGTCGTAAGTTTGATGACGGAATCGGACTATTACACAAAGAAAGAGTGGAATGAAGATCTCAGTCTTCCAAATTCGTTACCGGATAAGGAGAAAAATGTATTGACACTCATTCATTACGGATATGACACGATGGCAGAGATCAGTGACATGTTAGGTGTAGACTCTTCGATTAGTAATCAAATCATCGAGGATTTGGACAAGCAGCATTTAATTCGCAGACGTAAGTACTCAGGTCCAGGATTTTACACATTTTATATTCCAACCAATGTTGCCCCTCATCTTTACTTGGAGGAAGTGGATGGCAAGTTTGCGAATGACAAGTTGACGGAAGATGATTATTTATTCCTTGAGAAGTTGGAGGGCGGTTTTGCAATGTTAACTACACATCTTCAGCAAAACAACATCGACTCGTTAATGGCCTCTGCCATTCTTTCAAAACTCATTAAACAAGGTTTTCTCGTGGAATCCGGCCTCTGGAGAAGAAAAGTAACCCTTAGTCCGTCCGGAAAAGACATACTCAAAAAATACACCAATTCTTCACCAGCAACGAAGGAGTTGCATCCCGTACATTAATTCTTGAAAGGACTGACAAATATGAAACTCGTCACATTTAAAGCGCTAAACCAAAAAGCGCAAGCCGGCTGGATTGAAGGAGAAACCGTCTATTCGATAGCAGAGTGCAGCGGCGGGAGTCTTCCCAGTACGATGGCAGAGCTTATCAAAATAAGTGCAGACAAAATGCCCGAACTTCAACAATTAGTTGGCAAGCAGCAAAAAGGGTTTTCTATTCATGAAGTGGAGCTACTGGCACCGTTAGAGAATCCATCAAGTGTCCGTGACTTTATGGCTTTCGAAAACCACTTACTGAACGCTTCCAAAAAGAGCGGTCTGACGATACATCCCGAGTGGTATAAGATCCCGGTCTTCTATTTTACGAACCACCAATCCATTCACGGGCCAAATCAAACGGTTGACATCCCACCAAATTGCAAGATGTTCGATTACGAGCTAGAGATAGCAGTAGTCATCGGCAAACAGGGAAAGAATATCAAAGCCACCGATGCAGATGACTATATCTTCGGCTACACAATCTTTAATGATTGGTCTGCCCGTGACCTACAGTTCCAGGAAATGCCGGTCGGGCTTGGTCCTGCAAAAGGTAAGGATGCAGCTACTTCAATCGGACCGTATATTGTAACGAAGGATGAGTTGGAAAGCTACCGTTCACAAGATCGATATGATTTAAAAATGACTGCCAAAGTGAATGGCAAACTTCTATCAGAAGGCAACTTTAAGGATATTCATTACACATTCGGCGAGATGATTGAACGCGCGTCTTCCGGTGTCACGTTATATCCCGGTGATGTGATCGGTTCAGGAACAGTTGGAACTGGATGTTTACTAGAGTTGGGGCAAGACGTTCATCCTTGGTTACAGTCCGGTGATGAAGTAGAGCTTGCAATAACGGAACTCGGCGTCTTGAGGAATAGAATAGGAGGATAACTGCAAAGTTCCTTGTTTCAATCTGAAAAGGCGATATTTCGTTTGAATTTAAATGAAATATCGCCTTTTCCTTTTGAGTTAACAGAAATGCACGGCATTGATCGTTACGTTGCAATTTGCGATGCTGGTAGTTCTTTTGAGGTTTCATCGTTCTATACGATTCTTTTCGATATTCAGGTCACTCTCCATATTGATCACTTTAACCAACGGATGCTCAAATGCCTCATTAAATTCAACGTCGCGCAAGCACAACATACCTGTAACCTTGATTCGGCTAAAGTCTGCATACTGTCCTCTTTCATCTTTAAGCAAATACATGTAATGAAGCAATTCACGAAGCCCTTGAGATGCATATGATTTCTTTGAAGTGTTTTTGACTTCACCGATTAGTAAACTTAGCAGTTCGCCATCTGTTTTGTTGTATGTTTCCAAAATAAAATCAGGGCGGCCGCGCCATAAATAGTTCATTTTCTTTTCACTGAAGAGTCCCGCAGCCATTTCATGATAAGAAGAAATCGCGTCTCGTTTCCTAATCAGATAGGGATGACGACTGTCTGCTACTTCATCTAACCTGACCAAAAAGCGTTTGCTTTGTGAACCCGTGGAATCATGATAAAGCTGGTATCTCTTATCCTCATCCTCCCAAGACGCAACCAAATTTTGCCGACCATCTAATAAATATAATGTGCGCTTACCACTATATGCTTTCAGCAGCTGGACGACATAGAATAACTCAAACAACACATCCCGATCTTCGGGAACAATCAGTGTTTGTGATAATATTTTGTGAAGATCTTCTTGCTCATAGCTACCCCTCATCATTTGGCGATAACGAATCAGCAGCACTGCTGATTCCCGGTAAAAAGAATTTCGATGAAAGCGAGTCTTCGTCAGCATGCGATCAGGCAGAGAGCGCGTTTCAATCCGGTCAATATAGACGTTTCTTAAGTAGATATCCGCAACAGATTTCCGTAATGTCTGCCATTCCTCAAAATAACTGCGCTTTTCAACTGATCGGATAACAGTATCTGAAAACAGCAGTTCATACAAAATGCCTAATAGCTCTTTCAGCACGATGTTTTCCGGGTTATTATACGAGCGCACGCTTTCAGTTACTGAAAATATTGTCTTGTCCTTATAGTTTTTCCGAAGTCTTTCTTTTGTCGTCTCCGTCCAATCAATGGATCCTCTCACTTCACCGTAATGAGTTGCCGTTTCTGCAACGGTTGTCGTTTTAATCGTTTGGATATTCTTTCGGAGCATCCGCACAAAGTTCATCGTTTCAGGTAGCAATAAAAAACGAATCTTTAGCAAGTCCTCGATATTTTGAATTTTAATTTCTGCTTTTGAAAAGAAGGAACGCAGCGAAACAGTTCCTTCTTTCAAATAGCCGTGCAAATGATCTGCGATTTCTTCAACGATCTGTTCATCCGTTTTGACCATTAAAACAGCCCGTCTTCAAAGAAGTCATTTATGAAATCATTCAGCTGTTCCATTACAATAACCGCTTCCGTCTTGCTGTCGATGTCTTGAGCAAACTCTTTGATCCTTTGGATAGGCAGACCTTCAAATTGAGGCAAGACGTACAAAATAATGGAAGATGTAAAATCTTCGTTGTCAATCGTATGTCTGGCAATATCTTGTATAATGGCAGGCCCAATCTTTCGGTACTTATTTATAAGCCTCCAAATTTCCGTCAGTATTTCGACATACGGATAATCTGTGATCTTCCAGCTTTCCAAGTATTGCTCCATGAGCATACTTGTTATTTCTTTAGGGATGCCGACTGGAATAAAAGCGAAACGTCGCATAAATGCATAACTCATTTCATACAAAGAAGACTTATCGACTGTATTCATCGTACCGATGATTCGCCAGTCTTTCGGCACGATAAATGTATGGTCGTTCGTCTCAAGATTCCCGGTTTCCGTTTCCGGTTTAATAGTAATCAATTTTCCGCTTTTGCTCTCAAACGGCAATGTAATTTCATCGCCTGCCAACACAGAAAACAAGGAGCCAAATGCTTTATCGATATCAGCCCGGTTAATTTCATCGATAATCAGCCACGTATTAAGCGATTCGTTGGTCTTTTCGTCTTTAAAGCATTTCAAGAAGATGCCTGATTCAAAATTTAAGATGCCGTTCCGATCAGGTCTATAGCCGCCAATCGTTTCATACGTCGACCAATTGGAGGAAGCTGTCACCGCAATTGGTCTCTTTCCGTACAGTTCATTGATTTTATAAGCTAATTTCGACTTCCCTGTTCCTGGTGGTCCTGTCAGGATAATATGTTTGCCATTCTGGATGGCCGTTGTTACTTGCTCAATAAGCACTTCTTCATTTTCAAATACTAGGCCATCTCCAAATTTATCGAACGAGGAATTGATCGAGTTGCTGTCGTCCTGCTTCCCAGTCCCCGTAGGAGCAGGCTGTATCTTCTTTTCCAGCGGCGCCCACTTCTCTGCAATTTCTTTCGTATCGTAAAAGTCCACGTTTTCGTCTACGTAAGACTTCTCGAAATGCTCACGGATCATCAGCAATTTTTCGTCAGTGTCATTCAGCTTTGCGTTTTCAGTTATGTACTCAAATGCACGGACAATGCGATCTTTATGACCATAGCTCGCAATCCGCTCAAACTTATCGGGCATGACAAGGTGCAGTAATACATGCTGCATCTGTACACGCTTCCCTATTAAAGCACGGGTTTTCACTGCAAAATCTTTTATTTTTTTCTGATCCGATAAAATTTCCTGTCTCTCATCAATCTTTTTTTCTTTAAGGTGAAGGGCAATTAAAATGATATAGGAGATCTCATCAAACTTATTTGTATTGTAGAATGTGCCCGTAGAGCCTAACCCGTTCTCCAATCCCTTAAAAATAGCCGCCTTTTGATTTATAGATATATTTTTCCAAGAAGCGATTTCCTGCAGTTTATTCAACTTCGTTTCAAATCGGATGGAACGTTTATAAGGAAATAAGTAATAGACGAAAACCAGCTCTACAAATAATTTATACATATAGTCCGGTTCACCATGAAGCTGCTTTTTCAGCTTCTCTTCAAAACTGCTGCCCGATTCATCTGGATTGTGGACAAAGATCTCCTGCAGCCGCTTCAAGTTGGAATGCGTCCAAATAGATTCATCCTCCCAAATAATAGATCCATCATGAATCAAACATCGCTCTCTCCACTTCGCAGCAGCATCATAAACAGGCGTGCGATCCTCATCTTTTTTCAAAAGATACATAGCCATTTGTCAAAGCCCCCCTTACATCACATACAAATTTGCTACTCAAGTATATCGCCGTCCGTCGGTTAACCCAACACCCGACGAACAATCCTAATAACCCTACTTAAAACTATAATGCACAGGTATTCATTATTCCAGAATTCGTTCGTCTCGGTAATTGCATTACAAACCACTTCATTGTGATGCGATGTCATCACCCGGCGATGTAGTACCCACTTAATTTAGATCTCATAAAACCCTTGTAAAAACTCCTCAAAATTACTAGCAATGACCTGTACACTTTCACTTCCCAACTCATGCTGCCAAAATACAATCGTCGGTTCGTCTTCCAGTGGGTCGAACATGAAACAGATATAATTGCCGAATTGATCGCCCATGAAAGGCAATGCGTTTGCAGGTAAACGGTTTTTCAGGTTTTGGTAAGTGGACCAAATGTTGTCTAGATGTTCTTCATCGTATGAAAGCAAGCTTTTGGCGACTAATTCCTTACGCGTAGCAGTGTCAAAAACATTCGGCCTCGGCCGTCCTGCGTTATGCTTTTTTACGACTTTTTTATAATCATTCGGAAGCTTATAGCCGTACAGCTTCTCGAAGCGCTCAATTGCATGATCATCTTTCAATTCCTTCTCAAGTACCCATTTCATCAGTGTCACCCTTTCTCTCATCATCTAAAATCGGAGCCGCCGCCCCAGAGTGAACGACCGCCGGTATGTCCAGTTTTGTCGTGGATGTCTTTGTCGACAAGCTGCAATACGCCAGGTTCCTCGGAATGATGCCATAAATATCCTTCCGGAGTGTCTCCCGCTTCGATTTGCATTAGCTGATCCTCCGTAAACTTCCCTGCAAGTTCAGGGTCGTTTGCTACATTTTCAGCAAGCTGTTCATTTGCTGTTTTAAATTGCCGGGCATCGCTATCCATGTACTGAGACTCATTCAATTGAACGTCATGCATGGATTCAAACTCTGGAAATACGCCTTCAACTGTTTCGCCGGACGGCAATTCCACTTGTTTGCTCTCAAAAGGAACACCCGTTATTGGATGAAGATCGCCTTCCAGCGTCTTATTCCTAGTTTCTACATGCGTAACAGGTTTTTGTGTTAAATCTTTAGTATTCATACCTTCCTTGCCAACTTCCGCAAGTTCCTTCGCTTCCACTACTTCGGTAGCAACGGCACTGACCGCTTCTATCATATTGTCTCCCTCACTTTCATCTCATAGGCACACCATTCTTCATAGAACGACGCAAAGCTTGGAAACTTCATCGCATATTCATAGAGCAAGCATTGCATGACAGCCAGGGAAAGCTCTGCATTGCCGGGGTCCACATACGTAGCCAACGCACGTAAAAACTTCTCCGTGAACACCACAATATCTAAGGATGATTTTGAATAGTTCACGAGTCTATCTCCATCGATAAGTTCAGAGATGATTTGAGCAAGCTTGTTGAAATGTTCCTCATCCCAATAGATCAATTCATTCGTAGCTAGAAGGTTTTCCAGTGCATACGTAACTTGAAACCTTTTGTACGCTGGCAAATCACTTTTCCCCACGAATTCGACGCACTCCTCTACATACTTTGCATCGGACGCAATCTTGTAGGACAGCCTGCTACGCAATAAAAGCTGCATCACTTTTGTCATTTTTCCCCGTTGTTCCTTTAATGCTTGTTTCGGATTATGCGAATAAGAAAATGGAATCGCACTTCCAAAGTAATCGATCTTAGACAATACAGGTTGTAACCAGTTGTTTTGATAAACAATGGCAACTCCTGTTTCAAGTTTTGATATTTCATTCAGCTGCTCATCATTCAAACTGGCGGAGGCACCGACTTCGACTCTGTCATTTCCGTCCGGCAGCCGCATGATAATTTTCGTATTTGTATTGCGGATGACGGATGGATCCAGCAAATTCGGGGATTGGTCTGCTATGATGAATCCTTCGCCATAGGTCCGCATCTCGGATATCGCGTTCGTGAGCATTTCCACCGACTTGCCTTGTAAATTCGCCCCCTCGTCTGATTGCGTGACAGATGTTTTACGCAATAAATGATGGGCCTCTTCTAATACTGTAATATGTCGCAGCGGGTTATTCATACCGGTACTATTGGCCATCCGATGCTCCTGCAACCGCATGAATAAAATCCCCATTAACAAAGACTTCGTTTCAGACGAGCCGACGCGACTTAAATCAACGATGCAATTTTCGTCAAACAAGTGCTCATTCGGAACTTCTTGGTCGACGAAGATATTTCCGACCAATCCCATTGTCAATGATTTCACACGCGTTACAAGGGAGCCGACATAATTACTTTTCACCTCTTCGGAATAGGCGGATCGCTCAATGACGGCTGGCAAAATAATGACCAATTGTTTCAATGTAGGATAGACAGGAATCGGTTCAAAATGGATTGATTTCTCCAAATCCCATCCGGCTTCCTCATACACATTTTCCACTGCCTCCCTCAACACTGCCGGCATTGCTGCATACATCGGCCAACATGCGTTAAAGATTTCAATGAGTCTGTCGATATGCTCCAATACATGGATGGCATCGGGAAAACGGAATGGATTGATTTTCAGCAATGGCGCAAAGCTGGGATTTGTCCCGAACACCCGGACATCTGGCCTCCCACCAAAGATGTTTTTATATTCGCCCTTTGCAGGCTCAATGATGAGGAAGCGGACATTCTGCTTATCCAATTCATTCACGAGATTATAAATCGTATTCGATTTCCCCGATCCTGTTGAACCGGTCACAAATGTATGCATCGCGAGACTTTCCACATTCAGCTCAACATTCGTCGGTTCTTTTTGCCCCATATAATAAATGTTGCCTAACCGTATTGTCCGATCCTCTTGCTGCAAATCAACCCGATAGACGTTTCTGCCAAATTCTGCCGTCTCGATCACCGGAATGCCGCTCACTGATTTTCGTGGCAATCCGTAAGCAATCGCGAGTTCCCTGCTATTGATCAGTGTTCCACCATTCACTTTCGATAGTTGCGAATTAAGACCTTCTTGCTGACTGAGTGAAGGATGGCTAAAACGTGATAGATACTCCATCAGCAGATCTTTTTGAATATGCCCTGGCTTCCATACATTTATGCTCGACCCCTCAAGTGCTGAATTATTTCCCCGGATGAGTGACTGGTAATTCGTTGCCGCCACACGTGCGGTTTGTTCATCGTCCGCAAGAAAATAACAGGAATAATGCCATAGTCCTAAATCCTCCGCGTGACGCAACCTGTCAAGTTGCTCATCGATTTTCGTCAACAGCTGGGACACCGTTTTATTTTCAAACTGCACTTGCATCGTGCGTGAAGAGCCTTCTGTTTTCGTTTCCCCGCTGTTTTTTGTATTGGAGGTTGCCCGTGAAACGCCTTCCGTTGTCGAATTCCCTGTCGTTGACGACTGGTTTTCATTATAATTTCTCGTAATCCCCTGCGCCGTACTGACTTTGCCCCCGAAAAGCGTTTTAACGGTCGCACTCAAAATATTTGGAGCTTTCGTATCTGTAACGGAATCGCTTGACCCTTCCGTCTTCCCCTCTGTAAAGCTCTGTGTTTTGGTGATGCTATCATTAATCGTATTCGTAATGCCTTCAGTAATCCCTTTCACAACTGCGAAACTATCATTTTGACCTGATGTGATTGTCGTCTCCTTGAAAGGTGTGAGATTCGTATACAATTCCTCATATCCTTGACGTGTTTTTTCAGCTCCATTCAAATCGACTGCATCGGCTAAGAAAAGTGCAGAAAACTTTTCCCCTCGCATGGCATCGATCAGCTTCTCCAGCCCTTGTATGTATTGATCCTGCTCTACATCTTTGAATGCTGGAATACCCGTCACACTACACACTGTGCGTTGCTCTTTCGAAAAATCTCCAGTGAATAAATGATCAATCAGCGTCTCAATCTGCGAATTTCTGATGTTCTTTAACTGCGTGCCGGGAAAGTTCCCTTTAAAGCTTTTTTCAAGGCCATCCTGTGCGGATAACACATTGCCCGAGCGGATTCCTATGTAAAGTTGCACCTCTTTGCCATCACTATCAATGATAAGCGCCAATGAGCTTCCTAAACTGCCGACAGTATTATAAATATTGATTAATTTCTCGGTCACATCTTCGTTTTTATCATAGACAATCTTCGTGATCTGAAAGAGCCGGATGTTTTGACGGACAGTGATATTGGCAATATGCGCAGGTATTGGCGAAACTTCATATTTGGTCAAATTATGTAAATATGTTCTTTCTAAAAGCTCTTCTGCCAATGTAAATGAACGCTGTAATTTCTCTTCTTCCCGAATCGCGAGTTTCATCATAAGCACCTCTTCTAAGATAAAACTCCTATTTCAACTAGTAGCTGTTAAAAATAGGAGTTTTTAATTGGACATCAATCGTATTTAAGGGGTTGGTCCTTCATTTCCAGTTGCCTTATCTCATTTTTCAAATTCTCAATTTTAGCATCTTTGATGCGGATTTCGGCTTGATATTGCTTTTCGAGATCAGCTACTTTTTCTTTCATCCCGCGGATTTCCCGGTGTAAAGATGAAATTTCACGTGAGAGCAACTCCGTATTCTGACCTGCCATATCGCCATTCATCTCCACAAGAATAGTGACCATTCTGGAAAACTCCGTGAACAGACTTTCTATTTTATTACCCAGTAGACTACTGCCACTGTTGCCACTACGGCCAGACCCACCCCTATGAACTTTCCCATATTGCTGTTGTTCGATTGGCTTGATGTTGGTCGGGACGGACTTTTCCTCGCGGGTTCCGGACGATTAAGCTCATCCCTATAGGCGACGCGTCCCACTTTCAAGATATACTCAACGCGCTTCTTTGAAAAGTTGGTAATAAGCTGTGCTTGCAATTTACCAAAATAATCTTTCGTCCACTCATCACGGCTTTCGACAAATTCCCGGCCGTCATGCTCATCCCACACGGCGATTTCTTTTTCGTCGATCATGCGTAAAGCCTGTTTAACTTCTTGCTTTGAGTCAAGAGGATTTGTTGATAGATACGTCATTAGACGCGTCTGTATTTTTTTGACATCCCCGCTGTCAATCGCTTGCATTAAACTATTCGTCATTGTGTAACACCCACTCTTTCTTCGAGTTCTAATACTGAATCCAACTTCAGTACAAATTGTTCCAACCATTCCTTCTGATTTTGTTTCTGCCTTAACTCTTCTTCAAGTTCCGACCTGTTCTCGGCTAATTCCTTAATTTCCAAAACACGTTTCTTCATCACTTCATCCAAACGATCGATTTCATTGATGAAGAATGTTTGTAAACTCGCAAGTTCGCCTTTCATAAATTCCTGTGCGTTGGCAAAGTTATCTCGTAAGGAATCGACGACTGGCTCGAGAAACTCTTCCCTAACCTCTTGTAAATTGACGTATTCCACATCACCGTAGACATCTTCATCGATAGTTCTTGACATGAAATATGTCCATGGCTTATACCATTTCTTTTTCTCATTCCGAACGCTCCTGACCCCGACTACCTCCCTCTCCGAATAGGCGAAATCATTTAAAAGGTTATCAATGTCAGGAATATCCGCAGTGATCGCCTTTTCCCAATTCCCCGTATTGATCGAGTTCACTTTGAAATCCATGATGCCTTCAATGTATTTTTGGTATTCTTTCAAATACTGTTCCGCTTTTTTACGTGATGTCGTGTCTATGATTATTTGCAGATCAGTCATGGCGTCGTCTTGTAGTATGACCAGATCCTTTTTCATTTTGTATAATAAAATATCTGCTTCCGTCTTTCGGATCCGATCATCACGCATCTTTTCGAATAGCTCGTTTATTTTTTCACCAAACACTTTTTCATTGATTTCCTCAAAATACTCACCAACGTTAAAATCCAATTTCATGATTTTCTTCTTAAATTCCTGTGCTTGATTACCTTTTACAAGCTGAGCTTCAATTTTCTCCATAGCTGCATGGACATTTTTACGCTCTTCTTCATTAGAAGCTAGCTCTTCTTGGAGATTTTGCATGAACTGCTCGCGTTCAACGATCCGTTTAAACGTATTCACAGCATTCGTGATTTTGGAAGTGAGAGCGTACTTGTCCAAATACTCATTAATAGCCGATTCCACACTAGGGACTCCGGAATAATATAGCGCTTCCGTTTGCTCATCCCCATTTGCCCTCGCAACTTCGATTTTCCTGGAAATGTTATCCTTTAAAGACGGACTTAACGGAGCATACTCGTTCAAATGCATGGATTCTTCTTCTAAAAATAAGTCGATGCCTTGTAGAGATTGTCGCTCATGACGTGTCAAATCATAGTTATTTTGTGCTTTCCGAATGACTTTCGCCGTTTGGGCGGAAACCGGATAAATATTAGGATTTTTAATCCCGTGCTGCTCCAAATAGGTACGAACATTTTCAATCGCATCGCTTAAATGCTCGTTCTTTTCCGGGTCAAAGCAATCCGCTTTATTCACCGCGAAGATAAAACGGTCTTTCGACTGTTTACCGCCTACCGCCATCGCTTCAGCGACAGTTTTCAACAATGTGAAATCATCATCGGTGCGAAGCTGTGTGGCATTCAACACATAGAGCACCATCGGCTTGTCATCGCTTTTAATGACAGTGAACGTGTGCTCCCGGTGAGTTCCATCCATGGAGTTATTCGGCCCTGGCGTATCTACTAACACGAGATTCATCTTTCCTGACGCAATGGACGGGATGTTCCCTTCAATTTCAACGAGAGCGATTTTTGGATCATCGTTGAAATCCTCGAAATCTTCAACTGTTGCATCTTCGATTGACTTAAAAGGGATATGATTTTGATCGTAAGCTACTGCTGAGAAGTTTTCGATTGAATCATTATTGCGGATTCTTGAAATCTTCGCGGTGCAGGCCTCGTTTTTCGACGGCATTAGATCACGGCCTAAAAAGGAGTTGATCAATGTCGATTTCCCTGAACTCATCGTTGCAATCACTGCAATTTCAAACTCACTATTCAACGCCTTATCAAAATTATGCCGGATTTTAGGGTCACGAAGCGCTTCAAACGGTCCTTCCTGCATCATGTCGACTAGGTCTTCTAGTTCAGTGAATTTATCCGACGCTTCTTGGACAGGAACGTGTTCGAGTTCAATCATCATATCGCTGTGTTCTGAGCAAAACACATTCCGAATTGCTACCACATCTTCATAATCTGCGCGCATGCCGACAAAAGTGATCTGGATTTGAGATTCATTCAATACCTCTTCAAGTAAAGGAAATAACTCTTCGATCCATACTTGCAGACGATCCCCTTTGAATTTGCTAAGCTTCGTCTCCTCCATGATGTTCATAGCTTCCATTTGAATGCTTGTTTCCACTTTATAAGGGTTGTATTTCATCCATATTTTAACCATAATTTATATCTCCTTCTTTTTCATAGAAATATCTTTCATACTAGCCATCACTGTGTAATAACCGCAGTTTTGCAATGCTCGTTGTATATCTGTGTCAGGCAGTTTGACTTCCGCTGTGTTCTTGGTCGCATATTTCGGTAATGCATAGGCCTCTTCCAAAAACAGCTCAAAAAGAGAATTAAAATCCCTTCTCTCTTTTCTCGTAAGCTGCTGGCCATTCTCTTCCATCTGAAACAACTTGGCCGCATATGCCGAATACGGAATCAGACATGGATGATCGATGCCTAACGCACTCAAATAAGTGGTAGCGCTTTGCATGAAATCATCAATGGATTCCCCCGCTTCGATATCGAGTTCATCCACTTTGTTCACGATGAATGTAATGTCTTGCTCCCATCTGTCTTCCGGGATGTGCTCTAGAACCCTTTTCAATAAAGCCCGGTCATCATCCGCAGCCATATTGGTGGCATTCAGAACGTAGTAAATATGATCGTAGTTCTTTTCCTTCAAACGATCCAACGTGATTGTCGAGTGAGTTCGATCTCCGGAATTATTCGTTCCAGGCGTATCAATTAAGGTAACATTCAAATCGGAGAACTCACCCGGGAAAAGACTTCCTTTCATATGGATCCGCTCTTGAGCCTCAATTTTATTCCATTCCGCCAACTTATCGGTCTCTATAAAACTTTCATACTCAAAACGGTCACCTGTACGATAACCTACAAAAAACGGTAAATCCTCTTCATTTTCCAATGAAATAATTTTGGCGGTACATGCCTCATTTTTAGTTGGAAGGAAGTCCCTGCCGATCAAGCTATTACTGAATGTTGATTTCCCGGCACTCATCGTCGCCATGATAAGGACATAGCTATTCGACTGCTTCTCTTTTAATGAATGATTTTCGAGTTCGGAGAGGAAGTATGGCAACGTCCTTAAAGGCTTAGCCGTTTCTATCAAGCTAGTCGCCCCTTGAAAATCACCAGCATTCACCTTTTCAACAAAACGAATGATCTGTTCCAGTTCCTCATCCTTGATCTTCAAACCTTCCACCAACTCTTTAAAAAAGGAAGACGCCACCGTCCGATCAGGTTGCTTTGCCATGAACAAGGCATTTGCAACGAAGGTATATTTATAGTTCCGCTTGCGTATTCGCCACCCTTCAAAAGAATAGCGAGTTTTCCGTATTCTTTTTACATGTGCAAGCAGGTCGGAAGTCGCTTCAACATTATCAGTAGCGTTTCCTTGATGTTCATCACCGAAAGAAAAACGCTGTTTGTAGACTTTCATGGTTGCTTGAATATATGGTTCAAATTCCTTCTCCTGCCTTAACGCTGATTCCATTAAGGCAAGATAGCTGTTCTTCAAGTCGTATTCTTCTGCCACGATCGGATGATTGCGGTTGAATAAAGTTACTCTTTCATGATAGAAAGGTTCTATTGTTGTCCGGGCCATCTAGTCACCTCTTACATAATCTTCCAATACATAACTAACTAACATCGTACTGACACTTCTTTTCATTTCTTCTCTCAGTTCCAACGGCTTCAACACTTCTACGGATTCTCCCTGACTAAACAGCCACATTTTCACGCCACGACCGAACACCTCAGCTTCATAGATCAAACTTCCACTCTCTTCCTTTACTACCCGGGCTGTCGGAAGCCGATCTAGTACGGCTTGGGGCGAGGGACCCTTATACCGAAACTGAATTGTCATTAGCTCTCCCGCGTGCATGAATTGAATCCGTTTACGGAACTCCCCCTCTTGGAAACGGTCCCTATAAGGGATTTTGAACTGTTCATCCAGAACCTTGTAGTTCGTAATTCTATCGATGCGATAGATTTTTGGTAAGTCCAAATCATCGTTCGATGAATAGGCTAGCAAGTAAAAATAATAGTCCGAGAATATCAGACCAACTGGTTGAATCGTTCGTACACCGACTTCCATTGCCAATTCTTTTGTATACTCCATTTTTACACTACGCTTCAAATGCACCGCTTTCGCAAGATCCCAAATTATGTAGAATAGTGATTTCTTATGCTGTAGATCCACATATAAATGCTGCTCATTCAATAGCAGTTTTCTAATCAATACCTTATCTTCCGTCGGAGCCAAATCGATCAGCTTCAACAGTAGCTGCTCCATGTCTTCCTTCGGGAATGCACGCGATTCAATGAGGATCTTGGTCATTGCCAGAATCTCTTCACTTTGTAAGAAATCCTGACTATCAGCTTCCAGCTTATAAACATTTGAACGACGGACATACTCGAGGTATTGATTGGTCTTTGAAGTCTCCAGAAAGTGACGAATCCCATCAATATCCCGCTGAATCGTTTTCTCACTCACTTGATAAGTAGCCGCCTCATCCTTTTTACAGAGCGTTTGACCCTGTTTTAGACGGTCATACATCGAAAGCATTCGGTACGTCTGATTCTGCTGTTCATTCATCGAAACATCTTCACCTTCACCTATACTTTCATTATGCATTTTCAAATAGACATAATATGTCCATTTGAGTATGTATTTCTCTTTTATAATTAATAGACTAATTATATCATAAAAATGGATTTTTGAAGGAGGAAAGTTGCAGGTAATTAGACGCATGAAACGAAGTGGAATGCGTCGTTTCTCTTGTGGAGAATAATTCAAAATAACTAGATTATATTGATATGTGAGCCCCTTGTCCGTTAATGGTCGGTGCCTGTGCAGAGAACATTCATCGTTATTCATCCGATTTGTATAGAAATTCATAAAATTCATACTACATCTCTAGACTACTGCTTCATGAATTCATCTTTATACAATTGTCATGAAACCCATTAAGCAAGGTTTTCTCGTGGAATCCGGCCTCTGGAGAAGAAAAGTAACCCTTAGTTCGTCCGGAAAAGACATACTCAAAAAATACACCAATGCTCCACCAACAACGAAAGAGCTACATCCCGTACATTAATTCTTGAAAGGACTGACAAATATGAAACTCGTCACATTTAAAGCGCCACACCAAAAAGCGCAAGCCGGCTGGATTGAAGGAGAAACCGTCTATTCGATAGCAGAATGCAGCGGCGGGAGTCTTCCTGATACGATGTCAGAGCTTATCAAAATAAGTGCAGACAAAATGCCCGAACTTCAACAATTAGTTGGCAAGCAGCAAAAAGGGGTTTCTATTCATGAAGTGGAGCTACTGGCACCGCTAGAGAATCCATCAAGTGTCCGGGATTTTATGGCTTTCGAAAACCACTTACTGAACGCTTCCAAAAAGAGCGGTCTAACGATACATCCTGAATGGTATAAAATTCCGGTCTTCTATTTTACGAACCACCAATCCATTCACGGGCCAAATCAAACGGTTGACATACCTCCTAATTGCAAGATGTTTGATTATGAACTCGAGATAGCAGCAGTCATCGGCAAACAAGGAAAGAATATCAAAGCCACCGATGCAGATGACTATATCTTCGGCTACACCATTTTTAATGATTGGTCTGCCCGTGACCTACAGCTTCAGGAAATGCAGGTTGGACTCGGCCCCGCAAAAGGTAAAGATGCAGCTACTTCCATCGGGCCGTATATTGTGACAAAGGATGAGTTGGAAAGCTACCGTTCAAACGATCGATATGATTTAAAAATGACTGCCAAAGTGAACGGCAAAATCCTATCAGAAGGCAACTTTAAGGATATTCATTACACATTCGGCGAGATGATTGAGCGCGCATCTTCCGGTGTCACGTTATATCCCGGTGATGTGATCGGTTCAGGAACAGTTGGAACTGGATGCTTACTAGAGTTGGGGCAAGACGTTCATCCTTGGTTACAGTCCGGTGATGAAGTAGAGCTTGAAATAACGGAGCTTGGTGTTTTAAGGAATAGAATTGAATAACCGGGTAATAGATTTAATGGGCAAAGTTCCATGTTTCAAATATGAAAAGGCGAAAGTTCGTTTGAGTTTAAACGAACTCTTGCCTTTTTCCTTGTTTTCGCCTTATAACTTACTTGTTCTACTGAGATTATCCTGCCTGCTACTTATGGTCTTGGCAACAGACCAAACTTCTCACTTCATAAAATTAGTGAAGTAAGGACTTTGTGATAAGATAAAGATAAAAACGGAGTGATTCGGATGGAATGTACAGAAACCGACAGTGAAGCACCGCTCGTCATCATAGACGGCAAATCATATACACGGAAAGAAGTCGGCCGTCTTTGCGGGCATTTGAAGGCTTTCAGGTAAAGATTGAATGAAGATTTGGTGGATGAGTGGGATTATTGAAATAATAAAAAGGTGCTAAAACAATTTAGAATTCAATGAGATCCGGGTATCCGAAATCTATAAAAAAGAGCCCTCAAATGAGGACTCTTTTAGTTGTTACAAAGAAACTTCTATATGTGCAAAGTCTTGATAGTCGAGTTCATTTACGGCAATTTCACGAGATCTCATAAGGTCAATAAGAGTGGCTACTTTCATGGAAACTTTAGCACTAAAAACTGGCTCTTCCATGTTATTATTAAAAACTTTACAAGGTACGTTCTTTACAACGTATTTCTGGTCACTATCCAAAAACTCATAGTCTTGTGTGTAAACAGGTTTATTGCCAACCATAGCACTAACCCCCAATGTAGATGTTGCCATTCTTTTTCACCCCTAAATATGTATACTTGTACGTCTAAGTTATAGTTTAGCTATTATGTTGCATTGTATACCCAATTAGTAACTTATTCAATCATTATTGTTTTGTTTGGACTTTGCTATCTTCAACATTTGTTCTCTTAAGTCATCTGAGAAGAGAGATTGCATTAAGTCTTTTTTAACAATGTCGAATTCAATGAGAAGCGGGCGCTCTAAATTAAGGACTTTGTGATAAGATAAAGATAAAAACGGAGTGATTCGGATGGAATGTACAATTTGTGGAAACACCCCGGTGCGCGTACAGTTCGACGGGCAGCCGCTTTGTATAGATTGCTATAATGCTATGATGGCGGAGGAATTCGGGGTGGACCTTCCCAAGCTGCCCAAAACATTTTCCGTGGACGATGTAAATGGTGTTCAACGTATTTTTGAAGTCGAACGCCGGGTCATGGCTACGGCAATTGTGTTGACAGCCCGCGAACGATGGGAGCACGGCTATGAATTTGAAGTGGATGGAGAGCTAGTTGCCGATCAACATACACTGTTCGACCAACTCAAAGAAAAGACCAAACGTGGGCTATCGAAGACTTATCTCGAATCAGGAGAGTATCCAAGTGGCGCGCCGTACATCTCTGTCAAAGGCAATCACTTGAAAGGCGTGCTGTCCTATAATGAAACCGACAGCGAAGCACCGCTCGTCATCATAGACGGCAAACCATATACATGGGAAGAAGTCGGCCGTCTTTTGCAGGCATTTGAAGGCTTCCAGGTAAAGATCGAAATGAAGGATTTGGCGGATGAGTGGGACGATTGAAATTGTATGTAGACTTCTAGTGCCACTTGGAGAACTGCTTGTCATACGTCAGAGCAATCGCCGCCGGCGGCTTCTCCCTCGTAATGAAAAAGAGCCCTCAAATGAGGACTCTTTTAGTTGTTACAAAGAAACTTCTATATGTGCAAAGTCTTGATAGTCGAGTTCATTTACGGCAATTTCACCTGGTACCTGAAATTAATCGGGTCGTGCACAGGTACCCGTTTTTATATACGAGGTACCCTTCAAAAAGAAGCAGATTCTCCATGCTCTCCCCATTTTGTACGGTTATGGGACATTTGATCGATAATAAAGTCTGCCCAATAAACAGGTGGATAATGTTGGACGTATTTCGGATTCTCTTCGTACCGTCTGAAAAACGTCGATGCCTCCATCAATTCTTTTGGTTCACCACCATGCTTCTTACGAACAACCTCTAAAATCTCATCAAAAAACATTTGTTCCAACCGGTCGTAGTCCTCATACTTCTTCAATGTATTCCACCTCCTCTACTATAAGACAATTCACTGCTCCCACTGAATGCACCGATAATTGATTGTATGCCGTCATGCTGCCCTTTGGTGCAATCTCATTAATAAATTCCTCAGTAGTGATCAAGTTCATCTTCAAGGCATTCATTAAGGTTCTCATATAACCATCCGCCACAGGACCTGCTGCATAATCATAAGGCAAGTCGTAGTACATATGAGATTGTAGCCTATTATTCAGAATGAAATTCCCCCATTCCAGATTGGCTTCAGAAAAGGTTTTTCCAACGAGCTTTGAAAGCCTTTTAATATCCAATCGATATCGTAATACAACTGGTTTGGCATTAATCCAATCATTCCGGTCGTTAGCATCTCTCGCTTTGTTTCGCGCCCAATCTTCCACTTGTTCTCGGTTATTTGTAAGATAAAATCCTTGCCCGAAATCAGTTCCTGGAACCGGAATGGAAAGGTCGATTCCATGATTGCGGATCATCAATCCCTTGATATCTACCGTACCGTGATAACACACTTGAAATGTCTCTAACATCTGTATTCCCCGATCATTATCTACTTCTCATTTCGTTATATTCATTGTAACATCCAATTCATTTGTAACAAAGACATTCCAATCCACAGGTATTGAAAATTCAAAATGACTCTAATGTTATACTTTCAGGTTTTGGGATACCTGTGTTCGGGATTCTAAAATATTCGTTCATTTCTCGATTGGTATTGAAAATGTTTTTCGGTTGTTGCCCCGGACAATGACGGTGATAAAAGCCGTTCGGATGCCACCCTCTCTTTTGGTTAGCCACCTGCAACCACCTCGGACTTATTTCCATGAATGGCTGATGCTATCCGCAGGTAATCGATCGCTTCTGAAATAGAAGCCACGCTGATGGATTGTTCACCCACCAAATCCGCTATCGTTCTTGCAATCCTGATCAGTTTCACCATTGTTCGATTGCTCCATTTTCCCTTGAAGCAAATGGATTGGATGAATCGCTCCTGCTCCATAGACAACATGGCTGCTGTCATAGGCTCGGATACTGGTACATTCCCATTTAAGTGAACGGAGGCATATCGCTTCCTCTGTATTCCACTTGCAGCAGTGACACGTTCACGGATGACAATAGAAGACTCTGCTTTTCTGTTATTCAATACACCGACACTTTTTAAGGTAAGGATAAAGTTGATCCTAAATCACACAAGTCGAGTCATCGATCGGCAACGGCTCCTTCAAAACCTCCTGCATGACAGCAAGCAACATTGCACAATCAAAACCCGTCCCGCTTTTACGTATATCAGACGGTGATAGATGGATTGTGATCTTTTTCATTTCGATGTCAATATTCATGTCATGCAAACAACTGAGAATCCGATCCTTCGACTCTTTGATGGATGCATCGGGCAGTCCAATAATGACACACTGCTCCTTATCTGTCCGTACACTCGCTTCAACCGTAACCTTATGCCCCTTCATCCCTTGTAAACCAACACTCATAACTACTGACGCGATTTCCCCTCACCTCTTCTTTTCCTCAACTTTACCGCACTGCCAATAGACTGACAATTGTCCGAATTCAACAGAATTCCATAATAATTCGAGTAGAATCGGGAAAAGTGGGAGATAAATCGAATAGAATAGCGAAAAGGGAGGATAAGAAAATTTTGAGGTTTGTGGAGTATTTAGGTTTTCGAAGTGCCCATCTTTTTGGAGTACCTATTATCAAATAAATTCCCCACCCTGTATCCTTTCTGACCGCTCCCGTCTATATAGAAGGTAAAGGGGGAATTAACAATGACACAATCATTCTTCGAACAGGAAAGATTCAAAAATGAACAAGAGATAATACAAACTTTTTCCAAACACGCAGACCGCCATAAGGCCGTTTGTATTTGATAATCTAGTATTGAGCCACTAATCTACGTTTCGATCACATATAAAATGAGCCACGCGATTTCCAATTCTACTAACCTTCCTTATGATAGATAGTGCTTAAGCTTTCTACATCAGGGAGGAAAAAAGGATGATCGACATGGCTCAATATCATCGTATCAAATTTTTAAAAGAGGTTGAAGGACTATCCGAAAGACAAATCGCAAAGAAGTTGGCGATATCAAGGAACACGGTCAGTAAGTACTTGAAAGAGGGGGCGAAGCCTCCAACAACGATTCAACGACAGACGGTTTACGGGAAGAAAGAGTACTCGGATGAAACCAAGCGAATTCTTCCTTTCATTGATCAATGGCTTGAAGATGATCTTCATACTTGGCAAAAACAGAAACATACTGCCGCTAGGATTTTCCGCAGACTAGAAGAAGAACATGACTTTAAGGGATCTGAATCAAATATCAGAAAGATTGTCGCACAGCGCAAGAAAAAACTTCAAGAAGCCTTTATTCCACTTGAGTTTCAAATCGGCCACCAATTCCAATTCGACTGGGGAGAGGCGGATATCATTCTACAGGGTCGAACGCAACGTATATACCTCTTCTGCATTCAGCTTTCGGCAAGTCGTCTACGTTTTGTCAGAGCGTACCTACATGGTAAACAAGAGGCATTCTTGGATGGTTTTGTTCATGCGTTTGAGTTTTTCGGAGGCGTTCCGACGGAAGGCTTATTCGATAATCTGAAAACAGCTGTCGTGAAGATACTTAAGGGCAGGGATCGATTGGAACAGGAAGCTTTCCTGGCCCTACAGGCTCATTATCTTTTCAAAGCCGAGTTCGCCAACGTTCGTAAGGGTAATGAAAAAGGACGTGTGGAAGGGACTGTTGGATATGTTAGAAGGAATGCCCTTGTTCCCTATCCGCAAGTCCAATCCATGGAGGAATTGAATGAATACCTCTTGAAATGGTGTCTGCGCGACGCGGAAAAAAGAATGGTGCCACATACAAAAGAAACGGTTAAAGAAGTTTGGGAAAAGGAAAAGTCCAAATTGCACCCCCTACCGGTAGACCGTTTTGAAGCATGCAGGCTTCTATCCTGCCAGGTCGATAAGACATCACTAATTACAGTGGACACAAATCAATATTCTGTACCAACCTATTTTGTAGGACAGGCCGTATGGGCAAAAAATTTTGTCGATCGTGTGATCGTCGTGGCTCAAAATCAAGTGATCGCTGAACATACCCGTTCTAATGATCGTTATGAGATGATCACCGTTTTGGATCATTACTTAGATATCTTATTGAAAAAGCCGCGTGCCATCAGAGATGCCCATGCATTCCAATCAGATGCAATTCCTGAGGTGTTCCGAAATTTTCATCGCAAGATGAGGGAACAGGAGGGGGCAGAAGGGGATCGAAAGTTTATCAGACTACTTCTGCTACATCGTGAAATCGGAATGGAAGGGTTGACGAAAGCCCTACAGGAAGCGGAACAGACGCAAGTATATAGATATGAGGTAGTCCACGAAATCATCCAAAGGAACACCAATGGTGTTGTCGAGTTCGATCAGCTACCCCAGAAAAAGACACCCACGAATCTATTGGAGTATAAAGTCCAAAAGACCAATGTGGAGAAATACGGACAATTACTGGGAGGTCGCTCATAATGACAACTGAATTACTTTTAGATCATATGACAAAACAACTTCGTATGCCGTCAGTCGCCAGACAATATCGGTCACTTGCGCGGGAAGCTGAAGAAAGAAATCTTAGCTACGAGGAATATCTGCTCGCCTTATTGGAAGTTGAGGTGGCGACCAGAGAGGAAAATCAGCGACAACGGCGCCTAAAACAGGCAAAATTCCCTGTCCATAAGACGTTGGATATGTATGATTTCAGCCTGATGCCAAGCCTTAATCGAAATCGGTTCCTGACATTGGCCAAAGGAGATTTCATCGAAAAGAAGGAGAATATAATTTTTCTTGGCAACAGTGGGACTGGGAAGTCTCATTTGTCAACTGGGCTAGGGATAGAACTTATTCAGAATGGTTTCAATGTCAAATTCATCACGGCAGCTGAACTGGTGGATGAGCTTTTGATGGCAAATGAAGAACACAAACGAGGTGCTTTTGAGAAGAAGTGGCTCAAATTTGATGTGATCATTGTGGATGAGCTCGGCTATGTCCCCTTTTCAAGAACCGGGGCGGAATTACTATTCCAGTTTTTCTCGGGACGTTATGAACGCGCCAGCGTCATCATTACCACCAATCTGGAATTCTCAGAATGGACTACCATCTTTGGAGATGAAAAAATGACAGCTGCGTTGCTTGATCGTTTAACACATCGATCTCACATCCACCTGTTAAATGGTGAATCTTATAGATTCAGACAAAGCCTTCGCCAAACAAATCAAGGGGGTGAAGGCGCGCGCGATGTTTATGATTCTGGCCCCTCGGGGCCAGAATCATAAACATCCAGGATTCCCCAATACTGGGGAATCAAAAGAATGAAGTGGCTCACTTTTGATGTGATCGCTCTGGCTCAATTTCATGTTGACAAAAACAGCCGTTCTTACAAGCGATGACCGCTATATTATGCTCCAGATCGGTCTCCACACCGTTCGGTATAAGACTGCCGGCATACCAGCTGCGTGGCTTGTATCGCCAGGGAGAGGCCATTTCACCACGCTGTCCTCAATTCTGAAACTGCAAAAACTGGGCATCCTTGCGCAGCACTATTCGACAATCGACGGCGTCGAAACCTCACTTTATTCGCTGCGACCGTTTGAAGAGATGCCGGTCGTTTCCAAAATGATATTGTGCAAAAGAACAAGTCCGCTGCTCATTACGGACAACAGTGTCCGGCAGATCCACGCAATGGACTAGCATCCTGCCACGACCAAAAGCGACCGGCCCGCGCCAGTCGCTTTCTCTCCTGCTGAATCAACACCAAGTTAATGCAGAACCAGCGTGTCCACCTTCTCCACCCGCCAAGCCTGTCCGCCCTCGCGCAGATCGAGATGAATCTAGTGATAATGCACTTCGGGAACTCTGCGATTTCTGGCAGCCTCCACATTTGTGTTTGGTGCAAGAAACATTCATGTTAATTCATACAATTTGTATGTAAATTCATACTGTCCGATTGAATTGCTGTATTTAATAGCTTTCAATTTGATTTTTATTCAATTGTAGTTAATTGACTGAATTAAACCGTGCACAGGCACCCATTTTAATATTACATTGTACGTTGGTATCCTAAATTGTTAAAAACCATACTTCCTTTCCCGAATCTCAAAGGCTTCCTTCCCACCTTCAAGAATTTCACAAACATGTGTTTTTATACCTTTGCCATCCATCTTAATTTCATCTTCCTTGAAATCACATTCTAAAGCACCAGTTATATATTCAAATCTATGTTGAGTATTTTCTATTAGTTGACCGTCTTGATTTGCAACAATAACATTTTCTGAGTCTGTTAATACTACTAAATTAGCATTATGAGTAACAATAATTATTTGTCTAGAAACTTTTTTTCTTTTTATGATTTCAACAAGTTCTTTACTGATTGTTCTGTTGTCTAAATTATCCTCAGGTTGATCAATTAAGATTGGATGCTTCTCGTCACTCATTTCTAAAAATAGCTCTAAAAGTACTAAGCCCCTTTTACCCGGGGACATTTGATTTAGACTGTCTCCGTCTTTCAGAAAATCAAAAACTATTTTCGTATTACCAGTATTAAACAGATGCTCAACCGCATCTTGCTTTGTGAATGCCTTCCTAAGCTTTAATTTGGGATCCTCATTGTCTATGATCATATTGCAAATGTACTTTAACTTATCAAGGTAATTCTCCATATCGAAAATAAATTGTTCATCATCATCAAAAAGTGTTAACCCTTCAGTGTCTGGAAATATATTGCCTATCTTCCCCTGTCTGTTAAACAATGAAAGAAAACTTTCTTCAAATTTACTAGCCTCAAAAGATATATTAGTTTTAAGGATTAAATTCAAAAATTCATCATCTTCTTTATTAAAGTGATTTTTTATTTCTTGTAACGTATTTAAATACTTTTCGAAAGTATTAAATACGCCTTGTTTAATCTGGTTAATTGTTAGTTTGAGTTCCTTGCTAGCTTCTTCAAGGGTTTCTAAGCGCTTTATCAATTTCTCTTGCTCGTTCAAGCTACTCTTAAAATGTGAAATATCCGATATACCCTTTAGCTTCTCTTGGTACGGTTTCAACTTTTCATCGATTGCTATAACTCTTTGAATTTGTTCCTTATTCCACTCGTTATAATATTGACTCTTACTATTAAGTTCATTTTGTGTATTAACAAACGAACCATTTACCTGAATACTCAGCATATCCAAAACCAACAAGAATTCTTCTGACAATCCTATTTTCATGTCTTTTAAATTGCTATTAATGTATGAAAGCAACGAATCGAGTTCCTCTGAAACCGCTATACCTTTTTCATTAGCAGATCTTTTCTCACTGATTAAATTTTGAATCTCCTTTTTTTCATTTTCAAATTTTTTCATTTCCAATTCATCGTCTGGTGTAATATTTGAAGACTTAATTCGTTCTTCAATTATCTTTTGAAGCTTGTCATACTCTTTTTGTACTGCAGCTTTATTTCCTTCCTTTTTAATTTTTTCCTCATTCGATGCTAACTCTTGGATTTTCTCAAATAATCGACCTATGTCAAACTTGATTTCTTTGGTATAGTTCTTTATTTGATCTTTCTTTTCTGTCAAAAACCTTGAATGCTCCTCATTTTGCATTAGAATTTCAATGATTTTTTTCTGAAGATCTTTATTAGCTGTTTCCTCTGATAATGAGTTAATATACATTTGAGGAATGTAAGTTACTTTTCCTTCACTTTCAGAATCATTGAAAGTAATTTCCTCATTTCTCCAGTTAACTTCGAAGTTCACTCCCTCTATAAAACTATTTGAATATGGATTCTTCCACTTTTTGTCCATTGAACGTGTTTCTATTTCATTCTTAGAAATTGCCTGTGCTATTTTATATAGCAATAATGATTTCCCTGAAGATTTACCACCAATAATTGTATTTAATCCAGGATTCAACTTTATTTCATTAGTTCCGAACTCATCGTTGTCAATAAATCTAATCGATTTGATTATATTATAATCGGATTTAAAATCCGGATTATTTTCTTGGATGATAACCCTTTCATCAGGCTCATGAATGATTTGTAAAAGGCCATCAAACGATGGATCTGCTTTAATCCATGTATACCTATTCATATCAGGCTTGCATATTTTGTCTATTTTATGCGCATCAGAGCCATGAATACACGGTTTTACTGAACCATAATTTTCAATGATTATTTTCCGTGGATGATTTACAGCTTTTCCAAGAAAAAACTCCCTGTCGTCGGGCCTACTAGAAAAAATAGCATCTGCAAATTGATAAATTTTCCGTTGCTCCATTAGCATAGAATTTTCTCTGATACCAGAAGCTCCATCTGTCGATTTATTAGCTACTATGGTAAAATAGTTATTTGTAAAGATATTTTTATTTTGACTAAAAACAGACTGTAACCTATCAATTGATACTTTAAATTGGTTCATACCTTCTTTAAGCGCCGCAACATCACTAATATCTCCGCCTGTAGACTTTTTTCCTAATTCAATTAAATCACTTTCTGTACAACTAAACGTATCTCCTCCATATTCATACTTTAGTTCCCTGAAAAATTTATCATTAATATGGTCTACAATAGTTGGAGAGAAAATTACATGAATATTGATTGGTCTTTCTCTAGCGGTTACTGTATCAATTCTCATTTCCACATTAGGTAGAATTAAATCAATATTATTTAATCTGCCATTATTTTTATATTCCATGACTTTTTGGTAACCTTCTATAGAGTAATAATCTGTTATTCCCAGTACACTAATATCTTCTAAGCCTTCCAATGCATCTATGTATGCATCCCATGAAGTAAATTCATTATGTAGTTTTGAGGCTGGTGAATGGACGTGTAAATCCCATTTTCGCCATATAGAACCTTTACTATTTAAAAATTTTTTCACTTATTCCATCTCCCTTTGGCACTTTTATTTCCACTCTATTTTTTACTCTATATTGAAGTCATGTGCTTTTCACTTATGGGTCTTATAAACATAGAAAATTACAATAACTAATCAAGTCACAATAGTGCCCTAGTTGTATCAACTAGGGTACATTCACACTATCTTACTGACTTAATAAACTTTGTTCTTTTGAGACTCCCAATGTTCGTTGAATAACCCCAACAACCCTCTCCTGCTCATCCACCGTCATCCCCGACCCCGATGGCAAACAAACCCCTCTCTCAAACAACCGCTCACTCACCACATCATCTTCAGCATGCGCATAAAACGCACACTCCTCAAACAAAGGCTGCAAATGCAACGGCTTCCAAACAGGTCTTGCCTCAATATTCTCCGCCTCCAACGCATCAATTAATTCGTTAGGCGTAACACTAATCTTCTCAGGATCCAACAGCATAGCCGTCAACCATCTATTGGAAAAGGTCCCTTCCAATTCCGGCATAAACTCAACACCATCAATACCCGCAAGGGCCATCTCATATCTTTCATACACCGCACGTCTCGCCGCTACACGCTCATCCAACACCTCAAGCTGCGCCCGGCCTACTCCGGCAAGTATATTACTCATACGATAATTGTATCCGACGACGCTATGCTGATAATGCTTCGCCACATCACGTGCTTGCGTCGCCAAAAATCGGGAGCGTTCTAATGCATCCAAGTCATCCGAAACAAGCATTCCTCCCCCGGAAGTTGTAATAATCTTATTCCCGTTGAATGAAAATACTCCAAACTGGCCAAACGTTCCACTCTTCTTACCTTTGCATAACGATCCCAACGATTCTGCAGCATCCTCAATCACCGGAACTTCATAGCGGTCACAAATAGCCATCAATTCGTCCATCTTGGCACTTTGCCCATACAAATTCACAACAATAACAGCTTTCGGCAATTGTCGTTTCACTTGCGCTTCTTCCATGGCACGCGCTAATGCAACAGGCGACATATTCCACGTTTCCTCTTCGGAATCAATAAAAACAGGTGTTGCTCCTGCATAAAGAATCGGATTTGCGCTAGCTACGAACGTCAAACTAGAGCAAAAAACAGTATCTCCAGAACCGACACCCAATAATTCTAGCGCCAAGTGAATCGCAGCAGTTCCCGATGAAGTTGCCGCTGCACCATTACTACCTACATAACTCGCGAGCTCGCTCTCAAACGCATTTACGTTCGGACCAAGAGGGGCAATCCAATTTGTTTCGAATGCTTCGTTTATGTATTTCTGTTCATTCCCACTCATATGAGGGGGGGAGAGTAAAATTCGATTCGTCAATTTTCATCCTTCTCTCTTTATCACTCTGGCTGGGTTTCCAACCGCTGTTTCTCGATCACCAATAGTTGTAATCACCGTAGCCCCCGCTCCCACAGTCGACCATTTCCCAATTTGAACCCCAGGAATAACAGAAGCTCCTGCTCCAATATGTGATCCTTCGCCAACATGAACTCCACCTGTAATAACAGCTAGTGGAGAGATATGTACAAAATTGCCGACCACACAATCATGCTCAACAACGCACCCAGTGTTCAGAATGACATGATCACCAATAAGAGAATCTGCATTTATTGTCACGTTCGGCATAACGACGGTTCCCACACCCAAACGAGCACTTGGACTAACAACAGCTGATGGATGAATCAAGCTAACGAATACTTCAGACGAAAGATCATAAGTCATAATGATTTTTTCCCGTATAGCATTCATGCCGATTCCGAGGATAACCTTCAATGTAGCATCTTGGTTAAATAACGATTCTATATTGCTAATAGGAGCTTTGATAATACCGTCTTCAATAAACTGAGAATCATACTTGTCATCCAATTTCGCATAAACACGCATATCCGGATGTGCATCTACAATATCAACTATCACTTTCGCATGACCACTATCCCCGATAATGACTATGTTTTTCACTCGTGATCACCCTTTGACTTTGTTCCTTCAAACTTCGTCATCGTCGCCTGTCCATCCTGACTAATGCCTTCTGATTTAAACACCTTCAACACTGTCATAAATAAAATCTTAATGTCCAACCAAAACGAGCGATTTTCAACATACCATACATCCAATTCAAACTTTTCTTCCCACGAAATTGCATTCCGTCCATTTACCTGCGCCCAGCCAGTAATCCCTGGACGAACTTCATGCCGCCTCGCCTGGCGCTCATTGTATAGTGATAAATACTCCATTAACAACGGTCTTGGTCCAACGAAACTCATATCACCTTTAAGTACATTCCATAACTGAGGCAGCTCGTCCAAACTTAACTTTCGCACTACCTTGCCAAATGAAGTTAACCGTACATCATCAGGCAATAATTCACCATTGGAGTCCCGCTCATCTGTCATTGACCGGAATTTGTAAACATTAAAAGGCTCCCCATTCAATCCGGGTCTCTGCTGTTTGAATAAAACTGGGGAACCTATCTTTAGACGAATAAGGAATGCTGTTACACCTATAACAGGGGATAAAATGATTAATGCCAGTAAACTCACTATAGAATCAAATAGTCTTTTCATAGTTCAGCCTACATTTCTAAACGATATTTTTGATTGCATAATTTACAACGAATTAATGATCTGTAAGCATATTGAAAAGCTCTATCTGTTTTGATAGAACTTTCTCTTCATCAAACAACTCTTCAGTAATCTCCCTACTCCTATTACCAAATTGACAAACGAGCTCCGGATTTTCCAATAATGCAACCATAGCTTCTTCCAACTCTTCGGCATTCGCTTTCTCTACTAAAAAACCATTCTTACCTGGGAACACTTCTTCCCTGCAACCTCTAATATTTGTAGCAATGATAGGTTTCGACATTGCCATCGCTTCTATAATTGATCTCGGCAACCCTTCCCTATAGGATGGCAAGATAAAAGTATCAGTTGCTTTCATAATCCTAGGGATATCATTACGGAACCCCAAGTAGCATATCTTAGGATGATTTAGATCTCGTAAAAGTTGATCGTAACTTTCATGATCCCTCTCACTTTCAAGCAGGCCGCCGATTAACAATAACTTAGCTTGGGGGAATCTGTCAGATAGGGACTTAAATGCTTCAACCAATTCAAAGATCCCTTTTTCTTTTACCAATCTTCCAATGAAAGAAAAAACAAAGTCTTCATCATCTAAGTTATTTTCCATTCGAAAATCATGAATTTCTTCATGAGTAATACGACGTTCGTGGAACTTATTCCAAATATCGACACCATTACCCAAATGGACTATTCGCTTTTGCGGTTTAAATTTATGTATCAATGCTAACTCGTAGTCTTCTTTGCTTTGGAGCAACAACCAATCCGTCATCCATTTGGCTGCAAACTTTTCAATGTTGAAAAAGAGATTATACTGTTTTTTAGACATTTCCTCATGAAAATAAAACCCGTGTGCCGTATAAATCACATTCTTTACACCAGCTAACTTTGCAGCTATACGACCAAGCAAAGCAGCGATTGGTGTATGGACATGTACAACATCGTATTTTTCCCTTTTCATCAACTTATACAAATTCCAAACCGACCCTAGATTTTTGATAGGATGTATTTGGCGATCTATCGATACTTCAACCATATGTAATCCTTGTCTTTTCAAATCGGTAAATTTACCGGTATCTGTACAAGCATTATGAACTTCATATCCTTCTTCCATTGACTTTAGGATTAACGGTTTTAAAAGTGCATCCACACTTACA
Organism: Sporosarcina luteola; assembly: GCF_007991495.1. Classification (GTDB taxonomy): domain Bacteria; phylum Bacillota; class Bacilli; order Bacillales_A; family Planococcaceae; genus Sporosarcina; species Sporosarcina luteola. The sequence continues at coordinate 53,402 of NZ_BJYL01000003.1, read as the reverse complement.
TCAATTGCGCAGACTTGTAATATCTTTTTGTTCGTCACCTTTATAATCTCCACAAATCAATTTGCTCAGGTTTGTCCTCTTTATTAAGAGCACTCTTAATATCTACAACAATCCCTTTTCCGTATTTCAGCAAGCTATCAAATTGAGACCAACCAGCCTCAATATATTCATTATGAGAAACAGCCAAAACAACTGCTTCTGCAGGTAATAATTCATTATAAGGAGTTATAGAGATTCCATATTCTCGCATAGCTGAATCAGTATCTGCTTGCGCATCCGTCACTTGAACATCCACTCCATATTCCTGTAGTTCTTTGATAACATCGATAACTTTCGAGTTTCGAAGATCAGGGACATTTTCTTTAAACGTCAATCCAAGAATCGTTATCCTAGCTCCTTGAACTGGCAAGTTTGATTTAATTAGCTTCTTCACCAATGTTCTTGCAATGAATTTCCCAACATCATCATTTATGCGACGACCCGCTAATATCACTTCGGGATGATGTCCAACCATTTCAGCTTTATGCGTTAGATAGTAAGGATCCACACCAATACAATGACCACCAACTAAGCCGGGCGTGAACTTCAGGAAGTTCCATTTCGTTCCGGCAGCTTCTAAAACTTCAGACGTATCAATACCTATACGATCAAAAATCAATGCTAACTCATTCATCAAAGCAATATTTACATCACGTTGCGTATTTTCAATAACTTTTGCAGCTTCTGCTACTTTAATAGAACTTGCTTTATGTATACCTGCTGTAACAACACTTCCATATACTTCGGCAACAATATCCAACACTTCTGGAGTTTGTCCAGAAACAACTTTTGTAATGTTTGTGAATGTATGTATCTTATCTCCCGGATTTATGCGTTCAGGTGAGTAACCAACGAAAAAGTCTTGTCCACAGACCAGTCCGGAAGTTTTCTCTAAAACAGGAACACAATCATCTTCTGTCGCTCCCGGATAGACAGTCGATTCGTACACGACGATGGATCCTTTTTGCAGGTTAATGCCTACAGTTTCGGATGCTTTTAACAAAGGAGTCAAGTCGGGTTGATTATGGGCATTAATAGGGGTCGGAACAGACACAATAACAAAATCTGCTTCTTTCAACTTCTCCCCTTCAGAAGTGAATTCGATATCAGCTACTTGCAGGTCCTCTCGCTCTACTTCATTTGTATAGTCAACCCCTGATTTCAAAGTTTCGATGCGATGTGTATTAATGTCAAAACCAATGACAGAGTGCTTCTTTCCAAACGCAACAGCAACAGGCAATCCAACATATCCTAGTCCCACAACAGCAATATTTCGATTCATCTCAACCATCCTTAGAGTTTTACTTTGTAGTAATCGATATACCAATCGACGAACTTGCCTACGCCGTCTTTAATAGACGTCTGTGGACGAAAATCAATCGTACGGTATAAATCTTCAACATCCGCATAAGTAGCAGGTACATCACCCGCTTGAAGGGGCATAAAGTTCATAATAGCTTTCTTACCGACCTTCTCCTCGATTGCTTTAATAAAATCCATCAGATTAACGGGGCTATTGTTTCCAATGTTATAGACTTTATATGGTGCATAACTAGAACTCGGATCAGGATTTTCACCTGACCATTCAGGATTAGGTTCGGCTGGCTTTTCAATCAATCGGGAAATCGCTTCAACGATATCATCCACATATGTAAAGTCGCGCATCATTTCCCCATTGTTATAGACATCAATCGGCTTACCTTCAATAATGTTCTTCGTGAATTTGAAGAGGGCCATGTCAGGGCGTCCCCACGGACCGTATACAGTAAAGAAACGAAGGCCGGTAGTCGGGATATTGTATAGGCTACTATATGTATGAGCCATCAATTCATTGGCTTTCTTTGTAGCGGCATATAAACTTAATGGATGATCAATATTGTTGCTTGTTGAGAAGGGTAATGCTGTATTTGCACCGTAAACTGAACTTGAAGATGCATAAATTAATTGGTCAACTTTGTTATGTCGACAAGCTTCGAGAATATTTACAAATCCTGTAATGTTAGAATCAATATAGGAATGCGGATTTTCTAAGCTGTAACGTACTCCTGCCTGCGCAGCCAAATTAATTACAATGTTAGGTTTTTCTGTTTTAAATATCATATTCACAGCTTCCCTATTTTCCAAATCAATCTTGTGCAGAGTGAAATTATCATCATGAATTTCTTTAAGCCGATTTTCTTTTAGCGACACTTCATAATAATCATTCATATTATCTATACCTATTACCGAGTGATTTAACTCTAATATTTTTTTCACCAAATTAAATCCAATAAAACCAGCAGCACCAGTAACAACAATTTTCATGTATTCCCTCCTCAAGAAAATTCCCTAAAACAAAACCTAATATTCCACTCTCGAAATTCTAAACAAATAAAAAGTTATGATTGATATTATCCAAAGAAATAAAATGAAAATAAACGAAGTGGCTTGAAGTATCATAAGTAAGAAACCTGTGATATAAGTGAGTATAATTATTAAATTGTTCTTTGAACTATCTCCAAGCCTACAAACTAATATAAGAACAATTAATGAAAGTAAGATACCAAAAATCACTCCATAATTCGATATACTCTCATCAAAAATACCAGTTGTCATCCCCCATCCTAAATCAACTGGAGTATTATATCCTATTAATTTTGATGTAGCATAAATAGAATATTTATATTCACTATGTAATGCTTTTAAGTTGATTGGAAGAAACTTCAAAAGATATAGATGTGTATTAGATTGTCCTTTTAATATACCATCATCATTAACCTGGTAGTAAATCGCCATCTTGATAACATCGTCTCTTCCATAATCCACTCTAATATCAGTATAAAACTGCGAAGAAGATTCATTCAAAGATATTCCTCTAATTTCAGATTGATACGTGAAAGAAGATATTAATATAAAAATCGCGCTCAGAACTATAATATACTGGAAGTTCTTCAACTTTATTTTGGTCTTGAAAAGCAAAACAAATATATATAGAACCAAAAGTATTGCAATTATGTTTCTCTTCCCATGGATTCCTACTGCAATATAAACCGGAACGGAGTAAAAAATTGTTTGTGATAAAATACTCCTGTTTGTAAATACTAAAATAATGATAAATGACAAAACGACAAATAGTGATAGATAGTAATAAGTTAAAAAGTTTTCATCATTTCTAAACAATAATCTTAAATAATTGTAATTAAATATTTGAAACCAAGAATCATTTAGGATAGTGATTTTATTCAAACTTAATACTAGAGGCAGTACTATAACAAAACTAAGAGCAAAAATAAGCCACCTATGAACGGCACTATACCTAACTTTTTTTATATCCTTTATTAAAAGATCTTTTTTCCTTCCAAATAAAAAAAGTAATATAGTACTGCCAATCAAAAAGAAGGAATAAATTATCTCAGTTAAATAATCCTCACCACTAATTTTAAAGCCCCAAAACGAATTAAACTGAGAATAATAATCAAAATTTGGTCTACCAAATATTAAATCTAAAAATACTGGAAGAACCATGAAAAAATAGAAGCCCAAATATATTATGTAGCAACTATTTACAATTCCTTTTTTCAATTTACCGAACGACACGGCAACAAAAAAAGTACAAAATATCCAGGTAATCAGCTTCAATAAAATGATTGTCATATGTAATCCTCTACTGTTTGTATATTGTCAAGAAAACCCCAACTTCATTCTTAACTCGGGATAAAATATTCCTTGATAATCTTCTCAGTTCAACTTAGCATGAATGAAGAAAATGCATTCACCGCCGTTTTTCTTCGTTCCATAATTTTAATGGTAAATACTCTTATCTGCTTTTAACTAATATCATTTTTAGTGAAAATTTTATTATAAAGTACTAAAATATTTGATACAGTATCACTGAATGTGAATTTTTTTTCGACTCGTTCTTTTGATGCTATACCAAATTCGATCAACTTGCCACTATCGTTCATAAGTATGTTAATTTTATTTGCTATTTCTTGATAATCACCACATTCAACAAGAAAACCTTCAATATTGTCTGTTAGTATTTCGGGTATCCCACCCGTTCTTGTAGCTATATTTGGAATACCCCTAGCCATGGTTTCAATAATTGATATTCCGAATCCTTCTTCTTTCGAAGTTAAAATATGTAGATCAATGTTATCTATGACTTCTTTAATGTTAGAATGAAAGCCCGCAAAAACAACATATTTATTAATACTTAATTGTTTTACAAGATGCTGGAGTTTTTCTTTTTCCGGTCCATCTCCATAAATAATATATTCAATGTAAGTGACTTTTAAGGTGTACACCAAATAATGGATCGCCTTTAACGCAGTTTCTAAATCTTTCCTAGTTTCTAATCGAGCTATAGAACCAATAACAAATCTACCACTGGATTTGTTCTGTACTTTATCCACAATTTCTTTAGAAGACCTAATTTCCATATCAGTTCCGTTATGGATGGTTACTAACTTGTCTTTATTAACACCACTCCAGTTTAATGTGTGTGTACGGACGTCCTCCGAGATTGTCGTAATAGCGTGAAATCTTCTGTACATTATATTTTGAAGTAACCCAAAGACTTTATACTTTTTTCTTCGGCTCGAAGAACTATGCTCTGTAGAAACTCTTATCGGACTAGCCTCTCTATTTAAGGACGTCATGTAATTCATCAAGTCTCCTTTAAATAAGTGAGAATGGATAACTTGAATATTACTTTGCTTAATAACTCTATTTAAACTAACTAACTTTCTTATCGTAATGTTAGAACCTTCACCTAACTCATAGTATGAGATTTCACTATTCAATCTGTCCTTTAATACTCCTCCTTTACCTAATGTACAAACTGTTACGTTATGTTTTTCACTAATAAGACTATTACTTAAGTTAACGACTTGTACTTCAGCCCCGCCTATATTTAAATTTGTAACTACAAACAAAATGTTCACTTGAATCACCTTCTTACCCATATATATATTCTTAATTCGTTTTTATTTTCCGTAGTATATTAAAAAATAGGACAGTATACAAAAGAGTTTGTATAAGACGGCTTAATAGAAGTGCCCATGCAGCACCTTCAATAGCGAAATCTTTTATCAAAAGGTATCCTGCAATAAACGATACACAAACTGCAATTCCATTCAATACTGGAAGTGATCGGACCTCTCTGGTGGAAATAATAGATAAGTTGAGAAATGAGTTGATAAAGCCGAATATTAGCGTTATGGAAATAATAATAAAAGCTCTTTCATAAACAGCAAATCCCTTTCCATACAATAAAGTAAGTATATACTCACCACTTAATAAAACTGGAAGAATTAAAATTAATGACATTATCACTGCTAATATGATTAGTACTGAAATTAGTTTTAAGAAATCACTTCTAGTACTATTATGATACGAATTAGCAATCCGAGGGGCGGCTAATAAAGACACTGGTGTTATAAGCATATTTCCCGCGACTATTATATAATATAGAGCTGAGTAGATTCCCACCGCTTCTACACCTACATAATAATCCAAGAAATATCTAGGTATATTTGGAACCAGCGAACTAATTAATGCGGTTATTCCCAAGGGGAAAAATAAAATAATCATTTTCAGACCACTTAAATCGAATATAGGGAATACATTTGTATATGGGATTAAATGTTTTAGATCATAAAATAAGAACCTCAAAATCATAACTGTTAGTAATCCTAATAACATAAAATTAATACTTTGAGTTATTAAATAGATTAACGACGAGACAGTCATTGACAGTATACCTCTATAAAGTTGAGATTTTCCTATCAATTCTATTTTACTTTCCTTTTGAAAGTATCCCATACATAAATCACTCAGAGCTTCAAATATCTTGATTAAGCCAATCAATAGAATTGATAGTGTCGCAATTGTGTTTTCAACATAAAAAAATGAAATAGGCATTATTACTAAGTAAGCAATTAAAAGATGTATAATCCTACTTCCGAAAAATTGTTGAAAACTGTAATCATTCTTACTATCAGTTGCTAACACAGTTCTTAACTCAAAATTAAAGAATTGGATAACTGGGGCAGTGATTGCTAGACCCAAAGAATATATACCTAGGTCAGCTGCTGAGCCGAATCTCGCTAAAATAGATAATATAATCCATTGGGATAGCGCGAAAACAATATTACCCAGTAAAGACCATGTTAGTTTTCCTTTAAATTCATTTAACTTGCTCCACATTTTCACACCTGCATTTTCAATGGATTGGAATAACATTCAAAAAGATAAATGTATTGCCTACCAGCAATCAGACCGTCATCTTCATTTGCGTCTGCCTCTCAACAACCTTCCGATTCGCCAACCCAACAAGCGTTTCCTTCAACTCATCCGTGTCCATATCCAGCAACTTGTCCAACACATATTCCTGTTCTATTTCAGTAATCGGCGTAGCCTTCCCAACATAAATCTTCGGAAACACATACTCACTCTGCCGTTCACTCTCGTTCAACAATTCCTCAAACAACTTTTCCCCCGGACGGATGCCGGAATATGTAATTTTTATCTCTTCTTCTCCGTATCCAGACAATCGAATCAAGTTCTTTGCCAAATCGACAATCTTTACAGGCTCGCCCATATCAAGGACAAACACTTCGCCGCCGCGAGCAAGGGTACCTGCCTGAATCACAAGCCTTGAGGCTTCAGGAATCGTCATGAAATACCTCGTCATTTCAGGATCTGTCACAGTCACCGGCCCTCCTGCGGCAATCTGCTTCTTAAACAGGGGAACAACACTCCCCCGAGATCCAAGCACATTGCCGAAGCGGACAGCCGCAAATTTCGTACTACTGTTCTTCGCAAGATTTTGAACAATCATTTCCGCAAACCGCTTCGTCGCCCCCATTACGTTCGGTGGGTTAACCGCTTTATCCGTCGAAACAAGAACAAAGTGCGGGATGCCGAACATATCTGCAGCTTCGGCGATGTTTTTTGTGCCGAAGATGTTGTTTTTGACGGCTTCCATCGGGTTCGCTTCCATGAGTGGGACGTGTTTATGTGCCGCAGCATGGTAGATGACGTGAGGAAGATAGTCCGAAACGATTTCGTTGATTCGGCTTCGGTCTTTTACGTCTGCGATTACTGGAATTAATTCGATGTCTGGTGAAACTTTTTGGCGGAGTTCCATGTCTATATTATAGATGGAACTTTCACCGTGACCGAGCATAATGAGTCTCTTCGGTTTGAAAGCTGTCACTTGCCGGCATATTTCCGAGCCAATGGATCCGCCTGCACCAGTGACGAGTATGGTTTTGCCTGTCAGTTTCTCCTGGATGGCCTGCATATCGAGTTGCACCTCGTCGCGGCCAAGGAGGTCTTCTATTTTTACGTCGCGTATGTCGTTGACGGATACTTTGCCTGTCATCAAGTCTTCGATGCGCGGGATCATCTGTGTTCGGACACCTGTTTCGACGCATCGCTTCATAAGTTCCGTCATTTCTTGTTTTGCCATTGATGGAATGGCGATGATGATTTTGTCGATGTTGTTGTCTTTGATCTTTTCTTCGATATGGTTTGTACTGCCAAGAATTTTAATGCCGTACAGTTCCAGTCCTTTTTTCGCTCGATCGTCGTCGAGGAAGAGGACAGGCTTCATGCCCGAATCTGGGTTGTTCAGCAATTGCCTTACTACCATCGTACCGGCTTGCCCGGCGCCGATGATCATTGTGCGTTTCATCCCGTTTTCATCCGTTTTGCGGAAGGAATCGCGTACAATGCGCCAGCTGAGCCGCGATCCGCCAATCAAAAGAATGTGGAGCATCCATGTGAGGAATAGGGCCCGAAAATTGATGTCTTTGACGAAAAGCAGCTGGGCGGCCATGACGATGATGATTGTGAATGTGACTGCCTTGAATATGGCTTTCAGTTCTCCGACCGAGGCATATGACCAGACTTTCCTGTAGAGTCCGTAGTGCCAGGCGAGTAGATGGTGTGCGACTTGGATTGTCACCGCGCTCATCAGGACGATTTCATCTTTAAAGATAATAACGTCGGGGCGCAATATATAGTAGCCTAGGAAGATTGATAGGAACACGATGAGTGAATCCAATAGGAAAAGCATTGTCATCCGCTTTTTCATTGTCATGCTGGCTGCTCCTTCCACTGTGTGCTGTGTCTCAGAAACTATAAGTCTTCCATAATTATGGGTTTCAATATAGTATGATAGTATCACTCTTCCATTTTGTGGTCTAGTGGAATTTCCAACTTCCACCCCTTCTGACTACTTGGGTTTCTGGGAAAACAGAGTCGGTTTTCTTCAATTTCTCCTGATTTAATAACCTTTTACGGCTTTATTCCCCTTTACCTCAACAGTTTTTTCATTACTATAAATTATTCACTTGAATTTCAATTCATTTTATAATCCTAGGTCTTTTTTACCGACGTTTACCCGATTAATCCGAAAAACTTCCTCGGTTTTTGTAATTCCGGTTCTAGAAGCAATAGTGGCTCATCATTCAAAATGCGTTCATTGTTTGCAAGCAACAGATCCGCGATGTCATACAGCCTTTTCTTTTCCAGAAAATCGAGTCCTTTGCCGAAATGGAAGGGACGCGTTTTTAAGTTATGGACATCGGAGCCGTATGTATGGATAAGGTTCGATTCAATCAGTCGGAGTGAAAGCCTTTGAATATTTTTCCCGAAATGCCCAGATAGACTGCCGGCAGTGATTTGAGCGGTTGCACCATGACGTATGAGCTTTTCGAGACGCTGCGGTTTTTCGGCGATTGCACGGTTACGCTCCGGATGGGCGATGATTGGAATGGTTTCCCGTTCCAGCAGTGCATGGATGATATTGACGGTGTATGCGGGAACGGTCTGTGACGGAAGTTCCAGTAGAAGGTATTGTGAATTTGCAAGTGTTAGCAGTTCATTTCTGTCGAATTTATCGATGATATCTTCTGTCAGGCGGATTTCCTGCCCAGGGTGAAGTTTGATGTCATGGCCTGCTTTCACTAAAGCAGTTGTAAGTGATGTAGTTTGCTTGAGAACTTCCGGCTTTTCGACATTGTATTGCGGATGATAGGCATGTGAGGTGCAGATCAAATCCGTGATGCCTTCCGAATGTGCTTTTTCGATCATTTTCAATGTCTCTTCCATCGTCTGGGGTCCGTCATCCACGCCGAACAGGAGATGAGTATGTATATCGATCATTTATTTGCTGCTCCTTCAAACAGGAAAAGAGCGAGAGGGAACCCCCCCCCTCTTCACTCTCCCGTTCCGTAATATTGGTAGTAGTAATGGTCTTTTTCGAGCTTGAAGTTGTTCATGAGGGTTCCTAATATGTTCGCTTTAGCGGAAACGAGTGATTCCTTCGCCTTAACGACGCTATCTTTTTCCGTCGTGCCTGCATTGATGACAAGGATTGTGCCATCGCATTTATTCGATAGGATTTGTGCATCAGCGACTGATAATAGTGGCGGAGCGTCGAAAATAACGATGTCGTACTGGGATTTCAATGTCTCGATTAGCGTACCCATTGAGTTCGAACCAATCAATTCAGCTGGATTCGGCGGAATCGGACCACTCGTAATCAAATGCAATCCGTCGACTTTCGTAACCTTTGTAACTTCTTCCAACATCCATTGCTTCGTCAGCAAATTGGACAGACCTGTCGTGTTTGTCGTGTGGAATGTGTAATGCATCGTCGGTTTACGCATATCTGCGTCGACCAATAGAACTTTCTTCCCTTCTTGCGCAAATACGATTGCGACATTAGCCGCGCTCGTCGATTTGCCTTCGCCCGGAGAGGAAGAAGTGAATAACAACGTCTTCAGCTCCTTGTCCGGCATTGAGAAATTGATGTTCGTCCGGACCGTGCGGAACTGCTCCGAAACGATCGATTTCGGATTTTCATTCGTCACGAGTTTTCGCGCAACGTTTTGCAACGGCTGTTTTTTGCGTTTGAGCATGTTTGTCACCCCTTCTTCCTTCTCCGTTGTAATGCTTCTCTCGCGTTTGGCATATCTCCATCTGTAATCGGGCTCACGAGGCCTAAAATCGGCAAGTCCAAAATTTCCTCGATGTCCTGCTCTGTCTTCACTGTCGTATCCAAATATTCAAGTAAAAATGCGATTCCGACGCCAAGCATCAGTCCGACTACAGCCGCAATTGCCATATTCAAGTATGGATCCGGTTTGACCGGGCTTGGATTCTCGGATAGAACGGCTGGTGACAGAATGTTGACGTTATCGACATTCATCAGCTTTTGGATCTCTTCTTGGAACACTTCCGCAGTCGTGTTGGCGATATCGACCGCCATATAAGGCTCCGGATCTTGCACACTTACATTGACGACTTGGGAATTTTGCGCGCTGTTTACTGTAATTTTTGTATTCAAAGCGGCCGGCGTCGTGTCAAGGTCTAGGTTTTCAATCACCTTCGACAATATAGCCGGGCTTTTTATGATGACATTGTATGTATTGATCAACTGAAGATTCGCTTGGATATCTTGCGTGTTGAACTGATTCTGCTCCACTTTCTGCTGATTGACGAGAATCTGCGTGGATGCCTGGTAGATCGGCGTCAAAAATATGAAACTGACAACTCCCGCCACCGTAACCGCCAACAACATCGTCAGCAAAATGAGGACAGCCCTCTTCTTCAACGTCTTGAACAGATCCTGAAGACTAATTGTTTCTTCCATATAGTCTGTATCCCCTTTATAGCTATCTATTTAAACATGTCATATTATATCATATTTTGTAGAATTGATTCTTGTCTTAATTTATTTTATGGTATATTTGATGCATAGGATAATTTGTGGGAGGAATGGCTCATGAATAAAAAAGGGGTCGGCATTGCCCTCTTCATCTTCTTTTGCCTTGGCATACTTGCCTTCAGCTACAGCAGTTGGAAGCAGAAACTGGCAGGCGAATCGGGGAACAGTGCATTAGCGGAAGGACCAATGTCCGAAATCGCGATGATGGAAGATGGCTCTATAGCTTCATCTGAAATTGAATCTTCCACAACTGAAGAAAACACTGAATTAACAGTGTCCGATCTTGCTTCCCTATCCGCAAACATGGATGAAACGCTCGCCGGCTTATTGACAGACCGTTTCGAATCGGATAAGACCGTGAAGTTTCTCATTGTCGGATCTCAAGCAATCGCGCAAGGGGGAGACAAAGGCGCAGCCGGCATACTGGCGGATAATTTAACGGAAGCTTATCGGGGATTCATTGAAACGGAGGTCGTTGCATTCGACGGCACTTCGCTTGAATTCATCGACAGGATGGACGAGCTTGTCGATTGGGAGACGGGGTATGATGTCCTTCTTCTCGAACCGTTCACATTGAATAATAATGGACGTGTCGTCATCGAGGATGAGCATCGCCACGTATTGAGGATTCAGGAGCGCTTGCAGGAAATTTCCGCGGATGCAAGGTTGGTCGTCATGCCATCACAGCCGATTCATCGGCCAAGTTTCTACGCAACGCAGATTAGGTCATTGCAAAGATTCACGGAAACACGCGGTATTCCGTATATCGATCATTGGCAAGGTTGGCCGGATGTAGCGGATGAGGATGTATTGGGGTACTTAGACGAGAACAGCGCTCCGAATGATTCAGGGGCAGAGGTTTGGGCAGGAGTTTTACGGGAATACTTCATGGGAGATTACTAGAACTCTACATAGAGATTACGCGGGAATCGCTAATTTTTTTCAAGATCCGACATATTTTAGTATCAAACTAGTAATCTTTCATGCTATAGTTAGTGGGAATATTCATTTTTATTTAATTACCATACAAAAAATTGGAGGGAAACAAATGAAAAAAACAGCAAGAAAGTCTTTCCTATCGGCATTATCTTTATCATTAGCGGCTGGCGCAGTCGTCGTTGCAGCTCCTACATCAGCTGACGCAGCTACGACTTCGTTCAGCGACGTAGCACCTTCACTCGATCACCATGATGCAATCATGAACTTGGCGGCACGTGGCATTCTTCAAGGATTTGAGGATGGCAGATTCATGCCTGACATGAAATTGACGCGTGCACACGCTTCTAAAATTCTTGCTATGTCATTAGGTTTGGATACAACAAATGTCAAAGACCCTGGCTTCAAAGATCTTAACAAAAACCAATGGTACTACGGTTATGTCGCAGCTCTTGCAAGCGCAGGCTACATTGACGGCTTCGAAGACGGCACATTCCGTCCGAACGCACCAATGACACGCGCGCAAACTTCGAAAATTTTGGACATGGCTTACAAACTTCCACTTGAAGCAAGAACGGAAAACCCGTTCACAGATGTAAGCAGTTCTGCTTGGTATGTCGATCATATCCGCACACTCGTTGAAAACAAAGTGACAAAAGGCAAAACAGCAACTACATTTGAACCGAATGCAAACGTTACACGTGCACAAATGGCTTCTTTCGTCGTACGTGCTGAAAACTTTGAAAAAGTTGCAAACATCGTAGACGAAACGAAAGCAAAAATCCGCGCAACTGTCCTTGAAGAAGGCACAGTCGAAAAAGACGGCGTCAAAGTAGCAGAAGCAAATTACGACACAGCGACAGACACTTTGACAATGACGGCCTACAACTTGGACGAAGGCGTTAAGGCGCTTCAAGGTACAGGTCTTTTCTCGGACAAGCTCCCTGAACTTGGCGTATCCAGCATCCGCATCGGAGACGGTCAACTAATCGACGTCGTCAACAACCGAGCAGAAGCAAAGCAACACATCATGGACACAATGGCTGAACTCCTCAAGACGCCAGCTGACACAAGCAAAGGCGACATGGTAGCAGACGACATCAAAGTCACACTGTTCGGCCACAGCGAAAGCATCGAATTCTGGGAATACTTCAACGTGAACCTGCACGTCTTTGCGGGTGAATGATAGATAAGTAATAGAAGCTGTCACAGAAAGTCAAAAACTTTCTGTGGCAGTTTTTTTGTTGTTAAGGGGGACAGCGTCCAAAGTCAGGCGGCGTGCGTCCAAAGAGGGTTGTCCCGCGTCCAAAGCCTGGCGGCGTGCGTCCAAAGAGGGTTGTCTCCCGCCCAAAGTCAGGCGACGTGCGTCCAAAGAGGGCTGGCTCACGTCCCAAGGCAGGCGGCGTGCGTCCAAAGAGGGCTGGCTCACGTCCAAAGTCAGGCAGCGTGCGTCCAAAGGGGGTTGTCTCACGTCCAAAGTCAGGCGGCGTGCGTCCAAAGAGGGCTGGCTCACGTCCAAAGTCAGTCGACAGGCGTCCAAAGCTGGCGTTCCCACGTCCAAAGCCTTTTTCCAAAGGTCGTTTTATCAAGTTTGCGAGCAATATAATTTTCAAGTAATCTCATTCCATCTTCTAGACAAGGAATGTCCAAATATGATACGGTCACAGCATGAGAAAATTCCTATTTCTACTAATCATAATTGGAGTATTGTTCTTTTCATCAGGTCAAACGTATGAACAGCAATCAATTATCCCTAACTTAGAAGAATGGCTGCCAAGCAAGCCACTTGAAGATCAGCTTTCGAAATTGCAAATTCCTTACTGGGGCAAGATCATTTCAGTCGAAGAGCGAGGATATTATCCATTTGTTGAGTTCCTCCTGCGTAAGGCAGCCCACTTTTTCATTTTCGGATTACTAGCGATCGCCGTCTACATCATCTTACCCAAAATATGTTACCGGACTCTAATCGCACTTTTCATCACACTCGCCCTGGCAATAGGAGATGAATACCATCAGTCGCTCACCGGCGGACGAACCCCTTCCTCTAAAGACGTACTATTGGATATGTCAGGAGCCTTTACATTTTTACTCATTTTCAGGCTTATTCAACTCGGCTTTGCCAATCGAAGACAAAAACGAAAAAGAAAACCGCTCAAGTATTAACTTTTGAGCGGTTTTCTTATGTTAAGAGCGTCCGACAACTTTCTTCAAAATACCGTCACGACGCGATTTTTTCGTAGCTTCATATTCATCTATGAAACTCTTTGCGTATGATTTATTATATCCATTCGCGACCAATTCAGCTTCCACAGCTTCAATGACACCATAAAATACGGCATCGGTGCTTGACTCGAGGCTTGTTGCGGCCCCCATATATTTGTTATAAAAATATCCGTAACTGATGCTTTCGCCATTCGCCTTCTTGTCGGAGTACTCCTTCTTTGCCCGGCCAATCAATGAATTGATTTTCGTATCTGCCTGAGCTTCGAGCTGCCTGAACACAGGCTCGTACTTCCCTTTCACGTCTGCAACTGTCAGTTTTTTATCCGTGTTAGACGGTTTTGATGGTTTTTTAGCTTCATTTGAATTTGTTTTATCCGCATTACTTTTTGGGGGTGTAATTCCCGCCGTACTGTCCTTTTGGGTTGTAGTTGACCCAGAAGTTGCTTCACCTTCGTTTTCATCACCAGCATCCACTTCATTATTGGTATTCTGCTCAGAAACCTTGCCATCTTCGTCGATGACTAATTTCGATCCATCTGGAAGCTCAATTTCATACGGATTCTCGACAATTTCCGCGACTTCCTCATCTGCTACGTCGTATTCTTTAAATTTCAAAATATATGCCAAATAGGCACCAGCTCCCAACACCAATGCAACCACTATCGCTAAGCTGATTTTCCACTTTTTCTTCATTCTTACACCCGCCTTTTGCTGATACTAGCAGTTTACCATGAATTTGAAAGAGAAGGTAGTTATAATAGTAGAGTTAAACCGTTTGAAAATGGGAAACGGCCGCCACAGAAGGTCAGTTTTCACCGACTTTCTGGACAGCTACTTTCAAAATCATTTAAGGTATCTCGAATTTTCTCTAAAACGACAATAAAGTTGGAAATTTCTACATTTATTTGTGTAATTGAAATACCTGTCTATTTACGGCAGGAATATTATATTTTCGGGGGTTATAATGTTGAGAAAAGTAGCAACGTGGGTTTTGGCGTTTGTGTTTGTTCTTTCATTCGCTTGGCCAAACATGACGGCATCAGCTCAAACAGGTTCTATGAAACTTGTAGTCGATGGTGTTGAAGTAGAAGGTTATGAACAACCATTTATGTCGCAAGAGGATGTATTGATTCCGGTTGAGAATCTATTCAATGAAGCTGGATATCAAGTTTCAAAGGATGCTGCTGGAAAAGTAACTGTAACAAATACGTATTTGACGGTAGATTTCAGTGCTGCTGATGAGCAAATTACTGTAGACGGTGAAGCAACGGATGCGTTATTCCCGCTTACGTTGAAAAACTACGGCAACTATGTTTCTGGAGAATTCCTAAACGAATTAGAAGGCTTTGAAGTAACAATTTCTGAAGACCAACAAACAGTTAATGTCACTACGAATCGTGTACAAGACGTAGACGCATTCCTAAAGAAAATGGTTGCTGCGAATCCGAACAGCTATGCTGCGAAGATGACAATTGACCAATCAATGGTTTCGGACACTGAGGAATTATCCATGGACATGCTTATGGATATCGACATGAGCATCACGAATAATCCGATTGGCCTTTATCAAAAAATGTCAATGACAATCGGTGAAGAAGAGGTTTCGACTGAATCTTATTTCACAGAAGATGGTTTCTTCCAACAGGATGGCGAGAGCTGGACAAAGCTTCCTGAAGAATTAACGGCTGGACTTTTAGAAGCAACTGCAGCACAAGCAGACCCTGTTGCACAATTGGAACTTACGAAGCAGTTCATGAAAGGCATCCATATTTTCGAATATGACGATGCTTATATCATCACTCAATCAATGACGAACGAAGAATTCCAAAGCATGATGGATGAGGCTATGTCTTTATTCGGAGATATGATTCCGGAAGAACTATTTATCGACAATGAAGCTGTAGAAGTGACTGAAGCTACTGACGTTAAAGAAGAGCAAAAGGAAGAAGCTACTATTGTAGAAGAAGAAACTGCAACTGAAGAGGCTGCGGAAGAAGCAACAACTGACGAAGAAGTGACTACAGAAGAAAACGCTGCAGTCGAAGAGGCTACTGAAGAGACTGAAGAAGAAACAGTGGAAGGCGAAGAAATCGATCTTGATTCGATTCTAGGTGAAGTATCCATCTCTATTGACGAGTTTTTCATCGTCACAGTTATCGACAAAAATACTTTATTCCCAGTTTCGACAAACGGCAAAACAGCTATGACAATTAAAGTCGCTGGTGAGACGGTCACACTCAATCAATTAATCAGCGGTATCTTTAGCAAGTTTAATGAAGTGAAGGAAATTAAAGTTCCAGAAGAAATTATTAAAAATGCTGTTATTTTAGACTTAGATTCTGAAGCAACTGCAGAAGAATTGAAAGAAGAGGCAGCAGAATAAGATTTGCGGGAAATTTAAAACCACCAACCTTCGATTTTGAAGATTGGTGGTTTTTTTGAGCAGATCAGAAACTATCCAAGATGCTGAAACATTAATGTATCGTCAATCCCTCAACCTGTTTCTGCAATTTATCCTTCAAATCATTATAATTTTTCCTACTCAGCGGAACAAGCACATCATAGTCTTTCAACTGCACCGTGTAAGAACGGGAGAAAGAATCAGGAGTGACAGACATGATTGAGTGTAGAGGGACGAGGAAGGATTGGTGGGTCCGAAAGAAATTGAAAGAATGGAGAATCTCCTCAAGCCTTTTCATTGTTTCCCTCGTTTCGTACCGCGTCCCCCCTTTGCTCTCGACAAAGATTTTTCTACCTTTCTTTTCGATCAGCCGGATGTCACTCACTAGAATCATGTGGATGCCTCCAGGTACATTTAAACCAATTTTCGCGTCTCTTGGCAACGGGGTTTCCAAAAAGCGCTCTTCCACTTTTTGAAGCGTTTTTTTCAAGCGTATCGGATTCACAGGTTTTGTTAAAAAGTCGACAGGATGCACCTCATAGCCTTCTAGCGCAAATTGGGGATGACCTGTCACGAAGACGATCAATATGTGCGGGTAGAGGGATTCTGCAAGATGCGCAAAACGAATTCCGTCCATCCCTCCCATTTCAATGTCTAGAAATAATAGGTCAACACGATTAGACTCCAGAAAGCTGATCGCCTCTTCAGAGCTATTCACCTCACCAACTACATCCAGGAAAGGATAGGATGCAAGATGGACTTGAAGGTCGTCAATACAGCTTCTATCATCATCCACTATCAGCGTCCGCGCTTTCATGACATTCACCCCCTCTTAGTAAAAACTTCTGGAATTAGAACACGGAAACTGATGAAGCCCACATTCAACTCCGGATACACAACTCCGTTATATTTTTCGACAATTTTTTTCACGGCTGGCAAACCAAGACCTTCATGATGTTCTTTCATGGAAAAGCCCTCTTGGAATAAATCGTCCAGCCTATCATTGTTCATCGTGATTTTGTTTTTCACAGTAATGACAAGTTGCGCCAGTTCTGTATTCAACTCTACACTGATTGGCTGCTTCGGATCGGCATGGCGCTCCACTTCATCCATCGCATTTTGAATTAGATTTCCAATCACCTTGTTAATCTCATAGACCGAACAAGGACAATGCCGCAAATCATTCATAATGATGAAGTCAATCGTAATACCTTTCGCGGTTGCCCTTTCTTTGAATGTACTTAACATCGCAGCGGTTGCCGGGTAATGCAGCGGCAGCAGATCATTGATTTCTGTTGCTGACTTTACCATTTCTTCTATATATATTTTACAAGCGTCATATTCCTTCTTTTGAATTAGACCGTTGATCGCGGTCAAATGAAAATTGAAGTCATGGCGTTGTGATCGGATCATACTGAAAAATGATAATAATTCCTTTTGGTATTGCTGATCTAAAAACAACTGCACTTTTTCGTTTTTAAACAAAATGATTTTTCGTTGGAATACGATTATTGCAACGGTAACAGCCAGTGACCAGATAGTAAGGAACCAACGATAATGCAACCGAATATGCGGAAGTTCAACCGAAGCATAATAAAGGCCCGCGACTAATAGGAATAAAATGAGTATGACGGAATATACTTGTCCGCTGAACGAGATTTCAGGGTCGTCATCACGCAATGACTTTTCAAATAATGCTTTCGGAAATAAGACAGGTGATTTTGTAACGATAATCATCGATAGAAATATATTATTTAACGTAACAAACGAATCGATTGACAATTTCGCGCCAACATCCAACGTCACATCCGCTATGTCAAGCAAAAGGTAAAATATGTTGTACTCCAAGAGTGTAATAATAAGTAAATTAAAAATGACTGCAAGTAGCATGGCTATCAATACTTGTGTAATGGGTGCTTTCAACATCCGGAAAAGTACGGCGAATAGTACTACGAGAAGTAGCAGAAAAAGATATTCTGACGGATAAAAATTATGAGCAATGCCAAAAATGATCCCCAGAAGTAAACTCGTTATTATTAACGGTTTAAGTGTTTGCTGTACCTTCAAGCCAACTAGTGAGAGGCCAAGTAATAGTCCTGTGAGAATTTGAATGGACCAAACAATAATTTCTGTAATTTGGAGAAAAACAGCCATACTATTTCGTCACCTATTTCCAATCACTGACCTATCTATATAAATAGACTACTCACCTTTTAAAATTTTCTTTCAATACTTCATGATAGTTATTATATCGAAATATCCACCCAACTTCAATTTTACAAAGTATGAATTTTAAAAAACACAAATAAGGAATAGATCCTCATTTGCGTTTTTTATGTCATTCTACTGTCGACTCACTTTAATTTTTCTTGAAGAAGCTTATAAATATCTTCTTGATCCGGATGGCCTTCTGCTAGGAAAAAGTAATGATTATCGATAACCAAAACCGGAATCTCTGCTACTTCTCCTTCAAATTCCGCTTGTCCCATTCCAGTTTCCGCTGCGTTTTTCAAATGCTCACTGTCTGGATCCATTTCAAAAACTTGAAGTGTAAGCATATCTTCCCCATTGACTTGAACTGCAAATGATGATTGCGTATCTGTAAAGAAATCCGTGTCTCCATCTGTAAAATTCGTCAGCTCATAACCTTCAGCTTTTAAGATATCTACGACATTTTTGAAGTATTCATTATCCAATACCGCTGAGTTTGGTTCATCTCCAGACGTGCCATCTGTCTGCTCAGTCACATCTGCATCCGTCGAATCAGCTGCATCCCCTTTGTCATCTCCACTACAAGCAGCAAGAGCGGAAACGATCAGTGCCATCAACAATATCATAAAAAGCTTTTTCATCTTATATTCCCCCTATGGATGGTATTTATTTTGAACACTGTATTACTAGTGGTCCAAACGGAAAATGCGTGTCTTTGTGTGTAGATCTGTTAGAAAAATGTCATTCTCTCTTCTTTAGAAGCCTGGATATCCACCAAAATCTTGTACAATTCATTGGACTTCATCAATTCATCATGAGTACCCAAACCTGATACTCCACCTGCATCGATGACAATAATTTGATCCGCCTCTTTGATAAAGTTCATATCGTGGGCAATCATAATTGTCGTTCTATCTTTCATTAACAATTCCAAGGACTTTTCAATGTTACTCTCGGACTGAGCATCCAAGCTGGACGTTGCCTCGTCTAGAAGTAATATAGGAGCATCCTGTATAAAGGCGCGTGCGATAGCAATCCGTTGACGCTGTCCGCCTGACAACCTCGAACCGAATTCTCCGACCTCCGTATCGAACCCATCCGGGAACTCCTCAATAAACTCGAGGGCGTCCGCCAGTCCCGCAGCTAGTCTCACTTCCTCGGCACTTATTTCCCTTTCAAGACCATAAATTATATTGTCACGAATTGAGCCTGAAAGTAATGGACTCGATTGCGATACAGAAGCAACGGACTTTCTCCACTCATCAAGGTGAATTTTTTCGACAGGTGTATTTCCAATGACGAGCCGTCCGACATTCGGTTCATAGAAACGTTCGATCAGTTTAAAGATCGTTGATTTACCGCACCCGCTCGGTCCAACAATGGCCGTCACCTTGCCAGCGGGAATTTCCATATTTAAATGTGTGAGTACATTTCTATCGCCATAACTGAACGAGACATTTTCAAATCTCAAGTCTTGTTTCTCAATAGCAGGCATTGACTCCTCACGCTGAATCCTCTCACTTTCAGAATCAAGGATGCTTGAGATTTTTTCAGACGCCCCTTTTGCCTGTTTCAATGTTTGCCAGTACAATCCATATTGCAAGACATTCGTATGAATGAACTGGACATATAGATAGAAGGAGATGACCTGGCTCACTTTCAATTCTCCAACGGAAACAAGATAAGCTCCGTAGATCAGCACGGTTCCGACGATGATTGCCCGGACACTTTGCATTAAAGGCTCCGCATATAAATCGACGGTAATCCGTTTTTTCTCCGCCTTATATTGCTCAACCAATATATCTTTTCCAAGCTCAATTTCTTCTTGTTCTTTATTGAACGACTTCACTAAACGGATTCTAGGCAGTCGTTCCGCGAAAAACGCTGTGACTCCAGAGTATTGCGTCTGTACACCCTTTTGAGTCTTTTGCGTATAATGTCCAGCAATTGCCGATACGATAAAGATATATGGAACTACCGGCAATAATGCAAATGTCAATTTGGCATTCATGTTATACATGATCACATACGAAGCAACGAGCGAATAGGTTGAAAGCAATACAGTTTTCATGCCTGCGACTACGCTATCGATGAAAAGCGGGTCATCTGTAACCCGGCTAATCAATTGCTGTGAAGGCTGCTTCGAATAGTCTTTCATTTTCATATTCATGATTTTTGACCAAACCGTATTCTGCACATTTCTCATGACAATTGGTGGTGTGATTGAGAAAAACAGTGCCGAGAGTGCTACCAGTATGTTTGCAAGCACACCCAGCAAAATATAATTTCTGATGATCTCATTGTTAAATATGTCGCCTTCAAATAACCCTTGAATATACTTCGGCATGATTAAAGACACCGTTGTGGAACCAGCCGCTACTAGAAACCCTATGATATACAATTTCCACGGCAATTTGGATTTGAAGATCAGCCTAAAAAACTCTTTCCAACTATGTCGTTTAGTTCCCTCCATATATATCCCCCCTTACCTAGATTGCAAGACTCAGCCTGCAGATGAACTTGTATGGAGTTGAACTAAAAGACGATACAACTCATTTGTTTTTAAGAGTTCGTCATGCGTCCCTATACCATCCACTGTTCCACCGTTCAAAACGATAATTTGATCGGCATCTTGAACATTTGATAGGTCATGAGAGATCATGATTGTCGTTCTTCCTTGCATCAATGTATCCATCGCTTCCTGAATGAACTTTTCTGCTTGGCTATCCAAGCTTGCCGTTGCTTCATCCAACAATAAAATATCGGAGTTTCGGAGGATGGCCCTTGCGATAGCAATCCGTTGACGTTGCCCGCCTGACAAATTAGAACCTGCCTCACCGACGTACGTATCAAACCCATCCCTGAATCCTTTGATGAAATCTAAAGCATTCGCTTTCTCGGCTGCTTCCGCCAATTCGGCATCCGTAACATCCCGGTTTACACCGTACACGATATTTTCTCGAATCGTCCCGGAAATCATCGGACTATCTTGAGCAACTCCAGCAAATAAATCCCGCCAATCCGTTAAATGATATTCAGAAATTGGCGTCTTA
Source organism: Sporosarcina luteola (assembly GCF_007991495.1). Taxonomy (GTDB): domain Bacteria; phylum Bacillota; class Bacilli; order Bacillales_A; family Planococcaceae; genus Sporosarcina; species Sporosarcina luteola. Next base: position 31,816 of record NZ_BJYL01000003.1, on the reverse strand, counting down.
CCTACTAATATTTCACCTGAATTCGGTTGATAGAATTGTTGCAGCAATGAAAATATCGTTGACTTACCGCTTCCGCTCGGACCAACGATTGCTGTTACCTTACCGACCGGGATAGTTACATCGACGTGGCCTAATACAGGCTTTTCGCCATAACTGAATGCTACATCTTTAAATACGATATTGTCCTCCAACTTGGAGATGCTGAAATTTCTTTCACTGACTTCCAAATCGCCATCCATCAATGCGGCAATACGATCTGTTGCTCCCTGACTCTTCTTAATCTCAACATACATCATGAGGAAAGAACCCAGCATCCCCCACAGCATTCCTATGTACATGAAGAATCCAAGCCATTCTGAGATTGTGATGATTTCTGCCTTAACTAGATATCCGCCATATAAAATGACAAGAATATCAGACGTGATGCTCAAAATACCATTAATCGGGTTTTCTACCCACATGATAATGTATCTGCGCATGTTCGCTTTATAGTAATACTGCAAGTTTTTATGGCCGCGTTCATCCTCTTTCTTTTCCGTCACGAATGTCTTGATGAGCGGAACACTCATGAGCAACTCGGAAAGGAATTGAGTTAAAGTCGATAATCGATTGTATGTTTCCTTGAATGCACGATAATTCCATTTCCCGTAGAAAAGATTGAATATGAGATATAGCGGGATATATACGATTACCGATAACGCCAAGCGCCAATCATAGGTGAATATGACCGCCACGACTCCGATTGTCCCGTATATGGTCGCTGCCAAGGATGGCAGATATGATCCTAAAACGGTACTGATTTTTGTCGCATCAGTTGTAATCCGAGTAATCATTGTGGTCGGCTTCATCTGATCAAAAAAGCGCAACGGCGATTTGATCAGCCTTTCCCAAATCAATGAACGGTAACTTACATCGATTTTAGCAACGAGTAGTTTATTGAAATAACGGACAACACCCGACATGATGACATCTGCGACAATCAACCCGACTGTTCCCCAAATGATGTATGGCTTCAATACGCCAGTCGCAACTTTGGATGCAAAGTTTGGAAACGCCAATGTGATCGTAGATGAAAACATATAGAGAGCCGACACAAATATGATCCAACCCCAAGGTAATTTAGCTTTGAACATTAAACGAAAATAGGATTTCCATATACCCTTTTCAGCTTGTTTTTTTAACTGTTTCTCACTGGATGCCATGCGTTATCCCTCCCTCCGTGTCAATTTTAATTGACTAACTGGCTTACAAAGCAGCATCTACAAATGAAAGGAGCTCTGAGCGATCCAAGGATCCTAAATGAGAGTGCGCCACTTCTCCGCCCTTAAAGATAAGGAGGGTCGGGAATCCCATTACATCATACTTAACGACCACTTCATTCGAATTATTCAATACGTCATCCATCGGTACGTAAAATTTCGTGATTTTGAGTTTGCCGATATACTCTTCGGAAAGCTCATCTAAAATAGGTGCAATAAATTCACAAGGTCCGCAGCCATCTGCATAAAAATCGACTAATACAGGAAGTTCACATTCGACTACTTCCTTTTGGAAATTTTCTTTCGTTACATTGATTACGTTTGACATTGTCAGTTCCCCCTTAGTGGTATATCTCTTTCTCTTTACACTTGCTCAACTTTTCAGAAATCGAAAAATAATGTTATACATAATTTATATTTATCAACTCAATGATTCAATATGTTAAGACGAAAACGTCCTTTTCCATGTCGATTCTGTCCGAAAAACTTGTAGCTGGACATAAAGTATAGTATAAGCGCTTACATTAACTAGATGTGTGACAGAAAATCGATTTTATTAAGCGGGCATACATATCCAAATACGGATATGTATGCCCTATGCAATCAATTGGATTGATTTCCTGAGATTTGCAGTGCATTTACTTTGATAGACGGAAGTGTAATTGATCCTCGGATGCGTAAATCGCTTCCAATGGTGCTTATATCGTTCAGTACATCGAAAATATTCCCAGCAATCGTAAACTGATCGATAGTACGAGTAATTTTGCCATCCTCAATCAAGAAACCGATCGAGGCGAGAGAGAAATCGCCTGACGTATAATTGATGCCTGCGTTTGTACCTTGCAGCTCAACGATCAAAATGGCATTGCCAGCTTGAGCAATCATTTCGTCCAACGAGGACGAGCCCGGTTCTAGGTATAGATTATAAGGTCCGACGCCTACCATTGACCTGAATCCGCCTTTAACAGCATTTCCTGTTGACTCTACTCCGTCTTTTTTCGCTGTTTTTCGATTGTGCATGAACGTCAATAATTTCCCGTTTCGGATCAGATCCTTCTTTCGGGTAGCGAAGCCCTCCGAATCGAACGTTGCGTATGTGATTGCGTCTTTCATAAGAGGATCATCTACAAATGTAATATTCTCCCCTGCGATTTGTTCGTTCAGCTTGCCTTTCAACTTGGAGTATCCTTGTTGGACAGATTCGGCTGATAATTGACCCAAAAACGAACCGACCAATTCAGTCGCTGTATCGTACCGGAATATGATCGGATAACTACCCGTCATAATCGAACTTGCATTCAATTTTGAAACAGCTTCTTTAACCGCTTTTTCTGCAATTTTGTGCATGTTCAGTTCAGAGAAGGCCGTCATTGTAAAGTCGGACTCGCCGCCAGTTGCTGTTGATTCGCCATCTTGTGCCGTTAAATATAGGCCCGCTGAAGCGAATGCCCCTTTGGAATGACAATGCAATCCTTTCGTATTGGCGATTAAACTTTCATTGACGACTTTCGATGCGTAAGCTGCTTGGACAAACTCAACACGTTCATCTGCTTTGTACGCAATTCTTTCCAGCTCCATCGCCGCTTGGATCATCTCTTCGGGTTCGAGCTTTTCCAGTGCTTCTGCAAATGGCCTTGGTTCCGCATAATCAGTCGATCCTTCGAACAGATCCTCACCATCATCCACTTCAATGACAAGCGTGTTGTTCAATGCTTCCTCAAGCAACAACGGAATAGAGTCAATGGCGATTCTTTCGGCATACGCATAACCCATTTTGCCTTTATATAATCCACGGAAGGAAACACCGCCCTCTTCCATAATTGTATAATCATCGATTTCCTGATGATAAATGGAGATGGATACTGCTTTACTGGAGGAATAAAAGATCTCCATCTCTTCAAATCCCATTTCAGTTCCCTCATTGAATAGTTCGATTTGAAAGTCTTGAATATTCATCAAGCGTTCCCCCCTCTACCGCCAATTGTTAGCTCTGAAACCCGGATCATTGGTTGACCGACAGTGACAGGCACCGTTCCACTAGACGCTCCGCACATTCCGATACCGAGTCCCAAATTATTGCCAACCATGTCGATTTTTTTCAATGTATCGATTCCTTTGCCGATAATGGCTGCTCCTTTAATCGGCTCAGCTAGTTTTCCATTCCGGATCATATACCCTTCACTCACTGAGAAATTGTAATCGCTCGTTATTGGGTTGACGGAACCGCCCTCCATATACTTAGCGAAGACGCCGAGTTCCGTGTTCGCAATGATCTCTTCAGGCGTCGACTTGCCTGGTGCGATGAAAGTATTGTTCATCCGGGAAGTCGGTGCATATTTGTAGGATTCCCGGCGTCCTGATCCGGTAGGTGCCATATTCATCTTACGGCTGCCCAATTTATCAATTAAATAACCTTTTAAAATACCATTCTCAATTAAGAGATTCTTTTGGGTCTCCATGCCTTCGTCGTCTATATTGCTAGACCCCCAGGCGTTCGGTATCGTTCCATCGTCATATGCTGTTACGAGAGGAGAAGCGACATATTCGCCTAGCTTGTCTGCGAAAACGGACGCTTTCCGAGCAACAGCATGCGATTCTAACCCATGACCGCATGCCTCATGGAAAATGACTCCGCCGAATTCATTGTCAATAACAACTGGGAAATTGCCGGATGGAGCATGATCCGCGAAAAGGATGGTCTTCGCGCTCCGTGCCGCTTCTCTTGCAACCCCTTCGATATCGAGTTGTTCCATATACTCGAGGCCCCCAAAAGAGCCAGGTCCGAAACCGGCAGCCTCTCGATCGTTCCCCGATTCAGCAATTACATTGATGCCCATGCGATTATAGGCTCTACGATCTTCCACGAACAAACCTTCCGAGTTCACAATGCAAATGTCTTTGACCGTGTCGATGAGTGTCATCGTCGTTTGAACGATGACCGGGTCAAAAGAACTTGCCGCTTCATGTGCCCGACGGAGCCATTCAACTTTTTGTCCCTTTGAAAATGCAGTTGGTTGCACCAAAATATTGTGTTTGTTTTGCACTACCTTATTTTGCAAGTTTAATGTTAGATCTATCGGATTGCTTCGAATTGCTTGAGCCGCTTCACGGGCGACTTTCAATAAATTACTTTCACTATCATCGCTAGTAAACGCATAGACCGAGTATTCACCTTTCAAAATACGGATGCCCACACCATAATCGCGTCCAGCCAGTGCGCGTTCCACTACGCCGCCAATCATTCCGATTGTCGAATTTCTTTTATCCTCAATAAATATCTCTGCAAAATCACCACCTGTTTCAAGCGCTGCATAGATGATATTTTCAGCTACAGATTTCTTAATCATATTGTCACCTCTTGTTTTAGTTAGTGAATAAATCTGACATATAAAACGATTACAATTAACTTATCGGGTAATAAGTCTAGTATCAAGACGATTTGACAATCATGTCCTTTTTGACGTTCATTCGGACGTTTAAATTGTAATTCTTTCATTCAATGCTTCTAAGTAATGTTGGACATTTTGTGCTGCGATGCTTCCGTCCCCTGTTGCCGTAACAACTTGGCGAAGCATTTTTTCACGTATATCGCCTGCTGCAAAAATCCCAGGAACTTTCGTTTCCATCTCTTCATTTGTTTCGATATATCCGTTCTCGTTTGTAATACCTAGATTAACAAAAGGCTTGGATAGCGGAAGCATACCGACGTAAATGAAAACCCCATTTGTCACAACTTTCCGTTCTTCACCAGTTTTCGTTGAAACGAGTGTCACACTGCCGACCTTCCCATTCCCCTCGTTAATTTGTTTGACGGAATGGCTCCAAATGAACTCGATTTTTTCATTGTCAAAAGCTCTCTTTTGTAAAATGGCCTGTGCACGAAGTTCATCCCGACGGTGTACGATAGTTACCTTTGAAGCAAAACGTGTTAAATATGCCGCCTCTTCTACTGCTGAATCGCCGCCGCCAATAACGACAAGTTCCTTGTCTTTGAAAAAAGCCCCATCACAGACTGCACAGTAGGAGACACCTTTTCCTCTAAGCTCTTGTTCCCCGGGTACCCCAAGTTTTTTATATTCCGCTCCAGCCGTTATAATAATGGCCTTTGCTTTATACTGTTTTTTTCCTGCATATACAGTCTTGTATTCAGAGCCATCTATCACTTCTTCTATATCTCCGTACGCATATTCCGCTCCAAATTTCTTTGCATGCGCTAACATTCTTTTTGACAAATCCGGACCAAGAATTTGTTCGAATCCTGGATAGTTCTCGATTTCCTCCGTGTTCGCCATTTGCCCTCCTGGGATTCCCCTTTCAAGCATTAACGTTGATAGATTTGCACGTGAAGCATATACCGCTGCTGTCATGCCTGCGGGTCCTGCGCCAATAATAAGTACGTCATAAATTTTGTCTGCTGTCATAATTATTCACCCCATAGTTGTAAGTACGATCATTTATTCATCATCAACTTTAAAATCCACTCGTCCGTTTGCCGCGTTCCTTCATTTCCCAATGTGCAAAAGGCTTCAATCGATTTTTCCACATCATCGTGAATGAAACCATCCGTTGACTGAATTTCTTGATCATTGAGCGCCAATATCGCGGATTGCACAGCTACATTAGAACACGTCGACACCTTCATTGCGCAACCTGCCTTCGCGCCGTCACAAATCATTCCAGACACGTTGCCAATTGTATTTTTAACAGCCGCTTTCACTTGTTGGAGCGTACCATCGAGTAAATAAACAATCGCAGCACTCGCTCCCATACCTGCAGTCGTTACACCGCATAAGGCAGATAGCCGCCCGAATTTAGACTTTATATGGATTGTCACTAAATGGCTAAGTGCCACCGCGCGGATCATCTTTTCCTCAGACACTTGAAGCTTTTCAGCTACTCCGACAACTGGCAATGTTACAGCGATCCCTTGATTGCCACTTCCAGTATTTGCAATAACAGGCATTGTCGAACCCGCCATTCTCGCATCTGATCCAGCTGCGGCTAACGACATCGCAGCCGTAGTAATATCATCTGAAAGAATGCCTCTTTCCACGTTCGCTTTAATCGTTCTTCCGACATTCAATCCGTAATTTCCTGAAAGACCTTCCAGTCCAATAGCCCGGTTCAGCTCGATGCTTCGCTTCACCAGTGGGAGCTCGTCCACGTCGACTTGCAGCACCCAATCGTAAATCTCATCGATCGTCAGCTCGCTGGATTCCTCCATGCCGGATTGTGCAGAGATATTCTCACATCCCCCACGGGCAATCGGCTTACCATCCACTTCGATCAGTACAATATTGCTATGGTTGTCCGCAATAATTACACGCGACGTTTGAGTTTCCGTCTGAATGATCACTTCTATGTAAAGCAGCTTCGCAGTATTCGCCTGACTCGCCTTCACTTTCCCCGCTTCAATAAGCGCGAACGCCTTGCGCTCATCCTCCGCCGTCAGTCCTTCCAGCAATTCCAATTTCTTATCCGGATTCCCCGCGACAGCGCCGATGGCTGCAGAAAAGTCCAACCCCTTCCCGGACATCCCCGGAATACCAACCGACTTCGCATTCTTAATAATATTGCCGCTCGCCTTCACAACGAGTTCTTGAATGTCCCCACTCACATAGCTCTTTGCCGTCGCAGCTGCTAAGGCGATTGCAACCGGCTCCGTACAACCAAGCGCAACAACCAATTCCTTTTCAATCAACTTGTGAAATTTATCCTTTGTCACAATCAACCGCCCCCCTACTCAATAATTCGACTTTATCCACTAATCAGGCGAACATCAATAGACGATGTCGAACGTGGTTGGATTCATGTTTATTCGGTCTGACTGATCGAACCTACTTTATGGGAATAGAAGATCTACCACTCCCTGTACCTAATGAACACAGTTTAGGATGCTTTTGACGAAACCTATTGTACCGGCTTCAAAAGCAAGATAAAGTTTCTTTATATTGATGAAGGGCATGTGAATTTGCCGGCCCTACTTTAAGGAGGAAATGAAATGTCATATGTTGTAGAGGTTACAAAAGAGGAGTTTCAAAAAGAAGTGTTAGAATGCGAATTGCCAGTATTCGTTGATTTCTATACAGATGAATGCGGTCCTTGCCAAGCTTTCGAACCAGTTCTTGAGGACGTTGCCGAAGAATTAGACGGGAAGATTAAATTCGTAAAACATTGGGTCACATATGAAGACTTCGAGGCGAAATCAAATCCAGTTCAATTGAAATACGATATTGTCTCTTTCCCTTCTTTGTATCTTTTCAATAAAGGGGAAGTTGTTAAAACATACATCGGCTATTTAAACCGACAAGATTTCCTGGATTTCCTGGAAGAAGTTCTGTAATTTCATCCAATAAATGCAACACGGCTTCCATGATGTTCATGGAAGCCGTGTTTTTTTATACAATTGACGCTGACAACTGTTTCCCCTAGCATTAAATCCAAACCCTCTGACAAAAATCTTTGCTATTTGGGCATGCTTCAATGTAAGTCAAGTATTGGATTCTATTAAATACATCGCTAAAGCTGAAATCTTTGCCGCTTGCCCCCTTACACATTTCAGAACAAATTGCTTACAAATGTTTTTTTCAAGACAAACCTATGTCCGTTCTCTCACCCTTCATCTCTTTCTACTATCCTATTCCCTAAAAAACATACACCATACCCACCTGTGCCATCTTGTCAGTTTCCTCTTTTTGACTTACTTAATCACAATACAGCACTAGAACAGTTGAACTAGCACAACATAGGACCTATACTATAATAGAAGGAATTTTTTATATCTTTCGATTGGAGAATTATAGAATACCATAACTATCAACAGGGGGCTTACAATGGGGAAATTCAATCGCAGTAACTTATTCAAAGCAACGTTGGCCACAACACTAGCAACAGGAGCAATCGTTGCATTTGTACCCGCCAACGCAGAAGCGGCGACACGGACATTTTCTGATGTCAAAGATATTCCAAGCCATCATTTTTACGAGGCAGTTATGGACTTGTCTTCACGGGGCATTATTGGTGGGTATCCGGATGGTACCTTCAAACCGGGCGAAAGCATCAGCCGGCAGCATGCAGCAAAGTTCTTGGCGTTGACACTTGGACTCGACACAGTAAATGTGAAAGATCCCGGATTTAAAGACGTCAACAAGAACAATCCATACTATAGTGCCATTGCAGCGCTTGTTGAAAAGGGAATCATTTCAGGCTATGCAGATAATACGTTCAAGCCTAACGAGAACTTGACAAGAACTCAAATGGCTAAAATGCTTGTTCTCGGGTTCAATCTCAAGTCACAGGGCACAGAGGACAATCCGTTTAGTGATATCAGTGCCGGCAACTGGAATAAGAGCTTTGTTCAAGTCTTGTATTCCAACGACATTACATCAGGAACGACTCCAACGACCTTCTCACCGAACGCCTTTGTAACACGCGGGCAATTGGCTTCCTTCCTTTTCAGAAGTGAAGCGGCGACAGGTTCGAAGCCAGTGCCAGAACCGGCACCGGAAGTGACTGATCGAAATCAGCTTGCCGTAGAAGCAGCCTACTTCCAAGTCACGGGCGGTACATTGGAGATTCCTCATGGAGACAATGCAACAAATGAGCAAAAATTAACCGCTGTCCAAACGTATGCCACTTCTCTCATTAAGGAGCAAGGTGTTGTTGCAAAGGTTGTCGAGGGTAAAAGGACGGGGCTCTATGTAGTTACCTTTACAAAAGGCGGGGCGAAAACAGATAAAACAATTGCGATGAAATTTGAATCGAAAGCAGGCACTCATTACATTAAAGACGTAAAAGCTCTTAACGCCAAACAAGTTGAAGTGACGTTTGCAACCCCCATTTCAAAGTCAACTATCCTAGATGCGAGGAACGTCGTACAGAATATTTCCATCACAGCAAACACGGGGGCGACTGGGAATCCTGGACAACTTACGGGTGCTTTATCTTCAGATGGGAGAACATTAACGATTACAGCAAGCGGATCCTTTAATGGCGACTATACACTCTCAGCAACGGACGCTATTCAATCCACGACAAACGAGCCGCTTGATAAATATGCGGAAACCCTAAAAGCATATGACACGACTGCTCCGAGACTAGTGTCTAGTTCCGCAAAAGCAAAAACATCGACGACTTCATTCTCTTTATTTTTCGATGAGCCTGTGAATGCAGCAGGTGCTACCGTCTATGTCAACAATTCAGTTGCGACGATCACCAATAATCCAACAGATCCTAATCGTTTGGACATCACAGCACGTACGCCAGTACAAGCGGGCGCAACTGCAAGGATCTCCGTGACGAATGTGAAGGATTACAATAACAACACTGCATCTCCAAACCCGGTGGAAACAACAATTACAGTTGCTGCTGACACGACCTCTCCGACTGTGATCGATGTGAGGGTTACAACTGACAGCAAAATTGAATTGACCTACGATAAAGATATGGATATTTCCTCATTCGCAGGCAAGGCACGGATCGTCCATGCAAATGGCGCAGTAACCGAGCTGTCGGCATCGGCAGGTCGGAATGCCAGAACAGTAGTCTTAACAGGCGCGTCGTCCTTCTACTATGACACGTATAATAGCGTTCTATTTATCGATGCTGATGTGAAAGACACAGCCGGTTACAGCACAGCCCTATATTCAACAAACCTGAACTTTAATCTGGATAGAATTCCTCCTGCGCTAACAAACGTTGAATGGAAAAATGGGGAAATTATTGCAAGTTTCTCAGAAAGTATTACACTAGGCACGAATAACGTCATCACTGTCGTCAATCAAAACACAGGTGTTGTAACGCCGATTACCCTTAACTATTACGGCGGATCAAATACCTCGATTTCCTACAATTCGTTGACGGTCTATCACGATTTGCCAGATGGATACTATCAGCTGCACGTCCCAGCAAATACGGTCGTTGATCAAGCACCTATTCCAAATCCAAATGAAGCGGCAATCCAAGCATTTACCGTTCAAAACTACGGATGGGATACGACTCCCCCGGTAGTTTCCGGAATTGCAAATGGGCCTGTAGAATGGAACTCTCAAACTGTAACGTATACAGTGTCCGATGAAAATAGCGGCGTCAACCTAGACAGTGTGCGCAACATCCTTAACTATACATGGGGTGGCCAACAATTGCCTGAAGGTTCCACTGTATCCACATCTGTCCTAGTTGGATCAGAAGACGAAGCAACATATGTTATTGTAACCGTCTATGTGCCAAGCGATGGTATTCCAATAACTAACACAGCTTCTTTTACAGTTAGCCATATCAGAGACAATACTGGAAATACTATGTATTATACTGAAAGTGCGGACATTACTTTTAACGGTTATCAACATTAACCAGAATTCAACAGTGCTAACGGTAGTATGTTTGGCAATTACTTATTCATAAACAAATAGGGTTCCCACCAAAAACAATTCGTTGATGTTTTTGGCGGGAACCCGTTTCATTGGAGATGATTTTCAGGGACCGGAACCCACATTCAAATGATAATTTATACTTATTCGTAAGAAATTAGAGAGGTAGGAGAGGGTACTTTGGAACAGGATAGTGACAGGACCTTGGCTGGAATTCGTGCGAAACATCCAGTTATAGGCATTCATCTGGCCGGGTTTCCCGTCCGATCAATGATTTTCTTTGCAAAGGTCTCATCCACATGCATGACGAAATTGTTCATCATCAGCATTTTCATCCGTTCAAATACCAGCATTAGCCAATCATGAGTCGCTTGAATGTACCAATTTGACAGATTCTTATCATCGTTTTCCAGTCCATACCGCATCCATTCGTTTACCTGACGGTAAAGGAGTATATGCAGTACGAATTTATCGTGCAACACTTTCATTAGAACACTAGTATCGGCAAGTCTGTACTGGATGGCTGGCTGAAGTGCTTGAACCCATTTTATCTGTGCAGGCAAAGATGCAATCCCCTTACATGTCTTGCATTCTTAGGTATATTCAAAATGGTGCGCCTTCACCATTTTAGCGGGAATAAGCTTGACTTCCTCGTGGACAACGGTGGTACCGATTTCCGTCATTGCGTGATGGCAACATGTACAAGCAGTCTGTTTAAGATTATAATGGACGCATTCCACATCCACATGATCGCGTAAGGAATCGTTTCTCTTTTCCTGGTTTTTTTTCGAACAACGCTGTAGGAGACGAACTGCTGGCTTTGTTCATCTGTATGCTCAGAATAAGGAAAAAGGGATTCATCTTAATCAAACAGGGATCTTTGCCCTCCGGGCACGTTGTATTTCGATTTCTCTGTTTTTAAACAGAACAATAGTTCGTCAGCTTTTAACTGTTGCGACAATGATTCAACCCGTTTTATCAGTTCTGATTCTGACGAGTGGCATGGCCCAGCTGCTCTTCTAGTATTCGGATGACATTCTTAAGATGTTTCTGCCATGCCATTCACCCGCTTTCCGGTTAATTCCGTTGTATTAAGTATAACGAATTCGGCAATGGAAAAAAACTAAATTAAAACGCGCCTTGAGTCGAAGATTGTATCGCTTTTGGTTGTTGGCTGGAAGCCTCCAGCATCCAGCAAAGTGCCTGTTAAAACAAGTTCTTTTCCTCCTGTTTACTCCTTGGCCATTGGAGTTTCCCGTTATCCAATCGTTTATACAACACCGCAAAACCGTCTCCTTCAAAATATAAACATTTATACCGATACTAATTCCTACCCGCGAACTAGAAGATGGAATCGTCACAATGATCTAGTTCGAAAGAGCCTTGGAGTAGAGCAGCCAAGCCATCGATCCCTTTCCGCATATCGGTATTCCCACAAACGATGCAGATATTTTTGACATTCATGTAGTCCAGTCTCATCGGATGATTAGCTCTCTAATGATTGTTTGTATACGCTTCTCCACATCATTTTGGAAAGTGATTGCCAATTTAATAACACAAAGTCCATTGGACTTGGAGGGATTAGTTGGCATACTTACGTTAGAAAGGGAATCCAGCGTTACAGGGAAGATGATTTATGGTTTTTTCGGCACGTTAAAGCATCTCCTTCATTTGATACATCAATCATACAAAGAGATACATTCTATTAATATGCGTTGTTTCATTGGGGGCTCACAGTTGAAAATATAATTTAATTGATAAAAGGCTTTCTTTGTAAAACTCATCTAACTATCAAGTTTTATCACTTGACGAATACAACGGAAAAACCCTCTAACTTATATTTCCAGTTAGAGGGTTTTTCTTTTCAATCAATTCTATTTAAAGTTATTTGGACTTAGTCAATTTTGATAGCTGCGGTAGAAGCAGTTCCTTCTTTTCCAGTTCTTTCTGTCAAAGTAAGAATTTCTTCAAGTGAAACTGTAGAAGCAATCGCACTAACGCTATCATCGTTTACAGAGATTACAAGAGCTAAGTTAGCTAAGTCAGTAGCTAGATTACCTGTTGCGTCAAATGTTTTTCCAACTGTAGAAGTTCCTGCTGTATATGTGATACCGTTAACAGTAACTTTTTCTGTTGGTGAAATATCAGCAACAGTAGATGTTGTAAAGTTATAAACAAATTCTGCAGCGCGTGCTGGTGCAGCAGCTACATAATTACGTGTAACGCTAGGCAAAACATCAGCAGGAGCCCCTGAAGTTGTTAAGTTTACGTTTTGTCCGCCTGTAATTACCACACGACCATCTGAATCAACTGTTGCTAGGGCATCAATAGTAGCAGTTGTTAAAGCATTATTGATTTTAGTTTCTAAGTCTGTTGCTGTATCAGTAGCATCAACGTTGACATTCGCAGTATTTGAACCATCCGCAATAGTTAATGTGAAATCAGAGAAGTTCACATCATCTATAATTGAACTTGAAATCTTAGCAAATGATTCAGTAACAGCTGGCAAGTACGCTGTTGTTACAGTAGCTGGTACAGATACTGTAGTTGGTGCTGGTGATGTCGGTAGAGCAGCTCCTGATCCTGCTTTTGTTACGTAGAAATGATTTTTATCTCCGACTTTTTTATAAGTAACTTCTGCTCCACTTGTAAGTTTTGCAAGGAAGTCCGTCTCAGTCAATGGAGTGTTTATTCCAACGCTTGTTGTATTGTCGAAGAATTCTCCACCTGCATACTTGAAGTTTTTAACTACACCGGCAGCATCTTTCAAATATAGTACCTTAACATTGCTTAAATCATTAAGAGCGATTACTTCGCCTGCAAAAATAGTCGTAGCTGGCGCTGCAGTAAATTGAACAGATGCAGATTGGTTAGGCAAGCTTACTTGAGATGCAGAGGCATCCACAGTAACCGTTGACGGAGTTGCAGATGAAGTAGTAATAGTTGCAACTCCATTTACAGCATTCGCTTTTACCGATCTAGTTGTTCCTCTTGGAACTGTTACAGTTCCAGCTGTAGTATTACCAACCGTCACATCACCAAATTGAGCTGTAACTTGGAAAGTAACTTCATATCTTCCTGTACCTTCATAATAAGGGAATCCATTTTGATCTACAGATTGATAAACGTAAGTAACAACATCTCCAACAACCGCTGACTCAGTATAATCACCGTTAGCATCAATTGTCATCAAGTCAGAATTGTTTACAACTGCATTTACAAAGTATGTTATTTCTCCAACAGTTTGCAAGTCATTAGCGTCTAGTTTGCTATTTACCGTACCGTTGTCAAGGAAAACAGTCGGTGTTGCAAATGCGTCTTTTTCACCTACAAGCTTAAATGTTGCTTGGCCTTTTGTTCCTGCAACTTTAATTTCATATGGTGTATCAGCAAACACTTGGGATTTGCTTCCATCTGCAAATACGATGTAAACTTTCTTGTCAGTACTAATGCTTCCAGCAGGGAAAGTCACATACGCAGATGTTCCAGCAGGTGCCAATTTTCCATTTTTATCTGACACTGTAACTGTATACTCGCGACCACCTTGACCCTTAGCTGTTTCAGCTGCTGCGTTCATAACGCCTTCAGCCTTAACATCAAGGCCCAATGTGTGACTCAGTTCAAACTTAACTGAAGGTGCTGTTGCTTGAAGCTCCGTTGCATCAAGTTTACCGTTTCCAGTCCATTTGTTAGTTACTGAATTAAATTCTCCATCAACAAATACTACTGGAGTAACAGTTGCATTTGAACCTTCAACTGTAAATGTTGCTTCACCATTTGCATTCAATTTGACAAGTGCAATTTGTACGCCGCCAGTTGTAACTTCGTATGGATATTTATTAGCTGCAACTGTTGTAGTTCCGTCCGGAGACAAAACAAACACTTGAGCGTCAGTTAGTTTAGCACCAGTTACAAGCTTGTCTGGAGTTGCTTGTACGTTTTCTTTGAAAGCTACGTTTACATATCCGCCAGCATTTTCAGGTGAGCTGATTTTGTAAACCTTTTTAGAACCGTTAGCTAAAGCGTTACCTTCAGTAACTTCTGATACCGCTAAACGTGTATAGTTAGCCCAGTATACTTTACCGAATGCACGTACGTTAGCTTTACCAGTTGCATAAACTTGAACATTGTCATCAGTAGCAGCATAGCGAGTATATGAATACTCAGCAATACCGTTTTCGTCTGTAAATGCTTCAACTACTTGATCAGCGTTGAGTGATTTGTTAGATTCTGACACAATGTTAAATGTAACAGGAACTCCTGCTTCTTTAACATTAATATTAGCTTTAACAGTTACTTCCTTACCAAGGATACCTTGAAGTGAAGTTGTTTCAAGCGTTACTTTTTCAGGAACAACTGCAGAAATCCCTTCGAATGAACCAAGTTTATTACCATTCAAAGTAATTTCATATTTTTTGCCACCTTCTTGAGTAGCAGTAGTTAAAACTACAGTCTTAGCATCAGTTTGCTTAAGAACTGCATTTTTCACTTCTAAACCTTCAATTGCGAACTTAAGTGAGTTGATGTCAGTTACGCCTTCAACGAACTTAACTTCAACAGTTGTTGTATTAATAGCACTAATTGACTCAACTCCAGCTACAACGCCAGTTACTTTTGAAAGATCAGCTTTCAAGAAGTTGTTAAGGAATGTAGCAAAGTGTCCGCGAGTTGTAGTGTCTTTTGGATTAAACTGTGCAACTGTTGTAATGTCGAAGAAGTCTAAGACATTGATTGCTGTACGTGCTTCAGATTTAGCAGAGTTAAGATCAGTAACTTCTTTATCGAAGTCTTGAGCTTCAACGTATTCTACTAGGTTGATATCTTTAACTGTGTCGAATGCACGAACAAGAACAACTGCCATGTTTTCACGGGACATGTTGTCTCCAGCTAGCAAACGACCGTTGCTTCCGTTGAATACGCCGTTGTCTTTAACAACTGCAGCATATTTCAAAAGCTCATCGTTTGTAGAAGCTTGTAAGTCTGAGAAACGCATATTAGTTTTGTAGTCTTCAGGTACTTCGTAGCCTTCAGATACAAGCCATTTACCCATCATTTTGACTACGTCAGAACGAGTCAATGTTTTGTTTGGCTTGAAAGTGCCGTCTTCGTAACCTGTGATAATGCCAGCATCAGATAGTGCATCGATTGCTGCCTCGTGTGTGTTACCTTTTGTGTCTGAGAAATCTTTCGCGCTTGCTACTGGTGCTACTGCAGATGCCACTAATGCAGCTGATGCAGCGCCAACTACAAACTTACGATACTTCGTTGGTTGGTTAGCCATTGAATAATTTCCTCCTCTAATTAAGAAATAAAATTTGTCATCTACCCCACGGCAAAATGGATGTAGAAGCCATTACACAGTAAAGTATAGATATTAACAGCAGAGATGTCAATTACTTATTAGTATTTTGCTAGAATGTAGCTCAAAACTCTATGTAATTTTCCGCTGCTTCTACTATTCTATCGTATTTCAAATAATTATCAAGTATTTCTGCTATATTTCCATAAAAGTCTAAAAATCAATCTAATAGTCTTGCTATTTTTGATTGTCCTGTTTCACTTTGAACCTATGTTTGGGATAGTATTTATAGAAGGGAAAGTTAATCTGTTTCTTGTCTAGCATTTGGGGGCGACTTTCACTTTTCTTTGTTTAGCTTTAGGGGCCGAAGGCAACTTATGCTTTTCTAGTGTCTAGCTCCAGGCGCTAGGGGCTCGGGTCATAAGCCGATGCTGCTGCGTGGCAAAAGGCGCCACTTCGCATCCTCGTCTTATGCCTGTCGCCCCTGAGCAAGCGCCTTCCGCTTTTCTAGATGGCAAAAGGACTTGAACAGATGGGAGCTGTTCAAGTCCTTTTGTGCGGTCAACCAACCGTTTTCGTCCTGCGTGGCGTTAATGTTATATATGCTACAGAGGAAATTATCCTTACACTTACGTATTCTATCATCAGTTTTACTAGATTACAAGTATCATTTAGTTATTTTTGGCGGATTATTTCAAATAGGAATTTTGGTAGGTTCATTTGCCGTTTTAGCCGGCTTGGTTCCAATAATAACCGATATAGCCATTCAGCGCCAACTTTTTGGAATGCGGCTGGCGCTCTTTTGATATTGCCTGCTAGGACGTCGAATGAGCCGCCGACTCCTTGATAGAGGATCGGATGCAGGTTTTCACGGTGTTCTTCGATCCATAGTTCCTGTTTTGGCGAGCCCATTGCGACGAATAGGATGTCGGGCTTAGCTTCGTTGATTTTACTGATCACTTTTCTTTCGTCTTTTTCGTAGCCGTCTTGTGTGCCGGCGACTTGGAGATTGGGATAGGTTTCGATCAGTTTAGCAGCAGCCGTTTCTGCGACGCCCGGTTTTGCTCCGTAGAGGAAGATGGACTTGCCTGTTCGGGCAGCTTCCCTTACGATTCGGTCCATCGTGTCTACTCCGGTTACGCGGGATTTTATGTTGCCTTTTTGGAGCTTGGACGCGATGATAACGCCAATGCCGTCCGGGATTTGGAATTCGGCCCGGTTGAGCAGTGCTTTTAAAGCTGGGTCGTCTTTTGCCTTCATTAACTTCTCAGGGTTGATGGCTACGACGAGTGATTTCTTTTGGGCGTCGATGTTTTGGAAGAGTTTCGGGATGAGTTCATCGTAGTTCTCCGTGTTGACATCGACGCCTAGTATTTGTTCTTTCATTTAACTCATGACTCCTACGGGTGAGCCGTCGCCTAGTTTGATGTAGTGGAATCCGGCTTGTTCCCATTTGTTTCGGTCTAATGCATTTTTCGTGTCGAGGACGAATGGTTTTGGTTGTTTTGTTGTAAGTGTGTTCGGGCTGAGCTGTTTGAAGTCGGTGTGATCCGTCGTCAGGATGAGCAGGTCAGCGTCTTTTGTTGCTTCCTCGAGCGTTGCTTGTTGCGTTTCGTGTTGCAAGTTTTTAATGTGCGGGTCGAAGGATTTGACTTCGAGGCCGAGCGCTTGCAATGCTTCGATTACTTTAATAGATGGGCTTTCGCGCATGTCGTCTACGTCACCTTTGAATGCGAGGCCGAGGACTGCGACTTTGCCGTTTTCGATTTGCACACTGTTTAGTACGTTTTTTGCTTTTTGAGCGACGAATTGCGGCATGGCATCGTTTGTGAGCCTTGCTTTGTGTATGATTTCCGCGTTTTCCGGGTTGAGTTCTACTAGGAACCATGGGTCAACAGCGATGCAGTGTCCGCCTACTCCAGGTCCCGGCATATGGATGTTGACGCGCGGGTGGAAGTTGGCGAAGCGGATTGCTTCCCATATATCGACGCCGATTGTTTCCGCGATTTTCGCGAGTTCGTTGGCGAATGCGATGTTGACGTCGCGGTATGTGTTTTCCATGACTTTGACGAGTTCAGCTGTTGTGGCATCAGTCAGGTGGATCTCACCTTGAACAAATGTTTTATAGAGTGCTTTTGTTTTTTCGGCGGATTCCGGTGTGATTCCGCCGACGATCCGGTCGTTGTTGACGAGTTCTTCGAAGATCTTACCTGGAATGACGCGTTCAGGTGAGTGTGAGACGAAAAGGTCTTCGCCAAGTGTCAGGTCCGATTTGCGCAGTTCAGGCAGCATGATATTTTCGACAGTTTTTGGTGGAACGGTCGATTCCAGTATGACGAGTGCGCCTGGTTTTAGGTATGGAACGATTGATGCTGTTGCTTGACGGATGTATTCCAAGTTTGCCGTGTTGTCGGGATTGATTGGTGACGGGACGGCGACGATATATGTGTCAGCCTCGACGGGTGTTGTGGAGACGGTGAAGAATCCTTCGTCGATTGCTTTGTCGAGTCGTTCTTGGAGTCCGTTCTCTTCTATATGTAGTTGCTTTTGCGCGATCATGTTGACTGCTTTTTCGTTGATGTCGACGCCGTGTACTTTTACGCCGCTGTTGGCGAACATGACGGCTGTCGGTAGGCCGATATAGCCTAGGCCGATGACGCAGATGTTGTTGTTCATTTGGGTGATGTTCCTTTCTTTGTGGGGGTGCTGGTAAGGCTCACCCATGGAGAGTCCTACCTTATGTTTTTGCGACGGCGCTTGTGGGCACCTTCGCTCTAATTCATACAGTTGGTTCTTACATTTTACCAATTGTAGATTATAGCATAGTTGTGTTGCTTGTACATGTTTTGGAGCTGATGGCGCTTTTGTTTATTTCACCGTGATGGGTGTGTAGATGCCTTGTTTAGTCGTTCGCCCTTTGTCGTTGGCGAAGCCTGGTTGGACGATGAGGAAATAGGATCCCCCTTTTTGCATTCTTTTATTCGGCGTGATATCGAGTGTGTTTGCGCCGTTCGGTTTTATGGAGATCGGCACTGCAACACCGCCTAGTTTAACGAGTTCTACTTTATTGGACGTTTGGTTGTAGGTTAGGTTCATTTCTTGTGTGAAATGCAAATGGAATGTTTTGTCTGTCAAAACGTTTTGCAGGTCGTCTACCTGTTTGTATTGCTGGTGAGCCAATGAATCTTTCAAAATGCGTGCATGGATGGTAGAGAGCTCTTTGTCATGTTCGCAATCAATTGTCGGCGCAATCCCTTTTCGATGAATTTTGGACTTTTTCGGTCCTGTGAACTCACCGATTGTTAGTTTGAGTGCTGCCCCGTCTTCGAATTCGAAGAAGGATTGGATTGTGCCCTTCCCTTTTGTCTGTTCACCGACGATGATGGCGGCCTGTTGGTCTTGGAGGGAAGCAGCTACGATTTCAGATGCAGATGCTGAGTAGCGGTTGACGAGTATATAGGTTTGTTTCGGAAATTTAATTTTTGATTGCACCGGTTTGACAGTGGTGTTGCCTTCTCTCGTTTTCATTTCGTAGGCTGTTTTGACGCCTTCGAAGTGTCCGAGTAGTTGTTCGGCGCTTTCGACGTAGCCGCCGCCGTTATAGCGGAGATCGATGACGAGTTTATCGGCACCTTGTTTTTTCAGGCTCGAGTAGTGTCTGATGACGTCCTTGTCCATGTTGGTCGAGAAGGTTGTGATGCTAATATAGCCAACGTTGCCGTACAGCATGGCGGATGAGACGGCTGGTTCATGTATGTCGTGGAGGGCGATGTCGTCCGCTCCGACTGCTGATACGTAGTTCGTGTATTCGTCGGGCGTCATGTAGCGTGAGTATTCATCGAGTGCTTCTATTATTTGGTCGATGGTGGTCATCGATTGCAGGTTTTCAGGGATGTCTCCGTAGTAAAAGTTTTCGACGAAGAATTTGATATCGTCGACGCGCGCGGCTTCGGCTGTTTGTGTTTGAGCCGCAGCTGCTGGCGCGAGTAGGATAATTGTTATGAATGCGAGTAGAATGGATTGGATTTGTTTCATGCCGGTGACTCCCCTTTCTTGGTATGCGGGTTGTTAAGGTTATTATACCCATTTGGCGAAATTAAAGACATGGTGCGGGAGAATAGTTTTATAGATTTCAGAGAGGGCCTTTGAGCACAGTGAAAACCGAAGGTTTGCTTTTGTTGCAGGGATAGTTGGTTGTGTTGCGATGGATGATGATTGCGTTGCGATGCAGGTTGCTTGTGTTGTATAGCGTTTTGATTGTGTTGCGGGTGTTTGGTTGTGTTACGGATTGATTTGGTGGTGTTGCGTTGGAATTTGATTGTATTGCCCAGTTGAATGGTTGCGTTGCGTTTTTTGCAGATGGATGCGGAGGTTGCTATGCGTTGGGGATTGGTGAGGCGCGATTGACTAAAAAGGGACGGTTTTGGCCGCCCCCTTTTTTGTTATTTTGTTGAGAAGATGTGGACCCAGTAGGGGGTGCCGTTTTGGTCGGTGGTGTAGCCTGTGCCGATATTGGTGAATTTCGACTGGAGGATGTTGGCGCGGTGGCCGGGTGATTCCATCCAGCCTTGGACAACGGTTGCGGCTGTCGTGTAGCCTTTAGCGATGTTTTCGCCGTAGCCTGTCCAGCTGTAGTTAAAGCGGTCGAGCATGTCGCCGACGGAGCCGTAGGTTGGTGAGTTGTGGGCGAAGTAGTTATGTTTCACCATGTCTTCGGCTTTTGTTTGGGCGATGCTAGTAAGTGCTTTGTCTTCTTTGAGTGCAGCGAGGTTTTGTTGTTGGCGTTGCTTGTTTACTAGATTAATGGTTTGTGATGCTAGTGATTCATCCATTTGGCTTGGCGGTGGTTCCGGGATTGTGTAGACTTTTTCGACGTATTTTTGTTGGGCTTGGTCGTAGTAGATTTCTCCGGTTTTGCGTTTCGCGTCGAATTCGTTGGTGCGCTGGATGAAGGCAGCCATTTGGGCGCGTGTGACTGGGTCATTCGGTTTGAATTCGCCGCCTTGTTCGGTTGTTGTGATGTTGAGTTCAGCGAGTGTTGTGATGTAGCTGTAGTAGCCGTTGATTTTACGGACGTCGCTGAAGGTGATCAGGTCATTGTCATCCACGGTGATGTCGTAGGCGAGTGTGATGATTTTAGCCATTTGCCCGCGTGTTAGTTGTGCGTTCGGATTAAAAGCTCCACCGTTATTGAATATGCCGCGTTCGGTGAGTGCGCGGATGTGGTTGTATGCACCGTGTGCCGGGGTGACGTCTTTGAAATCCGGTGTAAAGTCATGTGTCGGTTTCGTTTTAGTTGCGAGTGCGATGATTTTGGCGGCTTGTGCGCGAGTGACGGGTTCGTTTAGGCGGTAAGTGCCGTCTGGGTAGCCGTTGATGATGCCTTCGTTTGAGATTGTGTCGATGGCGTTGTGGGCCCAGTGAGTTGTTGGAACGTCTTTGAAAGTTGCGGCTTGTACCGGTTCGGTAGCGGATGGCAGGATCAGGGCTGCTGCTAGTAGTGCAGTTGCTAGTTTGAGTTTCATAGATGTTTGCCTCCTTTTCTATGAGTATACTGTTTTTTTCTTAGAGTGTGGAGGGATATGGTGTTGTGGGTTAAATTTGGAGTTTGTGCATAGATTTTGTTGCGTTGCAGTAGGGACCCCGAAGAACAGTGAGTTGGTTGGTTTCGTTGCGGGTAGTTTTGGTTGTGTTGCAGCTTTAGTTGGTTGCATTGCGATGTGGTTTGGTTGTGTTGCTCAATGATTTCATTGTGTTGCGCTGGTTTGGTTGTGTTGCGTAAGCGTAAAAGGATCTGCACCTATTGATTCAGATGCAGATCCTTTATTCTTTAGAAGTGTTATCTTCTTTTGTAGGTAGGTAACAATGCAACGGAAGATTTTTCGACC
Organism: Sporosarcina luteola; assembly: GCF_007991495.1. Taxonomy (GTDB): domain Bacteria; phylum Bacillota; class Bacilli; order Bacillales_A; family Planococcaceae; genus Sporosarcina; species Sporosarcina luteola. The sequence continues at coordinate 10,002 of NZ_BJYL01000003.1, read as the reverse complement.
ATGGATATAACTTCGCAAGTTCCTCTTTGTCATTCCTATTGATATTTGGCAACGTCTCGTAAAGGTGTTGAAGATATTCCAGGATATTTAGTTTGTTCTCCTTTGCTGTCTCTACAATACTGTAAAGAATTGCGCTCGCCTGGGCACCTTTCGGTGTATTGGAGAACAGCCAGTTCTTCCTACCAATCACTAATGGTTTGATGGACCGCTCGGCTTTGTTGTTGTCAATATCGAGCCTTCCATCTTTTCATAACCGGAATACCCATCTGTATGTAGATTTCCTTTGAATCCTTCTAAGAAACGTTCCGGATGCCCAGAGCCGCGCGTCGGCGTGTACTCGAAGAGTACGATTGCTGGTCCGACCCTTCCTGATCTATACAACCATATGTATGATTTGGATGTAGGTTTTCGGCCTGCCTCCTTTAAAACCTGTAGGGTTGTTTCGTCTGCGTGAAGGATAGGGAGCGACACTAGGAATGCACGCATGGATTCGTATAAAGGCTGGAGTAGTTCCCCTGTGGAATGGATAAGCCAATTGGACATTGTCTGCCTGGACAATTCCACCCCGAATTGACGGAATTGGAACTCCAACCGATATAAAGGCGTGGAGTACAGGTATTTCTGAGTAACCACATAAGCGATTGCGGAAGAAGAAGCCATGCTTTTCGGGATGACTGCTTCTGACATTGGAGCTTTTACAATTGGTGTCCTTGTGTTCACTTTCTCGCAGGTACGGCAAGAGTAGACATCCCGTTCATGCTGGATAATTTCAACCCGCGCAGGAATTACCTTGATTTCCCGTCTGATTTCCGTCTTCATCACATGCATGTAATTTCCACAATCTGAACAGGCCCGCCCCTCAAGGGGCAGGCTATGAGTGATAACGGTCACGGGTAGTTCCGCATTTAAGCTTTCCCGTACTTTCCGTTTCTTTTTTTGGTGAGATTTATCGGCTGTGATTTCATCAGGTGCTCCTTGCGGGAGCGCCGTTTTGGAAGAGGTCTCATTTTCCTCGAAGAGGCTAAGCTGTCCACTTGGAAACCTTTCGCTTGAAGCACCGTATTGGCGCTGTTTCTGCAGGCGTAACATTTCCTCGTACCTAGCGATGATCGCTTTCAGGCATAAAAGCTCCTCTTCGAGTGCCGTAATCCTATTTTCCTGTTCAGTTGGTTGGGTTTGATCTTTTTCAAAGTTTCTCATACTATATTTTTCGGCAGCTATTAGGAGATTTTCAACTCCGTCAGACAACTTTTTGTGCAGTAACTTTCGGAAAAACTTTCCCCTCTTCCAGCGTCAATCCTTCAAGTAGCCAGGAGAGTTGACGCGGGGTAATTTTCATCGCCTGGTCCTCTGGACCTTGCGGCCAGTTGAACCTGCCATTCTCCAGCCTACGATAGTAGAGCCAAAAGCCATTATGCTCCCAGTGGAGGATTTTCACCTTATCCCGATTGCGGTTACAGAAGATGAATATGTTCGATGAGAAGGGATCTAATTCGAAGGTTTCCTGCACACGTGCTGCCAGACCGTCAATGGAAAGTCGCATGTCTGTTGAGCCATGGGCGAGGAAGACGCCAGTGACACCCTCAAGATTTATGCGCATCTTTCAGCACCTCCACAATCTCTTCAAGGAGTGACCTGTCGAATCCCGGAGGGACTTCAATACGACATCCATTTAGATGCACATTAATCGAAGAGCTGGGGAATTCCATTGTTATCGCAGACCATGTATGATCCTTTCCAGTTCCGTATACTTCCTCAGGAAAAAGCTTTCTTCTGGCTCTCGATAATTGATAGTAGGTTATATCCTCGCGTTCTTTAGTCCATTCAGACATGGACTGTCCGCTTTGTTTCCATTCTTCGATAAACTCCATCATACGTAAATCGTGCTCGTTCAGTGCCGGAGGCTCATTATTTAATTGTACCAAGTTGAAAACTCCTTTCAAATCTGAAGATGTCATCATTATTTCATGATCGAACCACAGAAATAAGGTGTGTTTTCTTTAACGCTTACTGTGTTGCGAGCAACGATGGTTGCATTGCGAATCAGATTGATTGTGTTGCAGAAGGGAGTTCAGTAATGGTGCGTTATGGTTTTTATAAGCTCAAAAAAAGCCGTCCTCCCAGGCGGCTTTAGAATTTTGTATAGGTAGTGCTTCGGGAGGCGCCGGTGCGGCGGAGGTTGGTGTTTCGAAGTATGACGCTTGCGGCAGAGCTGGATTTTAGTTCTAGGAAGAGACGGATTTGCCTGTTCGTGATGGTCGGGCTGACGAGCAGGAACCAATCATCTATGGATTGTTGCAGCGATTCTTTTGTGTTTTTACCGCACGTCCTACAAAACCAGGAGTGTCCACGGACGCGGGTGGCTGGTTGGTTGCATATTTGGCAGAGCACTCCCCTTTTCAGGTCGTTCGGTGAGATATTGTATCGCTTGCATGCTTTGTCGTTCCACCATTTTCTACGATTCTCGTTGATAGTTTTCGTGATTTTTTGGATTTGATTTATTGTTAGTCGCGGTTCATTCGTTATGAAATTTCGAATGTAGCGCGGGAGTTGTTTTGCATATTTAAGTGTTACTTCGTCTGGGAACTCCGGTATTTCAGTTTTATTATTCGCCATGACAAGGATAGGCTTTATCTGAATCTGGATATTGCGTTTTTGTAACCATTCAGTTAGACCGGTTACCGCTCGGTCCAGTTGGTGAATGTCGCAGTCGTATTTTTCGACTTGGCCGTTTGGTGAAAGTTTAGTAGTTTTCCCTGTTGCTACGTCGAAATGAACGGTGCCGCTATAGTTTTTGATCTCAAGCAGAAAGGCGATGGTTGGGGATAGGATCAGGGTGTCGATCTGGATTTGGAAGTCGGGGTTGATTTCCAATGTGATGTCTTTCAGGATTGCTGTGCCCTGGGGAAAGGCGATCTCGTTGAGTACTCGGTCTACATATAGTTCTCCGCTGTAGCCGGCCTTGACTTGGTTGTACTTTTTGCTGACGGTTTCGTGTTGTGGGTGTTTGGTTGGTAGTCTTGTGAGCAGCCGTTCGAGTTGGGTGAGTTCTTCAGGCTGGGTTCGTTGTTCGTGTATGGATGGTCACACTCCTTGTATTGAATACTCTGTTTTCGATGATAGTTTAGCATTTACTTTTGGTGGTTGCAAGGAATTGATTGGGTTTGGGTGCTTGCTTGTGTTGCAAACCTAGTTGGTTGCGTTGTGTTATAGATTGCTTGCGTTGCGATTGAATTTGGTTGTGTTGCATGGGGATTTGATTGTTTTGCGCATGTTTGCTTGTGTTGCGGATTGAATTCCTTTCGTTGCGAACCTCGATGATTGCGTTGCGGTAAAACACACGGAAATATCCAGCAAATAACTTCATTCTTTAGGGCATTTCACGCATTTGTCAATGTCTTTCCGCGGTAGCGGAGCGAGGGTGGTTTTCCCGAGTGAGCATAAGGAGCGGAAAGGCGTTGACAAATAGGATGCCCTCAGACCCTCTTGGCTTGGAACAAACTTGTTTGTTCCTCCCTACCGGCGAGGGAGCCCCCTCAAAACTGAGGGGGGTGGGGGTGTTTTTTGCTGAGGATGCAGGGGGATCATCCCCCTGCTGGGTCTGGGCAAAGCCCAGGGTCTGGCTTACTATTGTTCCAAAAACTGTTCATAACCTAATCTAGTTCCCTTCCCTGTTCGCGCGTAGTGATTTTCACAAATTTAGGAACTCGATTTTACTCCTTGGCGGGTTGAGTTTCAATATTGTAGTTAGCAGGAATACTAGTTCGCATTTGTAGTGATAGAATGCTAGAATAGATGTTGCGGTTGCATAAGCGGATGGGCGGTTGGCACTCCCTTTGAAAGGGGGTGTTTATATGGTGACATATGAAGCAATTAACATACTGATTCAATTCGGTATTTTACATGCACTTTGGGCTGCAGTCCTAGTTGCAATGATTGCGTTATGCGCCAATAGAAAAAAGTAACCCCCTCCGCTCGACTAGTGTGATGGGGTTACTTTTCGCCTTCATTACAACTGGCCAACCGCTCTTTTTGCGGATGTCAGCTGCAATTATTGAATTGACTGGGCGTTCGCAGCGCTCAGTCTTTTTTTAGTATATGTATAGTGTAGCATATACAAACGGGGGTTTCACTTACTAGAATCACGGAGAATTTTTGAATTCCTTTCCATCGGCGAATATTTTTCGCGGCCTATCCAAAAAAAGTGTTGTTCCGTGGGCTTACCAGGCATTTGTCAATGTCTTTCCGCGGTAGCGGAGCGAAGGCGTTTTTCCCGAGTGGGCATAAGGAGCGGAAAGGCGTTGACAAATAGGATGCACCCAGACCCTCTTGGCTTGGAACAAACTTGTTTGTTCCTGCCTACCGGCGAGGGAAAATGAGGGTGCAGGGGAATCATTCCCCTGCTGGGTCTGGGCAAAGCCAAGGATCTTATTCATTTTTCAAATGTATCTTCTGACGTCGTCGATGGATTCATATCTAAAGATATTGGACAGAAGAAGTTGTAATGCAACAGTGTCCGCATTAGCAATTCCGTCTTTTATTTCTAAAGGTAATTCGCCGAACCTTTCAGTCAACTGATTGACCGCTACTTCAGATAAGGCATCCACTTTCCCTTTTTCGATTCCTTTTTCAATTCCTTCTTCTCTCCACTTGTCTATGAATGACATAGTCAGTTCTCTCCCTTCTGGATAGATTGTATCTATTCCACGAATGATTTCATCTTTTTCAGATTCTGATAGGCTTGTGTCAACGCCGAATATATAGTGCATCATGGTATTCAGGTATTCTAGGCCAGTTTGTTTATCCTCCAACTCGGTTAAGTAGTGGAGTGCTTTAAGAATGGATTCTTGGAGTTCTTTTGGATCTTTTGTGAAGATGTCGCGTAAGAGTGTCAACAGGATGCGTAGTTGCGTTTCCCCTTTGATTTCTTCGTCGGTGAAAATGGACACATCGTAGAGCACGTAGTTGTAATTCGGCACGAAGGCTTTCAGTTCTTCTGATAGCTGATCGTAGCCATTTAACATGGCGCCTAGATTGGATGGGGTGCGCCAGTCTGTTTTGCCATGGTAGATGACGAGCGGAATGATGATTGGCAGTTCCCTGTTCTCCTTCGTTGTTTTGCTTTCCCAGATTTCCACCATGTATTTCAGTAGTTGAAAGGCGATTCCTTTGTCAGGATAGTTTTTATGTTCGAACAGGAAGTAGATATAGCTTTCTTTTCCATGTATGTCTACTTTGAATAGAAGGTCCGAAAAGCTTTCTACTAGTTCATTACTGATGAGGCTTTATTTTTGCGGCTCAAGTGTGTGTTGATATCGATGGCATTCATAATTTGATCCGGCAGGTAATTGACTAGGAAATCCTGTGCAGTTGCAATATTGCCGAGTGTTTCTTTGAAGAATTTGTCGTGTGGATTTTGGATTTTCAATTGCTGTGTTTCCCCCTTTCCTGCTTAGTTTTCGGTCGTTTTTTGTACGTTAATTATATCGTTCATCCTTGTTTTTTTGCTAGTGAATGGCTGTATGGGGATCAGTGCGAATCTTGATTCAGTTGAACTTATTATAACCGCGGGACTTTTTTCGTTCCCTCCTCCCCTGTCGCGCCTAATGCCTTTGACAAATCAGGGGGTGGATTCAAAAAAGGATATAAGGGATGGGCTGATACGATGATTGTGTTGCGTTCGGGTTTGCTTGCGTTGCAATACAGATTGGTTGTGTTACGCATGGAGTTGATTGTGTTGCTCGACGGGTTGATTGCGTTGCAGTGAATTGATTGTGTTGCTCGACGGCTTGATTGCGTTGCGGCGGGGCTTGATTGTGTTGCGCGCACGGAGGACGAAACGCAGGAGGTTTATTTCTCTCGAGCCGTCTTAAGACGGCTCGGGTTTGGATTTCCGTTTTCTCCAAAGATCTTCGGCAGCACCGGAGCCTAGGATGACGCCAATGATGATAAGGACGAAGCCGAGCAGGTGGTGGCTTGTGATGATTTCTCCTAAGAAGATGGCTGAGCCTGCCAATGAGAAAAGCGTGTTCAAGTTCATAAAGATGGCGGCTTTGGCGGGGCCGACTTGTCCGATTGAATGGTTGTAGAGCATGTGTCCGACGGCTGTGCTTAGGATGGCACTTCCTGCAAAGACGAGCCAGAAGGTTGGCGGGACGGTTGTGAATTTTATTAGTTCGCCGGGCTCTTGGATGAAGCTGATGGCGAATAGCAGGATGCTCCCAGCAGTTAGCATGTACGCGGTGAGAAGCCTTGGGTCTAGCGTCCTTGCCGCCTTAGCGATTACCAAAAATGAAAGGACTTGTGCAAGGATGGCGATGAAGATGAATGCGTCGCCGAGTTTGAGACCGGTGAAACTGTCGCCGCCTGCGAGGACGACGGAGCTGATGCCGATGAAGCCTATGCTAGCGCCGATCCATTGGATTTTGGTCGGGTAGTTGCGCAGGATGAGGGCTGTGCATATGGCTGTTAGTACTGGGCCGGTGCCGAGGATGAGGCTGGCGTTGGTGCCGGTTGTGCGGAAGAGGCCCATGTTGAGGAAGTAGTGGTGGAGGACGACGTTGAGTGCGGCTCCGCCGATGATGTATGTCCATTCCTTTTTGGTTGGGAGGCGCAGGAGTTTGAGGGCTCCGAGGATGGCGAAGACAGTTATTCCGGCGGTGAGGACGCGGAGTGCTGTCATGGTGACGGGGTTCATGAAAGTGAGGAGGTATTTAAGTGCTGGGAGGTTGAGCCCCCAGAGGAGCATGACGGTGGTGAGGAGTATGTAGGTTTTCCACATGTTGTCGGCCTTCTTTCTTTTGATCGGTAGAGATTAGTTTAGCATATGGGGGGCGGTTATGCGTGAGTTTTTGGGATTATGCGTGAGTTTGGGAGTTTATGCGTTTTTGGATGAGGAAAGCGGACTCCCGGTTGTGAGGGTCCGCTTTTCATTTCAAAACCTAAAGGCTTTTCGTTGGATGGCGAGTGAGCCAATGATGTAGGCGGCGAGCGACAGGACGACTGGGATCGTGACTGTGTGGACGCCGAGTAGGTTTCCGTATGCTTCGTTGTAGAAATGGATCGCGATGTAGCTGGCGATGCCGGTAATCATGCTGAGTAGTGCTCCGTGTTTGTTGCCGTATTTCCAGTAGAGTCCGAGGACGACGGGCCAGATGAAGGCGGCTTCGAGACCTCCGAAGGCGAATAGGTTCAGGAAGATGAGCAGGTCGGGCGGCTGCAGGGCGAGTAGGAAGACGATGATTCCTAGGATGCCTGTGACGCCGAAGCTTATTTGTTTGACCCGCTTTTCGGTTGCTTCCGGTTTGATGAAGTTCAGGTAGACGTCTTTGACGATGGCTGAGCTGACGAGCAGCAACAGTGAATCGACAGTCGACATGATGGCCGCCATTGGTGCCGCGAGGACGATGCCTGCTAGCCACGCGGGCAATACTTCGAGCGCGATTAACGGAATGACCTTATCCCCGACGTCGATGCCCGGCATGATTGGACGGGCGAAAACGCCGATCAGGTGCATGTTGAGCATGATGAAGCCGGTGACGATTGTACCGATGACGAGTGCTCGGTGCATGGCGCGGGAGCTTTTGTAGCTCATGGCGCGAACGGCCATTTGTGGGAGTCCGACGACGCCAACGCCGACGAGTATCCAGAAGGAGGATACGTATCCGGCGGTGAGGGTTCCGTCTGCTCCGAATGGCGTGACGAGTCTCGGGTTTTCATTCAATAAATCTTGCATGATCGCTGGAACTCCTCCGCCCGCGATGATGACGCCGATGAGGAGGATGAGTGTGCCGACAACCATGATGGCGCCTTGGACGGCGTCGGTGAGTGCGACTGCACGAAATCCGCCGATCGTCACGTAGACGAGGACGGAAATCGCGAAGATGAAGAGCGCCGTTGTGTACTCGAGCCCGGTGAGCGATTCGATGAGCCGTCCCCCGCCGACCCATTGTGCGGTCATGGCGGAGAATAGGAATATGATGATGGCGATGGCTGATAGAATCGCGACGGCCGGGCTGTTATAGCGCGCTTTCAGGAAGTCGATCATCGTGACGGCATTGTATTTGCGGCCGAGGATGGCGAATTTTTTCCCTAAGATTAAGAGAACGAAATAGCCGGTGACGACTTGAGTCATCGCAAGCAGAATCCAGCCGAAGCCGACAGTGTAGGCGGTCCCTGGCCCTCCGAGGAAACTGGAAGCGCTGCCGTATGTGGCAACCATTGTCATAGCGAGGACGAAGCCGCCGAGTTCGCGTCCGCCTAGGAAGTATTCTTGGAGGAATCCGCCGCCTGAGCTCATTTGTTTCGATGCGATGAAGCCAATGGCGAAGATCGCAATTAGGAAGATGAGTAATGGGATGATGACTTGGATGTTTAGGGTCATGGCTTTTGCGGTTCCTCCTTTTCAATGTATTCGGCGTCAAGCGGGACTTCTTTTAAGACAAATTTAGTGATGACGATGACGAGTGCTGACATCAGGATGAAGCCGATGACGCAGCTATAGAAAAACCAGTCGGGCAGGCCGAGGATGTATGTATATTCTTCAGGTGGGCGCGAACCGAGTCCGTAGGCGAAACCGAACCACCAGATGAAGTTGAAGATGGCGAGCCCGACGCCGATGAGTGCTTCTTTGTGCGCGATTTTGAAGCGTGGGTCGGGTTTGTATGTGTCTGGCGCGTTTTGCGGCGCTTTGTTCGTGGACATGTTGGGTGCTCCTTTCTGTTGGAGTATTATTTGACGAATGTGTGTCTTTGGGTTTGATTATACAGGATTCTAGCGGGTTTGGGAGGGGAAATTTTAGATAGAGAACGTCCACCACATGAAGCTTGCAAATCTGTAAGGAAGACGTCACTTGAACCGATGGATGGCGATTGCATCCCGTCTTACAATGAAACCATTGCATTGAAAGGTCAGGTGATCAAGGTAGTGAATAGACGAATAGAGGAACTGGATACGATACGGGGATTTGCCTTACTCGGAATTATTCTCGTCAATATACTGGCATTGCTTCACATTGATATCCCCGCTCCACATACATTGGATGCTAGCTATCAACGATTTTTATATTTGTTTGTAGAAGGCCGCTTTTACTCCATCTTTTCATTTTTATTCGGGGTCGGGTTTTATATTTTTTTGACGAGGGCGAAAGTTAAGGAACAAAAGGGATCTGTTTTATTCTTGCGTAGGATGATGGTGTTGTTTGCATTCGGGGTGATTCATATGATGTTTCAGCCGGGTGAGGCATTGGCGATCTACGCGGTATGCGGGTTACTCGTCCTTCCGTTCTATAAGGTCAACAAGCATGTAAACTTGCTCATTGCCCTTTCGTTGCTTGGCATTTTTGCGATGATGGGAAGTAAGCTTCTCTTAACATTGCCGCTAATTTTACTTGGGCTCGTTTGTGGGCAATACCGATTGTTTGAGAACCTTTCTAAAAAGCGACGGATCTATTTCTTTACGTCTGTGCTATTGGTTCTCAGTACAGTCGCGGTCTATATGCAGTACAAACTAGTGCCTGCAGAACCTTTCTTTAACATGATTATGGTGGATGAAGACGGGCATATGGATGCGACCAGTACGTTTTTGAAGGTAGGCGTCATGATCGGCCCCATCCTTTCTGCATGTTATATGGGATTGCTGCTGGTTCTTTTGCAATCTAAAGTGGTGAAAATGCTTTTAACACCGCTTAATTATTATGGTCGAATGGCTTTGACCAATTATTTAGGTCAGACAGCGCTCATCCTTCTTATCGGCAAGGTCTTCCATGTCACAGCGGATTTATCGTATATGGGCACATTCTATATTTGTATTGCAATTTGCACCGTGCAAATGGTTTTCAGCATGGTCTGGCTACGCTACTTTACGATGGGCCCGTTTGAATGGGTGTGGCGTATGATTACGTATTGGAAGGTTTTTTCTATTAGACGAGTGGTGAGGTTGTGAGTTCTTTGATGCTGACTTATGGGATTGAGAACTCCTTGAGCGGGAATGAGAACTTGGAAT
>NZ_BJYL01000002.1 GCF_007991495.1 Sporosarcina luteola | reverse complement strand
GGGAATGAGAACTCGGCATGGGAGAATGAGAACTCTTTGATCTAGAATGAGAACTTGGCGCGGGAGAATGAGAACTCTTTGAGTTGGAATGAGAACTTGGCATGGGAGAATGAGAAATCTTTGAGCTGAAATGAGAACTTGGCGCGGGAGAATGAGAACTCTTTGATCTCGAACGAGAACTTGGCGCGGGAGAATGAGAACTCCTTGATCTAGAACGAGAACTTGGCGCGGGAGAATGGGAACTCTTTGAATGGGTTTACTGAGAACCGCGAGAGTTTCTTCTATTAATAGACACAGCGGGTCGCGCTAAATGGTTTTGACAAATTAGGGTGTTGGTTTTGGGATGCGATTACGTGAAAAACGCTCCTGGGTGGGAGCGTTTCAAGGTTGTTGGATGTAATAGTCCATGACGAGTTCGTCTTCGAGGAGTTCGTCGGTTAGGGTGAAGCCGACTTTTTGGTAGAATTCGATGGCGCCGGGATTTTCAGGCCAAACGGATAGGCGGATTCGTTGGCAGTCGGGTTTGGCCGAGAGCAGATCAATGGCTGCGTGCATCGCTTGTTTGCCGTAGCCTTTGCCTTGGTATTGTTCGCCGATCATGAAGCGCGGGATCCAGTAACGGTCGTAGTCTTCATTTTCGGGTACGTCTTCGATAGCGAGCAGGCCGATGACGGTTTCGCCGTCGAGGATTGCATATGGCGTGAAGTTCGGGTCGACGTAGGCCCAGGCGATGGTGTTGACGTTTTTGGCGATGAAGTCTTTTTGTAATTCAGCTACTTCGAGTTTGACGCAGGCGCGTATATTGTCTTGGTTTACTTTTTCGAGTGTGAGGTTCATGGGTATTCCCCTTTCAAGTATTCCTGTTTTATTCTACAGGTGTCGGGAATTTCCCTTCTTTTACTGTGTGTTCAGTTCCTTCATGACCATTACAGCCTCGTCAATATGACGAACAGGTATAATTTCAATTGCTAAGTTTTCACGTTTTTTTACAGCTTCCGCTTCTACCTTATTTGCATCTGGAACAATGATATACGGAAATCCATTTTGTTCCGATATGATCATCTTCCCTGTTATTCCGCCGACTTGATCGACCCTTCCATTTGGTTCTAACGTTCCAGTGACACCGATTGGAATTTGGTTATGCAAGCTGCCTTGATGGACCATCGATGAAAGCCCCAACGCCAGACCAGCACTGTCACCAACAAGATTTTCCCGATTCAGAAATTCATTAATAACTGAAGTATCTTCACCAATAAAACCTCTTACATTCTCCCCCATTACGTGAAATTGCTCTTTTCCAAATCCCAAAAATCGTATTATTTCATTTGTTTTGCCATTGTACCTATTCCGGTTTTTAATTTTATACAGATCAAAAATTTGAATGCCTTCTTTTTCGTACATATCTCTTACCATCTCCTCCTCTTCCATGTAGTAAATATCGTTAAGTCCAATCGACAAAATATATATCCCGGAGTTTTGTATAATTTCTTCTGGTTCTCTGTACACTTCTGCAATAAACGTATTGCTCTCATACCCGAGGAGTCGAATTTCATAGCCGCAAAAGAGAGACAATAATACGAATGTCAAAATGGCAGTAAGACTCTTAAACTTATCTTTCCGGAAAATAATGAGTGGGATTGCAATAAGCACCATGAGACCTATTAATGCCCCTAGAAATATGAAACCGCTTATATAATCCAAATAATAGGCATTGCCAAGTAAGAAATAGATGGGGACTACTATGAAAATGCTATAGACAAATGCCAATAGCTTGGTTGAGCGATTTAGTGGGTTAGTCTGGTTTTTCATATCATGTTCCTTTCCTAGCAATACAGTTAAAAAGTGCTTTGGCGGGTTAAGCCAAAGCACTATGATAGAAAACGCGATATTTATCCAATCTGTGTCATAAATTGAATAAGGTTATCTGCTTGAATGGTATCAGTCGCGACTTTGTTGCGGCCGACTTTTTGACATTTTGTACATTGGTGAATCAACTGGTAGCCCTTTTTTCCGGAATAATCAAGGCCGATCGGCTTCATTAATCCCTTGCATTTACTTGCGCGGTCCCCCGGAAAATTGTCCACATGCTTTGAGTACAGGCATACGGGACAATGGTTTCGGAAGCTGCCATTTGTTAACGGTTCAATGTTTGCGCCGCAGTTTTCACATTGGAATGCGGTATTTTCTATTCTTCTTTTCATTTGCCATTCCTCCAAGATGTTATTTCATCTTTGGAGAAAAGGGTTCCGTTTGGTTTTTCCACTGAAGTAGCATCAGGCTTTTAAAGGGAATTGACCGATTCACCGTCTTGCTCTACAAAACGATTACTTCTAGTTCCTGCTTCACGAAGGCTTCTTCCATCCTTCGATCCGGACCACGATCGGGTTTATGATTTTATCCCAACCACTGTAAGGCGGATTTCCCCACCTTCCACTAGTAGGTGTTCACCTTTAATCACTGACTTTGGCATCCGTCCCCTATATGACAATGAAAGTGAATAATTTTTGTTTCAAACCATTCACTCCTACTCAATTTGTTTTCTATTCCATTATATACTATCATTTCTTTTCGTATTTTTAAACAATTGAAAAATATGGGAAGTGTGTAAGTTGGAGGTTTTCATTCAAAAAAACCGCCTGGCTCGGCGGTTATTGGGTGCAGTATTGGTAGATAGCGGCTGTGGCGAGGCAGTCGCCGATTGCGTCATGGGCATCGTGTTCGAGTTGGAGGTGCTTGGCCAGGGTACCCAGTTTGTGGTTCGGTGTTTCTGTGATCATTTTACGTGCGAGTTTGACCGTGTCGATGACAGTGTATTCGGGGATTCGGATGCCTTCAATGTTATCGAGGGCGTAGAGGAATCCCATATCGAATGGTGCGTTGTGGGCGATGATGGGCAGGTCGTCGATGAATTCGATCAGGTCGTCGATCTTGTTTTCGATTGTCGGTGCCCATTCGACCATTTCGTTCGAGATGCCGGTAAGTCGTGTGATGGTGATTGGAATGTGACGTTCTGGGTTGATGAAAGTGTTGAGGACTTCGACGCGCTCGTGGTTGATGTATTTGAGGGCTCCGATTTGGATGATGCGGTCCGCGCCAGCTCGGAAGCCGGTTGTTTCGAAGTCGAGGACGATATAATCTGTGACGTGCCTGGATGTCGTTTTGTATTTCTTTTTCCGGTTGGCTCTTCGGGCACCCCAGTTTTGGATGTCCGTTTTTGACTGCAGCAGATCGGCGGCTTTACGGTTTGGGCTCATCTTGGATGCACATCCTTTTTATCGATTGTTTCAATTCTATTACTATATTACACGTTTTTTAAAGTATTAAACTAGATATCTGTTTTAGTGTTTCAGTTATCAGTTGCAAAGTGTTTGCGAGCATGCTATTATTGCCGTACATTTTCGAACGGAGGGTTTTAAAAATGGCAACTATTCTATTCCGAATCATGATGAATGGCTAATTGAATAGCTATGGACGGCTCTGCTTATGTGGAGTGCTCGGAATGGGACTGCCTTTTTACAATTTCATACGGAATTACTAAGAGATGGGATTGCCCTCTCTTTTTATTTTTGAGTTTTGAGAAACTCCTTTCCGACTACTTTTACGTAAGAAAGCCAACAATACTGAAGTAGATGAGAGGAGTTTTTTATATGCAGGAAACTGTGAAACCGAAAAAATATGAGTATTTGGCGGATGATCCGAATGTGAAAGTCATGCCGATCATGCTGTCACTCATTATCGGTGCTTTTTTTGCGATTTTGAATGAAACATTGCTGAATATCGCGATGGTTACGTTAATGGATGAGTTTTCGATTGAATTGCCGACCGTGCAATGGATGGCGACCGGCTTCATGCTTGTGATGGCGATTGTCATTCCGATTTCCGCGTTGCTTATGCAATGGTTCACGACGAGGCAATTGTTTCTTGGAACGATGATTGTTTTCACGATTGGTACGATTGTCAGTGCCTCAGCCCCGACGTTTTCGATTTTGCTCGTCGGACGGTTAATTCAGGCGAGTGGAACGGGCTTGTTGATGCCCATCATTTTCAACGTTTTCTTATTGATTTTCCCGCCGGAACGCCGAGGAAAAGTGATGGGGTTGATTGGCCTTGTCATTATGTTTGCGCCGGCAATTGGTCCTACACTTTCCGGAATCATTGTTGAATATCTCGGTTGGCGTTATTTATTCATCGTCGTTATTCCGTTTGCACTGTTTTCAATTTTGTTTGCAGCTAAGTATTTGATTAATGTGTCAGAAGTGACGAAGCCGAAGATTGACTTCATTTCATTGGTCTTTTCAACGGTCGGTTTCGGAGGGATTGTGTATGGTTTCAGTGCGGTCGGAGAAAGTACAGATGGATTTTTAAGCGCAAATGTGTTGCCCGCAATTATTGCAGGCGTCATCGGTATTGTTTTATTTGTGCTACGGCAATTGAAGTTGGAGGAGCCGGTAATGGATTTGCGGGTATTTCGTTACCCGATGTATACGCATGCGGTCATCCTGTTTTTGATCATTATAATGGCGATGTTTGCGTCTGAGATCATTTTGCCGATCTATATGCAAGGTCCGTTGGCGTTGACTGCCGCTGCTGCCGGCTTGGTCCTGTTGCCGGGAAGCATTTTGAATGGAATTATGTCTCCGTTCATGGGACATCTTTTTGACAAATTCGGGCCGCGCGTCCTGATGATTCCGGCGACGATCGTGTTGAGCGGAACGATGTTCATGATGAGCAGATTGACGGTCGACACTCCTGTTTGGGTCGTCGTTGTCGGGTATATTTTAATCATGTTGACTGTGTCGGCGATTATGATGCCGGCGGAGACGAATGGGTTGAATCAATTGCCGAAACGGTTGTATCCTCATGGAACCGCAGTTATGTCGACGTTGCAGCCTGTTGGCGGCGCGATTGGCGTTTCGATTTTCATCAGCATTTTGAATGCAAGGCAGATGAAGGTTTTGGAAGGCTCTGCGACTCCTGAGGATCCTGGGACGATTGATCTTGCGATGGTGGCAGGCGTTGAACTCGTCTACTTTATCGCCTTTGCGATGTCGATTGTCGCGGTTATTTTAGCTTTCTTCGTATATCGTGCGAAGCCGGATGAAGAGGTGTCGGTGGAGGAGAAGGAATAGACTAGGATAGGTGCGTTTGTTGTGTTGCGGAGTGGGTTGATTGTGTTACGATTGGTGTTCGTTGTGTTGCGGTATGGGTTGATTGTATTGCGAGGGGCTTTCGTTGTGTTGCGATTGGTGTTCGTTGTGTTGCAAACCGAATTGATTGCGTTGCGAGAGGCTTTTGTTGTGTTGCGGCGGTTTCATTGTGTTGCGAACAGAATTGATTGCGTTGCGAGGGACTTTCGTTGTGTTGCGGCGGTTTCGTTGTGTTGCGAACCGCATTGATTGCGTTGCGAGGAGCTTTCGTTGTGTTGCGGCGGTTTCGTTGTGTTGCGAGCCGAATTGATTGCGTTGCGAGGGGCTTTTGTTGTGTTGCGACGGTTTCGTTGTGTTGCGAACCGAATTGATTGCGTTGCGAGGGGCTCTTTCGTTGTGTTGCGGCGGTTTCATTGTGTTGCGAACAGAATTGATTGCGTCGCGATAGCTTTTTATTGTGTTGCGCGGAGCATTGATTGTGTTGCGCCGGAACGGACATTAGTCGCGCCCAATGCTTTTGACAAATTAAGAGAAAACCAGCCTTTCCGATTACCGGAAAGGCTGGTTTTGTTTTAGATTTCGATTGCTACGAAGCTGCCGGCATTGTCTGATTTGAACTCGACTTTGCCATTTTTCGGCTTATCATTCTTAGAAACGACTTCATTTGTTAATACATTCAGGATGTTGACTTTCTTATTGCCATACACCGACATGACAATTTCAAGCTTTTTGTTGAGCGCTGTTAATTGTTGTTTTGCTTCGCCCATTCCGCTCCAGAATGTAATTGTGTACATATCGGATACGGCACCGTCAATAGTTGATGCATCATTTTTCGCCACTGAGATTGTAAGATCAGTGTGCAAATCCTTAAATGCATTTTTATGAAGCAAGAAGACTGCGCCGTCTTTTTGGATTGTGATTTCGTTTTTCGCATCAACGAGGCTGCGTAAGACAGCTGCACTGATTTCAATGTCGGCTTCCCCGTCAAATGCTGATAGGTCGACATAAAGACTTCCATTTTTGCCGCCAACGTGATCTTCTGTAACGACGTACACATTTGTTGCAGGCTCTTCAACTTCCGGCTCTTCGACAGCTGTGACTGTTACCGTGACAGTCGCTATGAATTCACCGTTTGTCACAGTGATTTCTGTTTCACCTGCGCCCGTTGCGGTAATGAAGCCGTCAGCGATAGTTGCGACGTTTTCGTTACTGGATGTGAATGTCGATGCAGCTGTGACATCCTCATCAGAAGAAGTGCCGTCCGCTTTTGTCGTTGTTTGCGTTACTGCCAATTGATCCGTTTCACCTTCAACGAGTGCAACGTGTTGTTTATTGACTGCAAACGTGATTGTATCCGGTGTTTCCGGCTCTTCTGGTTGTTCCGGTTGTTCAGGTGCGCCCATCACTTCAAGGTAGACGAGCGTGACGTCACCGTTTGGCATGACGACGCGGACTTGCGTTTTGCCTGGTGCATGTGCGGAAACGAGTCCTCTTTGGACAGTCGCAAGCGTGTTATTGACGACGTTGAATTTCGAGTCGACTGTTGCATCGCGTTGCGTCGTGTTTCCTGCTGGCGTCACGATTGTTTCAGTTACTTTCAATTGCTTTTGCTCGCCAACTGCCATCGTCATCTCGTTCATGTTGAGTTCGTAAGTGACGATGTCTTGCGGGAGTGCTTCCACTTTCACGTAGACATAGATTGTTTCTTTAAGATTGTCTTGTTTATTGCTGTCGTAGACGTTGATGCGCAATTGGGATTGGCCCGCTTTCACACCAGTGACAAGACCTTTTTTCACTGTTGCGACTGAGTTATCGATCACTTTATACTGACCAAATCCTGTTACATCCTTTTCGAAAACATCGCCTTCAGGAGTGACCGTTGTTTCCGTTACAATCACTTGCTCTTGCTGGCCGACACCAACGTTTAAATGCGTTTGGTTGACCGTGTAAGTGACGATATTTTGTGGGTTTTTCGTTACTTCCAAGTAGACGTAGATCGTTTCTTGACCATCGATCATGACGCGTACTTGTGTCTTTCCTGCTTTCTTAGCTGTGACGAGTCCTTTTTGAACTGTTGCATGCGTGTTATTGACAACATTGTAGCGAAGATGTCCAGTGACATCTTTTTCGATGACCGTGCCGTCTGGTTTCACTGTTGTTTCCGTGACGTACAGCTGCTCTTGCTGGCCTTCGCCAAGGATCATTTGTGTTTTATTGACGGAATACGTAACTGTTTCTTCACCGACCGCCTTTTCAGTTACTTCCACTGCCACTGTTTCAGTGAAGTCTTTGTATGACACTGTAACTTCAGTTTTACCGGCTGCCACTGCTGTAATGTTGCCGTCTTCGACTGTTGCGACTGCTTCATTGGCTGAAGTGAATGTTGCGTCAGCTGTGACGTCCTTCTCTTCTTTCGTGCCATCCGCTTTTGTCGTTGTTTCAGTTACAAATAGTTGTTCCTGATGACCTGCTTCAAGGGCAACTTTTGTTTTATTCACCGCGTACGTAACTTCATCTTTCACTTCTTCAGTCACTTCGATTGCGACTGTTGCAGTGAAGTCTTCGTATGTCACAGTAATTTCAGTTTCACCAACTGCTACTGCAGTGACTACTCCGTTTTCTACTGTTGCAATTTCTTCGTCAGCTGAAGTGAATGTTACGTCTGCTGTGACGTCTTTTTCTTCTGTCGTGCCGTCTTCTTTTGTTGTTGTTTCTGTTACTGTTAATTGCTCTGAAGCACCGACTTCAAGCGTAAGAGATTCGTTGCTGACAGAATACTCAACCGTCGATTCTTCTGTCAATTCAAGTGTTGTTTTTGATATGTTTTGTACGATATCCTGTGCAAAAACAGTTACTTCACTTTCCCCTTTTGCCCCTTTCAGAGCTGCGGAGAACGTACCGTCTTGCTCAAGCGTGATTTTGTTTTCCGTCGTCTCGCCATCCTCATCTTTAACTACCGCGATGACTTCGACATACGTGTTCAAGTCGTATTCTTTATTGAACTGTTCTTTGACGATCGTTTTGTAATCAATGAATTTGTCATTGATTGAACCAGTGATCTTATTGCCCTCAGCTGTGACCGTCAATTCAGGCGCAGTCGTTTTAACGAATACTGGCTGGAGCCAAGCCGAGATGACTGTACGATCTGCTGTTTGAGAATTCAATTCTAAACCATAAACGCCGTCTGATAATGTTTTCTTATCGAATGTCTGAGCATCTGTATAGACACCGTCGAACTTGCCTGTTTTACTTTTCGGTTTCGTATGATCCCAGAAGATGTCTCCGATAATACCGTTACCATATCTTCCAGCTGTCGGTCGTTGTGCATCGAATACATTGATGGCGACCGAAGTATTCGGATCAACCTTCATGTTGAATTCGAAATTCGCTACATCACGGTTTCCATCCGTATTCGGAGAAATCGCAACGTTGTCCAGGCTGAACGTCGATACAGTCGGATGATCAGCTGCAATCGGTTCGCTCGGTACTTTAGCCATCGGATCGATTTCAACAGGAGTTCCCGTTCCACCGTCGCCGACTAAGAGCTGTTCAGCTTTATTACCAGCCGCATCTTCGTATTTCACGATGACGCTTGCGTCTTTATCCAACGCACCAACGTCGAATGTGAACGATCCATCCTGTTCAAGCTTAACTGGACCGGATGCAACGACTTCATCTTTCTTCAATACTTCGTAAGTCGCTTTCAACTTCGTGTTGATGTCGTAGCCCATGCCGTAGTCGACAAGTTCTGCTTGGTATGCGATGTAAGCGTCATCGATTTGACCGGTTGCAGTAGTGCCTTCGACCGCTCCTTCGATTGTGCCCGCTTCAGATTTAACTACGATTGGACCGACATAGTCGCCGATGACTGGCGGGTTGCCGGATACTGTTTGTGCTGTGTAGTCGATTGTGTAAAGACCGTCCGGAATCGTTGCAGAGCCGGTACCATCCCACGGTGTATAGTTACCTTTGATCGCTAACTGGTAAGAGCCTGCACCGAGTGCACTTCCCGCGTGAAGGTAGCCGATGTAGCCGTCATCGTAGACGCCGCCTTCAGGGTCCATGATGTCCCAAAGTTCTAGGAAGTTCGTCGTAACGTCGCCCGTGATTGTGAAGTAAAGCATTGCTTCGTCTTTCACGCCGTCGCCGTTGAAGCTCAGGTCAGTTTCTGTAATTTCCATGTCTTGCAGTTCAACTGCTGCTTCTCCGCCGAAATCAGCTGCGAAAGGCAATGATGCAGTCGTGCTGCCACCTGTAATGTGAATGTATCCAAGAAGTTCAGATCCAGGTGCCGGGTTTGCATTTGCGGAAGCTGTCAATGTGACGTTGAGCAGCTGCTCGCCTGAAACTGTGAATGTCGGCTTGTCGATTGTGACAGTTGCATCCGCGAAGCTTTTCGTCACTTCAACTGTTGCGTTATATGTGCCACCGTTGCCGTTTTCGTTCTTAACGAGAATTTGCTTTGTTACTTCAACATTGTTCGTCAAGTCCTGCGGGCCGAATGTAACGGTCCCTTTCTTGTTTTCAACAGTTTCACCGTCATTGTTTGCGGTGTCGATTGCGTATGCTAGAATTTCCGGGTGCGCTGCTGCGTATGCTTGTACGCGGCCGGCTCCTTGTGCGAATACGTCGTACTTGCTTGTGTCGAGGACTTTAGCTGTGTTGGAAAGCGCGACTTTGACGTCGAAGGCATCCCAATTCGGATTCGCTTGCTTTACTAGCGCCGCGATTCCCGCAATATGTGGTGTGGCCATGGAAGTTCCTGTTTTACGCGCGTAAGCTTGTTCGTAGGTGGCTTCCGGGAAATCTGCTTTGTACATCGGGATTGTTGACATGATGTTCGTGCCCGGTGCTGCGACGTCAGGTTTGATGTCGAAGTTCGGTGTGGACGGTCCGCGTGAGCTGGAGTCGTTCACTTCGTCGCCAGTCGTATAGATTAGGTTCGCTACATCGAATACGATTTTTCCGACTCCGTTATCCAACCCATCCTTGATGGCCTTTCCATCATTGTATGACATGTTGAATGAAGGGATCTCAACATCGAAAGCAGCTCCACTGCCGACGTTGGACATAGGATTATCATTTCCGTCTGCATGATCTTTTGAATTGTAGATAATGATCGCTTTAGCGCCTTTTTCCGTTGCAAATTGGATTTTTTCCGTGAATGCGATCTCTCCACGGGATACATGGACAACTTTTCCTGTGACGTCTAACTGATCATAATCGGATTCTTGACCGAAGCCAGGAATTGCGATGATATCCAACTCACCAGCCAATTCTTCTTTAAGGTTTTTTCCATATGGTGTGAAGAAGAATTTCACGTTGTTGGATAGGTTGAATCCTCCGTTTGTCACTTCCGCTTTGACAGCAGATAGTTCCGGGTTCGTCGTGTTGCCGACTGCGATGCCGAGGCGGGCTGTTGCTGGCGTGCCCATCGTTCCGCGGTTCGGCCCGGAGTTTCCTGTTGCGACAACAGAAATTGTGCCAGCGAGCATGGCGTTGTTGATAGCGAATGAGCCAGCGTCTGTTTCAGTGTTGGCGCCGCCGCCTAGTGACAGGTTGATGACGTGCATTTCTTCTTGGACTGCTGTGTCGATCGCGGCGATGATGCCTGACGTGGATCCGCTGCCGTATGCGCCAAGTACGCGGTATGCGTAAAGGTCAACTTTCGGTGCGATTCCTTTAATGCCGTATTCATTGTTGCCGATTGCAGCGATTGTTCCCGCAACGTGTGTGCCGTGGGAAGTGTAGAAAGCGCTTCCTCTGTCATTGAATTCAGGTCTGTGCGACGGGCGTTCTACAGGTGATGTTTCGGAAGCGTCGTCGTCAGCGCGCGGGCGTGCATAGTCGTTGCCTGTGTGCGGGACGAAGTTTTTGCCGCCTTTGTAGATGCCTTTGAAATCAGGGTGATCGGCGTCGATGCCTGTGTCGAGGACGGCGACTTTGATGCCTTGTCCTTCGTAACCTTCATTCCATAGTGCTTCGATTCCGAGGAATCCGATGCTTGTGTCCATTTGAGCGTCAACTTGTCCAGCTTTAGCTTTCTCTTCAAGTTTTGATTCGGATGGTGCTGGTTTTTTGAGGCCTTTTGAAGAGTTGAGTTCTTTGGATTTGTCGAGTGCGGATGCGTAAACGATTGTATCCGGCTCAACGAGTGTGACGCCTTTCACTTCGAGTAGTTTCTCGAGGTCGTCAGCTTTTACAGTTCCTGACATTCCGTTCAGGACGGTGTCATATGTGAAGCCTTCTGTGAATTGAATGCCTTTAATGACCATTTCCTTTTTCGCCATATTTTGTTGGTTGCGCACTTTTTGTTTTACTTGTTGCGCTTCAGTAGCGGAAAGGGATTTGCCTTTTTGTTTGTTGATACCTGTTTGGAGTCCGACTGATTTCTCGGATAAATGAATGATGACAGGCACCAGTTGGTTCCCTTTAACGTTTTGGAGTTGTTCATGCAGTTTTGCATCGCCACTGAGTAGGTCGAGCTGTTCAGCGATGGCTGCTTTTTGCTCCAAGGTGCTTTCATCTGAGAGTTTCTCTTTGAAAGCTTTCGTTTGTTTTTCGGTTGCTGCTTCTGCCGCATCGGCCGGATCCGTGTTTGCGGAAACCGTGTACGGCGTAAGCATGGATAGCACTAAGACGAACGCAAGGAACGTGCTTAGCAGCTTTGCAAAAGAATGATTCTTCAAAATACCTATTCCCCCTTGTAGTTTGGTAGATTCGTGCCAATACAAGATAGCATAGGGAAACTAGTTTGAAAATAGCGATTCTTGTTGATATGCGGTATATTTCAGAAAAATCGTTCAAAGGTAGGTACGTTGTTAGTTCGGAGGGATTATGGATAATCGTGGAATTATGAGAATGTAGCTAAGTTGCTAAATTGGGGATTTTGGTAGGGGGTGCCACGGTGTTTTCAAACTTTTTTTTGGGTGGCAGGCACCTCCAAAAGAAGGACCAACCTTCGCGATGATGCGGATAGGTTGGTCCTTCTCTTTTAGTTTTAGATTTGGATTGCTGTGAAGCCAACGTTTGTGTCCAGAATGATGATTTCATCCGTGGAATCAATATCTGTGAGTGTGGATGGATCTTCAGCTCCGTTTTGCCCTGTTACTTCAAGATAGACGAACGTATTGACTCCGTCCGGCAAGGTTACATTGACTTGCGTTTTGCCCGGCTTATGTGCCGAGACAAGACCTTTTGAAACGGTCGCGATTGTGTTATTGACGACTTTGAATTTCGCGTTTACCGTTACATCGCGTTGTGTCATTACCCCTGCAGGTGTGACGGTTGTTTCTGTCACTTTCAATTGCTTTTGTTCGCCGACTTCCATTTTCATGTTAGTCCGGTTAAGTTCATATGTGACTTTGTCCGGCTGAGGTTCCATAACAGTGATGTAGGCATAAATTGTTTCTTTAAGCTCACCGCTGTTTTGATCTTTCACCTCAATACGCAATTGTGATTTGCCGGCTTTCAAACCTGTCACAAGGCCTTTTTTCACTGTGGCAACTGAATTGTCAATCACCTTATAGGATAAGTCTCCTGTAACGTCCCGTTGGGAAACCACATTGCCGTCAGCTGTTACGATTGTTTCCGTTACATATAGCTGTTCCTGTTGACCGACGTTAATATACACGTCCGAAAGATTGATGGAGTAGGTTGTCGTGTATTGCGGTTTTTGTGTAACCGTCAAATAAACGATAATCGTTTCATGTCCGTCAATCAGGACACGCACTTGTGTCATGCCCGCTTCTATTGCTGTAACGAGACCTTTCTGGACAGTTGCGTAATTGTTGTTCATAACATTGTATCGAAGGCTTCCTGTAACATCTCTTTCGATGATACTGCCATCAGGTTTCAAAGTTGTTTCCGTGACATACAGTTGCTCTTGTTCGCCTACGCCAAGAGTCATCTGTGTTTTATTCACTGAGTATTTGACGATATCGACAGCTTTTTCTGTTACTTGAACTGTTACTAACGTCTTGAATTCGTTATGCGTGACCGTGATAGTCGTCTTGCCTGGTGCCACTGCTGTGACGAGACCTTTTTTAAGGGTTACAACAGCTTTGTTCGCCGGAACGAATTTCGCGTCGGCTGTGACATTCTTCTCAACTATCGAGCCATCCGCTTTTTTCGTCGTTTCTGTTAAGATAAGTTGCTCTTGCTGACCTTCTTCAAGCGTAAGAGCCGTTTTATTCACAGAATAAGTGACGATGTCTTTTTCTTTATCGGTTACTTCAACCGCTACTGTCGCTGTGAAGTCTTTGTGAGTAACTGTGATATCAGTCTTGCCTGCTCCTTTTGCTGTGACAAGGCCTTTATTAAGAGTTACGACAGCTTTGTTTGCAGGGACGAATTTCGCGTTTGCCGTGACGTCTTTCTCAACTATCGAACCGTCCGCTTTTTTCGTCGTTTCTGTTACTGTCAGCTGTTCTTTTTGACCTACTTCAAGCGTGAGGTTTGTTTTATTCACAGAATACGTGACCACGTCTACCGCTTTTTCGGTTACTTCGACCGCGACTGTCGCTGTGAAGTCTTTTAGAGTCACAGTAATGTCTGTCTTCCCTGGACCTACCGCTGTGACAAGACCTTTATGGACAGTTGCGACCGCTTTATCGCCCGATTTGAATGTAGCGTTAGACGTGACGTCCTTCTCTACAATCGAACCGTCAGCTTTTGTCGTTGTTTCTGTTACTGTCAGCTGTTCCTTTTTCCCTGCTTCAAGAGTGATTTTCGACTTGTTTACAGAATAGGAGACTGTATCAACCGCTTTTTCAGCAACTTCTACCGCCACCGTTGTCGTGAAGTTCTTGTAAGTGACTGTGATGTTCGTTTTGCCTGCGCCCACCGCTTTGACGAGACCATTTTTGACAGTTGCAACTGCTTCGTTTGCAGAAGTGAATGTTGCGCGATCTGTAACATCATTCTCTGTTGTTGGCGTTGTTTCTGTTACTGTCAATTGCTTGGACTCGCCGATTTCAAGTGCAAGCGATGTGTAATTGATTTTATATGAAATCTCTTCTTCCACTTCGTCGCCGGCTTTGTAGATGACCGCTTCAGCTTTATTGCCTGCTGCGTCTTCATACTTCACCTTGACCGAGTTGTCTTTTTTATTCAACTGTGGAAGATCGAATGAGAATTTACCGTCCTGTGCCAACTTGACTGGGCCGGATGCGATGACTTCCCCTTCTTTTATCACTTCGTAGGTCGCTTTAAGCTTCGTATTAATGTCGTAGCCCATGCCGTAGTTGACAAGTTCTGCTTGGTAAGCGATGTATGCGTCATCGATTTGACCGTTTGCAGTTGTGCCTTCGACCGTTCCCTCGATAGTGCCCGCTTCAGATTTAACTACGATTGGACCGACATAATCACCGATTACTGGCGGGTTGCCGGATACTGTTTGTGCTGTGTAATCAATTGTGTAAAGACCGTCCGGAATCGTTGCAGAGCCGGTGCCGTCCCACGGTGTGTAATTTCCTTTAATCGCTAACTGGTAAGAGCCTGCACCGAGTGCATTGCCCGCGTGAAGGTAGCCGATGTAGCCGTCATCGTAGACGCCGCCTTCAGGATCCATGATGTCCCACAATTCAAGGAAGTTCGTCGAAACGTCGCCCGTGATTGTGAAGTAAAGCATCGCTTCGTCTTTCACGCCGTCGCCGTTGAAGCTAAGATCAGTTTCTGTGATTTCCATGTCTTTAATTTCAACTGCGGCTTCTCCGCCGAAATCGGCTGCGAATGGCAAGGAGACTTCTGTATCGCCGCCTTTGATGTTGATATATCCGAGGATTTCATCGCCGGCTTTTACGTTCGCATTTTTTGGAGCTTTCAAAGTGACGTTGAGCAGCTGCTCGCCTGATAATGTGAAACTTGGTTTGTCAATTGTGACAGTTGCGCCTGCGAACGCTTTCGTCAATTGGACAGTAGCGTTATAGTTGCCGCCTTTACCATTAGCATTTTTGACAAGAATTTGCTTTGTCACTTCGACGTCGCCCATCTTGAGATCATGAGGACCGAATGTGACTGTCCCTTTCTTGTTTTCGACAGTTTCACCGTCATTGTTTGCGATGTCGATTGCGTATGCAAGGATTTCCGGGTGCGCTGCTGCGTATGCCTGTACGCGACCGGCTCCTTGTGCGAATACGTCGTACTTGCCTGTGTCAAGGACTTTAGCTGTGTTGGAAAGCGCGACTTTGACATCGAATGCATCCCAACTCGGATTCGCTTGTTTCACTAATGCCGCGATTCCCGCAATATGTGGTGTGGCCATGGAAGTTCCTGTTTTACGCGTGAAGGCCTTTTCATAGGTCGCTTCCGGGAAATCTGCTTTGTACATCGGGATTGTGGACATGATGTTCGTTCCCGGTGCTGAGACGTCAGGCTTGATGTCGAAGTTTGGTGTGGACGGTCCGCGTGAGCTGGAGTCGTTCACTTCGTCGCCTGTTGTCATTGTCTTACTGAAGTTGCCGAAAGAAATTGTGCCTTCCGCTTGTTTGAGTGCTGCACGGATTGCGTCGCCGTCCGTTTGGGACATATCGAATGTCGGGATGAATTCGAAGTCGTCGCCAAGGAATGTACCGGATACGCCTGGTGCGCCTGTTCCGCCAGCAAAGTTGTGGACGATGATGGCGATGGCGCCTTCGCCTTTCGCTGCTGCGATTTTATCGACGAATGCGATATCCCCTCGAGAGACGAGTGCGACTTTGCCGTCTACGTCAAGTCCTGCGTAGTCAGACGGTTGTCCGATGCCAGGGACTGCGACGATGCTGTATTCGCCGTTCAGTTGAGTGGCGAGGTCTTGTCCGTAAGTTGTACCCATTAGGTTAAGTGTTTTGGATAGGTTGTAGCTGCCGGAGATAATGTTTACTTCACCGGAGTAGTTCGCTTCAGGGTTTGTCGTGTTACCGACTGCGATGCCGAGACGGGCTGTGCCTGGTGTGCCCATCGTGCCACGGTTCGGTCCGGAGTTCCCAGTAGCAATGACTGAAATTGTGCCTGCGAGCATGGCGTTGTTGATGGCGAACGAGCCAGCATCTGTTTCAGTGTTGGCGCCACCGCCTAGTGACAGGTTGATGACGTGCATTTCTTCGATAACTGCTGTGTCGATTGCTTTAATGATGCCTGATGTGGCACCGCTGCCATATGCGCCGAGTACACGGTATGCGTAAAGGTCGACTTTCGGCGCGATTCCTTTAATGCCGAATTCGTTGTTGCCGATTGCGGCAATTGTCCCCGCGACGTGTGTACCGTGGGATGTGTAGAATGAGCTTCCACGATCGTTGAATTCCGGTGTGCCTGCCGGGCGTTCTACAGGTGACGTTTCGGATGCGTCGTCATCTGCGCGCGGACGTGTGTAAGTGCCGCTATTCGGAATGAAGTTCTTTCCGCCTTTGTAGATCCCTTGGAAGTCTGGATGATCGGCGTCGATGCCTGTGTCGAGAACAGCGACTTTGATGCCTTGTCCTTCATAACCTTCATTCCAAAGTGCTTTGATGCCGAGGAAACCAATGCTTGTATCCATTTGAGCATCGACTTGTCCGGCTTTGCCCTTCTCTTCAAGTTTCGAATCGGATGGGGCTGGTTTTTTAAGTCCTTTTGAAGAATTAAGTTCTTTCGATTTGCCTAGCTCCGATGCGTGCAGGATGGTGTCAGGTTCGACAAGCGTGACTCCTTTCACGTCTAGGAGTTTTGGCAGATCGTCTGCTCTGACTGTACCTGACATACCGTTTAGGACAGTGTCATAAGTGAAGCCTTCTGTGAATTGGATGCCTTTGACAACCATTTCCTTTTTCACATTGATTTGTTGGTTCCGTACTTTTTGCTTCACTTGTTGCGCTTCGTTTTTGGAGAGTGTTCGTCCTGATAATCTGTTAAGACCCGTTTGGAGCCCTACTGATTTTTCGGATAGATGGATGATGACTGGAACTTGCTGGTTCCCTTTGATGTTTTGAAGTTGTTCATGCAGTTTCGCTTCTCCGCCGAGCAGGTCGAGCTGTTCAGCGACAGCCGCTTTTTGCTGCATGACTTTTTCATCTGAGAGGTCTTCTTTGAAGGTTTTTGTTGCGTTTGTTGCAGATGTTTCAGCTGCGCCAGTCGGGTCCGAGTTTGCGGAAACCGTGTACGGCGTAAGCATGGAAAGCACTAAGACGAACGCAAGGAACGTACTTAGCAGCTTTGCAAAAGAATGTTTCTTCAAAATACCTATTCCCCCTTTAAGATTGGTAGATTGGTGCCAATACAAGATATCACAGGGGAAGAACATTGAGAATAGCGCTTTTTGTCGAAATAAAGATTATTCAGAAAGATTATCCGAAGGTGGTATAAACCCTTATTTCTTGCGGTACGAACGTATAATAGGCCCCCCACTGATGAACCAGAAAGGAATGCTTCTGAAGTATTTTCTTTTTTATGGTGCCTGCCACCCGAACAATTCAGAGTTGTTCGGGTGGCAGGCACCGCAAATTTGGTTTAGAGTGCTTGCTCGTGAAGGAAGTTCTGGACGATATGTTCATTCGGTTCATAGGTTTTCAAGTTGTAGCCTTCTTTTTGCAGCCACTCGATGATCGTCGGCAAAGCGATGGTAGTTTGGCTGCGGTCGTGAAGCAGGACGATGATGTTGTTATCGCCGGATTTGGCTGCTTTCGTCACGCCATCCTGGACGTTTTTGATGATTTGTCCCGCTTGTTTGTCGCTGTATCGCCAGTCATTGGAATCGACGTCCCAATCCCACATTTTAAAACCGTGTAAGATGAGGGATTTCTGCATGCCTTGTGTGACGTGCGGAACGCTGCCGTATGGGACACGTACGAGGTCGGCCGATTTCCCCGTTATTTCTTTGATCATCTCTGCTCCGCCAGCCATCTCGGCAATGAACGATTCGGTCGATCCGTAGACGAATGCCCGATCATGCGTCATGCTGTGCGAGCCAATGTAGTGACCGCTTTCCGAGACGGTTTTAACGATGGATTCATTATTTTTCATTTGATTGCCAAGAAAGAAGAAGGTGGCAGGCACTTCGTATTTTTCAAGTGTTGTAAGATTCTTCAGCGTGGACTGATTCGGGCCGTCATCGAACGTTAAATAGACATTCGCTTTTGAAGTTTGCGAAGGCGGCTGCTCGTCGATATGCAACTGAATCACTTCCTCGAATGCCGGATGGCTTATACGATTAAAATCATTGCGGTAAATGCGGATCGTGTGGTATTTCTGGAAGTACTCTATTTGAAACCCGATTTCTCGGGCGATATATTTCACGCTAATGAAAACTTGGTCGTCAATCATCGCAAGCGGCTCCCATTTCTGAACGGCACCATCCAACGTTGTGACGCCGGTTGTTGAATCGAATACAATCTCTTTTCCGCTTTTACGGATCGTCGTTTTCCCGTTCTTCACGTCGACGGGCAAGTAAAGAAACTTTGCGATGTCCATGAGCGGCACTTTCGTATCCCCGTCGATGACGCGAATATCTTCAAGCGGCAAAATGCGATCGTGAAGTCCGACATATCGCTTTCCGGTTTCACTCGCCTCCACCTTATCGATACCTATGAATAAAATCCAAATGATTGCTAAACTGCACACCAAAGCCCATTTCCTCATTCGCTGTCCCCACTCCCCCGTTTTATCTCCTTACTTCACTATATTGATAGAGGGACAGGGGTAGAATCAGATATTTTCAGGAGACAGGAGTGCCAGGAAATAAGTCATAAAACGAGCAAAACTTTGCGGTAATCGCGTCCGGGGTGCTGCGGCTGACTGGGAATGCTCCGCGTAAGACAACAAAAACCGCCATCATGGCGGTTTTTGTTGTCTTATTCTAGAAATCCATATTTCACATAGTTTTTCCAGCCGAATGTTCTCCATTCATTCTTCGATGGCAATTCAAGCGGCAACGGCAGAATAACGCCGAATGGTTCTTTATAATCTGCGATTTTCTGATTGTAAATGGCGACATCGCCGACTTGTAAGCCCTCTGCGATGACACCGCGTGAGTTGGATTCGAACGGTACGGCAACTTTAGTTTTGATGCCACGCCCTTGTTCATCGAGCTTCCAACCGATAGCGCTATTTTTAGAATAAGACTCGAGCCAATGGATTTTTACGGATACGGCATCCGCTTCATTGACGATAATTAACGCACTGACATTTGCGCCGAATGGAAGTGCATGGGGTTGCTCGCTCGTCTTCATGCGTATTTCGTAAATATCGAGTGGGTTTTTCCGTTCGTTTCGGTCCAGCGAGTCATACGCTTCCTGCCATCTGCTATCTGTTGCAGGGACAGCGGAAACGGAGTGGACCTCCCCTTCAATGACGGTATCCAAATTGTTTTCTTGGATGCGGACGAGGTCTCCGACTTCGATTTTCTGCCATTCATCCAGCTGTGCGTATGTCGTGATCAGTTTCATTTCGCTGTAAATTTCCGCTGCTAATGTGACACCATTTTTACTCACATTCGAAACCGTTCCGTCAACAGGGCTAATTAATGCCGGCCGCGATGGGTTTTGGTCGAGCTGTGCTTGGACGATAGCCAGTTTGCGGTCGATTTCCGATAGTTCCCGTTCCGCTTCCGCGATTGCTTGTGCAAAAGAGCCGTCTTGGCTCACGTCAACTTGGACGTCGACAGTCAACTCGATATCGCTATCCCCTGGTGTTTCGGTAGTGTTGACATTGGCGGAATTATTTTGAGCGCTGGCGCGGTCCGCTTCCAAGGCAGATAGGATTGAATGCAAAGAGCTTCGCTGTTCAAGGAGCCCTTCTTCCTCAGCGCTCCATGCCGCGAGTTGGCTCTCTGCACGTTCCGTTTGCAGTATCGCGATTTCATCCCCGACCTGCACTTGATCGCCTTCTTCGATAAGCCATGTTTCAATGGCCTCCCCGTCTCCGACGTAGACAGTGTAAATTTCTTCTGGCGTGACGAAGCCTTCTTTCTGGATCGTTTCTTCGAAGTGGCCGGGTGTCATGCGTTCGTATTGGTGGACATACAATGATTTCGGAACCGTGCTTTTATTTGAATATAAAAGGTGGATGTTCAGGGCGATGAAGGCGCTGACGATTATGGCAATCGTGATGCCCATTCGTTTATTCATCTAGAAGCCACCTCCGAAAAGTGAATTGAGGATTGCGTCGAACGGAATGTAGGCGACGGCAGCTGTGATAAGGGCCATTGCGACATGCACCCCAATGAGCATCCAAAGTTGTTCGCGCCATTTTCCGTCAGCTATGAATCCACGGATGAATCGGTATTGCAAAGTGATGATGAGTGCGCTTGTAATTGTTAGTTGGTTCAGGAATAAGATTAAATACCAATTCTCCATGACCGTGACGGCAAGCGGGCCGAATGATAAAAATGAAAGGCTGACAGATTCGCCTTTTATTGCGAAAACGATAAAGATGACCGCTTTTTCCATAAGCAGAATGCCCGTCATGAGCACTTGCAGGGGGACGAATTGCCGGGATGGAATTTTCGTTATCCACGAAAGGATGATGGCAACCCCGAAAATATGAAAGGCTATGTATATGATTGACCAGATAATCGTGCCGGCTAAAGAAGCGAATCGAGCAATGATGTAGTCCGTCGTTGTCATTGTCGTCATCAATGCCGTAATTGCTTCGGTGTTCATTCCCCAGCTGTTTCTTATGGCGAACAGGATAATTCCTGTGAGGAAAACGATGTACAGCCTTTTATGAAAGTTCCGCATCGTTCCGGTTTGTAAATGGGTGGCGAGTTCGAATGGCCTCGTCAAATAATGCCAAAACCTGTAGTCAAAGAACATGGCGACAATCCTTTCTGCTAATGAAGTGCCTTATTTTGGGCCCGTAGACTCTACTTTATCAAATCTCGCAAAATTATCAATTCTTACTAGATGGTCTATGTATGAAAATTGGAGAATTTGGCCAAACTATTTGTAGAATTTTTCATTTCCAACTAGACGTATTTCCCGGGAAATCGACAAAGGAGCGGATTTTAATGAATCATGATGAAAAACATCGATTTACTATGACAGATTTCTTGTTTGGATTAACCGGTTCCACTATATTCGTACTTGCATTGCATTTTTTTACTAGTTGAACCTAGCAAGCAAGCTATCTATACCCTCTTATTCTTTCATGGAAACTTACTGTTTTTCCAATATAAAAACACTTATCGTTTATTCTGGAACGATAAGTGTTTTTTCATGAGTTATTCAATGTTATTGCATTCCTTCCGTCAGTTGAGTGAATAAGCTTCGGTTGTTAGTTTCGAGCGCATAGTCGATCATGCGCAGTTTGTGATGGGCTTCCATCTGTTCAATCATTTTGCC
The DNA here is from genome assembly GCF_007991495.1 of Sporosarcina luteola. Lineage (GTDB taxonomy): Bacteria > Bacillota > Bacilli > Bacillales_A > Planococcaceae > Sporosarcina > Sporosarcina luteola. The sequence continues at coordinate 38,475 of NZ_BJYL01000002.1, read as the reverse complement.
GGCTTCCTCGGTGACAGCTTCGGGCATTTCGATTTTAATGTTTAATGTGCCTTCGAGGATTGTCGATAGGTGTAAGTGAAGATCCGAGATGAGGAGCAGCTGGTACAGTGGCAATCGGATGAATCGGCTGCCTCGTTGAAAAACGAATACTTCGCCTAAGTTTTCGACTTGCAGGCTTTTCATGTTGACGACGATTTCTTTCCCTTCGGATGGTACGAATTGATATACTTCACCGCCTTTAATAATAGAGAAATATTGATAGGCGAACACGAGACGTAGACGGAAATCCTCCTGGCTAGTGAAAAACGGCGTCATACGTTGAACAGAAAGCATTTTCTATCCCTCCGTCATTGAATATTCCGATTATTATTATTCTATCACAGTTGTGGCGATTTTGTGAATGATTTGTTTCTAGCATATTCAATGAGACTGAAATAAATGCTTTACGTGCGGGTAGGCGATTGGCTTTTGTCGGGACGTTCTGTCAAAAATGCTATTTCCCGTGGCTCGAAGTCGATTTGATTTTCTAGTAACTGTTGAATGATTTTCCCTTTCCCATCCATGAGAACTGTCAATTCATCTAATTTATAATTAGCGATGAGCACTTTGCGATCGCTCGTCAAAAATGTTTCCGGTGCGATGAATCCTCCGCTATTATTTTTTTCATGGATTGTTCCCCATGCTGCGTTTCTTTTCATGTTTTCATTAAATAGATGACGTTTTTCATAGAGTTGTGGGATATGTATGATTAATGTTTCCACTTGATTTCCTCCTTTTTTGTGAATGTAAGTGCTCGTATTAGATGTTTGGGATAAAAGCGTTTACGGTTGTGGTCTTAAACCTTTATAATGAAGGGAATGCTTTATTTTAGGGAGTGAGCGAATGCACATGACTGTGGAACGTGTTTCTTATTTGCATGAGCGTGAAATAGATGAATTTATGAATATGATTGAGCATTCTTTCCGGCCGGATGTACAGGAAGAGGTCGTTGTTGTTCGGAAAGCCGTGTCCATTGTCCGGAAAGGGTCCTTGTTTCACTATTGGTGTTCGGCGGATGGGTCCACGTTTGAGGTGTCGCTGGCCGATGGAACTGTGGAGAATGTTGTGAAGCTGACTTTTCCAGAGATGGACGTGTCTTGTACTTGTGATGAAAATGAGTGGTGCGTTCATAAGATGGCGGTTGTCTTCTATCTTTATTCCCAATTCAATTCCTTAACGGAGTGGATGCATAATTGGCAGCGGAGGGAGGTCGAACAGATGGCGCTGACCATATCGGAGCGGACTCCGGAGGCGTGGAATCAGGTGTTGTACAGACTGACGGCGCCGCTGCGAGATATGAACCCAAGTGAAAGTCCAAATGTGTTTTTGCATGAAAGTTCTTTGTTGGATCAGAAGATGATTCCGCTATCCCCTTTTGAATATGAATGGAAGCCGCTGTTTGAGCTGTTTTACCGGTTGCATTTACTCGATGCCGCATGGACATATCTTTATGCGCATTTGGAATTGCAAAATCATTTCACGTACCGTGAATGGCAAGTGAAGATGTGGATCAATGATCAGGTGAGTAAATTGCGCAATCACGTCCATACGCTTGGGAAGAATCCGCGGTTGTTTGAAACGGATGTTTTTTATGCGTCATTGAAAACGAATGCCCGTGAACTTGTTCTACATCATGATGGGTTGTTCCCGGCCAGGCTTGAAATCTATTCGATCATGTGGGACTTGCTGTACCCGAAAGATGCTGAGCGGGAGAGAGAGATGGCAACCCTGCTCGACGAGGACAAAGCAGATGCCCCATATTTTGCGGCTTTCTTCTATTTGACGCATGGCGATGAGGAAGCGCTTCAAAAGATTGCGGACAAGACGGGCGGCGAGCATGTCGATTATTGGCTGCCGCTTGCTGATCACGCTGCAGAGCTCGAAGATACCGATTCGTTGTACGTTATTATGGATACGATTTTCCCTCATATCGGCGGATACTTTGCCAATATCAATTCTTCGAATGAAACATATCATTTCATCCGGAAAATCGATGGCTTGCTGGAAGAAGCTGAGTTCCCGGAAGAGCGGCGGGAGGAGCTGTTCATGCTGTACGGAGAAGCGGGTGTGAGTGCATTCGGCGATTTCCTTATTGAACGCGAACGCTTCGCTGAATGGGCTGCCCTTATGCATCGGTTCAATATTCCGTATGATGGGATCGAGCCGGATACATTGAAATTCGTTTTAGCGAATGACCCCGCTTCCGTCATGCCGCTGCTCCATACGTACGCGATGCGGTTCATCCAGGAGAAGAACAGACATAGCTACCGCCGCGCCGTCAGATTGTTCAAGAATATGAAGACAGGGGCGAAAAAGAGCGGAAAAGCCGATTTCTGGAATCGGTACATCGACACGGTTCGCGAGCAATATAAAAGGCTTCGCGCGTTGTCCGAAGAAATGGAAAAGGGGAATTTGAATCTATGACGAAAACGGATGCTTTGAATCTTCTCTTCCAATTGGCAATCGACCGGAATGAAGCTGGCGGTTATAAGGTTTCTGCGACGGACGCTTCCGGCAGGACGGTTCCCCCCGACAGGCTTTCCTCTTTCCTGTATTTCAACAATGAACAGGCGTTGTATGGGTTGCTGTCGGTGACGGATGAAAATGCTGTCCATTTGAAAACGAATGATTTCCTGCAATTGTTTACAGGCAAGACGCATCCTTTCGCTTCATTCAGCGGACGGACATCGGATGATGAAGCGCATCTGGCCGCGTTGCAGGAGGCAGCGAAGGTTTGGAATGAACCTGACTTCTGGCAGCATGCAGAGTTGGACGCAGGGATGATCCGATTTGACGAGGAGAAAATCGGGATTTCTGCCCTTTCTTCGATGATTCTCCATGATGCGATTCGTGAAAAGATCGAGGCTTCTGCTATCCGGTTCGAACAGTTGCCGGCGCTGTTGCCGCATTTGCGAAAATTCGGGTGGCCGGGTGAAACTGTGACGAATATGCCTGTCCGGGTCGCTTTCCGTCTGACCGAGCCGGATGCCGAGACGGATACGGAGTGGTTGCTTGAGACGGTTGTTGTGAGTGAGCGCGGGGCACATTGGACGCCAGCTGTCCGGAAATTGAATGCCGATATGGCGGATGCTTTGCCAGCGAAGTGGAAAGAGTTTGCTGATGAAATCCGTGAAAAGCAGTCTGAAATGGCGTCTTTCCTGCGTTCGGTGGAGATTGATCCGGGTAATCGCTTTTTGTCGATGCCGATGTCTGATCCTGAAGTTCGTATGTTCATTCAGGAGGATCTCCCTGTGTTTCAGTCGTTCGGTTATTCCGTCATTTTGCCGGCATGGTTGAAGTCGGTGACGGAGTCGAAGATGCGCGTCCGGACGAATGCGAGTGTGCAGTCGTATCGTTCGGCGGCAGGCTTGGATGAAGTACTCTCTTTCGATTGGAACTTTTCGCTTGCCGGCAAAGACATCGATCAGGATTCGTTCCGGAAGTTGGTTGACGAGAATCGTGAGTATATTCGTTCAGGTGATGAATGGTTCCATATCGATCCACTTTGGCTGAAGCGGATCCGCGAGCTGATGGAGCAGGCGGATGCGGGCGAGTGGACGGTGAAGGATCTGTTGTTCCAGGAGATTCCTGAGGAGATCGTCCCGGTCGAGGATGATGATGAGGCCGATGATCCGTTGCTCGCTTTTTCAATGCAGCAATCATTGCGTGAATATGTTGATATGGTAGCGAATAAACACGGTTTGCCTGACGCAGGAGTGCCTGCCGCATTGAAGGCTGAGCTTCGTCCGTATCAGATTGAGGGCTATAATTGGCTCGTTTTCATGCGCGAGTATCGTTTTGGCGCTTGTTTAGCCGATGATATGGGTCTCGGGAAGACGGTGCAGCTCATTTCGTATTTATTGAATGTCCATGCACGCCCTGAAACGGATGCCCCTTCTTTGATCATTTGCCCGACGAGTGTGCTTGGCAACTGGCAGAAGGAGATTGAGCGGTTTGCGCCGTCGCTCATCGTGCATACACATTATGGGCCGTCACGTGCGAAGGATGAAGAGTTCGATCGGCTCGTGGCGGAACGAAAACCGGATGTCATTTTGACGACATATGGCACTGCGACTCAAGACGATGAGACGCTAGGCGGGACAGTGTTTGCGAGCATCACGCTCGATGAAGCGCAAAACATTAAGAACATGCAGACGAAGCAGTCGCGTGCGATTCGCAAATTGCATGGCGACCATCAGATTGCGTTGACGGGGACGCCAATCGAGAACCGGTTGTCGGAGCTTTGGGCGATTTTCGACTTTATCCATAAAGGGTATTTCGGAAGCTTCCGGACGTTTACAGATCAATTCATCATTCCGATTGAGCGGGATGATTCGGAACTTGAAAAGCGGAAGCTGCGTGCGAAAATCCGGCCTTTCTTGTTGCGGCGCACGAAAAACGATCCCGATTTGCAGTTGAATTTGCCGAAAAAACTTGAACAGAATGAGTATTGTCCGCTGACGACCGAGCAGGCAGCGCTCTATGAAAGCTTTATAGAGGATACGAAGTTCAAGTTGGATACGCTGACCGGATTTGAACGGAAAGGGCTCATTTTGAAAATGTTGAGCCGGTTGAAGCAGCTTTGCAATCATCCTTCGCTCTTCTTGAAGGAGCCGCATGCGCCTGCCGACCAAATGCTGGAACGGTCGGTGAAATTAAATCGAATCGTGTCGATGGCTGCAGATATTGCAGCGAATGGCGAACAATGTTTGATTTTTACGCAGTATATCGGAATGGGGCAATTGATCCGTCAATGTTTAAGCGAGTTGCATGATATCGATGTGCCTTTCTTGTCTGGCAGCATGCCGAAGGGGCAGCGCGATCATTTGGTCGAAGCGTTTCAGGCCGGCGAATTCCCGATTTTCATTTTATCATTGAAGGCTGGTGGAACCGGTTTGAATTTGACGGGTGCGAATCATGTGCTGCACGCGGATCGCTGGTGGAATCCTGCGGTTGAAAATCAGGCTACGGACCGTGCTTACCGCATCGGTCAAACGAAGTTCGTGCATGTCCATAAGTTCGTGACCGTTGGGACGATTGAAGAGAAGATCGATAAGATGTTGGAAGAGAAGGCTGCTCTTTCTGCTGATCTGATTCAATCGAGTCAATGGCTTACGGAGCTTTCGGATCGTGAATTGGATGATTTGTTGTCGTTTGAACGATAGTTTTGTCGACCCTGGTTCCGTGATGGAGCCGGGGTTTTTCATATTCGGTGTGTGGCTTGCCGCTTATGTATCGAGATGATTTTTCCGTCGCGTTCTTTTTCTTCAATATTTTTTATCCGTTCGTTCAGGTGCGCAAGAATGCGGATCAGTTCACCTACTTGCAGTTCCAGTCTGATGATTTTCCTTTCGACATTTTCCATTTACTTCCCTCCTTATAGATACGGCGGGAGCGACCCCCGCCGTGTTTGGTCGGCCAAGATCAGTTGGCCCTATGCAGCAAGCATTCCACCACTAAAGGTGACAATGCTCCCCGTTGGATACTGGGCAGATCCCCACCTGCCTAGTATCCGATCGCCTTTTATCATCCTTTTTCAACGTAGAGCTTTTTTATTTCACAAAACTATTTAGTTTGTGTACCATTCGCTTTTCCGCCGGTCCCCCTTCCCCGTTTTTCCCTATCCTTATGTATCTGCCCGATAGGTCAAAAAATTGGTAATCCATCTTTTTCGTCCTGCGGTAAATGGAAGTTCGACTTCGCTTTTTCCTGTTCACTTCCGCTTTCATTTCCGCCAGTCCGTTGCACATTCTGTTCAGGCTCTCCATACAAGTTGTCGCTGCTTCTCCGTTTCGTTGACAGGAACCGGATTTCTTCACCGATTACTTCGGTGACGAATACGCGGCTGTTGTCTTCCCGTTCATACGTTCTCGATTGAATGCGCCCACCAACTCCTATTAAAGATCCTTTTCCACAATGCTTTGCCGTGTTTTCCGCAACTTTCCCCCAAGCCGTGCAAAGTATGAAGTCGGCGTCCACTTCGCCATGCTGGTTTTTGAATTTGCGGTTTACGGCTAGGATGAAGCTCGTTTGCAATCTTCCTTCCGAAAGCCTTCTTAAAATCGGATCTTTAGTTATGCGCCCTACGAGTGCAACTTGGTTCACTAGTCCCCCTCCTTTCGTTCCATGATGCCCTCATCATACAAATGGAGCGGCCAAACTGGCAAACTCGCATAGTTGGATTATGGAGGTATTATTAACTCTTTCGTGTAATGAAATAAGGATTTTGTCGGCCCTATTATTTCCATCTACAAGGACATCAAGCGGTTGGAAACTTTCATTTATCCGTAATAACACGAGTTCGTCATGATTCTGAAGTTTTTTTGCCGATATGGTATACTTGTTGCAAAAAGTGAGGCGGGTGGCGCGTTTGAAGACATTTAAAATGATATCGGTCGGGATCTTGGCGGATGAAAAGATCCAAGACTTTCCGCTCATTGATGGGATTATTATTAATCAAGAGAATAGCCACCGGATGTGGATTCTTGAGATGTTTATCGATCAGCAGCATGAAAAGCTGTTTGAAGATTGGAAGGAGTCCGAGGAATTGTTGGAAGCGCGCGTCGTCATTTCCTATCCGGAAAACGAACCGGCGGGTTTCCGTGTTGCGGTGGATGCTGTGGAACGAATTGGGGATCATATTTCAGTCTTGCTGAAGGGACGGTTGAAACGAGCCCGCACGCAATATGCTGAGCATTTGTTGGAGGAACTGATTACCGAGGGGCTTAGTGGAGACGAGTTATTGAAGCGTTTTGAGTCGGATATGCGTGAACGTCCACGGTTGAAGAAGGACCGGGAGTTGGAGTGAGAGGCTGCCTTTGATGGCGGCTTTTTTTTACTCGTACGCGGGAGTTCTAGCACGTTGGTGACCCGATCGACGCGATTCCAACACAAGAAAAACCGCCGGGGGGTGGCGGTTTTCTTGTTCGGCTTGCGGTTAGCGGTTGTTGTTTCCAGTTGTTCCATCTTTGTTCTTACGGTCACGATTGGTGTCGGTGTCGTTCGGAGTTGTTGTGTTGTCATCTGTTAGGATGTCGTCGTTTGGTGCCGTTGTATTGTCACCATTCATGTCTCCGTTGTTACGGTTGCCATCATTGATGATTCCGTTGTCCACACCGTTGTTCCGATCGTTTCCGTTGTTGATGCCATCCATGTCCGAACCTGCACCGTTGTTGACTCGTGGTGTCGTATCACGTAATCCGTCATCTAAGTTTTCCATCGGCGTTTCGTTATTGTCCGGAACGTCGTTGTTGTTGTTGCACCCTGTCAAGACGAGACCAGATACAAGTACGAACGGTATCGCTTTTTTGAACATGAAAATTCCCTCCTTTCCACAAGCCGTCTATCATACAAATCCGTATGATACTTGTAGGTTGGCTCAAAAGGAGGGAACTATCCATACTTTTTTTGTTCTTATTCCATGCGTTCTTTCAATAAATTCTCGACATAAACGGCTTCTGCTTTGCAGTCGTATGTGTAATGCGTGTCGAGTTTTTCCTGCATCATTTGAATCGAAGCGATTTGGTCTTCGGACGGTGGTTCGCTAATAACACGCTGGATCACTTCGTTGATGCGTTGGGCGAGGTCTTCATGAAATTTCGGATCCAGTTTCATTGCATCCGGAATTTTTGAATACCATAGTGCTTTTGTCGTGATGTATTCGCGCCAAGTGGCCATGAAGTCTTCGATGCTATACTCCTCTTCATCCCAAGCGATGTTCGCCATGTATTGCTCGAACGTTTGGGTGATGGAGCGCGTGATGCTGCTTTTTATATTTGGAGAAAGATCTTTGAACATAACTGAATGGTACCTCCCACTAATAAACGTGCATGTTTGTCTGCTTTCATTCGACATTTCCAGACATTGCACTTTTCATTGTACCTAACATTTTACAGGCGTGCAAATTAATCTGCGGCCTGCTCAACCGGTCCGAGAGCAAATGTGATTTCCGTTTCACAAGCAATTTCGCCGTCTACGGTTGCAACCGCTTTCCCTTTTCCAATGGTGCCGCGCATTCTTGTAATTTCCACTTCAAGTTTCAATGTATCTCCAGGGACGACTTGCCGTTTGAAGCGACAATTGTCGATTCCTGCGAAGAACGCAAGACGACCCCGGTTCTCTTCTTTTTGAAGCATGGCGACGGCGCCGACTTGAGCAAGTGCTTCGACGATCAATACGCCCGGCATGACGGGGTATCCCGGAAAATGACCGTTGAAATAGTCTTCATTGATGGTGACGTTTTTAAGGCCAACCGCCCGTTTGCCTTCGTCAATTTCTGTAATCCTATCAACTAATAGAAATGGATAGCGATGGGGAATGATTTTTTGAATTTGTTCTGCTGTTAGCATGACGTTTATCCTCCCTATTATGTATTAGAAAAAAGCAAAAGTTGGATTTTTTAAAAAACAAAATGAAAGAGCCGTTAAGACTCTTTCCCATTTATAATATCCACAATATGGGTCCACGTCTCTTTTTTGAGCACATCACTTGGAGTGCCATCGCCGACATAGCCGTAGCCAATCATCGAGCCGAGAATTGCTGCACCCACAAGCAAGAGAAGGACGAGAATGACACGCAGCCAAATCGGTAGAATGCGGATTTGGACCCATAGTCTTCTTTTTCCACTCGTTTCCTCGTCCGCTGACTTTCTCTTTTTTTGCTTGTTTCGATCCATCCGTGAAGCGACGATTTGCCGTTCCGTGTGGTCTTTTTGATTCATATGGTCCCATTGAGGGCTTTGCTGCTTATCATCTATCATATCGAATTCTCCCTAACACGACTTATCGAATGTTATTGATCAATCCTAACATTTGATCGGCAAGCGTGACTGTCCGCGCGTTAAACTGATAGGAACGCTGAACATTAATAAGATCTGTCATTTCTTTTTCGTAATTCACATTGGATGCTTCAAGCTTTTGGTTTTCCATTCCGATGCGATTCCGGTCGGCGCCAGTCATTTCAGTTAAAATATCGGCAGGTGCGACGCCAAGATCCGCCATATTGCCAGGAAGCGCGAATAGTGTAGCGGATAGCCGGCTCATCAAGTTTTGGCGTTCTAACGTCGTTACGCCCATTTGAATTTGCTGGACTGCGCCGCTGTTATGCGTCACTTCGAGCACACCGCCAGGAAGCATATTGTAATTGCTAACGTCTTCCGCAAATGTGATCGGCTGTCCCGCACTGTCCGCGACAGGATATCCGTCGCCATTGACGAGCATTAGGTTGCCGCCTTCAACAGGCGAAACGTAAAAATTCCCTGCACGTGTGTAAACGGTTTGTTCGCCGTCTTCTCCAGGCATGATCAGGTTGAAATACTGTTTCGGTTCCGTCAATGCAAAATCGAGTTCACGACCGGTCATCTGCAAGGAGCCGACTTTCCAGTTCATTTGCGCGGAGCCGAGCATGGCGCCGACGCCGTACCGGATTCCTGCAGGTGAGTTACGCTCTGCCGTGTCGCCTTTGTCATTATTGAATTGCTGATAGAGCATTTCCTGAAAATTGGCTTCACTCGATTTATACCCGTTCGTAGCAGAATTTGCAAGGTTATTACCGATTATATCTATTTGGCTTTGCAATTGATTCATTGTATTGACTGCTGTTGTCATCGACCGTATCATTCGTTCCGGCCCCTTTCAAATCGCGTCATTAGTTGACACGCCCAATTTCCACTGCTTTTTCCATGCTCCGGTCATATGCTTGTAAGATCTTTTGATTCGCTTCGAAGGCACGGTATGCAGCAAGCATGTCCGTCATGGTTCTTCCCGCATCCACATTGGAAGCTTCCAAATAGCCTTGTTGGAATGAATAGCTGTTGTTTTGCGCCCCAGGCAAGTTGCCATCATTGCTCGCGAACAGGCCATTTCCTTGTTTCATAAGTGCTGAAGGCTGCTCCGCGAATGAAACACCGAGTGTCGCTACCGCTGCGCCGTCCTGCATGATAATGCCAGCATCTGAAATGCTGAAATTGTCATTTTGAAGCTGAATGCGTTGACCGTTTGAATCGAGAACATAATGTCCCATCGGATTCGTCAAATTGCCTGCCGCGTCAAGAGTGAAATTCCCGTTTCTCGTATAGAGTTCATTTCCTGCTCCATTTTCAAGCCGGAAGAAAAGAGCACCTTTTTCGCCGGTTTCTTCATTGACCGGAAGGTTTCCTTCAATAAGTGCAATGTCCGTCGTCAAGCCGGTTTCGCGTAGAGAACCTTGCGTGAAAAGCGGCATCGTCTCCTGCATGTAAACACCTGTCGAAAGTTCCCCGACTGGTGATAGACCTTTCAGATTGAGGCCTTTTTCCGTTGGGATACGAGTAGCATTCAGGTTTGACATGAACATTTCTGGAAATGAACGGATGCTTGACTGCTCCGCCTTGAAGCCTGGCGTATTGGCGTTCGCCATATTGTTTGCCAGCATTTCCGTTCTTCTCTGTTGCGCGATCATGCCGGAGCCGACTGTGTAAAATCCACGGAACATGGGGATCCCGCCTCCTTCTATTAATTACTTAAATTGATTTTTGATTCAATCACATGATAATTCCATCAGTATGCAATTGTTTTACCGATGCTATCCAACAGGATGCCCGTGCCGATTGCGACGCAGCTTAAAGGGTTGTCCGACACGAACACCGGCACTTTCAGTTCTTCTGCAAGCAACTGGTCGATGCCGTGCAATAACGCGCCGCCGCCTGTTAGGAAAACGCCTCGGTCGATAATGTCAGCGGATAGTTCGGGCGGTGTTTTTTCCAATACATTTTTCGCCGATTGGACGATCATTTCAACAGATTCGCTGAGCGCTTCCCGAATTTCTTCGGAATCTACGGTAATTGTCCGTGGAAGTCCCGTCACCATATCGCGGCCACGGATGTCCATCTCCTCTTTCCGGCTGCCCGGGAAGACGGTTGCGATATTCTTTTTGATCGTTTCCGCAGTTCTTTCTCCGATCAGTAATTTATGTTTTCGTTTGATTGATTGTATAATGTCATTGTCGAACATGTCGCCGGCCGCCTTGATCGATTCGGACGTGACGATATCGCCCATCGATAGGACTGCAACGTCAGTCGTTCCCCCGCCGATGTCGATGACCATATTCCCGCTCGGCTGGAAAATGTCCATCCCGGCACCGATTGCTGCGACTTTTGGTTCTTCTTCAAGATATACTTTTTTGCCGCCGGATTTTTCCGCTGCATCTTGGATCGCCTTCTGTTCGACACTCGTTATGTTTGTCGGGCAGCAAACGAGAATCCGCGGTTTCGACAAAAATCCTTTGACATCCAATTTATTAATAAAATGCCGCAACATCGCTTCCGTCACATCAAAATCGGCGATGACGCCATCTTTCATCGGACGAATGGCAATGATGTTGCCAGGAGTCCTACCTACCATTTTACTCGCTTCTTCGCCAACAGCCAACACTTTGTTCGTATGTTTGTCGATTGCAACGACTGCCGGTTCGTCAAGGACGATCCCTTTCCCTTTTACGTGAATCAACACATTCGCCGTGCCAAGGTCGATTCCAATATCCTTTGCAAACATCAATCCCGTTTCCCCTTCCAACTTCGCTCATCGAGCATACTCTTATGACTATATATTGTATCATATTGGCTCTTTTTTGAACACAAAGATTGACATCTATTTTGCATATTTTTATTCAGAAATAAAATACTTCGGGAATATTGTCGATTGGGGGTTTTTTACAAGTTTTTATGGAGAGTTGGTATTTTATTAACCCATTTTTCGTAGTTCTTTTTTATTCCATTCTAAAAGGCGTGGGTATATTCATTAAACATATGGAGATTAAATTAGGGGTTTAAATGGGCAAGCGAACCGGCTTTTTCCATGTGAAAAGACAGGGTGTCCGCCTTCCTGTAAGGATGGTCATGGCCCCGTCTATTCCCGTCACATGTTGCGGGCTTTCTTATTTTCATTCATCCATTTCATCCGTGTTGCTTCACCGCCTCTTAAATGTCTGACAGACTTATGATAGGCAAGTATTTTGGCGACTTCTTCAGACAACTCCACATCAACATTCGGCAGCCGTTCCGTTAAATCCTTATGGACCGTGCTTTTCGAATAGCCCGTCGCTTTCGCCAGTGCCCGTACTGTAAGTCCAGTGTCCAGCAACATTTTACCGAGGCGCACGCATCGCCTCCGAATTTGCTCGTGCACGCCCTCTTCCTTTCCCTGTCAGCTCCGTTTCTTCCTTTATCCTATGCGCGCCGGCGGGAAGTTATGTCTGGGCGGTGTTGGAAGCAGAGAGTTAGGGAGAATACTTTGTGATGGAATGAGAACTTTTTGGTGGAGAATGAGAACTCTGAGTGTGGAAATGAGAACTCTTTGGCGGAGAATGAGAACTTTGAGTGTGGGAATGAGAACTCTTTGGTGGAGATTGAGAACTTCGACTACGGGAATGAGAACTCCTTGAGAGAACGAGAACTTCGTGTGTGGGAATGAGAACTCTTTGGCGGGGAAAGAGAACTCTGAGTGTGGAAATGAGAACTCTTTGGTGGAGAATGAGAACTTCGTGTGTGGGAATGAGAACTCCTTGGCGGAGAATGAGAACTGTTACTATAGGAATGAGAACTCTTTGGCGAAGAATGAGAACTGTTACTGCAGGAATGAGAACTGTTATTACAGGAATGAGAACTCTTTGGCGGGGAACGAGAACTCCGGACGTGGGAATGAGAACTCCTCGGAGTAGAACGAGAACTTCAGGCATGGCATTGAGAACTATTCGATGGTGAACGAGAACACGAACTTGATAGCGTGAACTATTCTTGGATGAACGAGGTTTCCTAACGTAGCAATGCGTAAAACTTTTTTGTGGAATTGCACTAGGCGCGATTGATTTGCCGCTTAAAGCATTTGAACTTCCCGCGGAAAGCTTTCTTGCCCAATACGAAACAATTCGCGCCAAATGCCTTTGACCATCAAAAATGTAAAATAGGAAATTCCAATAAAAAGTAAAAAGCCCCACAATCTTGCGGAGCTACACCTCATTATTTATTTGCTGTTGCCTATCCATCAGAAACTCATAATGGGCATTTCGACCTTGCCCGATTAGCTTGGTAGAGGCTTTCCCAAGTAGATATTTTGCGACATGCCTGCATTCATGTTGCGTGAAGTATCTAAATTCCCTATTCGTCATTGTACATTTTATTAACGTATACCAATCCTCTATCGCTGCTTTATGTTCATCTACTCCTTTATGTCCGCAAGAAGAGCAACACCATTTTCTGGTCTCCCATTTCATCTTGAAGTTGCCACATTTCGTACAAATAACGCCTGGCATTATTTCGGCAGGATGAATATTGTATCTTTGAACCATGGGAAATGGGTTAAACTCACGGTGTTTTCTTAGCATTTCATAGGCAAGTGATCGAATTTCATGTCGGCTAAGAATATCTTGATGAACGGGGAGAGATCTTAAATGTGCTACTACGTCATACGTAAACATGATATCCATACTAGGAGATTCCTCGATTTGCATCTCGTTATTATATGCAAACGCTACTAATCCCCTTACCGGCACCTGAATGTTTCTTTCATGCAACCAATTCTCTAATAGATATATTTTCCGTTCAACCTCTGTAATCGGATTACGAAAAGGCTTGCGTTGCCCCGTAGTATATTCCTTTATAAATTGTAATGGTTTTGTCTTAACTATTATTTTTTCAGCAAGGTTCTTTACTTCTGAGATCATAATAAATGATGGTGTAATTAAAATTGAATCCATTTGAAAGTAAATTCCATCATAATTTAAAGTTACATCGTGAAGGATTGCGTGTGGATAGCGAGGTTTGAACTCGGTCAAATATTTATCATATTGGCATTCCCCGCTGTAACCCGCCTCTAGCTTGTACAGTTTCTCCTTTATTCCCTGCTTGTTTTCATTCCCCCTTCTCAATCTCCTTTCCAATGCAATCAAGCCATCCATTTCTTTAGTCCTTTCCCTTCTTTTCACTATCATTGAATCACCTCAATGCCATTGTATACCTAGTCGGTTCTATTTTGAATAGTCTGCCGGATACTCGAAGTAAAAGGGCTTAATAGGGCACTTAATTGAATTTAAATGCCGATTTTGGGGAGATAAATTGATTATTACCGTTTTAGGTACACTGCAAATACTAAAATTTGCTGAGTGATCTTGGCGCGATATGAGAGTCGTATTAGGGATTATAATTACCGCGGGAGGATTTTCATGCTATTGAAATAAGATTGCGCTAAATGCATTTGACAATCTAAAATCATTTGGGTCGATGAAATGAGAACTGTTTGATGAGAATGAGAACTTCGCTAGCGAGAATGAGAACTCTTTCGGTACTAAAGAGAACTCCACCCGAGAGAATGAGAACTATTCCGGGATAACGAGAACTATTCCGGGATAACGAGAACAACCTACGCTACAATGAGAAAAATCATTATTTGTGGAAAGGCATTTGGCGCGATAAGAGAGTCGTATTAGACGATTATACATTCCGCGGGAGGATTTTCATGCTATATGAAATAAGATCGCGCTAAATGCATTTGACAATCTAAAACCATTTTTGGTCGATGAAATGAGAACTGTTTGATGAAAAATGATAACTCCACACGAGTGTATGAGAAGTCTTTTGATACTTAAGAGGACACCGCGAGCTGGAATGAGAACTCCTCGCACGGGAATGAGAACTCTTCCTGCATTAACGAGAACTCCTCGCGCGGGAATGAGAACTCTACCGGTATTAACGAGAACTTCTCGCATGTGAATGAGAACTCTCCCGGTATTAACGAGAACTCCTAGCGCGAGATTGAGAACTCTTCCTACATTAACGAGAACTCCTCGCACGAGATTGAGAACTCTTCCTGCATTAACGAGAACTACACCCGCGGGAATGAGAACTCTTCCTGCATTAATGAGAACTCCTCGCACGAGATTGAGAACTCTTCCTGCATTAACGAGAACTACATGCGCGGGAATGAGAACTCTTCCTACATTAACGAGAACTCCCCCGCGCGAGATTGAGAACTCTCCCGGTATTAATGAGAACTCCTCGCACGGGAATGAGAACTCTTCCTGCATTAATGAGAACTCTCCCGGCATTTACGAGAACTACACGCGTGGGAATGAGAACTCTTCCTGCATTAACGAGAACTCCTCGCATGTGAATGAGAACTCTTCCGGCATTAACGAGAACTCCTCGCACGGGAATGAGAACTCTTCCGGCATTAACGAGAACTACACGCGCGGGAATGAGAAATCTCCCGGTATTAACGAGAACTCCTCGCGCGAGATTGAGAACTCTTCCTGCATTAACGAGAACTCCCCCACCACCACCAAAAAAGCCACTCTCCAAAGAGAGTGGCGGGTTGGTTAGAATCCTAGGAATGAGCGCGGGTTGACTGGGTTGCCGTCTTTGTGCACTTCGAAGTGCAGGTGTGTGCCGGCTTGGGCGTTCCATTCGTTGCTGGTGGCGGTGCCGAGTGATTGTCCTTGGATGACTTCGTCGCCTTCTTTGACGAGGATGCCGGTTAGGGAGCTGTAAATCGTCGACATTCCGTTGGCGTGTGCGATTTTGATTTCGCTGCCTTTGAATGAGTCGATAATGACTTCTTGCACTGTTCCGCTCATGGCTGCGACGACTTCGAATGGTTGGCCATCCACTGAGATCGAAACGCCTTTGTTTGTAATGTAGGTTTGATTGAAGACGAGGAGTGCATTTTCTCGCATTTCTTCGTCGGCTTCTGCATCATAGTACTCTTGTAAAATGGACACGTCATCGAAAAGTTCTTCGTCGAACGGGTATTTGAGTACTTCGTTTGCAGCGTTTGTTTCTACGACTGGCGGAGCATTTGGATCGATTGCGACGTCGGCTGTTTCGTTAGGACCTTTTTGGATGAGGGCGTTGTAACCCCAAATCATGCCGACGAAGACGACTGCGATGCCCACATAGATGGCAGGCCAGAACCATCTATTCTTTCTTGTACTCTTATTCTTTTGAGAAGGGGAATTCGGTTTTTCTTCTCGCATTGTCATCACCTCACTTGCTATTGTTTGCAAGTGTTGGTGTTTTTAAACATTCGGATTCATCAAGTTCAAACTTTTTTATTGTGGTGCCTGAATAATAGTACGGAATGATGTTTTCTGCGGTCCATCCTTTCTGGGCAAATGCCTCGGCCCCGTATTGGCTCATGCCGACGCCATGCCCGTATCCTTTCGTCGTGACGATGACAATTTTATTTGTGATGTCGTAGGCGATGTCGAAGTCGGTGGAGGCCAGTCCAAGGACTTCTCGCATTTCCCGGCCGCTCATTTCGAAATCGGTGGACACGGCTTTCTGGACGCGCCCTGTTTGATTGCGGACGAGTTGAAGGCTTTTGAAGCGATCCGCTTTCCAAACGGAGCCTAATGCTTCATTCCATTCTTCGAGCGGCAATTCAAGCCGACGTTCCACTTCCGCTGCTACGGTCGACTCTCCGGGACTTTCAACGCTTTGCAAATAAGGGACTGGGTTGCCGCTGTAGTTTTGCGCAGTTTCAGTTTTCCCGTTAGACGTTGAAAAAAACATAGCAGTGATCATTTCGTCTTCGTAGACGATTGTGTCTCCAGCTGTCGATTCAACGATGCCACGCAGCCTCTTCTCGTTTGCCTTGAACTCCTTTCCCCAGCGTTTTTTCCGTTCCGCCGCGTTTTTATACACTTGGGCAGAGACGGTTGCCGCAATCGGTTTTTTTCCGGCTTCCGTTGTCCTTAGCGCGTATGTCCGTGCCGCAATCGCTTGGGCCCTTAATGCTTCATCATGGAAGCTGATCGGCATTTCGCCCGCGACGACTCCTAAGACGTATTCCTCTAGCGGTAAAGGCTTGTCCTCTCCTTCCACAGTAATGTAGAGTACGCAAGGTTCCTCTTCCATTGCTACATTTTTTTCGGTGACAATCGGCTTTTTCATCATGATGGGAATAAAGAACAGAAGTACAATAAATAAAACGGCGAGTAGTTTGTCAAGTTTGTCCATATTCGATTGTATGATGAAAAATCATATTTAATTCAAAAAAACTGCCTCTGCATCGGTTATCGATGCGGAGGCAGTTCGAGAAGCTTCATAAATGTATGAGTTCATTTTAAACGAGTTGCTTCGATTTTTCTGTTTTCTTTTCTTCGGAAACACGTTCAATATCAGCACCAAGTGCTTTTAATTTTTTATGGAAGTCAACATAGCCTCTATCCAAATGAGCAAGCTCTGTGACACGTGTGACGCCTTCAGCGACGAGTCCTGCCAAGATGAGCGCAGCGGCTGCACGCAGGTCTGTTGCCGACACTTCTGCGCCTTGCAAATCAGACGGCCCTGAAATGATGACAGAACGTCCTTCGATTTTAACGCTCGCGTTCATGCGGCGGAATTCTTCCACATGCATGAAACGATTTTCGAATACGGTTTCCGTCAATACGCCGGTTCCGGAAGCTGTTAACATCAATGCCATCATTTGTGATTGCATATCTGTCGGGAATCCTGGATGCGGCATCGTTTTCAAATCGACTGCTTTTAGAGGATGTTTCGCCTGAATGCGAAGCCCTTCATCCAATTCAGTGATGACGACGCCCATTTCACCAAGCTTGGAAATTAACGCAGCATTATGCTCTGGAACTGCGTTGTCAATTGTCACATCGCCGCCAGTTATCGCTGCAGCGACCATGAACGTTCCCGTTTCAATACGGTCGGGAATAATATGATGTACTGTACCGTGCAGCTGACGGACGCCTTCAATACGAATCGCATCTGTTCCTGCTCCGATGACCCGGCCGCCCATTTCATTGATGAAGTTCGCTAAATCGACAATTTCCGGCTCTTTCGCCGCGTTTTCGATAATTGTCGTGCCTTTCGCTAACGCAGCAGCTGTCATGATGTTTTCAGTTGCACCGACACTCGGGAAATCCAAGTAGATCTTTGCGCCCTTCAATCCATTCACGGCTGTCGCTTCTACATGTCCATGACCGAATGTAATTTCCGCGCCCATCGCTTCGAACCCTTTCAGATGCTGATCGATCGGCCGGGAGCCAATCGCACAGCCGCCAGGGAGAGCAACGCGTGCAAAACCATTGCGCGCAAGCAATGGTCCCATTACCAAAATCGATGCCCGCATTTTCCGTACATATTCAAAATGTGCTTCACTTGCGAGCTCTTCCGTTGAATCAATGATCACTTGCCCTTGCTCAGGGTCATATTCCACTTTTGCGTTTAGGCTCTTCACCACTTCGTTGATCGTGGAAACGTCCGAAAGATTAGGCACATCGCGTATGATGTTTGGACCCTCAGACGCGAGTAATGCAGCAGCCAATATCGGCAGCACTGCATTTTTGGCACCCTCCACACGTACATTTCCGTGAAGAACACGTCCACCGTTAATAATTATTTTGTCCACAAAAAGCCCCTCCGACTCCAAATTTATACTTTTTGCCATAACTTTATCAATTAAATTTTTTCGTCATAAATTAAACATAAAAACACATACTATTCTACAACGCTCCACTTTATTAAACAAGTAACTACAGAGCTATTTTCCCTCTATCTGCAAGATAGTCTATAATATGTACCCAATTGACGATTTGTGTCTTATCTTGAATAGGCATTCATTGCTCTTACTAAATGTAATTCCCGGAAATACCCGGAATTCAAACATTTTTTTCAGTTCATGCCATCGCCCCGTATACAACAGTGTATATACGCGGCGATAGCATGCTTTCAGCTAATGGCCTACAGGTTACTTACCCAAAATCCGTTTGTCACAACCGTGTTTATTTAAATAAAGAAGGAATCCTTCCTGACCAATAGGATATGTCCAAAAAGAAATTTGATACGGTCGAACCGATCGCAAAACTCAATAAAATAAAAAGAATTTGCGCTTGAATAACATGGTTCTTTTTTATGATCTTTTCGGGCATGATTGCTTGCAATGCATAAAAGGATAGTCCGATGAAAAAAATATGCGAAACGATTGCAAGCATCGGGTTGTAAGCAAAAGCAGTGCTCATTGAATTGACTCCTTTTTCAACTAAAATTCCGCTGTATGTACGCATGAATGATGAGCCTTCGTTAAGAGAAAAAGCGGGCAGAAGAAAAGACTCCCTCTGCCCACCGCTTCGTCAAAGCTTTTATTTCATTTCGTAAACGTTGATTCGGGTGATGGCCCTTTTGAGGTCGAGTTCCATCAATTGAGCATCAAGTTTGTCTGACTTCGCTTGTAGCGCTTCTTCCGCACGCTTCGCCGCACGTTTAGCGCGATCGATATCGATGTCGGTAGACAATTCAGCGTTTTGCGCTAAAACGGTGACAACATCCGGACGAACTTCGATGAACCCGCCATGGACGGCGACACTTACAGTCGAGTTGTCTTTTTTCAGGCGAAGTGCACCGATCTGAAGCGGTGCAACCATTGCGATATGGCCGGGAAGGATCCCGATTTCACCAGTCTCAGTGGCTGCAATCACCATATCCGCTTCAGTTTCACTAACAGGGCCGTCGGGAGTGACGATATTGACTTTAATTGTCTTCATTTGTTTCCCTCCTGATCCTGTAGATTATACTTCTACGCCCATGCCTTTTGCTTTTTCGATAACTTCTTCGATGCGACCGACAAGACGGAATGCATCTTCTGGAAGGTGGTCATAACGACCGTCCAAAATTTCCTTGAAGCCTTTAACAGTTTCAGCAACCGGCACGTAAGAACCTTGTTGTCCTGTAAATTGCTCGGCAACGTGGAAGTTTTGGGATAGGAAGAATTGAATACGACGAGCGCGTCCTACGACTAACTTGTCATCTTCACTTAATTCATCCATACCAAGGATCGCGATAATATCTTGAAGTTCACGGTAACGCTGCAAAGTTGTTTGTACTTGACGTGCTATATCGTAGTGCTCTTCGCCGACGATTTCCGGGCTAAGTGCACGTGATGTAGAAGCAAGTGGGTCAACCGCAGGGTAGATACCCATTTCAGATAGTTTACGTTCAAGGTTCGTCGTTGCATCCAAGTGAGCGAATGTCGTAGCCGGAGCCGGGTCCGTATAGTCATCGGCTGGTACGTAAATCGCTTGAATTGAAGTAACAGAACCTACGTTAGTTGAAGTGATACGCTCTTGTAGCTGACCCATCTCAGTAGCAAGTGTCGGTTGGTAACCAACGGCAGAAGGCATACGGCCTAAAAGCGCGGATACTTCAGAACCTGCTTGTGTGAAACGGAAAATGTTGTCAATGAACAATAGAACGTCCGCGCCTTGTTCGTCACGGAAATATTCCGCCATTGTCAAACCAGTTAGAGCAACACGCATACGCGCACCAGGAGGCTCGTTCATTTGACCGAATACCATCGCTGTTTTATTGATAACGCCAGAGTCCGTCATTTCGTGGAACAAGTCGTTCCCTTCACGTGTACGTTCCCCAACGCCTGCGAATACGGAAATACCACCGTGTTCTTGGGCGATGTTGTTGATCAATTCTTGAATAAGAACTGTTTTACCTACACCGGCCCCACCGAAGAGGCCGATTTTACCACCTTTGATGTATGGTGCAAGCAAGTCAACAACTTTAATGCCTGTTTCAAGAATTTCAACTTCAGTTGAAAGGTTTTCGAATTGTGGAGCCAGACGGTGGATCGGATCGCGTTGTTCCGTTGCCGGAATTTCCTCTCCAAGGTCAATGATTTCTCCAAGTACGTTGAATACACGTCCAAGTGTCACGTTACCGACTGGAACTGAAATCGCTTCGCCTGTATTTACTACAGATGCACCACGCTTAAGGCCATCCGTAGATGACATCGCGATCGTGCGCACTGAGTCGTCTCCAAGGTGAAGCGCGACTTCAAGTGTCAACGTTTCAGGTTCCGCGTTCGGACGTTCGATTTGAACCTTCAATGCGTTATAGATTGCAGGAAGTTGACCGTTTTCGAATTTAACGTCAACGACCGGACCCATAACTTGAAGGATATGTCCATTACTCATGCTTTTCCCTCCTGTCTTACTTTTACCGTTCAGTACGTGCTTATTCTAAAGCCGCAACTCCGCCGACGATTTCTGTAATCTCTTGCGTAATTGCCGCTTGACGTGCACGGTTGAATGAAAGTGTTAACGAATCGATCAATTCGGATGCGTTATCTGTAGCAGTCTTCATCGCTGTCATACTGGAAGCATGTTCGCTCGCTTTTCCATCAAGCACTGCTCCGTAGATGAGGCTTTCCGCGTATTGCGGAAGAAGCGTTTCAAGAATCGCTTCTGCGGAAGGCTCAAATTCATACGAAGCAAGCGCTGACGCTGATGAAATATCCGTGAGCGGAAGCAATTTCTTTTCCGTCACTTCATGGGAGATGGCGGAGATGTAGTGGTTGTAGTACAAATACACTTCATCGTATACGCCTTCTGTGAACATGCCAACAGCTCGGTTCGCGATTGATTTTATTTCATCGAAAGAAGGGTGGTCGGAAACACCGACTAGGCTTTCGACGACGTCATAGCCGAGGCGCTCGAAGAATTCAAGCCCCTTGCGGCCGATCGCAACAATCTTCACTTCATCTTTCGATTTGTGTCGTTGTTCGATCGCCCGTCTCGCAGCACGGAAGATGTTACTGTTGTAACCACCAACTAGGCCGCGGTCGGATGAAACGACGATATAACCTGTCTTTTTCACGGGGCGGTTCACAAGCATCGGGTGGCCGGAGTCGCTTGTCGCGCTCGCAATCGCACCGACGACTTCCTCGATTTTTTCCATGTAAGGGACGAACGCTTTCGCATTCACCTCAGCACGGTTCAATTTGGAAGCTGAAACCATTTGCATCGCTTTTGTGATTTGACTCGTCTTCTTTGTCGATTTAATACGGTTTTCTATATCGCGTAATGATACCACTGGCAATTCACCACCTTATTGTTTAATTAAATCAAAATCCAGAACTTAAGACTCGGACGGTACGAAGTTTTTCTTGAATGCGTTGATTGCATCTTTCATTACATCGTCAGACGGAAGGTCTTTCGTCGTACGGATATGATCAAACACTTCAGTGTGGTTTGATTCGAGCCAGCTAGTGATTTCAGCTTCGAAACGAAGAATATCATTTACAGCAACATCGTCAAGAAGGCCGCGTGTCAACGCATATAGGATGACAACTTGATATTCGACTTTAAGCGGTTTGTTCAAGTCCTGTTTCAGAACTTCAACTGTACGCGCTCCACGGTCAAGTTTCGCTTTTGTTGCTGCGTCAAGGTCGGAACCGAATTGCGCGAACGCTTCAAGTTCACGGAACGCTGCAAGGTCAAGACGAAGTGTACCCGCAACTTTTTTCATCGCTTTGATTTGCGCGGAACCACCAACACGGGATACGGAAAGACCGGCGTTGATCGCTGGACGTACACCCGAGAAGAATAGATCCGATTGCAAGAAGATCTGTCCATCCGTGATGGAAATTACGTTCGTTGGAATGTAAGCGGAGATATCTCCAGCTTGTGTTTCAACGAATGGCAGGGCAGTGATTGAACCTGCGCCCAATGTATCGTTCAACTTCGCTGCACGCTCGAGTAGACGGGAGTGCAAGTAGAAGACGTCACCAGGATAAGCTTCACGGCCTGGAGGACGGCGAAGTAGCAAGGAAAGTTCACGGTAAGCAGCCGCTTGTTTAGAAAGGTCATCATAGACAACAAGGACGTGCTTGCCTTGGAACATGAATTCTTCACCCATTGTTACACCTGTATATGGTGCTAGGTATAGAAGTGGTGCTGGTTGTGAAGCGGATGCCGTTACAACGATTGTGTAATCTAGCGCTCCGTTTTTACGAAGTGTTTCAACAACCCCACGCACTGTGGATTCTTTTTGTCCGATTGCAACATAGATACAAATCATGTTTTGATCAGCTTGGTTTAGAATCGTATCGATTGCGACAGTTGTTTTACCAGTCTGACGGTCACCGATGATCAATTCACGCTGTCCACGGCCGATCGGTACAAGTGCATCGATCGCCTTGATGCCTGTTTGTAGTGGCTCATGAACGGATTTACGTGCCATGACGCCTTGTGCAGGACTTTCGATTGGACGAGTTTTTGTCGTTGCGATTGGACCTAATCCATCTACCGGCAAGCCGAGTGGATTGACGACGCGTCCAATTAATTCCTCACCGACAGGAACTTCCATAATACGGCCAGTTCGACGTACTTCATCGCCTTCTTTAATGTCTGTGTATGGTCCTAGGATAACGATACCAACGTTGTTCGCTTCCAAGTTTTGCGCCATACCCATGACACCAGTAGAGAACTCAAGAAGCTCTCCGGCCATGACGTTGTCGAGGCCATGAGCAAGAGCGATACCGTCACCGATTTTGATAACCGTACCGACTTCGCTTACTTCCATCTCAGACTGATAGTTTTCAATCTGCTGCTTTATCAGCGTGCTGATTTCTTCAGCTTTGATGCTCATGTATGTCACCCCTCAATTTCAAATTAGGATCCGATCAAATTACGTTGCAGTTTGTCGAGCTTCGCGCTCAAGCTGCTGTCGTAAATTTGATTGCCGATTTGAAGGCGGATGCCCCCGATCAGACTTGGATCGATTATATTTTCAATGCGTAATGATTGTTTGCCGATCTTGTTTGCGAATGTTGCTGAAATGGAGTTTGTCTCAAGCTCCGTCAAAGGACGTGTCGAGTACACTTTCGCTTCTGCGACTCCTGCAGCACTATTTGCAAGTGTATGGAATTCATCGAAGACGTTTTGTACTTCATCCATGCGTTTTGCATCCAGTAGGACGAATAATGTATTCATCACAATCGGATTGACGCCTTTGAAGATATCAGCGATCATTTCCTTCTTTTTTGCGACTGATAATTTTGGGGAACTTAGTAGTTGTCCCAATCCTTTATTGTCGCGGAACGCACTCACCAATTCTTTTAGTTCTTCTTGAATTGAGGCGGTTTGTCCTTGTTGCTGGGCAAGTTCGAACATTGCGGATGCATAGCGTTCTGCTACGACCGAATTACTCATCGGCCTTCGCCTGCCTTCACAATCGTTTCTTCAATCAAAGCACGGTTGTCTTCCTCGGAGATTTCTTTACCAAGTACTTTAGAAGCCGCCAGGATTGAAAGCGAAACGAATTCTTCGCGGACAGCTGCAACAGCTTTTTCTTTCTCTGTCGCGATTTCAAGTGTTGCGGATTCTTTCATCCGGTTCACTTCTGAGCGCGCTGCTGTGATCAGCTCTTCACGTTGTGTTTCACCTTGCTTACGAGCATTTTCAACAATCGATTGTGCGTTTTCACGCGCTTCTTTCAAAAGAGCACGTTGCTCTTCCAAAAGCTTGTGTGATTCCAAGCGGCTATTTTCAGCTGCTTCGATTTCATTTGCAATCAATTCAGCACGTTGATCCATAATCCCCATAAGTGGGCCCCATGCGAATTTCTTCAATAAGACCATGAGGATCGCGAAAAATACAATTGTGACGATAATGTCACCTAGATTCAAGCCATCCGGGTTATTCAATGATGACAGAAATCCTCCGCCGTTTGCGGACAATAGGATGAAGGTGTTTCCTAACACGATTGTTTCACTCCCTTCAAGAGCTCATGTCAATTTTCGTTATTGTATAGAAAGAACGTTATTCTTAATTTTCAACTTCAAATTAGCTTTTCAAACGTCAGTTGTTACATAAATGAATGGCGAAGGGCAGTTAGCCGCGTTCTTCGCCATTTGTAAAATTGTCTTTATTATTGATTCATTACGATGAACGCGATAACTGTCGCGATGATCGGAAGGGCCTCAACTAACGCTACCCCGATGAACATTGTAGTTTGAAGCATACCGCGTGCTTCTGGTTGACGAGCGATACCTTCAACTGTTTTAGAAACGATCAAACCGTTACCGATACCTGCTCCTAGTGCACCAAGACCAACTGCAAGTGCTGCTGCTAATAGACCGATTGAACCTGTCATTGTTTAATATCCTCCTAAAAATTCAAGTTTTTTTTGTTGTTTATCAACCCTAAATAGGGGCAATATATGTTTAATGGTCCGTTTCGACTTTATGCGCCATGTAGACCATCGTTAACATAACGAAGATGAATGCTTGGATTGCTCCGATGAAAACCGAGAAGCCTAACCAAGCGAGTGCTGGGACGACTGCTCCGATAAGACCGAAAGCACTTCCAGCTCCTAATGTCGCGAGTAGACCGATCAGGATCTCCCCTGCGAAAATGTTACCGTAAAGACGTAGACCGAGTGTCAACGTGTTTGCAAATTCCTCGATGATTTTAAGTGGTGCCAGGAATGGCATCGGCTGAAGGTATGTTTTGAAATACCCTTTTGTGCCTAATTGCTTAACTCCATAGTAATGGGTTAGCACAACAACCATCGATGCGAGCGTCAATGTAATGACTGGATCCGCTGTCGGTGATTTCCACCAAAGTTCGCCTTTCCAGACGACCCCCGCCGGTAATCCAAGCATATTTGCAACGAAAACGAACATGATCAAAGTGATTCCAAGTACGTGGAATCGGCCACCCGTTTTCCAGTCCATATTGTTCTTAATGATCCCTTTGACGAAATCCATGACCCATTCCATGAAGTTTTGCATGCCTGTGGGCTTGACTTTCAAATTACGGGTAGAAATGACGGCGATCAGGAATACAACGAGACAAGTTACAAATAGCATGAGGATGTTTGCTGGGTTAAAGTTTAATCCGAGGAAGACTATATTCGGATTTTCATGGTTCACGTTTCGTTCACCTCCCTTATGCGTGTCAGTTAGAAATGCTTTACGTGGACTACAATCCTGTCGATTAACAACAAGACGTATGGAATCATCAGTCCGATCACTGTACTGATCAGATCAAAGTTTTCCGGCATCGACAACGCAATGGCTGCCGCCGCCACACCCGATCCGAATCGCAATGCGGTTCCACCGATGGACTTTGTTTCTTTCCCCTCCGAAATAGATTGATCGAATCTTTCCATTCTACGGACAAGTATCCAAAAATTATACAATCCGAATAATGAACCTAAGATTAATCCACCGAAAACTAGTCTGAACTCAGTAAAAGCCCATCCTATGACGAACAATGCGAGCAAAAAAAAGAGCGCTTTCCTCTGCCTATTAAAAATTTGTCGCAATGTATGCATGATGGGTGATTCTCCTGATTCATATTTTCGGTTTTCCATGACGAAAGTGGATAGTACATTATGTGTATCAAACGAATGATAGACTTCGCCCTAAGAGGGCTTGTACTAATAGAGACTCCGATAACAGGTCGGAACCTACTTGTTAGTGAATCGTCGAAAGCAGGCTGATCACCAGGTGGCGTTGCTATTGCGCAAGCCGAGGGAAGCCGGTGAACGACGTCCAGTGAAAGGATGATAGAATCGTGTCGAAATGTGTATCAAGACACTTTTCATATGTATGAAACCCCTATCATTCTTACCCTTTGTTAGCATACAATAGGGGCATTTTGATGTCAATTGATTCCCGTGAAATTCTTCACAAAGTGTAGTTTTTGTCAAATTATCGTCATATTTAGAAACAAATTATTTTTCGGTAGATGCCAGTGAGGGATTTCCCTCGGTTTTATTAGATGAGTGAAGGGGCAGATAAAAAAAAACGCCGCATGTACACATAAATTCTCAAATGACCTTTTCATAGGATTTATGCGCTTTTTACGGCGTTTTTGCTTGCTTTCAGGTATTTAGTAGGCACCAGCCGATAAATCCTGTCTGTTTAATTCGTTGAAGAAAGGTATTCCTTTAGCGCACTGACAATCCGTTCGGATGCGTGTCCGTCCCCATACGGATTCGAGGCTTTCGCCATCGCGCTGTACTCGGCTTCATCAGATAAGAGGACATCGGTCAGATGGAAGATCGTGTCTTCATCTGTTCCGGCAAGTTTCAATGTTCCCGCATCGATGCCTTCAGGGCGTTCCGTTGTGTCCCGAAGCACGATGACCGGTTTCCCGAGGGATGGTGCTTCTTCTTGAATGCCGCCTGAATCGGTCAAAATGATATGCGAACGCGCTGCGAAGTTGTGGAAATCAACGACTTCAAGCGGTTCGATCAGATGAACGCGGTCATTGTTGCCAAGAATTTCATCCGCGACTTCCCGTACTGCTGGATTCATATGAATCGGATAAATGACTTGCGTATCCGGGTGCTTTTCGAGAATTCGGTTGATGGCACGGAACATATTGCGCATCGGGTCGCCCAAGTTTTCGCGACGGTGCGCAGTGAGCAAGATAAGACGGTCGTCACCGATGCTCTCAAGAATCGGATGGTGATAGCTATCGTGGACGGTCGTCTGAAGCGCATCGATCGCCGTGTTCCCTGTAATGTAAATCCGATCTTCCCGCTTTCCTTCATCTAATAGGTTGCGGGCGGATTTTTCAGTCGGCGCAAAGTGAAGATCGGCAATGACGCCTGTCAGCTGACGGTTCATTTCCTCCGGGTATGGAGAGAATTTATCCCATGTGCGAAGCCCTGCCTCGACATGACCGACTGCAATTTTATTGTAAAAAGCGGCGAGGCTTCCGATGAAGGTTGTCGATGTATCTCCGTGCACGAGAACGATGTCCGGCTGTGCTTCCTTCATGATTTGGTCAAGCCCCTCGAGGCCACGAGTTGCGACGTCAACTAACGTCTGCCGATCTTTCATAATATTAAGATCATAATCAGGTGTAATGTCGAATGCATGCAAAACTTGGTCGAGCATTTGACGATGCTGCGCTGTTACAGTGACGATCGACTCGATTGTCTCCGGATGCTTTTGCAGCTCAAGTACGAGTGGTGCCATTTTAATCGCTTCCGGTCTCGTACCGAAAATCGTCATCACTTTCCATTTTCGTTTCAATCCATTCACGCCTTCCCCATTATTTCGTGCTTATTTAAATCCGTCCTTATTTTGTTCCGAAGAGACGGTCCCCTGCATCGCCGAGACCTGGAACGATGTATCCGTGGTCGTTCAATTTTTCATCCAATGCGGCAATGTACACATCGACATCCGGATGCGCTTCAGTGAACACTTTTACGCCTTCAGGAGCAGCGATCAAGCACATGAACCGGATGTTTTTGGCACCGCGTTTTTTCAATGAATTCACAGCCTCCACTGCTGTCCCGCCTGTCGCAAGCATTGGGTCGACGAGGATGAATTCGCGTTCTGCTACGTCGGACGGAAGTTTCACGAAATACTCATGCGGCTGCAATGTTTCTGGGTCACGGAACAAACCGACGTGACCAACCCTTGCCGCCGGAATCAATTTCAAGATGCCATCGACCATGCCGATGCCTGCCCGAAGAATCGGTACAATTCCTAGTTTTTTCCCTGCCAACACATTTGATTTTGCTGTTTGAACCGGCGTTTCCACTTCCACCTCTGTCAATGGAAGGTCGCGGGTAATTTCATAAGCCATCAATGTCGCCACTTCGTCGACAAGCTCACGGAACTCCTTCGTCCCCGTGTTAACGTCCCGAATATGCGTTAATTTATGCTGAATAAGCGGGTGATCAAATACATGTACTTTTGCCATTACGAATCGCTCCTTTTGGAATGTCCTGTACATTATAACAGAAAGACATTGATTCAGACATTGTGAAATGCGCTATCAGAAAACCCGCTCTCGTTGGAGGCGGGTTTGGTCAATGATTATGCGTATAGCGGGAATTTGTCTGTTAACGCTTTGACGCGTTCTGCCGCTTCTGCTTTTGCTGCTTCGTCTTCGTGGTTTTTCAGAAGGTTTGCGATGATGGAGCCGATTTCTTTCATCTCTTCTTCTTTGAAGCCGCGTGTTGTGACGGCTGGGGTTCCGATACGGATGCCGGATGTGACGAATGGGCTTTCCGTGTCGAATGGAATGGTGTTTTTGTTCACAGTGATGCCGACTTCGTCAAGAACGTGTTCAGCGATTTTGCCTGTGAGACCGAGAGATTTCAAGTTGATAAGCAATAAATGGTTGTCCGTTCCGCCTGATACAATGTCGACACCTTCAGCCATCAAGGATTCCGCAAGCGCTCTAGCATTTTTCTTCACTTGCTGAATATGCGATTTAAACTCTGGTTTTTGGGCTTCGCCGAATGCAACCGCTTTGGCAGCGATGACGTGCATCAATGGGCCGCCTTGGATGCCAGGGAAGATTGATTTATCGATTTTACGACCGAATTCTGCAGCGAATTCTTCGTTCACGAGGATCAATCCACCGCGTGGGCCGCGTAATGTTTTATGCGTCGTCGATGTGACAAAGTGTGCGTGCGGCACTGGGTTCGGATGTTCGCCGACAGCGACAAGTCCAGCGATGTGCGCCATGTCGACCATCAGATATGCACCGACTTCATCCGCGATTTCACGGAATTTCGCGAAGTCGATTTCGCGTGGATATGCGCTTGCACCGGCAACGATCAGTTTCGGTTTGTGCTCAAGCGCTTTTTGACGGACGTCTTCGTAATCGATTTGCTCGTCTTCCTTGTTCACGCCATACTCAACGAAGTTGTACATGACGCCTGAGAAGTTCACCGGGCTGCCATGTGTCAAGTGTCCGCCGTGGGAAAGGTTCATGCCGAGAACGGTGTCGCCTGGCTCAAGCACTGTGAAATAGACAGCCATGTTCGCTTGTGCGCCGGAGTGGGCTTGGACGTTTGCGTATGCAGCGCCGAAGATTTCTTTTACGCGG
Organism: Sporosarcina luteola; assembly: GCF_007991495.1. Taxonomy (GTDB): domain Bacteria; phylum Bacillota; class Bacilli; order Bacillales_A; family Planococcaceae; genus Sporosarcina; species Sporosarcina luteola. Next base: position 8,799 of record NZ_BJYL01000002.1, on the reverse strand, counting down.
TCGCGGGCGATGTTTTCGACGACGTCGACGTGTTCGCAGCCGCCGTAGTAGCGTTTACCTGGATAACCTTCAGCGTATTTATTCGTCAAGTAAGATCCTTGGGCTTCCATGACTGCTTCTGTCACGAAGTTTTCGGATGCAATCAATTCGATGTTGGCGTTCTGGCGGTTCTTTTCAGCCATGATCGCTTCGTAAACTGCTGAGTCTTCGCGTTTCACATTGCTTAAATCCATGTTTTCATTTCCCCTTTTACTGAAGTTTTATATCCGGATGCAGGCGCCTATCATTATGAGAGCTTGTCCGGTGCTTTAACGCCCTGTTTTCATCCAGCACGGACGAAAGCAGAGCGGGCGCTTCATTTGAATGAAAATCAGTCTTCCTCAGGTCTCGTGTAAATCGCACGTTCGCCGCCGATCAATTTCGGCCGGGTCGTTGCAACGGTTACGATCGCATCCCCGATTTTATTGATGGACGTACGAAGTGGTACGGCGACCGGTTTCAGATGCATGCCGATCAATGTCTGGCCGATGTCGATGCCTGCGTTGGCACGAATCGATTCGACGACCACGGCATCTTTCAAGTGCTCGAATGCGTATGTGGACATTGACCCGCCAGCGCGTACCGCCGGGATGACGGAAACGGCGTCAAGATTGAATTTTTCCGCGGCTTCGCGCTCAATCGTCAACGCGCGGTTGATGTGTTCGCAGCCTTGGAAAGCCAAGTATACTCCATGCTTTTCGGCGAATGCTTGCAACGGAGCGAACAAGGCGTCGGCGACTTCAAGGGCGCCTCCTGTTCCAATCCGCTTGCCAGCGATTTCCGATGTTGAGCAACCAACAACGAAGAACGTTCCTTTTGTGAATGTCGTCTGCTCTGCCATTTCTGAAAGAAGCTGCTCAAGCTGAAGTTTCAATAAGTTCAATGCTTCGTCCATTGTAAATGCTCACCTCGTTTAATTTTCAAGTTCTGCCAATTTGGCGATGCGGCGCTCGTGGCGGCCGCCTTCGAATGTCGTGTCAAGCCATGCTGAAGCAATTTCCCTTGCAAGTCCCGGGCCGACGACGCGTTCTCCCATCGCAAGGATGTTGGAGTCGTTATGCCCTCTTGTCGCTTTTGCACTGAAGACGTCATGGACGAGTGCACAACGGATGCCTTTTACTTTGTTTGCGGCGATGGACATGCCGATGCCTGTGCCGCAAATGAGGATGCCCCGGTCGAATTCGCCGTTAGCGACTCCGTGGGCCACAGGTGTTGCATAGTCCGGATAGTCGACTGAAACATCAGAGTCCGGACCGAAGTCTACGTAGTCTAATCCCAATTCTGATAGTAGGTCCATAATTTCATGGCGAAGGCGGTTGCCGCCATGATCTGAAGAGATTGCGATTTTCACTGTGTCCCCTCTTTTCTTAATTTACTCACAAATTATTCTACCATTGTTCGACAAAAAAACACAGCCCTCGTTGACGATTTCGGGCTGTGAAATGAATTAAGTATGCGATTCTGAATGTTTATAGGTTCTTCAGCATTTTACGTTCGGTCAAACTGACTGATGACCTTGTACAAGTCCTCCGATTGTTTTTTCAAGTGACTTGCCATGACGTCTGTTTGTTCGATGGAGCGTACTTGTTCTTCAGTGGCAGCGCGGACTTCTTCTGCGCCGGCAGACGTTTCTTCCGCGATAGCTGCGACTTCCTGTGATTGTCTCGCTGTCGTTTCAATATTCGAAAGCTGGTGTTCGACGAGTTCCGTAATTTTGACGACGGAATCGGCCATGCCGTTCACTTTTTCCGCCATCGATTCTACATTGCTGCTCGTTGCGTCGGCCCGATTCGCTTCGATTGCCGCCTTTTCAACTTGCTGTTCAATTTCTTTTACGACTTTTGAAACATCGGATTGGATCATTTTGACGAGTTCATCGATGCTTTGAACCGCTTTCGCACTTTCATCCGCAAGAATCCGAACCTCTTCTGCAACGACTGCGAAACCTTTTCCGTGTTCGCCTGCGCGCGCCGCCTCGATGGACGCGTTCAACGCCAGCAAGTTCGTCTGCCCGGCGATGCTGCCGACGAGCTGGACGATTTCGCCGATTTTTTGCGCGTTATGATCCAGTTCGCGAATTGTACCAAGGGACTGCTCGCTTTGATTGGACATTTGGCGAATGCCTTCGACGAGCGTCCGGAACACTTTCGTTGTGCGCTCCAGTTCCGCGAGCATTTCGTTTGAACGGTCGGATGATTCGTCAGCACGGTTGCTTACTTCCGCAGCAAGCATCCGGACATCCTCGATCGCTTCCGCCGTTTCCTGAATCGCCACTGCCGAAGCTTCAGCGCCAGAAGAAATTTCCATAATTGTCGAAGCGACTGCATCTGCTTGCATAGCAGCGGAGCTCGTTTCGCCCGACAACTGGTCGACGGTGTGCGCCGTCTTCTCGAAATTCGTTTCGATCTGCTCCACAATCGTTCGCAAGTTGAGTACAAGCTTCTGAAATGCTTCCGCTACCGAGCGGATTTCGTCAGAGGATTTCGGCAATGTGATTTCCGTGCCGATTTTCCCATCTGCCACTTGGATTGCCGCTTCTTCCAAGTTTTGCAGCGGCTTCGTCAAAATCGTGCTGAATGCAGCGGCTAAAATACCTGACCAAATGATGCCAAGCGAATATGTAATGATACCAAACATGAATGGTCGGACATTCGGAAAGAATTCCGGTCCGATATAATTGATGAAAACAGCACTTGTTGAATATGTGACAATTGCTAGTACTGATACGAATAAAACCAGCTTTTTCCGCAATCCGAATTTCTTTCTTTTCATGTCCCATCCTCCGTCAGCTTCTTCATTAGTAGCTCAATTAATTCTTCCAACTCATCGAATGTCGTCCGATAAGTGCCCAGACTGCCGCCGTACGGATCGTGGACATCCTGATTTCCATTAGGCTTTACATACTCTTTCAATGTAAATGTTTTTGATTCTACTTCCGGGAATGAATACAAAAGGACCGACTTATGCGACATCGTCATCGTCAAAATGAGATCCGCCCATTCCAAGTCTTCTTTCGTGACCGCCCGTGAAAGAGGGGTATATGGCATGTCCGACGCCTCGATAAGCGTTTTCGCATTCGCAGAAATCGGCATTCCATCGACTCCGCTTACACCGGCAGACCGAACGTTCAACCCAACACCCGCTTTTGAACGTAGAATCGCCTCTGCCATCGGACTTCTGCAAGTATTCCCTGTGCAAATAAAATAAATATTCATAACATCATCACCTACCTATAGAATAACTGAAAACCACGAAGAAAGAAACACATAATTTCATCAAAAACATGACATTATCCCCATGATTAATAAAATCAATCCACAAATCCGGCGCAACACCTTGCCGTTCTTAATGCTCAAATACCTTCCGAAGTAAAGCGCAGTGCACGCCAACATGAAAGAAAGGAATCCTGCTGCAATAATGAATAGCATTTTATTCAACTGAAGCATGCCGAAAGAGACACTCACCGAAAACGTGTCCAAGCTGACAGCAAGCGCGATGAATGCCGGGTGAAGCTGACGTGTGAGTGAAGTTTCGCTGTCGTCATCGCTTAAAAGCATATGAATACCGATCAGCGCAAGCAGAATTCCGGAAAGCAGATGACTCCATACGGAAAACAGTGCGGCGGTCCAATCCCCCATGACAAACCCGAGGAAAGGCAGCGCCATATTGAGAAATGTTGTCCAAATGGCAAGTGGCAACCTGCCTTTCCTAAGACGTAGCAATGAAAAAATAATAATGACATCGATCGTCGTAACACCTGCAGCGATTATTTCCACCAATAAATTAACCTCCCAACTTCCGCATCTATCCATCTTATGCGGCCCTTTGAGAGGTCATTCATACCATATTAGATAGGGAACCGTTTTCCGTCAGCAGCTTTGATTAACCGATTCATAACCGCATCGCCTACACCCCCCATATCCGTTTCAGCTGCCAAAATAATATCAGCATCCGTCAAATCGCATTGGCGGATGGCACGGTACAAATTCGCCGCCATCGCCTCATGATCATGGAGCGGACCAACCGTAAAATACCAGTCCGCACCGTCAATATCGAATTCATCAGGGCCGATGACCGCCACCCGTTTCCCTTCTTCTTGCAGCATTCCGACTGCATCCCGAATTGCCTTTTCATCGGCTTGAATGACGAAAAGCGGCGATTCAGGCGCGTAGTGCATATATTTCATCCCCGGAGCTTTCGGCGCTTCTTCCCCTGGGGATTTGGCCTCCGCGTGAACAGAGCCGATCAGGCTTTCAATCATTTCACGCGTCATCCCACCCGGACGTAAAATCGTCGGTGGAACTGTCGTCATATCCAGCACAGTCGATTCGACACCGACGCCTGTCCTACCACCGTCGACGATAAGCGGAATCCGTCCGTGCAAGTCTGTCAATACATGATTCGCTTCCGTCGGGCTCGGCTTCCCGCTTCGATTGGCGCTCGGCGCAGCCAGAGGCCCGTCCAAAACACGGAGAAGTTGAAGGGCCACTGGATGATCGGGCATCCGAATGCCGACCGTTTCAAAACCGGGTGTCACATTTTCAGCGATGACACCCGGCTTTTTATTGAAAACGAGCGTCAATGGACCCGGCCAGCATTTATCTATCAACAACTTTGCTTTTTCTGAAATATCCACAGCATACTTATCCACATCTTCTTTATTGCCAATATGTACGATGAGCGGATTGTCGGACGGGCGCCCTTTCGCTTCGAAAATCCGTTGAACAGCTTTCTCATCTGTCGCAAGCGCGCCAAGGCCGTACACCGTTTCGGTCGGAAACGCGACGACGCCGCCATTTTTTAATATATCCACAGCACGTTGATAACTTAACGAGTTATCCATATGGTTATCCACTGAAACAATTTCAGTATCCACGAATTAAACCCCCGTTTATTCACATTTTACTGCACTTATCCACATATCAAGTGGATAACTTCAATCGAATAATGACTTTATCCACTCCCAAATGAAGAAAGTGACTTTATCGTTATCCACATCATCCGCTTTTTCCACGTCTTGATCCGGGAAACAGACTCTCGGGAACAACGAACACCACCAATTGTCTCCCCGCCCGCTGCCAATCGTCAAAATATACGCATCATACGGCGCTTGCGGAGTGATAACCAACCCTGAACGCTTCGGCGGGAATAAAGCAGCCTTCCTTTCAAGACTCACTTCTTGCCCATCCGCCAACGATTGAGCGATTTGAATAATCGTCTCTTCAATCGCCTCCAAGTTGTCCACAATTTCGGATTGTGACTGCGCTTGGGATACTGCATTGTGGATGAACGGCTCGATTTCCTGCTGGATCTCTTCCTTCAATTTCTGGTCTGCAGGTGTGTTCGAATGCGCCAGAATCCGGAATCTGAATGACTCCTCCTGCTCAACTTGACCAGTAAAAAGCATCAAAGCGGACTGGATAAGGAAGAGCACGAGAATGAACTCAGCAACCGCCATTATCCGATCTGTATTTTTAGTAGTAGTTTTAATAATTTCATAGTCTTGCAGCATATCGATCCCCTCCTGACCTCATTGTTGCCAGGGAAGGAAGGGTTTATTCACCAATCTCGCAAAATATCATTCGATCTTTTCCGTTCAAATCTTGAACGACGGAAACCCGTGCATTCGGGAAGGCTTTTTGAAAGATTTCACTGACCGCCTGTCCTTGTTTATAGCCGATTTCAAGACCAACGAGCCCCGGTTCATTCATAAGCTTCGGCAACTGCTTCGCCAGTTTCTTATAGAAGAAAAGCCCATCATCATCTGCAAACAATGCACTATGCGGCTCAAAATCGAGCACCGTGGGCGACATTTCGGCCGATTCCTCATGCGCTATATAAGGGGGATTTGACAGGACAACATCCCACTTCTCCCCTTCAAGCGGCTCCGCCAAATTACCGAGTCTGAAATCAATATGCGCATCGTTCCGTTTGGCATTCCGTTTCGCGATTTTGAGCGCTTTTTCACTAATATCCGTCGCCGTGACAATCGCTTCAGGCCGTTCTTTTTTGAAGGCAATCGCAATCGCGCCGCTTCCTGTACCGATATCCGCCACGCGGCATTTTTCAGGGAGCTTGCGGCTCCGTTCAAGCACGCCTAAAACGAGTTCCTCCGTTTCAGGTCTCGGGATGAGTACATGCCCATTCACCTCGAAGGACAGTCCGTAAAACTGTTCTGTGCCGATAATATGCTGGACGGGCTTGCCTGATAGGAGTTCCTCGGTTTTATTCCAGAAATTCGTCTTTTGCTCTTCGGTCAGCGGTTCCCGCAAATCCGCAAGCAAAGCTGCTCCGGATTTTTCAGTCACATGCTCCATGAGTAAATGAGCCGCATGAGCATCGAGATTTTTCGATTCGAGAAGCGATTTGGCTTTATTCAACGCCTCATGGATTTTTTCAGTCATGCGCATCCAAGCTTTCAAGCCGTCTCGCCTGGTCTTCGAGGATAAGGGCATCGATCACTTCGTCGAGTTTCCCTTCGATAACCTGATCGAGTTTTTGGATGGTGAGCCCGATTCGGTGGTCTGTCACCCGGTTTTGCGGGAAGTTGTACGTGCGGATCCGTTCGGAACGGTCGCCTGTTCCGACGGCCGATTTCCGTTTTTCGTCATACTCGGCTTGTGCTTCTTGCATGAATTTATCATAGATGCGGGCGCGCAGTACTTTCATCGCCTTCTCTTTGTTTTTGATCTGCGATTTTTCATCCTGACAGGAGACGGTGATGCCTGTCGGCAAATGCGTCAGGCGGACGGCGGACATCGTCGTGTTAACGGATTGGCCGCCTGGCCCTGAAGAAGCGAACGTGTCGGTGCGGATGTCTTTCTCATGGATGTCGATTTCGACTTCCTCCGCTTCCGGCAGCACGGCGACGGTCGAGGTCGATGTATGGATGCGGCCGCCCGATTCGGTTTCAGGTACACGTTGCACGCGATGCGCTCCGTTTTCATATTTCAGTTTAGAGTACGCACCGTTTCCGTTGATCATGAAAATGATTTCCTTGAAACCGCCTAATTCTGTCGGTGAGGAATCCATCACTTCGACTCTCCAATGGTTCATCTCTGCGAAACGGCTGTACATCCTGTAAAGATTGCCTGCGAAAAGGGCAGCTTCATCCCCTCCAGCCGCGCCCCGGATTTCCATAATGACGTTTTTATCGTCATTCGGATCTTTCGGTACGAGTAGCAATTTGAGCCTCGCTTCGAGATTTTCAATTTGTTCATCGAGCTCGGCGATTTCCATTTTCACGAGCTCTTTCATCTCATCATCAAGCGGTTCTTCGAGCATCTGTTTCGCATTGTTATAGTCGGTTGTCGCGGTTTTGTATTCCCGGTAAGCATCCACGGTATCTTGCAGATCCGATTGTTCTTTTGAATAGGTTCTTAACTTGGTCATATCGCTTACAATTTCAGGATCGCTCAGCAGTTCATTCAACCGCTCATACCGATCCTCCACGGCTTGGAGCCTCTCAAACATAATGTACACCTCTTATTTCTCAAGTCTTTTCAGTAAGTTCATTGTACGGGAATAGAGCGTTGAAATACAGTACTTTCTCCTTAAAACGGTGCCTGGCACCCGCGCGATTATTTGGCGAACGTTTCCCTGTATTTTTCTGCGGTCCTGATTTCGATTGTCAGAAACGAGTCGCCGTAGATTGCTTTGATGAGGAAAGGGACGCCGGTTGTGTTCCGAAATCTGAAGTCCAGACCGCCGTATGAAACGGTTGCATCCTTTCCTTTCGGGACATAACCGATCTCCCTGGAATGGTGATGCCATTCGACATAGGTGACCGGCATTTGGTCGACTGCATTGAATAGCGTCGAGGATGTCTGGCAGACGCCTCCGCCAATACCCATGACGAGTTCGCCATTGATAATTTCCGGTGCCGGTCTATAACCGCTCGCTTCGTCACGCGGTCCGACGACTGTGTTGAAGGAGAAATGATCGCCGTTTCCGACAATTACGTTATGAATGGCTTTCGCTGATAGCTCAATGTTTTTATTGCGATTGGCGTCTGTTTGATTGAAATAAGTTGTGTAAGATGCGAGTACCGTCTCATTCATTAGTGAGATTTCAGCTGGATTGTACCCACTTTCCGACACAACTATCGGCAATTCAACCGTGCCGCCTACAGCTGAAGCCGCCATGATGCTTTCAACCAAATCACTTTCTTTTAGGAGAATCAAGGGGCTTCCTTTTACGATGCGTCCTTGCTCATCCAATCGATCAAGCAGCATTCGTCTGTCATATCCCGGATTGCCTGCCGTTCCCCGTGCTAGTTTTTTTGCGAGCAGTTCAATTTCTTTTCTGTATAATTCAGTGTCCAGTTCATATCCTAACTCATGCGGCAAGATCGTCAGAATGATTTCCGACGTGTTCGGATCGACGATATGCACGGCACCCGGTTCTCTTTCTTGAATATAGGAAGCAATAATTTTCGGCTTTGCTGTTTTTCGTTCACTGTCGCCGGCCGGACTCGCCTTGCCTTGGGTCGTTTGATTTTGACAGCCGACAATGACGATTGAACATAAAAGAATAAGTGCAGTCATCCACTTCTTCACACCCTATCACTCGCCTTCATGGGATTTTCCATTGAATAGTCTATTCGTGGCTCAGTCATAGTGTGTTGTTTTTCAATCTTTTTATGAATGATCAATGGCGCTGGTTGGAAAGTCAGTATAAACTGGCTTATGCGGCTTTTTTCTTTTATTGTCCCGCGGATCGGAAAAATTAGCATGACCGGGCGATGGAATTTGGCTCCCA
>NZ_BJYL01000001.1 GCF_007991495.1 Sporosarcina luteola | reverse complement strand
CGGGCAATTAGCAGCTAGTAGAAAATGGTTGCATAGAAGAACAAACAGATTTTAGAATAGACCACTTATTTTAGATGCACGCTTGGACCTTAAATTAAAAAACTGTCTCAGAAAGTCAGTTTTTGACTTTCTGGACAGCTCCTTCACATCTTATTCAACTGCAGCGTTGGCTGTAATGCCATTCGGCACTTCATGGTGCATCCGGCATCTCGCCTCATATGCTTCTGACGCGGCAACGAGGATGATCGGATCATCGTAGCCTGCAGGTTGTCCGTTGATAAGTCGTTGCGTACGGCTTGCCGGAGATCCGCAGACCGTGCAGACCGCCTGAAGTTTTGTAACGTTTTCAGCGACAGCCATCAATTGCGGCATCGGTCCGAACGGCTCCCCGCGGAAGTCTTGGTCAAGACCCGCAACGATGACGCGGAATCCGCGGTCCGCCAATTCCATGACGACGTCTACGATGCCTTCGTCAAAAAATTGCGCTTCGTCGATTGCAATAATATCGTAGTCATCTTTAATGAATTGTTCAATTTGTGCGGATTCCGCAATAGGTGTTGCAATCACGGTCGTTCCGTTATGGCTGACAACCGCTTCCTCACTATATCGATCATCGATTTCAGGTTTGAATACAGCGATTTTCTGTTTCGCAAATTGCGCACGACGCACCCGGCGGATCAATTCCTCCGATTTCCCTGAGAACATGCTTCCACAAATTACTTCTATCCAACCGCCTTGCATTGCTACGTACATGTTGGTTCCCCTTTCACTTATCAACTCTATGTAAACTATCATCTGTTGTTATCGGAATGTCTATCATACATCAAAAACAACTGGATTTGACGTCTTTTATTTCGTAGCGGAATGTGTTATATGCGAGAATGCTTACGCAAGGGTGGCAGGCACCGCAAAATGCATCCTACGAAAAAGCAAAACCCGCCGGATGTAGATCCGACGGGTTTATATGAATTATTCTTGTCCTTCTTCTTTGAAGCCATATTTCTTGTTGAAGCGGTCGATACGTCCGTCCGCTGCAGCGAATTTTTGGCGTCCCGTGTAGAATGGGTGGCATTCTGAACAAACTTCTACGCGAATGTCCTCTTTTACAGAACCTGTTTCGAATGTGTTACCACATGAACAAGTAACTTTTGCAAGTTTGTAGTTTGGATGAATTCCTGCTCTCATCGGTCTCTCTCCTCTCGCCCTGAACCATCTGGAACAGAGTATTATTGTAAGGTATTGCATAAGACTGATGCCTTACACGGCCCGTATGTGTCAACCGTATATGCAGCAGATGGTGGTAAAAACCACACTTTAGAAGTATAACAAATCTGCATGTCCTGCGCAAGTATTTTATTTCATCAACTCAAGATATTATAACAACCCTTTTCCATTTCGATGGGCTTTCATTTCTTCATTCAGCTTATCGAAAAACTCTTCGTTCGATTTGGATTGCTTCAATTTCTTCAAGAAGCGTTCCGCGAAATCGTGGGCATCGGAAAATGTTTTGCGGATGGCCCATAGTTTTTCGAGTTGTTCGCTCGGAATGAGCAGTTCCTCTTTCCGTGTGCCAGAGCGGCGAATGTCGAGTGCCGGGAAGATGCGGCGTTCTGCGAGACTGCGATCGAGATGCAGTTCCATGTTGCCTGTCCCTTTGAACTCTTCATAGATGACTTCATCCATACGCGAGCCTGTGTCAATCAATGCAGTGGCAAGGATAGTCAAGCTACCGCCTTCTTCAAGGTTTCGCGCCGCTCCGAAAAATCGCTTCGGACGGTGGAATGCCGCTGGGTCGATCCCTCCGGAAAGTGTACGGCCGCTTGGCGGGATGACTAAGTTATAGGCCCGAGCCAGACGAGTGATGGAATCCATAAGAATGACGACGTCGCGTTTATGTTCGACGAGGCGCATTGCGCGTTCCAATACAAGTTCTGCGACTTTGACATGGTTTTCCGGTACTTCATCGAATGTGGAGCTGACGACATCGGCTTTGACGGAACGTTCGATGTCCGTCACTTCCTCAGGACGTTCGTCGATGAGAAGAACGATCAGCTCTGCTTCAGGATGATTTGTCGTTATGGCGTTGGCAATTTCCTTGAGCAGCATCGTTTTACCCGCTTTTGGCGGTGCGACGATGAGTCCACGTTGACCGAAACCAACAGGTGACACTAAGTCCATGATTCGCGTCGATAATTTCGTCGGTACCGTTTCAAGTTTGATATGACGGTCAGGATAAAGCGGTGTGAGTGCCGGGAAATGGACGCGTTCGCGCGCAACTTCCGGGTCTTCCCCGTTGACTGCTTCCACTTGCAGCAGTCCATAGTATCGTTCGTTTTCTTTTGGCGGACGAACTTTCCCGGTTACCTTATCCCCGTTGCGCAAGTCGAAACGTCTAATTTGAGATGCGGAGATATAGATGTCTTCGGAACTTGGCGAGTAGTTGATCGGGCGGAGGAATCCGTATCCTTCCGATTGGATGATTTCAAGTACGCCTTCCATGAAGAAAAATCCTTCCTGTTCGGCTCTTGATTTAAGGATAGAAAAGATGAGTTCTTTTTTTGTCAGTTTACTGTAATAGGAAATTTTATAGTTTCTTGCAAGCTCGTACAACTCTTTTAAAGTCATATTTTCCAAGCTGCTGATTGTTAGGATGGTCATGTTATTCAGCACCGTTCTTTAATTGTTTTATTTTTTGAGGTTGTGTTTTTCTAGGTAGGTGAATCAATGAATAGAAGTGTGCCCGGCGAGATGCCGGGCAATGAGGCTTGCTATTTTTGATTTAGGAAAATTAATTATATCTGTTGATTTCCGCTTCAGACGGACGCTTTTGTTCGTCCAGCTGCGGGCGGCAGCCTCTCGGGTCGCTTCGGTCTTGAAAGAAAAGGCAAAAAGCGCCTTTTTTTCAAGACCTCCAGCGCCTGTCGAGGCTAGACGCCGCCCTCCGCTTTTGTTTTAGTCTTGCATAACCAAATTCGGTTTTTTCTTCATGCTGTGGCGTCCTTCTACGAAGCGGATTGTGCCGGATTTTGAGCGCATGACGAGTGAGTGTGTTTCGCTGTAGCCGCCTTTGAATTGGACGCCGCGGAGCAATTCGCCGTCTGTTACGCCGGTTGCTGCGAAAATGGCGTCGTCGCCTTTGACGAGATCGTCCATGTAGAGGACCTTCGAAATGTCGATGCCCATTTTTTCACAACGTTCACGTTCTTCATCATTCGAAGGAACGAGGCGTCCTTGGATTTCTCCGCCGAGGCATTTCAATCCGACTGCAGCGATTACGCCTTCGGGTGCTCCACCGAGTCCGAACAGGATGTCTACGCCTGTGTCGTCAAATGCCGTGTTAATAGCGGCTGCCACGTCTCCGTCATTGATGAGCTTGATGCGCGCTCCGGCAGCTCTGATTTCTTCAATGATTTTCGAATGGCGTTCACGGTTGAGGACAGTTGCCACAACTTCATCAATCGATTTGTTTTTCGCTTTAGCGACGGCATGCAGGTTATCCGTGACGGATGCGTCGATGTCGATTTTACCGACTGCTTCTGGTCCGACTGCGATTTTATCCATGTACATGTCAGGGGCGTTGAGGAGGTTTCCTTTATCCGCAATGGCAATGACTGCAAGTGCATTCCAGCCACCTGATGCGACGATGTTCGTGCCTTCTAGCGGGTCTACTGCGACATCCACTTCCGGACCTTGGCCTGTTCCGAGCTCTTCGCCGATATAGAGCATCGGTGCCTCATCCATTTCGCCTTCGCCGATCACGACGACCCCTTGCATTGGAATCGTGTCGAACACAGTACGCATCGCTTCCGTTGCGGCATCATCCGCTTCGTTTTTCAAACCGCGTCCCATCCAGCGTGATGCTGAAACTGCCGCCGCCTCTGTTACACGTACTAATTCCATCGATAAACTGCGTTCCATTATGATTGTTCCTCCCGTTTTACGCTTTTCATTTTCAAGCCGTTTGTTTTGTCACTTTATAGTATAGCATAATCCATTTACCATTTACCCCGCATTAACTGGCTGTAAGATCCCTTTAGTCAAAAATTGTTAAATCTAAAAATGTAGCTTGGGATCAACAGCCAGTAAATGCCCGATTGGTTCGGGCCTGCAGGATGCTGGTCACAAAGGCGTTGCAACAGGACGTTGCGAACTTAGCCTTTGTTCATCCAATCAGTGGAAAACCACCACTGATTGAAGTTTCACTTTATTCACTCACAGCCGCTTTTTCAGGGACCGACTCTTTTCGGATGTCGGCGCCGATACCTCGGAGTTTCTCGATCAGTGAGCTATAGCCGCGTTCGATATGTTGGATTTCCTGGATTTCTGTTTCGCCTTCAGCCAACAGGCCTGCGATGACGAGAGCAGCGCCTGCTCGTAAGTCGGATGCGCGGACAGTTGCCGCCTGGAGCGGTGTCGGGCCGGATAGAATGACTGATTGCCCTTCCACTTTTCCATCAGCGTTCATTCTCCGCAACTCATCGATTTGCTTGAAACGCGCGGAATAGATTGTGTCTGTGATGACCGACGTCCCGTTTGCTTGCGACAGCAACACTGAAAAAGGCTGTTGCAGATCGGTCGGGAATCCGGGATAGACGAGGGTTTTCACATCACATGCGAGCAAATTCTCCGATTTCGGAATAAAAATATGCTCTTCCCTTTCTTCCACTTTGACACCCATTTCACGCAATTTCGCGGTCAATGCCTCGACGTGGAAAGGGATGACGTTATCAATCGTAATGCCGTCCCCTACAGCTGCTGCCATGATCATAAACGTGCCTGCTTCAATACGATCCGGAATGATCGTATGTTTCGTCCCGTGGAGTTTTTCAACGCCTTCGATCCGGATCACATTAGTTCCTGCGCCTTTAATGTTTGCACCCATATTCGAAAGCAATGTTGCAACATCGATGATCTCAGGTTCTTTTGCCGCATTTTCAATAATGGTCCGGCCTTTTGCGCGGACCGCCGCGAGCATGATATTAATTGTCGCACCGACGCTGACAACGTCTAAATAGATCTTGGCGCCTCGTAATTCATCCGCACGTAAATAGATCGCACCGTGTTCATTTGTCACTTTTGCGCCTAGCGCTTCGAAGCCTTTGATGTGTTGGTCGATTGGACGGGGGCCAAGATGGCAGCCCCCCGGAAGACCGATTGCCGCGTGTTTAAACCGGCCTAACATCGCGCCCATCATATAATAGGATGCTCTTAGCTTTTTCACATTGCCGTTTGGAAGTGGCATGGCGACCATTTCCGACGGATCGATCGTCATTTTTCCTGAAGCAAAATCCACTTTTCCGCCAATGTCTTCAAGAAGCGCTTGAAGCGTGAAGACGTCCGATATTTCCGGAAGCCCGTCTATCGTTACAGGTGAATCCGCCAGGATGGAAGCCGGGATCAATGCGACGGCACTATTCTTAGCCCCACTCACTTTTATCGTTCCTTGTAAAGGTTTGCCGCCTCTAATTTTATAAACGTCCATTTCAGTCTCCTTTGGCGTTTCACTTGTTCTTTCTGGATTCCCAATCATTGAGAAATTGTTGGATGCCTTTGTCTGTCAACGGGTGATTGAATAATTGCTTGAGCACGTTGAATGGAGTTGTCGCGATATGCGCTCCGGCAAGTGCTGCGTCTGTAATATGCTGCGGACTGCGGATGGATGCTGCAATGATTTGCGTGTCCATGTCATGGATAGTGAAGATGTCCGCAATCGTGCTGATCAACTGAATTCCGTCTTGACCGATATCGTCAAGTCTGCCGAGGAAAGGGGATACGTAAGTGGCTCCAGCGCGTGCGGCAAGCAATGCTTGATTGGCACTGAAAATGAGGGTCACGTTTGTTTTAATGCCTTCTTGGGCGAAAACGGAGCATGCTTTCAAACCTTCCGGCGTCATGGGAAGTTTGACCGTGATATTCGGAGCGATTTTCGCAAGCTCGCGGCCTTCTTTAATCATTCCTTCTGCGTCTAGTGCGATGACTTCGGCGCTCACTGAACCCGGTACGAGTGCGGTAATTTCGCGAAGGCGATCATGGAATGAAATATTTTCTTTCGCTACTAAAGATGGGTTTGTTGTTACACCAGAGATAATTCCCCAGCTGTGTGCTTCTTTTATTTCCTCAAAGTTCGCTGTATCAATGAAAAATTTCATATGTCATCAGTTCCTCCTTCATGAATGGGAAAGAAGGAGAAGGCATCTAGATGGTGATGCTTCTCCTTTTTGCTGCTAAATAAACCGTTGATTTTCGTTCCGGGCAGACGCTTTACGCTTTTCCTTGTCTAGCTTCAGGCGCTAGATGCTCGGGTCATAAGTCAAAGCTGCTCTGTGGCAAAGACCGCCACGCCGCATCTTCGCCTTATGCCTGTCGCATCTGAGCAAGCGCCTTACGCTTTTCCTTGTCCAGCTTCAGGCGGCAGCCCCTCGAGTCGCTTCGGGATTGAAATAAAAGGCAAAGGACGCCTTTTTTTCAATCTCTCCAGCGCTTGTCGGGGCTAAACGCCGTCTTACGCTTTTCTGCTACTCCCAAATTCGCGCATTTTGCCGATTACGGTTTTTTTGATGGCTTCGCGCATTGGTGTTAAGTATTTCCGTGGGTCATAAACGTCGGCGTCGGCGTTCAATTTTTCGCGGACTGCTTTTGTGCCTTCGATTTGGTTCTCGGTGTTGACGTTGATTTTCGCTGTGCCGAGCGAGATGGAACGTTGGATGTCTTTTAACGGGATGCCTGTGCCGCCGTGGAGGACGAGTGGAAGGTCAGACTGGCTTGAGATGACTTCCATTTCTTCGAATCCTAAGTTCGGTTCGCCTTTATATGGTCCGTGGACGGATCCAAGTGCAGGCGCTAAGCAATCGATGCCCGTGTTGTCGACAAGTTCTTTACATTCTGCAGGGTCTGCATAGATGACGCCGTCTGCGATCGTATCGTCTTCTTGTCCACCGACGACTCCAAGTTCTGCTTCAACAGACACGTTTCTTTCATGTGCATATTCTACGACTTTCTTTGTGATTTCAATGTTTTCCGCAAGCGGCTTGGAAGATGCGTCGATCATGACGGATGTGAAACCCGCGTCGATTGCCTCTTTGCATTTTTCAAAGCTGGAGCCGTGGTCGAGATGGATGGCGACGGGTACAGTGATTTTGTAGTCGTGCACCAATCCTTTCACCATGTTGACGACTGTCGTGAAGCCGCCCATATAGCGAGCTGCACCTTCAGATACTCCAAGTATGACAGGTGATTGTTCTTCTTGCGCCGCTTGCAGGATCGCCTGCGTATATTCAAGGTTGTTCAAATTGAACTGCCCGATTGCATATCCTTCTTTTTTTCCTTTGATCATCATTTCTTTCATTGACACAAGTGTCATAGCAATATCCTCCTCTGGATGATTGTGATGAATTTATTTTTCGATACGTAATTTACCTCTTTTATCATAACAAAAACAGACAGTATTTACTACTGTCTGAAATGTAGGCTGTACGAGCATCGGTTGATACATTTTTTAATTTTCTTGAAATGCGATAATATCATTGACTGCGTCGCGAATTTCAAAAATATTGAATGGTTTCGTAAAGTACTTGTCGGCTCCGTTATGAAGCGCTTCTTCCGTTAATTCAATCTCTCCATAAGCCGTCATCATAATAACTGGTAGTAGCGGCCAATCTTTTTTTATTCTTTTTAGCACTTCTACCCCATCGATTCCTGGCATTTTCATATCCAGTAACACGCAATCAGGTTTTATCTCCTTAACCGATTGAAGTGCTTCTGCCCCATTTGCAGCAAGTCTCGTCTCAAACCCCTCTTTCGTGAATACCTCATTCAACAGCAGACGTATTCCCGTTTGATCATCGACGATCAGCAACCTTTTCAATTAGGACCCACCCCTTAAAATTAATTGTGTTACTCCCCCATTGTATATAGTTGTACATAAAAGTAGAATCTCCTTCTTTTTTCATACATTATATTAATATTTTTTCCTATTCTGGTCATTTCGGGATAGGAAACTTGGTTTTATGGCACGAAGAAAATATAATGGGTGTGAGGTGGTAGACATGAAAATATTGACGACACAAATCAGCGGGCTCTTGCAGCGTGCCGGTTCGAATAATGAAGAAGCTGTAGAGGAGACTGCTCGCCTGTTAGCTCAAGCAACAATCGGCGAAGGTCGCGTCATCTTTGCAGGCTTTGGTGAAATGAAAGCTGTCGGTGTAAATGCACTCTTTGGTGCCGAACCATTCCACGGCGCGGTTCAATTCGAGGAAGGCATGGAAATCCAGTCGGCAGACCGGGTTTGGCTGTTTACTCGCTCCGCAACCGACGAACGCGCATTGGACATGGCAAGGATGCTAAGCGAGAAATTCATCCCGTTCGCCGTTGTTGCGGGTGATAAGGCAAATGATGAGAACGAGCTGTCAGATCTCGCCTATACATATATGGCAACAGGCCTAGTGAAAGGAATCCTGCCCGGAAATGACGGCGGGAGGATTGTCGAACCCCATCTGTTAGCCGCTTTATTTTTATATGAGGCCGTTAAGATGGCATATGATGAAATGATTTTTGAAGAGGATTAATTTTTTTTGGTGCCAGCCACCGCTCAAAAAGCGGGCGCTACTTAAAAAGCACTGCTCAAAAAAAAGCAGAAACCGTCTTTTGGGATGGTTTCTGCTTTTGTTGTTTATGCTTTTTGGTGTTCCAGTGCTGCGCGAATGAATTCGCGGATGAGCGGTTGTGGGCGGTTCGGGCGTGATGCGAATTCTGGATGGAATTGAGTTCCGATGAAGAATGGATGATCCTTCAATTCGATCATTTCCACTAGATGGCCGTCCGGGCTTTCCCCTGCTACGATCATACCGGCTTTTTCGAACTGCTCACGGTAAATGTTATTGAATTCATAACGGTGGCGGTGACGTTCATAGACCAACTCATCGTTGTAGGCAGTTTGTGCTTTTGTGCCTTCTTTCAACTTGCAAGGGTGCGCGCCAAGTCGCATATCGCCGCTTGCTTGGTCAATGTCGGAGCGATCTTCGAAATCACGGTTGTTTTCAATAATCGCATTTTCCGTTTCACTGTTGAATTCAACTGAATGTGCATCTTTGATTCCAAGAACGTTTCGTGCAAATTCTACTGCGGCTAGCTGCATGCCAAGGCCTACACCGAAGAACGGAACTCCATTTTCACGGGCATAGCGGACAGCTTCGATTTTGCCGTCGATTCCACGATCGCCAAAACCGCCTGGAACGAAAATGCTGTCAGCGTCCTTCAATATTTCAGCGACGTTTTCACGTGTCACTTCTTCTGAATTGATCCAGTCAAATTCGATATCCGTATCGAATTCATAACCTGCGTGACGGAATGCTTCCACCGCTGAAATGTACGCGTCCTGAAGTTCCACGTATTTACCGACGAGTGCGATTTTCACTTTCCGCGATAGATTTTTCACGCGGTTTACAAGCTCCTCGATTTCCGATAGCTCAGGCTCCTTCGTTTCAAGGCCAAGGAAATCGACAACGATCTTGTCCATGTTTTGCGCGTGGAGACGGATCGGCACTTCATACAATGTTTCAGCATCAAGCGCCTCAATGACTTCTTCAGGTTTGATGTTACAGAACAATGCAATCTTGTCTTTCATTTCTTGAGGCACCGGATATTCACTTCGAACGACGATCATATTCGGTTGAATGCCAAGTCCGCGCAATTCTTTCACACTATGTTGTGTCGGCTTTGTTTTCATTTCACCGGCAGCGTGCAAGTATGGGATGAGCGTATTATGGATGTACATGACATCATCTTTGCCAAGGTCTGTCTTCATTTGACGGATTGCTTCAAGATATGGAAGCGATTCGATGTCGCCGACGCTTCCTCCGATTTCCGTAATGACGACGTCCGCATTCGTTTCTTGGCCTGCACGTTTGATAAGGCTTTTGATTTCATTCGTAATATGCGGGATGACTTGCACTGTCGCCCCTTTATAGTCGCCGCGGCGCTCTTTTCTTAAGACGGAGGAGTATACTTTCCCCATCGTTACATTGGAGTATTTGTTTAATTTGATGTCGATGAACCGTTCGTAGTGACCGATGTCTAGGTCGGTTTCAGCACCATCTTCCGTGACGAAAACTTCCCCATGCTGATACGGGCTCATCATGCGAGGGTCCAGGTTGATGTATGGATCGAATTTTTGGTTCGTTACTTGAAGACCTCTGCTTTTCAATAGTCTTCCTAAGGATGCTGCGTTGATTCCTTTCCCTAGAGATGAAACAACTCCACCAGTAACAAAGATGTATTTTGTCATATATAGCTCCTCCTTTGTAATAGGGGTTTTGATTTATGAAAATTAAAAAAGCGCTCCTCTGTAGTCTTGCTACAATAGGAGCGCTTATACACGGATTCATGTGTCCTTTTTCAAGGAGCCCAAATAGAAGCTTAAATCCTTGGACGCTCGAAGTCAAGCGGAAAGTGTTAAAGGATGTCCTCTTCTTCTTCCTCATCCTCATCTTCGTCTTCATCATCAATTTCCAATTCATCGTCAGGAACGATTTCGAGTTCTTCGTCATCAATGAGATCTTCTTCGATTTCAATGATTTCTTCGTCCTCTTCCTCTTCGTCGTCTTCTTCATCGTCGTCAAGCTCATCGAATTCTTCATCGAACAACTCGTCCTCGTCGACTTCCTCTTCTTCCTCTTCGTCTTCCTCGTCATCTTCGTACACTTTTTTCTTCTTCTTTTTACGGACTTTAACGACAGGAGCCGTCTCTTCTTCGATTTGTTCGACCGGATACCACTCGCGCAACCCCCATTGGTTGTTGTTGATGGCAAGGAATCTTCCGTCGATGTTCATATCTGTATAGAACTGTAGAAGCCTGCTCTTCATCTCACTCTCAGACATACCTGTTAATTCGCGGATTTCATTCATTAATTGATCAAGCGTCAACGCTTCGTGTCTGTCTGTCAAAATGGCAAAAGCGATATTGATCATTGATTCTTCAAGGAGTTCTTCCTTTGTCAATTCTTTTAAGTTCATTATACGCACGTCCTTTCTCTGAACAAAAACATACTTATCATTATATACAATGAAGTGCCTATTATGCTACCATCTTTTACTCTTCTTAAAACGCCTGAATTCTTTAACACTGACGCATCCAAGATAAATGGCGGCCAGTAAAAAGGGAACAGCACCGTAACCTGCGCCGTACAAGGAAAAAAGGAGGATTATGATCACTATGATAATCAATACATGATGATACAGTTTCATTTCCCCACCTCTTTCTTTCGATGTTTTTATTATACGTGGATAGAACAGGCAAAATCCACTTTATTTCAAAAAGTAAAATTAAATATCCAGGTGCCTGCCGGAAAAAAAGAACGCCCTTTTAAGAGCGTTCTCGTTTTTGCTTACATATTGCGGCGGTATTGGCCTCCGACTTCGTATAATGCATTTGTAATTTGGCCGAGACTTGCAGATTTGACGGTTTCCATCAGTTCTGCGAAGATGTTGCCGCCGGATACTGCGACTTCTTGCAGTTTGCGTAAAGCGTCAGCCGACTCGTCGCTATGCTTCGATTGGAAGCTGCGCAAGTTGGCAATTTGCGTTTCTTTCTCTTCCTTCGTCGCACGCGCGATTTCCATATTGTCGATGTCCTCTTCGGAAGGCGGATTCGGGTTCAAATACGTGTTGACGCCGATGATCGGCAGTTCGCCCGAGTGCTTCTTCATTTCGTAAAGCATCGATTCTTCCTGGATTTTGCCGCGCTGATACTGCGTCTCCATCGAGCCAAGCACGCCTCCACGGTCGTTCAGCCGCTCGAATTCCTGGAGGACAGATTCTTCGACAAGATCCGTCAGTTCTTCGATGATGAAAGAGCCTTGAATCGGATTTTCATTTTTCGACAAACCGTGCTCTTTCGTAATGATCATCTGGATTGCCATTGCACGGCGCACGGATTCTTCCGTCGGCGTCGTGATCGCTTCGTCGTATGCATTCGTATGGAGCGAGTTGCAGTTATCCTGCAATGCCATAAGTGCTTGCAGCGTTGTCCGGATGTCGTTGAAATCGATTTCCTGCGCATGCAAGCTGCGTCCTGATGTTTGCACGTGATACTTCAGCTTCTGGCTCCGTTCGTTCGCGCCGTATTTCTCGCGCATCGCGACCGCCCAAATGCGTCGGGCTACGCGCCCGATGACCGTATATTCCGGATCGAGACCGTTCGAGAAGAAGAACGACAAGTTTGGGGCGAAATCATCGATGTTCATGCCACGGCTCAAATAGTATTCAACATACGTGAAGCCGTTCGCAAGCGTGAAGGCAAGCTGTGAAATCGGATTCGCGCCCGCTTCCGCAATATGGTAGCCGGAAATCGAGACAGAGTAGTAATTGCGTACTTTCTTGTCAATGAAGTACTGCTGGATATCGCCCATCATACGAAGCGCGAATTCCGTCGAGAAGATGCATGTATTCTGCCCTTGGTCTTCCTTCAGAATATCCGCCTGCACCGTTCCGCGGACGACTTGCAATGTCGCATTGCGCACTTCCGTGAACTCCTCCACCGTCAATACGCGGCCCAATTCTTCCTCTTTCAACTTCACTTGCTGATCGACAGCCGTATTCATGAACATCGCAAGGATGATCGGCGCAGGACCGTTGATCGTCATCGACACAGACGTCGCCGGTGCGCAAAGATCGAAGCCGTCATACAACTTCTTCATATCCTCAAGCGTACAAATGCTGACGCCCGACTCTCCGACTTTCCCGTAAATATCCGGACGTTCGTCGGGATCCTCACCGTACAGCGTCACCGAGTCGAATGCCGTCGACAACCGTTTCGCATCGTCATCTTTCGACAAATAGTGGAAACGGCGGTTCGTCCGTTCCGGCGTCCCCTCACCCGCGAATTGGCGCTTTGGATCTTCCCCTTCACGCTTGAACGGGAAAACACCAGCCGTATATGGGAATGAACCTGGGACGTTCTCTTTGTACACCCAGCGAAGAATTTCGCCGTAGTCCTTGAATTTCGGCAACGACACTTTCGGAATCTTCAACCCTGACAAACTCGTCGTTGTAAGTAGAATACGAAGCTCTTTATCACGGATTTTCGTAATGAATTCATCACCCGCATATGATTCTTTCAACGTTTCCCAGTTATTCAAAATCCGCTTTGATTCCGCAGAAAGCTCATCGCGCACGCCTTCCGCCAATGAATCGAGCGAAGCGACAAGCGCATTGTCAGACCCATTTTCATTCACCGCTTCGATTGCGCCTTCCAGTTGGAATAAACGGCGGGCAAGGTCGACTTGCTGTCCGGATTTCTTATGGTAGTCGCGAACCGTAGACGAGATTTCACGCAAATAATGCATCCGGTCGTTCGGTATAATTACGTTCTGCTTTTGCGTCTTGACGAAATCCGTATAAGACGTCTCCCAGTCGAGACCGCATTTTTCATTCAACTTCGACACGAGCGCTGCGAAAAGCGAATTCGTCCCTTTGTCGTTGAACTGGCTCGCGATTGTGCCGTAAACAGGCATCTTGCCAAGGTCTTGATCAAACAGCAGATGGCTCCGTTGGTATTGCTTCTGCACTTGGCTAAGTGCATCCTCAGAACCTTTCCGCTCGAATTTATTAATGACGATTAAGTCCGCAAAGTCGATCATGTCGATTTTCTCAAGCTGTGTCGGCGCACCGAACTCGCTCGTCATGACATACATCGACACATCGGATACTTCCGTAATTTCCGCGTCCCCTTGCCCGATCCCGCTCGTTTCAACGATGATCAAGTCAAAGCCAACCGTCTTCACAACGTCCAGCACATCTTTAATGGCACCCGAAAGCTCGGATCTCGAACCACGCGTCGCCAAACTGCGCATGAAGACCCGCTTGTTGAAAATCGCGTTCATCCGAATCCGGTCGCCGAGCAATGCCCCACCCGTCTTCTGCTTCGTCGGGTCGATTGAAAGGATTGCCACTTTCTTCTCCGGCAATTCGCGTAAGAAACGGCGGATCAGCTCATCCGTAAGCGAGCTCTTCCCTGCTCCCCCTGTACCTGTAATTCCTAGAACAGGAGTGTTTTTGGATAACTCCCTTGCTTGTTTGATGAGGTTAATCGCGGCCGGGTTTTCCTCGTTATACATTTCCTCCGCGTACGTAATCAAATTCGCGAGTACTTCCGGACGGTCTGTGTCGACTTTCTCCAGATTGTCCATTTCATTTTCCACTTCGGTCAGGAAGTCGCATTCCTCGACCATTCGATTGATCATCCCTTGAAGGCCCATTTTGCGACCGTCTTCCGGCGAGAAGATCCAAGCGATGCCGTAGTCATGCAGTTCTTTGATTTCCTTCGGCAGGATGACGCCGCCACCGCCGCCGTAGATGCGGATATGCGGAGCGCCTTTTTCCTGGAGGAGGTCGTACATATATTTGAAGTATTCGACATGACCGCCTTGGTAGGAGGAGATGGCGATCCCTTGTACGTCTTCTTGAATTGCCGCGTTGACGACTTCTTCGACGGAGCGGTTATGCCCTAAGTGGATTACTTCCGCACCTGTCGATTGCAGGATGCGGCGCATGATGTTGATGGATGCGTCATGTCCGTCGAATAGGCTGGATGCTGTAACGAAACGGACATGATGTTTCGGTTTGTAGATTTCTGTTGTGTGCATTTGTCGCTCACCCCTTCTTAATTCTTCACAATCCCATTGAATAGTTGGTCTGTTTGCAAGTTGATGAAGTCTTGGATGCTGTAGTCGCCGCGCAGGGCCCATCTGCGGAATGCCCACATTTGGCCTTGGACGACGACGTGGTGGGCCGCCATGTCGACGGCTTTCTCGCTAATTCGCAATTCTCCTGATCGGACGCACGCGCCTAGGAGGTTTTTGAATAGGGAGACCATCTCCATCTCTTTTTTCAGGACGTATTGGAGGGCATCCTTCGGCAAGGACTTCGATTCTTGGTACATGACGACAAATTCGTCCGTCATGTCGTCAATGAGTCGGTAATATGTGTCGATTGCCGTGCGGAGTCCCTCTACATTCCCTTCCTGGTCCATCGAAGTGGACAGGCGGCTTTGCACTTCGTTGTAAATGCTGTCGCACACAAGGTAGAGGACGTCCTCCTTCGTTCGAATGTATTCGTAAAGCGTGCCGATGCTGAAACCCGCCGCCTTGGCAATTTCCCGTGTCGTTGCACGGTGGAAACCTTTTTCCTTGAATAGCTGGACGGCCCCGTGGATAATCTGCTCTCGCCTTTTTTCTATCAGACTTTCATCTTTGACCGATGATTGCACTTCGCGTTTCGTTTGCATAAGGCACCCCCGATTATTTAGTCAGCATGCGGGAGATGACAAGGCGCTGGATTTCCTGCGTTCCTTCGTAGATTTGCGTGATTTTCGCGTCACGCATATAGCGTTCTACCGGATAATCCTTTGTATAGCCGTAGCCGCCGTACACTTGGACAGCTTCCGTCGTCACTTTCATCGCTGTATCCCCAGCCATCAGTTTCGCCATCGCAGACGCTTTCCCATACGGCAAGTTGTTTGATTCTAGCCAAGCCGCTTGGTATGTGAGAAGACGTGAAGCTTCTGTCGCTGTCGCCATATCTGCAAGCTTGAAGCCGACGCCTTGGTTCGCCGCAATCGGTTTGCCGAATTGTACGCGCTCTTTCGCATAGTCAACCGCTACGTCAAGTGCACCTTGCGCGATGCCGACCGCTTGTGCAGCGATTCCGTTGCGTCCGCCGTCCAATGTTTTCATTGCGATGATGAATCCTTCGCCTTCTTCACCAAGCATGTTCTCTTTTGGCACACGGCAATTGTCGAACATGATTTCCGTCGTCGGTGATGAACGAATGCCCATTTTCTTTTCTTTTTTACCGACAGAGAAGCCTGCAAAGTCTTTTTCGACGATGAATGCGCTTGTGCCTTTATGTTTTGATTCCGGATCAGTGACAGCGAAGACGATATAGATATCAGCAATTCCGCCGTTTGTAATGAAGATTTTTGAGCCATTCAATACGTAGTGGTCGCCGTCCAATTTTGCAGTTGTGCGCATGCCGCCTGCGTCGGAACCCGATCCTGGTTCAGTTAAGCCGTATGCGCCAATTTTTGTTCCTTCTGCCATCGGACGAAGGTATTTTTGTTTTTGTTCTTCATTGCCAAATTTGAAGACCGGCCATCCTGCAAGTGATGTATGAGCGGATAGTGTAACGCCGGTTGACGCGCAGACGCGTGATAGTTCTTCGACGGCGATGCAGTAGGCGAGGTAGTCGCTGCCGATGCCGCCGTATTCTTCTGGCCAAGGGATGCCTGTGAGGCCGAGTTCCGCCATTTTGTTCCAGATGTCCATATCGAAGCGTTCTTCTTCGTCACGTTCTGCTGCAGTTGGCGCAACGTCATTCATTGCGAAGTCGCGTACCATTTTGCGAATCATTTCATGTTCTTCTGATAGTTTAAAATCCATGTTTGTTTCCTCCTAGGGGTAATGTATATAAAATCACTTCGTCAAGTGCTTACTAATTACAATACGTTGAATCTCGCTTGTGCCTTCGTAGATTTGGGTTACTTTGGCGTCGCGGAAGTAGCGCTCAACCGGGTAGTCTTCTGTGTAGCCGTAACCGCCGAATACTTGGACGGCTTCGATGGCGTTGTCGACTGCTGTTTGGGATGCGAACAGCTTTGCCATGGAGGCCTCTTTTCCGCATGTCTTGCCTTCCGCGCGCAATTGGGCGGCGCGGTAGACGAGGAGTCT
Source organism: Sporosarcina luteola (assembly GCF_007991495.1). Lineage (GTDB taxonomy): Bacteria > Bacillota > Bacilli > Bacillales_A > Planococcaceae > Sporosarcina > Sporosarcina luteola. The sequence goes on along the minus strand of NZ_BJYL01000001.1, from coordinate 17,060 downwards.
TGCCGCTTCGGAAGCGGTCGCCATGTCTGCGATTTTGAAGCCGACGCCTTGATTGGCCGCGATCGGCTTGCCGAATTGCACGCGTTCTTTTGCATAGCCGGCAGCTGCTTCAAGAGCCGCCTCCCCGATGCCAAGCGCTTGCGCAGCGATGCCGATTCTGCCGACGTCGAGGTTCGCCATGGCGATTTTAAAACCTTCTCCTTCTTCGCCAAGCAAGTTGTCCGCGGGCACTTTCATGTCTTCGAATGTGAGCTGTACAGTTCGCGATCCATGAAGACCCATCTTTTCCTCATCTTTTCCGATGATCAGGCCCGGTGTGTTTTTGTCGACGATGAAGGCACTGATGCCGTACGTCCCTTTGGATGAATCGGTCGATGCGAAGACGATGTAGACATCCGCTTCTCCGCCGTTTGTGATGAAGACCTTCGAGCCGTTGAGCACATAATGATCGTCTTTTTTCACGGCTTTCGTCTTCAGTGATCCGGCGTCTGAACCTGCGCCCGGCTCTGTGAGACAGAACGCACCCAAATATTCGCCCGATGCCATTTTCGGCAAGTAGCGGTTTTTCTGCTCTTCATTCCCAAAATACATGATCGGGTTCGTCCCGACAGATGTATGAACGGAGAGAATGACGCCGATGACCGCGCTCACTTTCGACAGCTCGTGGATGGCGATAATATAGGAGATGAAGTCCATATCGGAGCCTCCGTATTTTTCAGGGACGGTGATGCCCATGAGGCCGAGCTCACCCATTTTGGTAAGAACTTCGCGTGGGAATTCTCCCGCTTCCATACGTGGAATGAACGGTTCGATTTCCGATTTCGCAAAGTCTCTCACCATCGTGCGCATCATCTGCTGTTCTTCGGTGAAGTGTAAATCCATTGAAATTAACTCCTTTAAAATAAAATTCCTTATGGTCCGGTAATGAACTATCGGTCGGACCGATGGATTTATCTATTGAATATGGGATTTTATCTATTGAATCTAGTTTTTTATCGATCGAATTCCGGGATTTATCTATTGAATCCCGAAAGATATCACCATTTCATGACCTTCGAACTAAGCTTACGTTCTGCAAAATTCATGAATACTCATAAAACCCGCGGCCGGATTTCTTTCCGAGCCAGCCAGCGTTGACGTATTTACGCAGCAACGGGCATGGGCGGTATTTCGAGTCGCCGAAGCCTTCGTGTAGCGTTTCCATAATGTATAGGCAAGTGTCGAGGCCGATGAAGTCAGCGAGTTGTAAAGGTCCCATCGGATGGTTCATGCCGAGTTTCATCACTTCGTCGATTGCTTCGACGGATGCTACGCCTTCGTAAAGGGTGTAGATCGCTTCGTTGATCATCGGCATGAGGACGCGGTTTGCGACGAATCCCGGGAAATCGTTCACTTCGACCGGTGTTTTTTCCAGTTTACGGGTCATGTCCTCGACCGCTTGGTACACTTCGTCTGAAGTCGCAAGGCCGCGGATGATTTCGACGAGTTTCATGACAGGCACCGGGTTCATATAGTGCATGCCGATGACGTTTTCAGGACGTTTTGTCACCGCAGCAATTTCCGTGATTGGCAATGATGACGTGTTTGTCGCAAGAATGGCGTATGTTGGCGCGATTTCGTCAAGCTTTGCAAAAATTGATTTCTTAATGTCCATGTTTTCGACTGCAGCTTCGATGATGATGTCAACGTCGGATGCGTCTTGCAGGTCGAGTGATTTCGTAATGCGTCCAAGGATGGCATTTTTTTCGTCTTCTGTCATACGCCCTTTTTCGACATTGCGTGAAAGGTTTTTCGTAATGACAGCGAGGCCTTTCGTGTAGGACTCTTCTTTAATATCGTTTAATTTCACGTCGAAGCCCGCTTGCGCACATACTTGGGCGATGCCTCCGCCCATTTGTCCAGCTCCGATGACCATTACTTTTTTGATTTCCATAATGAAGTTCCTCCGTCTCTTGCTTTTATTTAACTTCAATCATAATCGCGTCGCCTTGCCCGCCGCCTGAACAGATTGCGGCAATGCCGATTCCGCCGCCGCGGCGTTTCAGCTCATAAGCGAGTGTTAGAATAATGCGTGCTCCGCTTGCGCCGATTGGATGGCCAAGAGCGACCGCTCCGCCGTTGACGTTCACTTTTTCAGGGTCAAGGCTGGCGATTTGCGAGCTTGCCAATGCGACAGCCGCGAAGGCTTCGTTTATTTCAAAAAGGTCGATGTCTTTCAGCTCTTTGCCTGTCTTCTCAAGCAATGCATTGATTACGAGGCCTGGTGTTTGCGGGAAGTTTTCAGGCTCGATGGCGACTTCGGCGTGGCCGATAATCGTTGCTAGCGGCTTTTTGCCTTCTTTCAGCGCGCGTTCTTCATTCATAAGGACCATCGCGCATGCACCGTCATTGACGCCAGGTGCGTTGCCTGCGGTAATCGTACCGTCTTTCCCGAAAGCCGGACGCAATTTCGCCAACGTTTCGAGCGACGTGTCCCTGCGCGGCGCTTCATCTGCATCCACTTGGACGGGATCCCCTTTACGTTGCGGGATTTCGACCGCTACGATTTCTTCTGCAAATTTCCCTTCGTCCATTGCAGCTATTGCACGTTCATGGCTGCGCAATGACCATTCGTCTTGCTTTTCACGTGTTAATGAAAACTCATCCGCCGTCAGATTTCCGTATGTTCCCATATGGACATGATCCGGTGAGAATGAACAGGAGAGGCCATCGTAAATCATGCCGTCCACTAATTGCGTGTCGCCCATTTTCAAGCCGAAGCGGCCTTTCGGCAAATAGTAAGGGGCATTGGACATTGATTCCATGCCTCCCGCCACGATTACTTCTTCGTCTCCGAGCCTGATGAGCTGGTCTGCGAGCGTTACGCTGCGCATGCCGGAAGCACATACTTTATTGATCGTCTCGGTTTTCACGGACCATGGAAGGCCCGCTTTTGTCGCCGCCTGTCTGGATGGGATTTGCCCTTGCCCTGCTTGCAGCACCGTACCGAGAATCACTTCGTCTATGTCCGCTTCTTTCACATCTGCCCGTTTCAATGCTTCCTTAATGGCAATTGCGCCAAGGTCGCTCGCTGTTTGATTGGCTAACGCACCGCCGAATTTCCCGAATGGCGTACGTGCTCCATCGATAATGACTGTTTTACTCATTTTCCCTCTCCTCCATTTCACAATGATAACGTTTTCATTTCAGCTTGCAGTAAGAATGACTGAACGCTCGCTCGGTTGTTATTCGAAAAAATAGGGAGTACGAGGACTCCCTATCAATTTTCAGTAGCTTAGTATTCGCCAAGCTCCTAATTTTCTTAATTATACCGCTCACTTTTAATTGTTGCAATATCCCGTATTAATTGGCTGTTTATTGCAAAGCCGGTTCTTCTTCCTCTTCAACTGCCGGTTGGAAGTCTTCGCCGAAGATCGATCTTTCGAGAAGTTCTGCGATGTCGTATGTTCCGACTTTGTCTTCCACTTCGATCGCTTTCGTACCGTCGGACAGCATCGTCAAGCAGTACGGACATCCGGAAGAAATGATGCCGGGGCTTACTTCCATTGCTTGTTCCGTACGAGCGACGTTGACGCGGTGGCCTGTATCTTCTTCCATCCACATCAGTCCGCCGCCCGCTCCACAGCACATGCCGTCTTGGCGGTTACGCTTCATCTCGACAAGGTTGACGCCCGGAATCGATTTGAGGATTTCCCGCGGCGCATCGTATACGTCATTATATCTGCCGAGGTAGCACGAATCATGGAACGTGATCGTTTCATTGATTGGATGCACGGGCTTCAACTTACCTGCCATGACGAGGTCGTACAGCATTTCGGTATGGTGGAGGACTTCCGCTTTGAAGCCGAAATCCGGATATTCGTTCTTGAATATATTGTATGCATGCGGGTCGATTGTGACGATTTTCTTGACGCCCGCTTTTTCGAATTCGTCGATGTTGGCAGTCGCAAGTTCTTGGAATAGGAACTCATTTCCGAGACGGCGCGGCGTGTCACCGGAGTTCTTTTCTTTATTCCCAAGGATGGCGAATTTGACTCCCGCTTCGTTCATGAGATGCGCGAAAGCAAGTGCGATCTTTTGCGAACGGTTGTCGAATGCACCCATCGAGCCGACCCATAGGAGGTATTCGAACTCTTCGTCCGCTTTCTTCAATTCCTTCACTGTTGGAATATGAAGATCCGGACGCATGTCGCGCCATTTCTCTTTCTCTTTACGGTTCAGACCCCACGGATTGCCCTGACGCTCGATGTTCGTCATCGCACGTTGCGCATCCGCATCCATCTTCCCTTCCGTCATGACAAGATAACGGCGAAGGTCGATGATTTTGTCGACGTGCTCGTTCATTACCGGACATTGGTCCTCACAGTTACGGCAAGTCGTACAGGCCCAAATTTCCTCTTCCGTGATGACATCGCCAATCAAGGATGGATTGTAAATATCTTCAAGCGTTGCGCCTTCTAAACCAGCAGCAAGCGCGATTTGATTGCCTTTCGTGTTTTTGAACATTGGAGCCGGCACCCATGGTTGTTTCTTCGTCACGAGCGCGCCTGTATTCGTCAAATTATCACGAAGTTTTGTAATTAAATCCATCGGGGACAGCATTTTACCCGTCCCAGTAGCTGGACACATATTCGTACAGCGACCGCATTCAACGCAAGCGTAGAAGTCGATCATCTGTTTTTGTGTGAAATCGGTGATCTTGCCTACTCCAAGTGCAGGCATCTCATCTTCGTCTTCCGCTTCTTCAAGCGCTTCAAAATCGATCGGCGCAAGCTTTCCTCTGCGATCAAAACGCATCATATACGTATTGACCGGTCCCGCGATTAAGTGCGCATGCTTCGATTGCGGCACGTAGACGAGGAATGTCAGCAATGTCAGCAAGTGAATCCACCAAGCGATGAAGAAGACAACCGCTGCGGCAGTCGGGCTCATGAAACTGAAAACGGTTGCAATTCCAGATGCCATCGGCTCCGTCCAAGTCGTTTCATGCCCTTGCCAAATCATGTTTGCTCCGTTCGCGATAAGCGTCGAAAGCATAAGTGTTCCGATGAAAATCAATACAAGCCCTGATTTCCAACCGCGCTTCAAGCGGACAAGCTTTTCAACGTAACGGCGATGGAAAGCCCAAACAACCGCAATTAAAATGACAGCTACAACGATTTCCTGGAAGAATGTAAATCCTCCATAAATCGGTCCGAATGGCAAATGCGACCCAGGCTTCAAGCCTTTCCAAATGAGGTCAATCGCCCCAAACTGAACGAGCAGGAATCCGTAGAAGAACATGACGTGGATCGTTCCACTTTTCTTATCCTTCAATAGTTTTTTCTGTCCAAAAACATTTACCCAAATTGCTTTTAACCGACGCGAAACATTATTGTCGAACTCTTCTTTCCGTCCGAGTTTAATAAATTTCGTGCGCGACGTGATCAAATGGGTGAACAATGCAAGCGCATACGCGACAACGGCCAAGAATAAAATCCAGTTAGCTATTAATAATGCATTCATTGCATATTCTCCTTCCCTTATGTTGATTCTTATGAATAGTGTAGTAGAAAACAGAAACTATGTCGATGTTCTATTACATAGTCTAAGATATGAATGAGCATTCAGTCAATGGATTTTTTTATTTTGCCATACTTTTTCGTAGGGTTGGAATTTTATGAGCGCGCGGGCGAAGGTGGAGGCTATGAGCGCGATGGTGGCTTTCTTGAGCGCGGAAACGGCAGCTTTGAGCGCGCGGGCGGATTGCTTGAGCGCGAAAGCAGCATTTATGAACGCACGCATATAAAAACAGCTTCCATTCAACCTCGGAAGCTGTCAGTCTTTACTATTTTCCGCAATGGATCGCCTAGAATTCGTAGCGCTTGTTCGATATCGTCCTCGGTGATGCCAACTAGAACCGCTGTAGCGGGGCCGGCGGATGCGGTGACGTTAATATCGGCTACAATCTCGACATCCGGCTCCCCTGTCAACTTTCTGTATTCTGCTAATATCCCCGTAGAACCAACAGGCCAGATCTGTCGTACGCAGCCGTTCTCCATCGCTTCCCTGATGAATCCCAATGATGCGATTTCATCAGACCTTTCCAGCACTTCATTCCCGACGAGCGGGGTGCCATACACGTACCATTCGAGATTCGGAGTAACCGGCACCTCGCGTTTTTTCCCGATCATCGTTATCGCGACCGCCGATTGTATGAGCTCCATATTTGTCTCCGTGCTGCCGGTGATCGGCGGTGGCTCCATATTTGATTCCTGGAAAGCCTTTTCTGTGCCAGTGACGTACTGCGCCCAACTTCCTTCGCCGCTAAAATTATGTATAAGCACAGCGATCGGGTCGGCCTGCGCTGCCCACTGCTCGAGCAACGCGACACGGGCGGCGAAATACGCGGTCACTTGATCAGGAGCCTTCACCAGGTCATGCGATTTCTCCCCGATGCCGCCTGAATTGTCGGTTGTAACAATTAACCCGTCGCCGACCGAAACCGCATTTCTCATCGAACTAATCCGAATCTGCCGCTAGCCGCTTTTGACAGCACAGGCATGACGACTGCCGCCACAATTGCATTCAATACAGTCGCCAGTAAAATCGCCGGCACCGCACCGACAAAGAATGCGGGCGATACAAGGAAATAAAACGGCAATGGCGCAAGCAACCCGTTCGCGACAACGAAGAAAATCCACTTCCACGAATGACGGCCCGCCTTATGCAAACGCGCAAAAACATAAAGGATGATCAGCATTTCAATCGCGATCAGGAGATGGAATGGACCTAGCGGAAACCCCGCGTACATGGCGGACGCGAGATGTCCCGCCATCGAGGCGAATCCGACGAAGAACGGCGGCAGGAAAGAAGCCGCAAGCAATGCCGGTACCGTATCAAGCGCCAAAGAGCCGACGCCAGACGGGATTTTGATGAAGCCGCCGACCGCACAGAGCGCAGCGAATAACGCGGTTACTGTCATCGTTTTTAACTTCATTTGTCAATCCTCTTTCTTTTTATCTTTCTTTTTATCTTTCTTTCCGGTCCGGAACACTTTCGCGCTGCGGACGTATTCATTATCAGGAACGCCAAGACGTGCATTGACGATACGTGCTGCTACGAAAAGATAATCGGATAGACGGTTCAAATACCGTTGCACAGTTGCCGGCACTTCTTCTTCCGCTTTCATCAATGTCACCGTCAACCGTTCTGCCCGGCGCGTCACTGTACGTGCGATATGCAAAGTGGCGGCTGCAGGCGATCCACCTGGAAGGATGAATTTCTCAAGAGGCGGTGCTTCTTCCATGAGCGCGTCAATCCGCTGCTCCAACACCTCGATCGGCTCATCGGATAATTTATAATGGCGCTCTTTCATAACATTCGCTAAATCTCCTCCGCCATCGAATAGCTCATTTTGAATCGCTTCCAGATCCGCAAGCAAGTCTGCGAATTTCTCGCCAGCAAGTTCCGTCATCGCTTTGCCGATGAAAGAATTCAGTTCGTCCATCGTGCCATAAGCTTCCACGCGAAGGCTATCCTTGTCGACACGTCCTCCAATCAAGCTCGTTTGCCCTTTGTCCCCGGTCTTTGTATAGATTTTCATATAATTTCTCCCCTTTTCTTTAATGTTTGTGGCAATCCGTACCAAATCCTCGTCACTTCATCCGCACGCTCCATCAATTGCTGGTACAACCTGCCGCACGCATCGCGCAATGCCCGCTGTCCTGCATCCATCGGCACGATGCCCCGCCCGATATCCGTCAAGATGAAAATGACATTCTTCCCATTCGTCGCCTTCAACAACAACTCAACCGCTTCTGCCTCACCCAAATTGGTCTCCGCCAACCAACACTCAACACGATCAACAACCACCACACTATGGTGCCTGTCACCCGAAAAGTTTTGAATATTCATATCACCGGAATTGTGTTGGTGGCAGGCACCAGCGTGGAGGGTTTGGCAGTCGAGCCAACGGTGTTCCTTGCCGGCGAGCAGTTTTTTTACATAGTCTCTTTTCCCGTTATGGGCACCTCCGATAATGACACGCATCGTCCGCCCTCCTTTAACTTCTCATAACTTTGCCACTCAAATTTCCAAGCCGATCCGTGAGGGACTTGCCATGACCAGAAACCCTGCGGTTCCTTTGAAAACTGAGAGAGCGCGATGCGGATCGGACCGCCATGCGTAACGACAGCAGCGCCGTTCGGCAATTCCAAAAGTGCTTCAAGCACCCGCACCTCCACAACCGCAAGGCTTTCCCCGTCCCGCGGAGCAAGCTCACGCATATTATCCAACCAGGCGCGGTAGTCCTTATCCATTTCAAGGTCGGCATACGTTTTTCCTTCAAAATCGCCAAAATTGCATTCTCGGAATCGCGCATCCGCCCGATATACAGCCCCCGGAAAAAGCAATTCTGCGCTTTCCTTCGCCCGCAACAGATCGCTCCCATAGACGATTCCACTTTCCGGCATCAACACTTCCCGATACGCTTCCAACTCCACGTCCGCCGTTTCAATCGGCTCATCCGTCCATCCGATATATTTCCTCGCACGATTTCCGGCAGTCGGCAAATGGCGAATTAAATACAAATGATGACTGCCAGCCATAACAACGCCTCCATCCCTTCGATGAACGCTCCGCAAAGATCACCCGAAACGCCCCCGAAATGCTTCAGCGACCACCTTCTGAATAGAAACAGACCCGCTATGAGCACGGCAACCACCACTACAGGAACGACGATGGATTGAAGCACAAATCCAAGTACCATCAATACCGCAATGCCAAAAACGGCCGACAAGCTAATCAATCTTCCCGCGCCAAGCTTCCCTTTGAAGAAATGTGCAATCCCTTTTTCCTTCGCAAGGCGCGTCGTTGCGAAATACAAATTCATGCCCACACGTGCTACAAACGGGATGGCAATGAACAACGGCAACAGCCCATTATTTTGCATCAATAACTCATGGAATAAAGCCACTTTCACGACAATCAACATAATAACAGCCATCGTCCCGAACGCGCCGATACGCGGATCGTCCAGTATTTCAAGCCGCTTTTCACGATCGCGATACGAAAAAAAAGCATCTCCCGTGTCCGCAAATCCATCCATATGCAGGCCGCCTGTCAACGCAGCGCCCGTCACGACGACAAATACAGCGGCGAGCAACGGTCCCGTGCCGATCCCTTCAACGAACAACAGCGCAATTCCGTACATCACAAGCCCGATCAGCCCGCCGGCAAACGGCAGCGCGATATACATCCGCGTCACGTCTTTTTGCTCCATCGGCAACTCTTTGCTCACCGGGATCGAAGTGAAAAACTGTAGCGCCAGCAGTAGCCCGTTCATCCGCCCGACTCCTCGATGATTGACCGGACAAACGGCCAATCGACATGCGCCTTCACATGTTTCGCCCATTCATCGTACACGTCGGCATCTGTCAGCGCCTCCGACATCGGCCGGTCCGCGTCCTCTTCTTCAATCCCGTGATTCATCATATGCGGGATGACCCCGACGACGCGAATGCCCGTGTGCGTTTCAATGAAATCGACGCCTTCTTGGAATAGGGATACGTTTCCGTGGAATTTATTAATGATGATCCCTTTCACGCGCGCCCGGTGTTCCGGAGCAAGCAATTGGAGCGTGCCGACAATCGAAGCGATCGCGCCGCCACGGTCGATATCGGCAACGAGCAAAACCGGCACATCTGCCATATCCGCGACCCGCATATTGACGATTTCCCGGTCGTTCAAATTCACTTCGGCGGGACTCCCAGCGCCTTCGGTTACGACGACGTCAAACGTTTCCGCGAGTCGAGCGAGCGACGAGCGAATTGCTTCTAGCGCTTTCGTGAAAAACTGTTCGCGGTAGGCGAATCCATCGACCGCGTCAAACGTTTCACCGAAAAACCGGACATCCGACTTCATCCCGCCAATCGGTTTTATGAGGATCGGATTCATTTCGATGATTGGCGTCGTGCGAGCGGCTTCCGCTTGTAAATACTGCGCCCGGCTCATTTCTTCCCCATTTTCAGTTCTTGCGGAAAATCGCGACATATTCTGCGATTTGAATGGGGCTACCCGCAATCCTTCATCCGATAGCAGCCTGCAAAACGCCGTGCAAATCATCGTCTTTCCGACGTCGGACGCCGTTCCCATTACCATGATTCCTTTCATCGCACAACCACCTGCCCTTCCCGTTTCCAGTATTGCGGCAAGCCGTAGTCCATTTCGATGGCATTGTCGCTCATGCCGACAAGCTGTTGATGGAGCTTGCCGATCCATTCGCTGTATTTTTGCGTCTCTTCGTAAATGGAAGCGGGCTCGTCAAGCACTTCATTTGAAACGATAACGAAATGTGCTGCTATTGAATGGATTTGTTCTACTGTTTCAAGCATCTTTTTCGCTTTCTGCTCCATACAGTTTTCAATTTGGATGCAAAACTGCCCGTCTTGTTCTGTGTACAGTTCATTCGCCAGCCAAGTCGTAAGGCAATCCCAGAGGACAAAGTCGTTCGGTTGAATGGACGATAACGTTTCATGGAGGTTCGTCTGCTGCTCGATTGTCGTCCAAGATTGAGTGGCCCTATCCAACTTATGCCTATCAATTCGTTGACGCATTTCCTGATCGGTCGCGCGGCCTGAAGCGATGTAGACGAGTCTGCCTTGCACGGCAGTTGCCTCTTCGACGAGCAGTTTTTCCGCAAAAGCGCTCTTTCCGCTCCGCACCCCGCCGCTGATGAATGTCAGTTTTCCCATTATGCAATCGGACCACCGTTCTGTTCATTTTTTCCCTGTATAAGTTCGTTGAATTGTTAGATGCATTTGGCGCGAGGTGAAAACACCAGGCAGTTTGGCTGTCCTCGCGGTTATGGAAAGGCAAGTTCTCGTTCTTGCCTGGAAAGTTCTCATTCTTCTTGAATCAGTTCTCATTTTCCGCTTAAAGTTCTCATTCAATTTCAAAGAGTTCTCATTACCTCGCCAAGCGTTCTCGTTCATCACCAAAAAGTTCTCATTCTTTTTCAAAACGGTACATCTTTTGCACGGCTCGTTTATCCCACGAACGGCTCATTCTTTCGCACAACGGCTCGTTTCTTCCAAGAACGGCTCATTCTTTCCCGTTTACAGCTTCTTGCTCGAACCAATCTGCAAGCTCTGCGCGCAGTTCTTCCATTTCCACAACGCTTTTCATGCCGATGCGGAGCCAGCGGCCGTCCATGCCGTGGAAGTTTTCCGAGTGTCGTAACACGATGCCTCGTGCAAGCATGTCTTTGTATAGTTTTCCAGCGTCTTCCGGCTTAAAGGCGAGGAAGTTCGTTTCGGAGTCGGTTACTGTGCAGCCATGCTGTTTCAGAAATGCTGTCATTTTTTCGCGTTCTTCCCGGGCATGGCGGATTGCCGCGTTGCGATAGGCTTCTTGCTCGAGGCAAACTGCGCCGATTGCGGCCGCCATGCCGTTGACGTTCCAATGGGGAGCTTGTGCTTTCATTTCCGCGATGACGACGGGATGCGCGACGGCGTAGCCGAGGCGGATTCCCGGGATGGCGTACATTTTCGTCATTGAGCGGACGATCAAGACGTGAGGAAAGTCTCGCAGTTCAGGAATGAATGACTTGCTTTCATCGATGAAATCGACAAACGCTTCGTCGAGCACGACTTCACAGCCCGCTTCTCCCGCTTTCTTCAAAATCGCCGCTAGATCCACGCGTTCCGGCATGATGCCTGTCGGGTTGTTCGGCGTGCATAAATAGAGAACGTCTGCAGAAGGCAATGCTTCCAAAATCGCCTCCACCGGCAACTTGAAGCCTTCCTCCTCTGAAGCAATGAGGCGGACGACCTCCACGCCTTTCGCTCGCAATGTCGCTTCATATTCCGAAAACGTCGGATGGACGACGAGCGCCCGTTTCCCACGATACCGCTCTGCGATGAGCGACAATAATTCGGCTGCCCCGTTCCCTGCAATAACTGATGAAGGAGCGACGCCGTGATAGTCGGCGACCTTCGACAGGAACGGTTCTCCGGAAGGATCTGGGTAGGCGTTTAATCGTGAAATGAGTTCCGGCCACAACTCAAGGACGGCCCGCGGAGGTCCCGCCGGATTGCAGTTTTCACTGAAATCCGTTATCCGTGCGGGCGGTGTCACTCCCAGCCGGTCATAGACGTGGGAAGGATTCGCCCCGTGTTCAGGCAATTGCATAGAAAATCACTCCAATGATTGTCATTAGTATCCAAAAGGCGAAAGAAGCTGCGTGCATTTGCCCGATTGCCGCTTTGATATGTGCCGCTTTCAACGGCTTTTGTCCAGGGCCGATTTCCGGTCGTTCGGAAACGATCCCTCTATATGTACTTTTCCCGCCCAGTTTAACACCGAGCTGCCAAGCGGTCGCCGCTTCAAGGAATCCACTGTTCGGGCTTGGGTGCCGCCTCGCATCTCTCCCCCAGCCGACGAACCGCTTTCCAAATGGGATTCCGCCTTCATTCGAAGTCGTCAACAGAATAAGAAACCCTGTAATCCGCGCGGGAATGAAGTTCAACACGTCGTCCGCGCGCGCGGAAAACTTGCCGAATTCATGATAACGGTCATCTTTGTAGCCAATCATTGAATCAAGCGTGTTGACGGTCTTATACATCCATAAGCCAGGCGCCCCGAATAAAAAAGCCCAAAACAATGGAGACGTAACGCCGTCTGATGTGTTTTCAGAGACGGTTTCGATCGCTCCGCGGGCGATCCCTGCTTCTTTCAGTTTGTCAGTGTCGCGGCCGACGATCCAGGAGAGTTTTTTCCTAGCTTCATCCATATCTCCCGCCACGAGGGGATCATGCACTTCGAGCGCGGCATCCTTCAAACTTTTCTGGGCAAGCCCGATGGCGATCAACACACCTTCAAGGATGATCCCGAAAACAATATGTATTTGGTAGGCGATGCCGACGATTGTCAGCACGATTGCCGTAACGATGAAAAGCATGATGAACAGCATACCGGCGCCCTTTAGTACGCGGGCACGCCCTTTGTTCAGGACTGCGGTGAGTTTCGAGATGAGTGTGCCGATCCATCTGACAGGATGCGGCCAGTTCGGGGGATCCCCGATGAGGCGGTCAAGGACGAACCCTAACGCGATTGCAACAAAATGGGCTTGCATTATGAGGTCCATCCTTTCGCTTTTTTGTACGCTTGGATTGCGCGAATCGTACAGTCGTAGACGCCGTGGCCGATCAGTTTGCCGAGTGGGGTGATTGGGCCCGCGTACGGCAAGTGCTCGCCTTCTTGCGTCGCCGCGATGAGCAGGCTGTCGGTCGATGTGCCGGTCGCGATTGTGCCGGTGAGCGGGTCTTTGATGTTTTCGGTATGCAATGCTTTCGTTTTTGCTTCGGTTGCCGTGATCATCGCTTGGATGAATGCTTCGTCGGGCAGATGACCGTTGACGATGACCCATGTGTTGATGGTGCCGACGCGTTGCTCGCGCGTTACCGCTTGCGAAACATCAACAGCATTGCCGACGCCTGCTGTTACCATGATGAGGACTGTTCCGAAGTCTCCTTCGTATTCTCCGATTTCCGCGTGCTCAGTCGTGACGGCGGTCATCATGCCGACGGTGTCTGTGAGATGGTAGCCGCGTTGTTCAAGATATTGCGCCATTTCCGCTTTGACGTCGTCGCAGTTATAGTTAGCGTCGACGTGGCGGTTGACGAATGCGCGGAACCACCCCATGCCCGGGTTCGTGACGGCGGATGAGATTGTTTTTAAAGGCTGCTCGACTTTGAATGAAACGTGATCCGCCGAGATGGCAAAGTGCTGTTTATTGACAGTAAACGGTTTTCTTTCCTCCATTGTATCAGGGAGGAGCGTCATTTGCGGCTTCGGCAGTTCGGGGTGCGGCTGTGTTTTTACGCGCGCATTGTACACGGTGCCGATTGTCGCTTCTTGGATGACGTCTTTCGGGTCGCCGATTGTCGCTACTTGCCCTTTTTCCATAAGGAGCAGTCGGTCGCAGTAGAGCGACGCGAGATTGATGTCATGGAAGACGGAGATGACGGTGACGCCTTTTTCGCCTGAATGCTTACGAATCGTGTCGAGTAATTGTTGCTGATGGGCGATGTCGAGATGGTTCGTCGGTTCGTCGAGCAAGAGAATAGGTGCTTCTTGCGCGAGTGCTTGTGCGACGAAGACACGCTGCTGCTCACCGCCTGATAGCAGTTCGATCGGCTTGTCTTTGTAGCGGGTAACGCCCGTATACTCAAGTGCTTCGGTCACTGCCCGCTCATCTTCATCCGACCAGGACGAGAAAATCCCGGACTGGTGCGGGTACCTGCCTAGCGCTACGGTGTCTTTGACGGTATGCGAAAAGGCATGCGCATGGAGCTGCGGAAGGACCGCGACCTTTCTGGCAAATTGCTTTTGGGAATAAACTGCGGCATCTTGCCCGTCAATTAGGACAGTTCCTTCCAGTTTCTGCAAGATGCCCGAAATGATTTTCAAGAGCGTCGATTTCCCGCTTCCATTAGGGCCAAGAATACCGAGCACTTCCCCTTTATTCACAGTGAATGAGATGTTTTTGACAATCGGCTCTTTGCCGTATCCCCCCGAGAGGTTGTCGACTTTCAGCATATTACATAGCCCCTTTCCTTCTCTGTCTGTAGAAGATGTACGCGAACACCGGTGCACCGATGAATGCTGTAATGACGCCGACCGGAAGTTCCGTCGGTGAGATGATCGTACGTGCAATCAGGTCGCAGATGATGAGCAATGAGGCGCCGTTCATGAATGATAATGTGAGTAAATGCCGATGGTCCGAACCCCACATGAGGCGTGTCATATGCGGAACGACAAGACCGACAAAGCCGATGGTGCCGGAGACGGCGACTGCAGAACCGGTCAGTATGGATCCCCCGATAAGAATCATGAATTTCCGGCGTTTGACGTTGACGCCTAAATGATGGGCTCGTTCTTCCCCGAATAGCATTGCGTTCAATTCCCTGCGGTTCAGCCAGAGAATGAATGAGCCAATGACGACGAACGGCAGCACCATGAGGATGTAATTCCAGCCTCGCATCGAAACACTGCCGAGGAGCCAACCGATGATTTGCCTGAGTTCTTCGCCTGTAAGCGCGATCATAAGCGATAAGACCGAGCCTAGGAACGACCCGAAGATGATCCCGGTTAGAATGATCGTTTCCATTTTCATTGAACGGTCGACGAGTTTTGCGAAGCCGATGACGAGGAACATCGTCAAGGCTGCGCCGATCATGCTGAAGATCGGTAAGGTGTATGTGCCTAAAATCGGAATCGATAAACCGAAAAAGAGTGTCACAACGGCACCGACAGAGGCGCCGGATGACACTCCGAGGGTGTATGGATCAGCGAGCGGATTTTTCAGCAACCCTTGGAAGGCGGCTCCCGCGATTGCAAGTGATGCGCCGACGAGCCCTGCTAAAATGACGCGGGGCATCCTGATTTTCCAAAGGATGTTGGAAGCTGTCGTATCCGATGAATCCCAAAATGTGCTGATCGGAATTTTAACGGTTCCAATCGAAACACCGAGCCAGACCGCCACGATAAGTGTGGCGGCAGACACGATGTAGGCAATTGTTGCTTTATTCACCGAAAACCTCTGGGTAGATAGCTTTCGCTACTTCTTCCAAGCCTTCTGCTAAGCGCGGGCCAGTACGGCTCGTTAAGTTTTCATCGACTTGGATGACTTGGTCTTCCTTGACAGCAGTGATGTCTGCAAAGCCGTCGCGGTTTTTCACGCTTTCAATAATGTCCGGTACATAGCTGTACATAACGATGATGACGTCAGGGTTTTGGCTGACGATCTCTTCGGGGCTGATCATGACCCAGTCCTCTTCTGTCACAACGTTTTCCGCACCGATCATGTCAAGGATTTCCTGCATGAATGTATTTTTGCCTGGCGCGTAAATGGATGGTGCATCCGAAGTTTCGATGAATACGCGTTTTTCATTCTCGACAGTTGCTGTTTTTGCAAGGACTTCTTCGACTTTCGCTTTCATGTCCTCGATGATTGTTGCCGCTTCTTCTGTCTTGCCTGTCGCTTGTCCGATCGTTTCAATCGTTGTATAGGTTTCATCAAAATTCGTTGCATTTTTCACGACGAATACGTTGATACCCGCATCGCGGATTTGTTGAAGTCCTTCTTCACCACTGCCAAGGCCGGATTCATGCGCAAAAACAACATCCGGTTGCATGGCAACGATTTTTTCCACGTTGAATTCCATACCGCCGATTTTCTCTTTTTCAAGCGCTTCTTCAGGGTAGTTGTCATAGTCGTTGACACCGACAATTTCGTCATTCAAGCCCAGTGCAAATAGGATTTCCGTGTTGCTCGGCATCATGGAAACGATTGTTTCCGGTGCCTGTTCAAGCGTAATGTCATTGCCGACTGCATCCGTGAGCGTAACCGGGAATGACGCTTCCGCCTGCTCTGTATCAGTCGTTTGACTGCCCGATTGTTCCGTTTCCGGGGTATCATCCTTTTTCGCATCATCCGAAGTGCCGCAAGCTGTTAATAAAAACGTAGCGAGAACAGCTGTCAGCCATAATTGCCAAAATTTCTTCATTCCAATTTCCTCCTGTTTGTTCCAAATAAAAATCCCCCGTTTTGTGGACGGAGGGATGTGCTTAGTAAAAATCTAAACGCAAAGGAGCGTGCTGATTTCCACCAAACCTATCCTCGTAGGGTACGGGTGACTCATGAAGGCAGGTCTCCTGGCTCGTGCATTAACACTTGTCCGCACCTTCCCGGGATTTCTCCCAGTGGCATTGTTGCGGCAAGCTTCGCACATACAGTGGCGGGACCGCGCCGGCATTGAACCGGCTTCCCTTTTAACCCCGGCGTTGACGGCGGGGCACCTTCATGTTTGGCTATGTAATTATGTTTCGAGACTTATTATACTATAGATTTTAGAGTTGTCGAGAGGTGGTTGCGTTTTCTGAAGTGAGTTGGTTGTGTTGTGGGAGCGGTTGGTTGTGTTGCGACCGGGGTTGATTGCGTAGCGAAACCCGCCACCTCAATCGAGTAGGAGGGAGTAATTAACTCCCGTCCTCTCACACCACCGTACGTACGGTTC